>JBGAMU010000135.1:0-11234 GCA_044222685.1 Burkholderiaceae bacterium
AAGATGATGGCCAACCATCCCAAGCACCTGGCCGTGCTCAACGAAGTGGCCGCCAAGGCCGGCTGGGACACGCCGCCGCCCAAGGGCGTCTATCGCGGCCTGGCGCAGACCATGGGCTTCGGCAGCTACGTGGCCGCCTGCGCCGAGGTGTCGGTGAGCGACGCGGGCGAACTCAAGATCCACCGCATCGTCGCGTCGACCGACTGCGGCCATGCGGTGAACCCGCAGCAGATCGAGGCGCAGGTCGAGGGCTCGTTCGTTTACGGCCTGTCGGCGATGCTGTACCAGGAGTGCACCGTCAAGGGCGGCCGCATCGAGCAGACCAATTTCGACAGCTACCCGGTGCTGCTGATGAAGGACATGCCCAAGGTCGAGACCTCGGTCAAGCCCTCCGGCGGCTTCTGGGGCGGCGTCGGCGAGCCGACCATCGCGGTGGCTGCGCCGGCGGTGCTCAATGCCGTCTTTGCCGCCACCGGCAAGCGCATCCGCGACTTGCCGCTCAAGCACCACAGCCTGAAGAAGGCGTGAGGTGCACGACGGTCGCGGCGCCGGGGCTGCTGCTGCACACGGTTGTCGCGGCCGCGGTGCTGGCGCTGGACGGCTGCACGACAGGCGCACCGACGTCGACGGCCGCGCGCTACAGCGTGGTCGGCGATGCCATCCCCTCGCCACTGACCCCGCTGCCCGGCCGGCCCGACGAGGGGCGGCGCATCGTCGCCGACCGGCAGGTGGGCCTGTGCCTGCTGTGCCACAGCGGGCCCTTCCCCGACGTGCGTTTCCAGGGCGACCTGGGAACCGATCTTGCCGGCACCGGCTCGCGCTGGAGCGAGGGGCAGTTGCGACTGCGCCTGGTCGACCCGGCGAGACTCAACCCGCAGACCATCATGCCGGCCTACTACCGCACCGACGGCTTCGCCCGCGTGGGCGAGGCCTGGCGCGACAAGCCAGTGCTGCAGGCGCAGCAGATCGAGGACGTGGTCGCCTTCCTCAGGACGCTGCGCTGACATGACCGCTCGCGCAGCGCCGGGCCACACCCTCACGCGACGCACGCTGCTGCTGGCCGGTGGCGCGCTGGCCTTCAGCACACGACCGGCACACGCGATGGCCGACGAGCTGGTGGCGGCGATGCGCGCCTTCACCGGCGGTGCGGCCACGCGCGAGGGCCGCGTCAAGCTCGACATCGAGCCGCTGGTCGAGAACGGCAACGCGGTGCCGATCACCGTCACCGTGGTCAGCCCGATGACCGCGGCCGACCACGTGAAGCAGATCGCGGTGTTCAACCAGAAGAACCCGCAGCACGACGTGGTCGTCGCCACGCTGTCGCCGGCGCTGGCGCAGGCCCGGCTGGCCACGCGCATCCGCCTGGCCACCACGCAGCAGCTGGTCGCGGTGGCGCGTTTGAGCGACGGCAGCTACTGGACGCACACCGTCGAGGTGATCGTCACACTCGCCGCTTGTCTGGAATGAAACCATGGCCCGCACGCTGATCCAGGTTCCCCCGACCGCCAGGCGCGGCGACGTGGTCGAGGTGCGCACGCTGATCGCGCACACCATGGAGACGGGTTACCGCGCCGGCTCCGACGGCCGCACGCTGCCGCGCGACATCATCCGGCGCTTCAGCTGCCGCTTCAACGACGAGCTGGTGTTCAGCGCCGACCTGTACCCGGCCATCGCGGCCAATCCGTACATCGCATTCGCGCTGCGCGCTACGGTGAGCGGCAAGCTCACCTTCAGCTGGGAAGGCGACAACGGCCTGGCGCAGACCGAGTCGGCCACGCTCACGGTCACATGACGATGCGCGGGTGGCGCATGGCGTGCGGCGGCCTGCTGGCCTGCGCCGTGCTGTCGGCCTTCGCGCAGCAGAGCGCTGGTACGCCCGCGCGCCGCTCCGGCTTCGACGGCATGAGCGCGAGCCTGCAGGCGATGCAACGCGACGACCTGCAGAACCCCGGCATGCTGTGGGTCGCCGACGGCGAGGCGCTGTGGAGCCAGGCTGGCGGCGGCAACGGCCGCAGCTGCGCGTCGTGCCACGGTGATGCGCGGCAGAGCATGCGCGGCGTCGCCACGCGTTACCCCGACTGGGACCGCGTCGACCGCCGGCCGGTGGACCTGGCGCAGCGCATCAACCACTGTCGCGTGCGCCATCAGGCGGCACTCGCCTGGCCGCACGAAAGCAAGGAACTGCTGAGCCTGGAGACCTTTGTCGCGCACCAGTCGCGCGGCCAGCCACTGCAGCCCTCCACCGTGCCGGCACTGGCCGCCGCCCGCGAGCGAGGGCTCGCGCTGTACACGCAGCGCATCGGCCAGCTCAACCTCTCGTGCATGCAGTGCCACGACGCGCTGGCCGGCCGCAAGCTGGCCGGCAGCGCGATCCCGCAGGGCCATGCCAACGGCTACCCGATCTATCGCCTGGAGTGGCAGGCGGTCGGGTCGGTGCGCCGGCGCATCCGCAACTGCATGGTCGGCGTGCGTGCCGAGCCGTTCGCACCCGACTCGGCCGAGATGGTGGCGCTCGAGCTGTATCTCGCGCAGCGCAGCGCCGGGCTGGCGGTCGAGACGCCCGCCGTGCGGCCCTAGCCCTTCAGGTCCGCCAACGGCGCCGCATCGAACTCGCGCTTGTGCAGCGCGCGCCACACGCGCTCGGCCGTCACCGGCATCTGGATGCGCTCGGCGTCGCGGCCGAGGCCCGCATGGTCGAGCGCGTCGATCACCGCGTTCACCACCGCCGGTGTGGCGCCGATGGTGCCGAGCTCACCGACACCCTTGACGCCGAGCGGGTTGTTGGTGCTCGGCACCGACTGGTCGAACTCGGTCTTGAAGCCGCGGAAGCCATCGACGCGCGGCATCGCGTAGTCCATGAAGCTGGCGCTGAGCGCCTGCCCGGTCTGGCCGTCGTAGACCATGTGCTCCAGCAGCGCCTGGCCGATGCCCTGCACGGCGCCGCCCTCGACCTGCCCGCGCGCTATGGCCGGGCTGATCACGCGGCCGATGTCGCTCACCGACGCGTAGGCCGCGATGGCGACCGCGCCGGTGGCCGGGTCGATCTCGACCTCGCACACATGGCAGGCGTTGGGCCAGGTCGGGCCGGCCACCGTGCTGGTCGAGTCGATGTGGATGCGCGATTCGTCCTGCCGGCCCGCGAGCTCGAACAGATCGATGCCGAGGTCGGTGCCCGCGACGGCGAAGCGCCCGGCGCGGTACTCGACGTCGGAGGCCGGCGCCTCCAGCGCACTGGCCGCCAGCGACTTGGCGTGCTCGATCGTGCGCAGCGACGCCACCCGCACCGACGAGCCGCCGGTGAAGATCGAACGCGAGCCCGCGCTGCCGAAACCGTTGTTGCGGTCGGTGTCGCCCATCACCACGCGGATGCGCTCGATCGGCACCTGGAACACGTCGACCGCCAGCTGCGCCAGGCTGGTCGCGATGCCCTGGCCCATGCCCTGCACCGCCGACACCACTTCGATGGTGCCGTCGGGCGTGACGTCGATCGTCACGCGCTCCTCGAACACGTTGCCGCCGGTCCACTCCAGAAAGCTCGCGAGGCCGCGGCCGCGCAGCTTGCCCGCCTTCTCGCTGGCGGCACGCCGCGCGGCAAAGCCCTTCCAGTCGGCCAGCGCGAGGCCCTGGTCGAGCACCTGCTCGAAACGGCCCACGTCGTACACCTGCGCCATCGGGTTGGTGTAGGGCATCTGCTCGGGGCGGATCATGTTGCGCCGGCGCAGCTCGGCGGGATCGAGCTTCATCTCGCGCGCCGCCGCGTCGAACAGCCGCTCGGTGATGTAGATCGCCTCCGGCCGGCCGGCGCCGCGATAGGCACCGATCGGGCCGGTGTTGGTCATCACCGCGGTCAGGTGAAGGTCGATCACGCCGATGTCGTAGATGCTGGTGGTCACCCACGGCCCGATCAGCAGGCCGATCAGTACCGCGGTGCCGGTGGCATAACCGCCCACGTTGGCCAGCGCGCGCACACGCAGCGCCAGCACCTTGCCATGGGCGTCGAGCGCCATCTCGGCGCGCGACACCACGTCGCGGCCGTGCACCGCGGCGAGGAACTCCTCGATCCGCTCGGCGCGCCACTTGATCGGCCGCTTCAGCGCGCGAGCCGCGTAGGCAACGGTGATGTCCTCGGGGTAGATGCCGGTCTTCATGCCAAAGCCGCCGCCCACGTCGCCCACCACCACGCGCACCGCTTCTTCGGTCAGCCCGGGCAGCGTGGCGACCAGCCCGGTGCGCACGCCCGTGGGCATCTGGCTCGACAGCCGCACCGTGAGCCGCTGCGTGCCGGTGTCGAATACCGCCAGCACCGTTCGCGGCTCGATCGGCGCCGGCACCACGCGCTGGTTGGCGATGTCCACGCTGACGCGATGCGCCGCCGCCTCGAACGCTCGCGCCGCGGCCTTGGCGTCGCCGTGGCGCATGGCGGCGGCCACGTTGTCGGGCGCCGCCTCGCACAGCACCGGCGCGCCGGGCTGCATCGCGCGCACCGGGTCGGTCACGGCCGGCAGCTCGTCGTAGTCGACGCTCACCGCGTCGGCGCCGGCGCGTGCTGCGTCGGGCGAGTCGGCCACCACCGCGGCCACCGCCTCGCCGACGAAGCGCACGCGTTCGTGCGCGAGCGCCCGCCGCGGCGCGCTGGCGAACGGGCTGCCGTCGGGCCGCTTGAACGGCACCTCCACCGGCAGCGGCTTCACGCCGGCCGCTGCGAGCTGCGCGCCGGTGTAGACCGCCACCACGCCGGGCAGCGCGGCCGCCGCGGCGGTGTCAATCGCGACGATGCGCGCATGCGCATACGGCGAGCGCACGAACACCAGGTGCAGCTGGCCCTCGGGCGCCACGTCGTCGGTGAAGCGGCCGGCGCCGGCCACCAGCGCCGGGTCCTCGACGCGGCGTACCGCCTGGCCGCTGCCGAAGCGGCCGGGTTCCACGGCCGCGCTCATGCGGCCCCCTTGGTTTGCAGCTTCGCCGCCTGCTGCACGGCGGCCACGATGTTCACGTAGCCGGTGCAGCGGCACAGGTTGCCCTCGAGCGCGTCGACGATCTCGGCCTCGCTCGGTGTCGGGTTCGACTGCAGCAGCGCCGCGGCCGACATCAGGAAGCCCGGGGTGCAGAAACCGCACTGCAGGCCGTGGCACTGCGTGAACGCCTCCTGCAGCGGGTGCGGCTGGCCGCTCTGTGCGAGGCCTTCGACCGTAGTGATGCTCGCACCCTGCACCTGCAGCGCCAGCTGCGAGCAGGCGCGCACGGCAGCGCCGTCGACCACCACGGTGCAAGCACCACACTGGCCGGTGTCGCAGCCGATGTGCGTGCCGGTCAGGCCCAGCGTGCGGCGCAACAGGTCGACCAGCAGCAGGCCGGGTTCGACCTCGGCCTGTACCGGACGACCATTGACTGTCAAACGAAGTGTCGGCATCGGATCCCCGCGCATCGGCAAGCGGGGAATCCTAGCCGGTCCCGGCCGGCGAGCGAACCGGCAGGGTGATGGCGCGGGCCTGTCGGGGCGGCGTGCCTCGGTGCGGTGTTCTTGTCAGGCGGCCTGCACGGCGCTGCGGGTGCGCAGCATCAGGTCCTGCAGCCACAGCGCGGAGCTGGAGGTCATCTCGTAGTGACGCGGCGCCTCGTGGCGCAGGCCGATCGCGACGCGGCCGGTCCACCACACCATGCGGCCGGTGCCCGGCAGCATGACCGGGCCCACGTGGCCCTGCGGCACCGGGATCGGCGGCGATGCATCGTTGAGGCGGATGAAGTCGCTGTTCTCTTCGAAGTCGGTGTGTTGCATCTCGGCGAGCATTCGTGCGCTCCTTGGATTCGATGGCCGCGATCATTGCGGCAAGCCGTGTAACCTGCACTGCCTTACCTTAGGGAACTCATCCCGGGGGGCCAGCCGTGTAACCGGCATGCGGCATGCCGACGGCAGTGTTCTGCGAGCGGGTTACACGCGTCTGTCGAGCGCGCGCCGCTCACATTACAAGTGTCACGGCGGCCAGCGACGCCACACCAGCCACCAGATCGCGGGGATCAACACCGGCGTGATGTCGGCCAATCGGCCCGGCGACCAGCGTTGCGCGACCTCCAGCGCCAGCATCACGAGCGTGAGCCCGAGCGCCGCCGCACCGCGGCCGATGGCGAAGGCCGGCGCCGCGAGAAGCAGCGCACCGAGCCAGAACGCGGCCCAGACCAACTCGAGCGTGTGCGCCACGCGCGCCGACTGCAGCGGCGCCTGCAGCGGAATCCAGTGGAAGGCGCCGGCCTGCGCGCCCCACTGCCACGGCAGCAGCATGTCGAGCAGCAGGCCGGCGAGCGCGAGCACGCCGACCATGCGCAGCGCGGTGGCGCGCGGCGCGTCGCGCAGCCATGCCAGGCCGAACACGAGTCCGAGCCCCCAGCCGAGCAGGTGCGACGGCGTCACCTCGAGCTGGCGCACCAGCAGCTTGCCGCACAACGCCAGCACCACCAGGCCGAGCGCGAACGTCCAGCGGCGGCGCACGTCGTGCGCCAGCGCCAGCACCACGGCCAGGCCGAACGCCGTCTCGACCACGACGCCGGCCTGCCCATCCCACGCGCGGCCGAGCGGCCGCAGCGCGGTGAACACGTGGCGCAGGCTGTGCGCCGGCATCAGCGGCCAGCATTGCGCGGCCAGCCACAGCGCACCCATCGTGACGGCGACGCGGTGGCGCAGCACGTGTGCGCGCGCCAGCCGCTCGACGGCCGGACGCAGCAGCGCGGCCAGCGGCAGGCCGAGCGCGGTGCCCACCGTGTTCCACAACACGTCGGACAGTGCGGCCGTGCGCTCCGGAAGCCACAGCTGCAGCACCTGCAGCGCGAAGGCGAACACAGCCGAGCCGACCAGCACGAGCACGGCGCGCGCGGCCGCCGGACGCGCCGAACCGTCCACCGCCAGCCAGCCGAGCGCGCCCACCGGCAGGAACAGCAGCACGTTGCCGATCGCGTCGCTGCGGCCGGTCCACCACAGGCGCTTGACGGTCATGACGTGCCACGCGTCGGCCAGCGACGCCGGCGCGGCGAACATCCACGGGAACAGCGAGCCGTGCGTCACCAGCAGCAGGCACACCACGAGCAATGCCCGGCGCGTGCGCGCCGACGCGGCCGGATCCGCGACACCCTCGCTCATCGGCTCGGTGCGTGCGCCGGCCGCGGCGGCACCGGCTGCTGCGCCGGCGCCGCCGCGCCGCGCGCCTCGAGCAGCGGCACCGCCAGCCACCACAGCAACGGCAGCACCGCCGGCGTGATGTCGGCCACGCGGCCGGGCAGCCAGGCCTGCTGCCACTCGAGCGCGAGCGCCCAGCCGGCGAGCGCGAAGGCGAGCGCACCGGTGCGCGCGCCGAGCGCACGGCCCGCCAGCAGCGCGCCGCCGAGCCAGAACAACTGCCAGCACAGCGCCAGCGTGTTGCTGATCAGCGAGCCGCGCAGCGACGCGACGAACGGAATCCAGCTGAAGCGCGACGCCTCGTCGCTCCAGGCGAACGGCCGCAGCTCGTCGAAGGTGAACCAGCCGAGCGCCAGCGCGAGCGACAGCCACGTCGCCGCGCGCGGCGGCAGCCGCCACAGCAGCGGCGCCAGCAGCAAGCCGGCGCACCAGCCCGCCACGTGCGGCAGCGACAGCACCTGCCCTTGCAGGAACAGCTTGCCGACAGCGGCGGCCGCGACCAGCGCCACGAGCAGCACGGCGCGGGCGCGCAGCTCACGCGCCAGCTGGGCCACCACGCCCAGGCTGAACGCCGCCTCGACGAACGAGCGCGCATTCCAGTGCGGCGTCAGCAGCAGCGGCTTGAGCGCGTTCTTGACGTGCTGGAAGTCGATCGTCGGCAGGAACGGCCACCACTCGATGGCGAGCCACAGTGCCGCCATCACCAGCAGTGGCGACGCCAGCGACGAGCGGCCGCTGCCCGCGCGCGGGCGCCAGCGCGCGGCCAGCGCGGCGCCTGCCTGGCCGAGCGCGAGGCCGACCGAGTTCCACAACACGTCGGACCACGCCGGCGAGCGCTCGGGCCCCCAGAACTGCAGCACCTGCAGCGCCAGCGCGAACCCGACGCCGAGCACGAAGATCGGCACCATGCGCGCGCCGCGCCCGGGCCAGGCCCTGGCGGCGAGCAGCCCGACCGGCACGAACAGCACCAGGTTGCCGACCACGTCGCCGAGGCTGGTCCACACATCGGCCTCGGCCCACATCTCGGCCCAGGCGGCCGCGATCGACACGTCACGCTCGAAGTGCCAGGGGTAAAGCGAACCGTGGACCACCAGCAGCAGGCACACCGCGAGCAGCCAGCGCCAACGTCGCAGCGGCGCGGACGCGTGGTCCGGCATGGGGCCCGATGTCGGGCGACCAGGCCCGGAGTCTTTTTGCATGGCAGCGCCGAAGGGCGCCGATGTTAGCAACGCGGCATCGACACGGCCCGCCGCCGCGCGCTCAGCCGAGGATGGCGCGGCGCAACGCGGCCAGCGGCGCGTCGTCGCGCAGCGCGTCGCCGTCGACGCCGAGCTGGCGCCACAACGCGTCCAGCTCGGTCGGCGGCGCGAGCGGCTCGTTCATCTGCCGATAGAGCTCCATCAGCGTGGTCTGGCCGAGTGCGGCATCGGCCGTCGCGAGCAGGCGTGTCGCCGGCCAGGCCACGCGGTAGTCGCCGCCCGCTGCGAGCACGGCCTGCAGCGCCTGCTGCAGGCCCCGCTGCGGCGTGCCGCGCTGGCGCAGCCGCACGTCGGCGAGCAGGCAGAACATCGCGCCACCCCAGTAAGTGCGGCCCCAGGTCGGCGTGCGGTCGAGCCCCTGGTCGCCGGCGGCGGGCTGGCCCTGCACCATCGCGCGCGACCACTGGCCCCACACGCGCGCCGGTGCCACCAGCCCGGCCGCGCCGCGCGCGAGCGACTCCACGTAGGTGGCGATGCCCTCGTGCAGCCAGCGTTGCGCACGCGGCAGCTGCGGCACCGCCAGGTGCACCATCTCGTGCGCGAGGATCCAGTCGTCGCGCAACTGCGCGGCGCTGGTGTCGCGCCCGACGGTGACACGCAGCCACGGCGATGGCTCGCCGAAGCTGACGCCGCTGCGCACGCCCACGCCGGCCACCGGCAGCAGCAGCAGCTCGACCGCCGGCACCGGAAAGCGGCCGAACCAGCCGGCCACGGCGGCCGCCTCCAGGCGCACCCAGTCGAGCAGGCGCACGCGCTGCGGCAAGTCGAAGCCCGGCTCGAACTGCACCTCCAGCGTGGCGCCGGGCACCGGCAGCATCTCGATCACCGGCTGCGCGTCGTCGGCAGCGCGCACGGCGCGCCCCGGCACGCCCGCGGCGAGCAGGGCCACGCAACAGGCGCGCCGGCGCAGGCCGGTGGCGGGCGCCAACGGCATCGCGGGCTTCATCACCGGGGCGCTCGGTCGCTCGGCATGGCCGCAGTGTGAGGCCTGCGCCGCGCCACCGGGCTCGGCGGGCGTGCAGCCCTGGGCAGCGGCGGTGTGATTCATCGCTGTCGGTCGGCCGGCGCCGCACGGGCCTTACAGCGCGATCGCCCGGCGCCGCCAAAAAGACCCTCGCTTGTGCAACCATCGCGGCGCCTCCTGCGTAAGCCAGCGGTCAAAATGCGCCACCCATGAAGATGACACGAACGCTTTCTCGTCCCACCGGCCTGCTGCTGATGCTGCTGGCCACGCTGCTGCTCGTGCTCGGCGGCTGCACCACGCTGCCGCAGGTGGACCGGCAGGCGATCGCCAGCGAGGCGATTCCGATCTCCACCGCCACCACGCTCGGGCGCATCGCCTCGAGCTACCGGCCGGCGCCCGACCACTCGGGCTTCCGGCTGATGCCGCTGGGCAAGTTCTCGCTCGACACGCGGGTGCAGCTGGCGCGCCGCGCCGAGGTGTCGCTCGACGTGCAGTACTACCACTGGGAGCTCGACGGCACCGGCCGTTGGCTGCTGCGTGCGCTGCGCGACGCGGCCGACCGCGGCGTGCGCGTGCGGCTGCTGATCGACGACTTCTACACCCACGGCGAGGACGAGATGTTCCTCGCCTTCGCCGCGCACAAGAACGTGGAGGTGCGGCTGTTCAACCCGTTCTGCTGCCTGCGCGACCGCGGCCAGGCCACGCGTTTCCTCGCCTCGGTGGGCGACTGGAAGCGGGTGAACCACCGCATGCACAACAAGCTGTTCATCGCCGACGGCGCGATGGCGGTGATCGGCGGGCGCAACGTGGCCGACGAGTACTTCCTGCGCAGCACCACCGGCGAGAACTTCATCGACGTCGACGCCTTCACGGTCGGCTTCATCCTGGGGCCCCTGCAGGGCCTGTTCGACCGCTACTGGAACGCCGACGCGGTCTACCCGATCCACAGCATCGCACGCAGCGAGCTGAGCCCGGAGGCTCTGCGCCAGCGCTTCGAGCAGGCGACGGGCCCCAACGAAACGCCGCCGCCCGACCCGCTGCCGTCGACCGACATCCTGGGCTACGGGCCGATCGCCGAAGACCTCGACGACGGGCGCCTGGGCCTGCACTGGGGCTACGCCTATGCGTTCGCCGACCACCCCGACAAGCCCTTCGACGGCGAGGCCGGTGGCGAGCTGCTCGACACCAGCGTCACCTACAACGTGTTCGAGGCGATGCGCAAGGCGCAGAAGGAGCTGGTGGTCTCGTCGCCGTACCTGGTGCCCGGCAAGGACGGCATGGAGCTGCTGAAGGAGCTGCGCGACCGCGGCGTCAAGGTCACCGCGATGACCAACTCGCTGGGCAGCACCGACGAGCCGATCGTGCACATCGGCTACCGCAAGTACCGCGAGCCGATGCTCGAACTCGGCGTCGACCTCTACGAGATCAGCGGCTCGCGCGTCAAGAAGAACCGGCGCGAAAACCTGTTCGGCGCCTCGCTCGGCCGGCTGCACGCCAAGCTGGCGGTGGTGGACCGCAGGCTGCTCTTCGTCGGCTCGATGAACCTCGACCCGCGCTCGGCCACCATCAACACCGAGCTGGGCGCCGTGATCGACAGCCCCGAGCTGGCGCGCGAGCTGATCCGCATCATCGACATCGACCGCCTGCAGAGCGCCTACCGCGTGCGCCTGGCGGCCAGCGGCGTGGGCTGCGAGTGGCTGAGCATGGACGACGACAAGGAAGTGGTGATCCTGGAAGAGCCCGACTCCACCTTCTGGCAGCGCCTCAAGTCGTACCTGCTGCTGCCCTTCGTGCCCGAGTCGCTGCTGTAGCGCGGGCGGCGCCGGCCATCAGCCGCGCGGCGCCA
>JBGAMU010000136.1:0-11169 GCA_044222685.1 Burkholderiaceae bacterium
CACAGGCGCGCAGCACAGCCTCGCCGCTCGCGCTCGCCGGCTCGGCGGCGGCCGCGATCAAGTTGTTGTCGCCCACGAAGCTGGCCACGAACGGATTGGCCGGCGCGTCGTACAGCGCCTGCGGCGTTGCGAGCTGCTCGACGCGGCCATGGTTGAACACCGCCACGCGGTCGGACAGCGTCATCGCCTCCGACTGGTCGTGGGTGACGAACACCATCGTGACGCCGAGCTCGCGATGCAGCCGGCGGATCTCGAGCTGCATCTGCTCGCGCAGCTTCTTGTCGAGCGCCGACAGGGGCTCGTCCATCAGCACCAGGCGCGGCTCGAACACCAGCGCACGCGCCAGCGCGACACGCTGCTGCTGCCCGCCCGACAGCTGTTGCGGCTTGCGCTGCGCAAAGGCCTGCAGGTGCACCTTGGCCAGCGCGGCCGCGACCTTGTCGCGCGCCTGCGCGGTCGGCAGCTTGCGCACACCGAGTGGAAAGGCCACGTTCTGCTCGACCGTCATGTGCGGGAACAGCGAGTAGCTCTGGAACACGACGCCCATGTTGCGCCTGTGCGGCGGCAGGTCCTGGATCGGCGTGCCATCGAGCCGGATCGTGCCGCGTGTCGGCGTCTCGAAGCCGGCCAGCAGCATCAGCGTGGTCGTCTTGCCCGAGCCCGAGGGGCCGAGCAGCGTGAGGAACTCGCCCGCCTCGATGTGCAGGTTCAGGTCATCCACCGCGGCCTGTGCACTACCGGGGTAGTGCTTGTGCACGTGGTCGAACTCGATCAGCGCCATGCTGTCCAAGCGGTCGGCAGCAAAGGGCCGATCGCCGACCGACCGGTGGCGCGCTTCATGTCTGCGGCAAGGTGCATGACAGCCGTTGTTCGAAGCGGCGCAGTGTGCCGGGATCAGCCCTTCGAGCTCTTGACCCAGGCCAAGGTGTCGGCGAGCGCGGCTTCGGCCTTGGCCAGCATCTCGTCGATCTCGGCCTCGGTGATGATCAGCGGCGGCGAGAACGCGATCACGTCGCCGCCCAGCACGCGCACGATCAGGCCGTGGGCCTGCGCGCGGCGCACGAAATACGCGCCGACGCCGCGCGCCGGGTCGAAGGGCTGGCGCTTGCTGGGGTCGGCCGCCAGCTCGATGGCGCCGATGAGGCCGAGCCCGCGCACGTCGCCGACGATCTCGTGGCCAGCAAAGCGCTGCAGCCCCCGCTGCAGGTGCGGGCCGACCTTCTGCACATGACCGATCACGTCGTCGGATTCGTAGATGCGCAGCGTCTCCAGCGCCACCGCACAGGCCACCGGATGGCCGCTGTAGGTGTAGCCGTGGCCGAAGCTGCCGACGGCAGCCGACGTGTCGGCGATCACCTGGTAGATCGCGTCGCTGACGTAGAGCGCCGACATCGGTACGTAGGCCGACGTGAGCATCTTGGCCACCGTGAGCAGGTCGGGCTGCAGGCCGAACACCTGGGTGCCGAACGGCTCGCCGAGGCGGCCGAACCCGGTGATCACCTCGTCGGCGATCAGCAGCACGTCGTGCTTCTTCAGCACCGCCTGCACACGCTCGAAGTAGCCCGGCGGCGGGATGATCACGCCGCCGGCACCCTGCACCGGCTCGGCGATGAAGGCGGCCACCGTGTCGGGGCCCTCGCGCACGATCGTCTCGTCGAGCTCGCGCGCGAGGCGCTCGCCGAACTGCGCGGGCGACTCGCCGTCGCGTGCGAAGCGGTAGGCATGCGGGCAGCCGACGCGCACGATGCCCGGCAGCGGCAGGTCGAAGTGCTGGTGCATCATCGGAATGCCCGACATCGACGCGGCCGCGGCGGTGACGCCGTGGTAGGCCTTGTCGCGCGCAATGATCTTCTTCTTGTTCGGCCGGCCGCGCGCGTTGTTGTAGTAGTGCACCAGCTTGAACGCGGTGTCGTTCGATTCCGAGCCCGAGTTGGCGAACAGCACGCGGCCGACTTTTAGTGCCGGCGTCGGCGCCCAGCGCGCGAGCTGCGCCACCAGCTCGGTCACCGGACCCGGCACCTTGCCGCTGAATGCGTGGTAATAGGGCAGCACCTGCATCTGCCGGAATGCGGCGTCGGCCAGGCGCCGCTCCGAGAAGCCGAGCGAGGCGCACCACAGGCCGGCCATGCCCTCGATGTAGCCGTTGCCGTGTTCGTCGAACACACGCACGCCGTCGCCGCGCACGACGACGAGCGGCCCGTCCTTCTCCAGCTGGCGCAGCTGGGTGTAGGGATGCAGATGGTGGGTGCGGTCGCGGTCGCCCGCGGCGGTGATGGTGGAGGCAGCAGTCATGTCGATGCTCTCGTGGCTCCGGTGGCAACGAACGATTATCGGCCGCGCCACCTGAGGGAAAATCCCCATGCGCGCCACCCTCGCGTCGGCAAGGCTGCGGGGTGTCCGCCGCAGGCGCGGTTCTTGCGTCGCGTGCTCCCGATCCCACCGCCTTCCAGGAGAGAAACCAATGACCGTTCACAAGTTCGCCGGCGTCGCTGCGGCCGCATTGCTGTGGTCCGGCGCTGCGTTCGCGCAGGGCAAGGAGGTGACCTTCGCGCACCAGGACATGCTGGTGCCGCTGCGCACCGTGATGGAGTCCGGCGAGCTCGAGAAGGCCACCGGCTACAAGATCAACTGGCGCATGTTCGGCGGCGGCGGCGACGTGATCAAGGCGATGGCCAGCGGCGACGTGCAGATCGGCGAGGCCGGCTCCAGCCCGATCACCGCGGCGGCCAGCCAGGGCCAGGACATCAAGCTGTTCTGGATCCTCGACGACATCGCCGACGCCGAGGCGCTGATCGCCCGCAACGGCTCCGGCGTCAACGGCGTGAAGGACCTCAAGGGCAAGAAGGTCGCGACGCCGTTCGTGTCGACCGCGCACTACCAGTTGATGGCGGCGATGAAGCTCGATGGGCTGTCGGCCAAGGACGTCAACGTGATGAACATGCGCCCGCCCGAGATCGCCGCCGCCTGGGAGCGCGGCGACATCGACGCCGCCTTCATCTGGGACCCGGTGCTCAGCAAGATCAAGGGCAACGGCAAGCCGATCGCCAGCTCCAAGAGCATCGGCGCCAAGGGTTATCCCACGTTCGACGGCATCGTCGTCAACGCCAAGTGGGCGGCGGCGCACGAGGGCTTCATGGTCGAGCTGGTGAAGGCGCTCAACAAGGCCGACTCGGCCTACCGCGCCGACAAGGCCAAGTGGACGGCCGACAGCCCGCAGGTGAAGGCGGTCGCCAAGTGGACCAAGGCCGAGCCCAAGGACGTGCCCGCCGCGATGGCGCTGTACGTCTTTCCCACCGCGGCCGAGCAGGCCGGGCCCAACTGGCTGGGCGGCGGCGCGGCCAAGGCGATGGCCAATACCGCGACGTTCCTCAAGGAGCAGGGCCGTATCACCGAGATCAAGCCCGACTACGCGGCCTTCGTGACCGACGCCTACGTCAAGAAGGCGCTGGGCAAGTGACGATTCACTGAGACCGGCACACCGCGGGGCGGCTCACCGGGCCGCCCCGCTTGTCGTTGGCGCTCGAACGCATGCCCACGCTCGACATCCGCGGCCTCACGGTCAACTACGCCGTCGCCGGCGGCACGCTGGCCGCGCTGGCGCCGGTGAACCTGGCGCTGCGCGACGGTGATTTCATGGTCGCGCTCGGGCCGTCGGGCTGCGGCAAGACCACGCTGCTCAACTGCATCGCCGGCTTCCTGGCGCCGTCGGACGGCCAGGTGCTGCTCGACGGCAAGCCGGTCACCGGCCCCGGCGCCGAGCGCGGCGTGGTGTTCCAGAAGCACGCGCTGATGCCGTGGCTGAGCGTGCGCGACAACGTCGCGCTCGGCCTGCGCCTGCGCGGCGTGCCGGCGGCCGAACGCCACCGCATCGCCGACGACAAGCTCGCGCTGGTGGGCCTGTCGGGGCTGGCCGGGCGCCCGGTCTACGAGCTCTCCGGCGGCATGCAGCAGCGCGTGGGCATCGCGCGCGCACTCGCCGCCGACCCCGAACTGCTGCTGATGGACGAGCCGATGGGCGCGCTCGATGCGTTCACGCGTGAGCAGGTGCAGGAGATCCTGCTGAAGGCGTGGAGCGCGTCGAACAAGATGGTGTTCTTCATCACCCACTCGGTCGAGGAGGCGCTGTTCCTGGCCACGCGGCTCATCGTGATGAGCCCGAGCCCGGGCCGCGTCAGCCACGCCTACGACGACCTGCCGTTCTCGCGCCGCTTCCTCGCCGGCGAGAACGCGCGCGCGGTGAAGTCGGACCCCGAGTTCATCCGGCTGCGCGAGGAAGTGCTGTCGCACGTCCACCGCCGCGAGGCGGTGTCACCGATTGACGGCCGCGAGGCTACCGTTGGCTGAGCCCGCGTCGACCCCGCCGCCGGTGCGCACCAGCGCCTTTCGCCAGCCGGGCGAGGGCTCCAGCGTGCTGATCAGCGTGGTGACGATCGCGTTGCTGCTGCTGCTGTGGTACGCGGTCACCGCGATGGGCTGGATCAAGCCGCTGTTCCTGCCCAAACCGGCCACCGTGCTGCAGCAGTTCATCGAGTACGTCACCGGCACCGCCAACGACAAGCCGCTGTGGGACCACTTCGTCGCCAGCATGCTGCGTGTGTTCGCGGCGTTCTTCCTCGCGGTGGCCACCGCGGTGCCGGTGGGCCTGCTGATGGGCATGAGCCGCGTCGCACGCGGCATCTTCGATCCGCCGATCGAGTTCTACCGGCCGCTGCCGCCGCTGAGCTATCTGCCGTTGATCATCATCTGGTTCGGCATCGACGAGCTGCCGAAGGTGCTGCTCATTTACCTGGCCTGCTTTGCGCCGCTGGCGCTGGCCGCGCGATCGGGCATGAAGAGCGCGTCGCAGGAGCAGATCCACGCCGCCTATTCGCTCGGTGCCACGTACGGGCAGGTGATCTGGCACGTGATCCTGCCGTCGGCGCTGCCGGAGATCCTGGTCGGCATGCGCATCGCCATCGGCTTCGGCTGGACCACGCTGGTCGCCGCCGAGATGGTGGCGGCCAACGTGGGCCTCGGCCAGATGGTGCTCAATGCGTCGAACTTCCTGCGCACCGACATCGTGGTGATGGGCATCATCGTGATCGGTGTCGTGGCCTACCTGTTCGACCTGTTGATGCGCTGGGTCGAACGCCGCGTGGTGCCGTGGAAGGGGCGCATGTGAGGCGCCGTCGCGGCAGGCGCAACCCGTGACGATGAGGCTGCCGATCGCGCGCTGGCTGCCGCTGTGGCGCGAGCCCGGCGTGCCGCCGGCCGACCTGCTGGCCGGGTTGACCGGCGCGGTGGTGGTGCTGCCGCAGGCGCTGGCCTTCGCCACGCTGGCGGGCCTGCCGCCGCAGCACGGCCTGTACGCCGCGATGCTGCCGTGCCTGGTGGCGGCGCTGTTCGGCTCCAGCCGCCTGATGGTCACCGGCCCGGCCAACGCGATCTCGCTGACCACGATGGCGCTGATCGCCCCGCTGGCCGTCGTCGGCTCGGCCGACTACGTGACGCTGGTGCTCGCGCTCAGCCTGCTGGTCGGCTTGATGCAACTGCTGCTCGGCCTGGCGCGCGTCGGTGCGCTGGTCGACAAGGTGCCGCACGCGGTGATCGTCGGCTTCACCGGCGGCGCTGCGCTCTTGATCGTCAACTCGCAGCTCGGCGCGCTGCTGGGGCTTGCGCTGCCCCGCGGCACGTCGGTAGCGGCCAACCTGCACGGCGCCTGGCAGCAGCGTGGCGCCGTGCAGTGGCCCGCGCTGATCGCGGCGGTTGCCACGGTGGCGGCGGCGATCGCGTGGCGGCCGTGGAACCGCTGGCTGCCGGCGATGCTGGTGTCGGTGGTGGCGGGCAGCCTGGCCGCGCTGGTGGTTGCGCAGGTCATGCCCGGCTGGCCCGCGCTAGGCACCGTGCCGCCGCTGCCGAGCGCGCTGCCGGTGCTGTCGTGGCCCGACCTCTCGCTCGACACCGTGCGGCGCCTCTTCGGCGCCACGCTGGTGATGACGCTGCTCGGTTTGACCGAGGCGGTGGCGATCGCCAAGGCGATGGCGCGCCGCCACGGCGATGCGCTCGACGGCAATCAGGAGTTCATCGGCCAGGGGCTGGCCAACATCGCCGGCGCGTTCTGCTCGGCGATGCCGTGCAGCGGCTCGTTCAACCGCTCCGGCGTCAATGCCGAGGCCGGTGCGCGCACGCCGCTGGCCGCCGCCAGCGCGGCCGTGTGGCTGCTGCTCTTGCTGCTGCTGGTGGCACCGCTCGCGCGTTATCTGCCGCTGGCCGTGGTGGGTGCGCTGCTGCTGGTGGTGGCGTTCGGCCTGTTCGACTGGCGCGAGATGCGGCGCCTGTGGCGCGAGGCGCCGGCCGACCGCGTGCCGCTGCTGGTGACGTTGGTGGCGACCGTGACGCTGTCGCTCGAGTGGGCCATCCTGCTCGGCGTGACGAGTGCGTTGCTGGCGCAGCGCTGGGCGGCGCGGCGCTAGTGGTTCGGGCGAAGGCCCGCTCCCGACCCGAAGCGTCCTTCGGGATGTCCGCTCGACCGATGGGTAAGGCGTAAGACAATGGCCGCTACAGATCGGTTCTCTCCGATGAGATTGCACGACGCTCTTTCAGGTTGAACCGATCGTCATAGATCGGCCGGCCACCCGTGCTTGGCCCCGGGTACTGAACGATGAGGATTTCCCCGCCGGTCTCGGTGTGGAACTCGTCTTCGTAGTGCGGATCGGGATGGAAGATCATGCTTCCGGGGCCGCACTCATGCTGGCCAATCTTGAATGTACCTTCGAGGACATACCAAACCTGCGCGAAATCGTGGTTGTGCAGCGGGTGGTGCGCGCCCGGTTCGAGCCTGAGGATCCCGGCGTTCGGCTCGGTGGGGCGCTCCGGCCGAGGATGGAACAACATCTTGCCCGTCTCGCCCGGCCAGCGAATGGTTTCCCATTCCAACTCGTCGCGATGACGAACCTCCATTGGCTGGTGCGCGGTTGGCTGCGAATCGGCCGACATAGAACCTCCTGTACTCAAGCGAGTCGGACACGATACTCGCCGCGGCACCCTCAAGCAACGGTCTGCGGGCGCCAGCCACGCACAGACGGGCACTCGGCGTTGCCCGTTGGTGAATGACTCTTGATGGCCGACTGCGGGAGTTCAATCAACCCCGCAGTCGACGTTGCTGTCCCTCGCGCGCCGAGACATCAAGCGCAGCAATCCAGCCCCCGGAGCGCGTCGATGCCGACGCGCAGCACGCCGAGCGTCGCGATCACGATCAGCAGGTTCAGCACGTGGCGGCGGAATTGTTCCGGCGACACACCGGCGAACGAGCGCTGGCCGATCCAGATGCCCAGCAGCATCGGCGGCGTCAGCCACAGCGCCCAGCGCAGCGTGCCGGTGCCGAGCAGGTCGCTCGGCGTCTGGCCGACAGCGGAGAACAGCGCGGCGCAGGCCAGCGCATACAGATCGGTGAAGAGGAAGAGCGCGATCATCGTCGCGCGCATCGCCGCCGGCGCCAGCGTGGCCGTGCTGAGCAGCACCGCGACCGCGATGCCGCCGATGGCGGCCACCCCGTTGACCAATCCCGAGACCAGGCCAACGCCCAGGCGCGCCGGTGCGGTGGGCGTCAGCGACAGCCGCACACCGGCACGCAACAACAGCGCGGCCAGCAACAGCAGCGCGCCGATGACCAGCCGCAGCGTCGCTTCGGGCAGATAGGCGAGGGCGGCGATGCCCAGCGGCATCGCCAGCACGTTGCCGAGCACCAGCCAGCTGAGCCAGCGCCGATCGATGTCGCGCGCCGCACCCCTGAGCAGGCTGATGCTGGCCAGCACCTCGAGCACGAAGATCGGCGGCACGATCTGCGCCGGCGACGTCAGCAGCGACAGCCCCGCCACGCACAACGCCGAGAAACCGAAGCCGGCGAAGCCGCGCACGATGCCGGCACCGAGCACGATCAGCAGGGCGGCGGCCAAAGGCAATGGCGACAGCGGTGGCGTGAACATCGGTTATGGTTCCCAGCATGACACAGACCCCCATCACCGCCGATGGCCGCGCCGACGCCGAACCGTCGTCGCCGTTGAGTTATCCCTGCGGCGAGCCGCCAGAGAACGGCCATGGCCGCGCGATCGTGCCCGGCGTGCTGTGGCTGCGCATGCACCTGCCGTGGGCGCTGGCGCACATCAACCTGTACGCGCTGGCCGACGGCGACGGCTGGGCGCTGGTGGACACCGGGGCGCAGACGCGCGAGGCGCTGGCCGGCTGGACGCGGCTGCTGGCGGCACCCGATGCCTTTGCCGGCAAGCGGCTGACGCGGGTATTCGTCACCCACATGCATCCTGATCACGTGGGCATGGCCGGCTGGCTGACGCGGCGCTTCGACTGCCGGCTGTGGATGACGCGGCTCGAGTACCTGACCTGCCGCTCGCTGGTGGCCGACACCGGGCGCGAGGCGCCCGACGACGCGATCCGCTTCTACCGCCGCGCCGGCTGGCACGACGAGGCGATCGAGACCTATCGCGTGCGCTTCGGCGGCTTCGGCCGCGTGGTGCACGCGCTGCCCGACAGCTTTCGCCGGCTGCGCGAAGGCGAGGTCATCCGCATCGGTGCGCACGACTGGCGTGTCATCGTCGGCAACGGCCACTCGCCCGAGCACGCCTGCCTGCTGTGCGACGAGCTGAAGCTGCTGATCTCGGGCGACCAGGTGCTGCCACGCATCTCGTCGAACGTGTCGGTGTTTCCGACCGAGCCCGACGCCGACCCGCTGGCCGACTGGATCGCGTCGATCGCCAAGCTGCGCGCGCAGGTGAGCGACGACGTGCTGGTGCTGCCCTCGCACGGCGAGCCGTTCCGCGGCCTGCATGCGCGGCTCGACCGGCTGGCCTCGGGCCACGACAAGAGCCTCGTGCGCCTGCGCCGCAGCCTGGCCGAGCCCAAGCGCGCGATCGACGTCTTCGGCGCATTGTTCGCCCGCCCCATCGAGGGACCCGAGCTGCTCGGCATGGCCACCGGCGAGAGCCTGGCCCACCTGAACCATCTGGTCGCGCTCGGCGAGGCCGTGCGCGAAGCCGGTGACGACGGCGCCTATCGCTACCGTCTGAACGCCTAGCGCGTCATAGGGGAAGTCCCGGCGCCGGAACCGCGCCGCCAGCAGGCATGCTTGGCGCCGCTGCACAAACGGGCCAGACGTGGCGTTCCTCCAACTGCTGATCTCGGGCATCTCGCTGGGCTGCATCTATGCGCTCATCGCGCTCGGCTTCGTGCTGATCTACAAGGCTACCGAGACCGTCAACTTCGCGCAGGGCGAGCTGATGATGCTGGGTGCCTTCGTCGGCCTGGCACTGATGGAGGTGGCGCAGCTGCCGTTCCTGGTGGCGGTGGTGCTGGCGATCCTGGCGATGGCGGCGTTCGGCGTGCTGCTCGAGCGTGTGGCGATCCGGCCGATCCTGGGTCAGCCGCAGTTCACGGTGGTGATGCTGACGATCGGCCTGGGCTACATGGCACGCGGGCTGGTCTCGATGGTGCCGCGCTACGGCTCCGAGACGCACGGTCTGCCGGCGCCGTACCGCGGCCAGACCTGGAACCTGGGCGGCCTGGTCTTCAGCGTCGAGCAGGTGGTGGTGATCGTCGTCACCGTGGTGCTGTGCGTGCTGCTGTACCTGATGTTCAGCAAGAGCCGCATCGGCATCGCCATGCAGGCCAGCTCGCAGAACCAGCTCGCCGCCTACTACATGGGCATTCCGGTCAAGCGGCTCAACGGCCTGGTGTGGGGCCTGTCGGCCGCGGTGGCCACCATCGCCGGGCTGCTGCTCGCGCCGTTCACCTTCGTGCACGTGAACATGGGCTTCATCGGCCTCAAGGCCTTTCCGGCGGCGGTGGTCGGCGGCTTCGGCAGCATCCCCGGGGCGCTGGCCGGCGGCCTGATCATCGGCATCGTCGAATCGCTGGCGGGCTTCTACCTGCCCGAGGGCTTCAAGGACATCGCGGCCTACGTCGTGGTGCTGGTGATGCTGGTGGTCAAGCCCAACGGCCTGTTCGGCGAAAACACGACGAAGAAGGTTTAGTACTCCAACCCATGCATTTCATCTTCAAGACCCGTTACGAGCAGGACATCGCGCTGTTCAAGCATTCCGGCCAGCGCTTCTGGTATGCGGCCCTCGCCGTGGCGCTGATCGCCGCGCCCTTCGTGCTGACCGAGTATGCGCTGTCGCAATTCACCTTCATCGGCATCTACGCCATCGTCTGCCTCGGCCTGATGCTGCTGGCCGGCTTTACCGGGCAGGTTTCGCTCGGCCATGCCGGCTTCCTCGCCATGGGCGCCTACACCGAAGCCTACCTGCAGGGCCTGGGCTGGCCCTTCGCGCTTAGCCTTCCGCTGTCGGCGCTGGTGGCCGGCATTACCGGGATCATGATCGGCCTGCCGGCGCTGCGCGTGAAGGGCATGTACCTGGCGATCGCGACCCTGGCCTTCGGTTTCATCCTCGAAGAAGTCGTGGTGCGCGCCGAGCACATCACCGGCGGCAACGCCGGGCGCCAGCTCGGCAAGCTGGTGGTCGCCGGCATCGACTTCGACGACGGCACCAATTTCTACTACCTGGTCACCTCGATCGCCGTCCTCTGCGTGCTGGGCGTGCTCAACCTGCTGCGCAGCCCGACCGGCCGCGCCTTCGTCGCCATCCGCGATTCCGAGGTTTCGGCGCAGAGCATGGGCATCAATCTGGCGCACTACAAGACCGTCGCCTTCGCCCTGTCGGCGGCGCTGGCAGGGATTGCCGGCGCACTCTACGCGCACAAGATCCGCTTCATCACCCCCGACCAGTTCGGCTTCCTGCAATCGATCGAGCTGCTGATGATGGTGGTGATCGGCGGCCTCGGCGCGATCCAGGGCGCGATCTTCGGCCCGGCCTTCTGGTTCGTGGTGCAGCAGGTGATCGTGGTCGGCAAGGACTGGCTGCCGCCGGCCCTGGGCCAGCAGACCGGCCTGCAGCCGACCATCTTCGGCATCATCCTGATCGCCGTGGTGCTGTTCGAGCCCATGGGCCTCTACGGCCGCTGGCTGAAGTTCCGCACCTTCCTGCAGATCTTCCCCTTCTACCGCAAGGGCATGTTCAAGCGGCAGAAGTCGTACATGAAGTCGGAGCGGATGAAGTGAAACCCATCGGCGAATTGAGTTTGGTGCGGGATCGGATACACCGTAGGGGTTTGAACGTC
>JBGAMU010000185.1:0-2382 GCA_044222685.1 Burkholderiaceae bacterium
CCGCAGCCACGCGCCCACCGAGCGCGCCTGCGGAAAGAGGTTCGAGACGGCCACGCCCGCGCTCGAGCCGAACCAGATCATCGAGCCGCCGAAACCGACGGCGTAGGCGAGCACGCCCCAGTCGTAACCGCCCTGCCTCAGCGCCAGTGCCGTGAGTGGAATGTTGTCGAACACCGCGGAGACGAAGCCCAGGCCCAGCGCCGTGGGCCAGGACGCGGCCGGAAGATGCTCGACCGGCATCATCGAGGCGCACAGCACCAGCGACAGCAGGAACACCGAGCCCTTGAAGGCACCGGGCAGCAGGCTCCAGTCGGGCCGGCGCAGACCGGTCGAGAGCAGGATCGCGACCCAGACCGCGGCGCCCAGGAACGGGAACAGGTCCGATACCAAATTGAATCGCGTGTTGACGACGACATTGACCCCCACCGCCGCGACGAGGATGAACGCGACGATCCCCACCCGCACCCAGTCGATCGGCGGGTGCTGGCCTTCGTGCTTCTGGATCGGGGAGTAGCGCTGCTGTTGCAGCGACGCCGGAATGCCGCAGACGACGACGGCCACGCCTGACGCGATGAAGGCCTCCAGCACCTCCAGCGGATGGATGCCGGCGATCCACATCATCGTGGTCGTGGTGTCGCCGACCACGCTGCCGGCGCCGCCGGCGTTCGACGCGGCGACGATCGCCGCCAGGTAGCCGATATGCACCTTGCCGCGAAACACCGTGTGCGCGATCGCGCCACCGATCATTGCAGCCGCGATGTTGTCGAGAAAGCTCGACAGCACGAACACCAGCAGCAGCAACACGAAACAGCCCTTCCAGTCGTCGGGCAGCCAGCGCGGCAACACGGCCGGGATCTCGGTGTCCTCGAAGTGCTTGGCCAGCAGCGCGAAGCCGAGCAGCAGCAGCAGCAGGTTGATCAGCACGACCCACTCGTGCGCCAGATGCAGGCTAAATCCGGCCAGGCCGGCGCCGGTCTTGAACGGCGAGAACACGATCTTGTAGAGCGCGATGACGATCGCGCCGCCGAGCGCCGTGCGCAGCGTGTGCGCATGGAACATCGCGACACCCGCCAGCACGCAGGCGAACAGGATGAACTCGATGGGCACGGGCCCCAGGGCAGGGCCGGAGAATGCAGGCGGATTCAAGTGAGTGGTCCCTCGGAGATCAGTTGTTGTGAGTCAGTCGGTCGGTAGCACTGTCCCACGGGACCGTACCCGCTGAACAGGGTGTTTTCGCTGGCGATCAGGCGCCTGGCTTCAGCGGCGCCAGCACATCGCGCAGTCGCTGCGGCAGCGCAACGGGCTGCTGGCTGGCACGATCGACATACACGTGCACGAAGTGGCCGCCAGCGGCGCTCCACTCGTCGTCGCCGGCGAAGAGGCCGACCTCGTAGCGCACGCTCGAACGCCCGACATGCGCCACGCGCAGGCCGGCATCGACCGGGTGCGGGTAGGCCAGCGGGCGAAAGTAGTTGCACCGCGTTTCGACCACCAGTCCGATCACCGCGCCGGCCTGCAGGTCGAGCGCGCCGTGCTCGATCAGGTAGCTGTTGACCACGGTGTCGAAGAAGCTGTAGTAGACGACGTTGTTGATGTGGCCGTAGACGTCGTTGTCCATCCAGCGTGTCGTCAGGCGACTGATGTGCGGATAGGTGTGGCGCGCTTCGGCTGCGGGGCGATGGCTCATCGCAGCGATTGTTCCATCGCCGTCGCTTCGCCGGCCCGCGCCGAGCGCCAGGCCCGGGCGCTGCGCAGCGCCTCGCCCACCGTGCGCAAGTGGATCGCCACCGTGGTGTCGATGTCGCTGCCGTAGCCGCCGGCCATGGCCACGGCCACCGGGATGCCGCGCTCGCGCAGGGCATCGAACACCCGGCGATCGCGCTCGGCCAGACCCTCCAGGGTGAGCTTCAGGCGACCGAGCCGGTCGTGCTCGTGCGGGTCGGCGCCCGCCAGATAGAACGCCAGCCCGGGCGGTTCGCTCGCATGGTGTTGCCACACCGTGGCCAGCGCACGGTCCAGTTCGTCGAGGTAGCGAGCGTCGTCGCAGCCATCGGGCAGTTCGACATCGAGATCGCTGCGCGCCTTGCGTACGGGGAAGTTGCGCTCACCGTGCAGCGACAGCGTGAACACCGTCGGGTCGTCGGTGAAGATCTCGGCCGTACCGTCGCCCTGATGCACGTCCAGATCGATCACCAGAACCCGCAGCAGGCGGCGGCGCAGGCGGTGCGCCTCGGCCTGCATCAGCCGCGCCGCCACCGCCGTGTCGTTGAACACGCAGTAGCCCGCGCCGCGGTCGGCGTGCGCATGGTGCGTGCCGCCGGCCAGCTGGACGGCCACGCCGTCGGCGAGCGCCGCGCGCGCGGCGCCGATGGTCGCGCCGAC
>JBGAMU010000021.1:0-46720 GCA_044222685.1 Burkholderiaceae bacterium
TCAACCATCTCACCTCTGCCGACGCCGACGTGCCGACATGATCAGCGGGTTCTGGGGCGGCTTGCTGCTCGTCGTGGTGGTCTTGCAGTTGGCGGTGATCTGGTCGATCCGCCGCCACCGCGATCCGCGCCTGCGCATCGATTGCGACTCGCCCATTGACCAGCTCGTGCCCAGCCTGGCGGGCCTGACGCTGGGCACCGCGGTGGCGGGCAACCGGGCGCAGGTGCTGGAGAACGGTGCCTATTTCGACGTGCTGCTGGCGCGCATCGGCACGGCGCAGAGCTCGGTGCACTTCGAGACCTTTCTGTGGAAAGACGGCGAGCTCGGCCGCCGCCTCGCCCAGGCGCTGATCGAGCGGGCGCGCGCCAAGGTGCAGGTGCGCGTGATGCTGGACGCGCAGGGCTCCAGCGGCGTGGGCAAGCAGGTCACGCAGCAGATGCGCGACGCCGGCTGCCGGGTGTGCTTCTTTCACAAGCGGTCGCTGCGCGACATCGGCGTGCTGAACGATCGCGATCACCGCAAGCTGGTGGTCATCGACGGCCGCGAGGCCTTCGTGGGTGGCCACTGCATCGTCGACAGCTGGCTGGGCGACGCCGAGGATCACCAGCACTACGCCGACGTGAGCCTGCATCTGCACGGGCCCATCGTGCACAGCCTGCAAGGCGCGTTCAGCGAAAACTGGGCCGGCGAGACCGGCGAGCTGTTCCTGGGCGACGACGTGTTTCCGCCGCTGCAGCCGGCGGGCGACCTGCTGATCCACGCGGTGTTTGCCAAGCCCGAAAACTCGGCGCCGGCGGTGAAGATCCTGCATCACACGGCCATCTGCGTGGCGCGCCGGCGCATCTGGATCCAGAACCCTTACTTCATTCCGGAGCCCGATGCGATCGATGCGATGGGCCACGCGGTGAAGCGCGGCGTCGACGTGCGCGTGCTGATGCCGGCCACCAGCGGATCAGACAACCCGATGGTGCAGCATGCCGGGCACCGCAACTTCGAGAAGCTGCTTGAGTGTGGCGTGCGGCTGTTCGAGTACCCGCACACGCTGCTGCACCAGAAGATCATGACGGTCGATGGCGTGTGGAGCGCCATCGGGTCGAGCAACTTCGACGACCGCAGCTTCGAGACCAACGACGAGCTCAGCCTGGCGATCCTGGACCGCTCGCTCGCCGAGCGGCTCGACGCGGTGTTCGAGCGCTACGTGCCGCGCGCCATTGAGATCCAGCTCCGGGACTGGCAGCGCCGGAGCTGGGCGCACAAGCTCAAGGACCACGCGAGTTATCTGGTCAACGAGCTGCTTTGACCCTGCTCGCCGGCATCGGCGAGGTGTCAGGGCTTGTTCACGGTGGCGAACACCTTCTGCGCCACCACCCAGCGCCCGTCGATCTTCAGCAGGTTCAGGTAGTCGGTAAAGTAGCGCGGCGGGATCTGGCACTTGAGCTTCACGAATGCCGTGGTCGGGCCCGACTGGTCGATCATCAAGATCACGTCGTCGCGCGGCAAGCCTTTGTCCTTGGGCTTCGGCCGCTCGCGCACCGCCTTCAGCCACTGCTCGCGCGGCAGCACCACCAGCTTGCCGTCTTGCTCGTAGGTGAGCACGCTGGTGTCGTGAAACACGCTGGCCAGTTTGTCGGCATCACCTTCGTATAGGCCGTCTAGGTAGGTCTGCACCATCTGCTCGATGGCCTGGCGATCGTGGCTGCTCATCGTGTTACCTCCTGGGCGTTGCGTGGCTGATGCTACCCGGCTTCGCCGTTGAGAAGCAGCGTGGCTGCATCGTCGAGCAGGGCTTGCGCTCGCGGGCGTTCGCACCGTGCCGCCAGTGTTGACGGGGTTCGGCAAAGCAAGTGATGCGACGCGCCGTTCCCAGCCCGGCTGTTGAGCGGCTAGGCTACTCCTCGCGGCGGCCCGGGCCTTCGCGATCCCGCTCGTACCGCCGGCCGTGGCCACCGGCCCTACGTTGCCGTACAGGCAACCGCCCGTGGTGCGGTCCATGCTGCGTCTCCTTTACACGCTGGCGATGATCTGTTGCACGAGCGCGTTCTCGACCCGGTTGATCTGCACGGAGTTGTAGGCGCCGGCGGTGAGCACCACGGCCAGCTCCAGCTCGGGCACCACGTACAGCCGCTGCCCGCCGTTGCCGAAGCCGGCGGTCCAAGCGAGGCGGCGTCCGTCGCGCTCGGCCTGTCCGCTCCACCACTGGTAGCCATAGCGCAGCGGGCCGTTGCCGATGGTGACCACTGGCTGCAGCGTGGCGGCCACCCAGTTGGCGGGCACCACGGCGCGACCCTGCCAGGTGCCCTTGGCGAGCATCAGCTGCCCCAGGCGCAACAGGTCGCGTGGTGTCAGGCGCAGCCCCGCGTAGGCCAGAGGCTTGCCGTGCTGGCCGCTGCGCCACTCCCACGTGGTGATGGCCAAGGGCTCGAACAACTCGCTGCGGGCAAGATCGACGAGCTTGCGCCCGCTGCGTTGCTCCAACACCTCGGCCAGCAGCGCGGTGTGGCCACCGTTGTAGTTCCAGGTGGTGCCGGGCGTGGCCACGAGCGGGCGGTCGAGGATGTAGCGCGCCGGGCTGCCGTCCCACCACAGGCGGGTCTCGTCGTTGGCGTTGCTGCCGTAGGTGCTGGCGGTCTCGCTCCAGGCCAGGCCGCTGGCCATATGGAGCAGGTGCGCGAGCGTGATGCGCTCTCGGCCGTCGCGGCGCAGGTCGGCCAGCGCGGGGTAGAAGTCGAGCACCGGGGTGTCGATGTGAATCTCGCCACGGCCCACCGCCTGGCCCACCAGCAGCGCGACCACGCTCTTGCTGATCGAGCGCAGGTCGTGCAGCACGTCGGGGCCGAAGTCCACCGTGCGCTCGATCAAGTCGCCCACGGGTTTGTCTTTCGAGCGCCGATAGCGCTCGAGCACCATCTGCCCGCTCTTCCACACCAGCACGCTGTGCAGATCGGCCTCGTGCGCTGCGCGCTCGATGGAGTCCACGTCCAGCGCGGCGCGCGCGGGCAGCGCAAGCCATGCGGCGGGGCCGCAGGCCCACGCCAAAGCGGGTAGGGCACGCAGGATCTGGCGGCGGCTTGTGAGTGGCGTGCGATGGGGATCGCTCATCGGCGGTAGCGTACTGCGTATGGGCGCGGCGCGCAGCGCCCTCGTACGGTTGGGCCGGCCGGCATGCCAGCGACCGGCAGCTGGTGTCGACGGGCCTGGCGCTGCTGGCGGCGGGCGGCTGCGTGGCGGCGCTGGCCCAGGGTTTCGGGCTGCTGGCGCTGGGCCGGGTGCTGCGCTGGTGCTTCGCCGCCATGAACACGGTGGAGCCGCCGCTGCTCGGCCTGCTGGTGCTCAACTGGACGTCGCCCGACGACGGCAGCTGTGCCAAGCACCGCGAGTTCATGGTCGGCTGGGTGCGCCGCGTGCTCGGCAACCTGGAGCGGTGGCTCGCCGGCCGCAGCTTCGTGGCGACCGACGAGTTCACCGTCGCCGACATCCTGATGGCGCACGTGCTGCGCTCGGGCATCCACGACCAGGCCTTGCTCGCGCCGTATCCGGGCGTGGCGGGGTATCGCGATCGGTGCTTGGCGCGGCCAGCGTGGCAGCGCGTCGTCGAGGCGTATGAGGGGCGGGTGGTGGCGGGTTAGTCTCGTCAGCGCGGCGCTCGCGCGGCCGGCGGGTTGAGCCGGCCGTTGACTTCGGCCCAGTGCAGCAGCGCCGCCATGTCGTCGCGTAGTGTGTCGGGCGGGGGCGCGTAGGAGCCTCGCGCATCTCGGCGCAGCACCAGTCGTGCGGACGACGGCTGGTACGCGAGCACCGGCCCCGTTTTCGCCACCGTGTAGTCCTCGCCTCCGAGGGCGAACACCGCTTCCATCACACCTGCCGCACGCAAGCCGTCGGCGAGCGCTGGCGCCCCAGCTTCAACGTGCCACTCCGGCTTGCCCAGCCCGAGCAGGCCAGTCGGTCGTTGCACCACACACCAATCGTGCCTACCGGGCACGTCCAGCAGCGCGAGCGTGAACTCGTTGAAGCGGTCGTCGCCTTCGCTGTCGACGGAGACCCCTTGCGCCATCCTGGCCTCGAAGTTCCGACCGCTACGACTGCCGCGCAGGATGCCGCCGGCGCCGCCACCGGCGCTGGAAGCGATCGACACCGTGTCGAACAACGGCAGCAGCGGTGTCCAGTGCAGCGACAGGCGCCAGTTCCGAAAGCGCACGATCACGTAGCCGGCCACGATGCACAGCGGAACAAAGATCGCCAGCGCGGCGGCGCCGATCCAGAAGTCGTCGCTCCGGCTCATTGGTTTGGTGGCCCCGTAGCGCTCAGGCCTTCGAGTCGATCACCGCCGCATTGACCATCGTGCGCAGCTCGCGTCGGATGGGGTACAGCGTCGACGGCATGAACTGCGTGAGCAGGACGACGCAGATGTCCTCGACCGGGTCGACCCAGAACGCGGTCGACGCCGCGCCGCCCCACCAGTATTCGCCCTTGGATCCGGCGGTGCGCGTGCGCGCGACGTCGGTGGTCATCGCGAAACCGAGGCCGAAGCCGACGCCCTCGTACGTGGCCTCGGTGAACATCGAGACCGACACGTCGGCCAGGTCGCGGCCGTCGGGCAGGTGGTTTTGCCGCATCAGCCACAGCGTCTTCGGCCCGATCAGGCGAGCGCCGTCGAGTTCGCCGCCGCGGCGCAGGCATTCGCAGAAGCGCAGGTAGTCGGCCGCCGTCGACACCAGCCCGCCGCCGCCGGAGGGCACCGCCGGCGGCTCGCGAAACGACGCCAGCTGCGCCGGCGCGAGCTTGCCCTCGGGTGTGCTCACGTAGCATTGGGCGAGGCGCGGTGCCCTGGCTTCGTCGACGAAGAACGCCGTATCGCGCATCCCCAGCGGCACGAAGATGCGCTGGTGCAGGAATTGATCGAACCGCTGGCCCGAGATCTTCTCGATCAGGTAGCCGAGCACGTCGGTCGACACCGAGTAGTTCCACGCCGCGCCGGGCGAGAACTCGAGCGGGATGTCCGCCAACGCATCGACGAAGCCCTGCAACCCATCGCCGCGCTCGAAGGTGTTGATCTTGAGCCCGCGGTACGCGGCGTCGACGTTGGTGCGGTTCTGAAAGCCGTAGGTCAGCCCGGAGGTGTGGCGCAGTAGGTCGATGATGCGCATCGGCGCGTCGGTCGGCTTCGTCAGCCAGCCGGGCGGCGTGCCGGGCAGGCCCCCGCCGCCGCCGACATACACGCCCAGGTTGCGCCACGACGGAATGAACCGGTGCACCGGATCGTCGAGCGCCACCAAGCCTTCCTCCACCAGCATCATGAAGGCGACGCTGGTGATCGGCTTGGTCATCGAGTAGATGCGCACGATCGCGTCGTCGCGCAGCGGGCGCCCGGCTTCGAGGTCGGCATGGCCGAGCAGCGTCTGATGCACGACCTGGCCGTCGCGCGCCACCAGCAGCTGCGCACACGGCAGTTTGCCGGCGCCGACGTAGCGCTCGGCAAGGAAGCGGTCGATGCGCGCCAGGCGCTCGCCGCTCAGGCCGACGGATTCGGGGGTGGCGCTCATGTGAGGTTGATGCGGTTCTTCATGTTGCGGATCTCCGGTGGTGGTGGGCAGGAACGGACTTCAGGGATCAGCGCTCGAACGCTAGGCCGCCTCGCGCTCGCGCGGCTGCAGAGAGCCTGTGCTTCCTTGTCGCGGAACGATTGAATCACGTTCCGCGCAGCGAACTACGTTTGGCGTAATACGTCAAGCGCATCGGAGCCAGCCGCCTAGCACCGCCTGCACTTCTCCAGCACCAGCTCCCCGGTGGGATAGCCCACCCTCAGCAAAGGCCAGCCGGTGGCGTCGCGGTCGAGCGTCAGCGTGTGGTTGCCCGGCGCGACGGGCGCCGGGTCCAGGTACTTGAACTGTCCGCACGTGTCGGTCTGCAGGTAGGTCGCCCGGCCGGGGTTGAACGTGACCTCTGCGCCCGCGCTGGTGAGCGTGCCGTTCTCTTGCCATTCGCCGGTGCGGATGCAGTTGCCGCCGAAGTAGACCTGCAGCACGCTCCAGGTGTGCTCGTAGCGGCCGTCGGGGTGGAAGTAGAACGCGACGCCCAGCGACCCATCGTTGCCCGAGACCGTGCCGAACTGGCTGACAAAGTTCGGCGGCACATAGGTCAGCGTCGCGTCCCAGCGACCGCGAAGTTCCTCCGGGATCACCACGTTCGACGGCGGCGGCGCCGCGCCGGCGGCCGCGTCCGCCGAATCGCCACCACCGCCGCCACAGCCGAACAGCGCGAGGACGAGGGTGATCACTCCGGCCCTGAGCGCGGGTTGGCCGAACCCGGCCCGGTGCGTGTGTGCTCGCATGCATGCCTCCGATGAGTTGAGGCCTGCACTGTCGGCGCCAGCCGCCGCCGCGTTTTGAAGCGGCGATGAAATGTGCTCAAGAGTGCTGAAGCGTCCGGCGCTGAATCTGGTGCAGTCAGTCAACAATCGTCACAGGAGAGTGACGGGAGTCGATGTGAGGACACATAAGGCACTTCCAGCCATCGCGGCTTGTCTATTGGCCATAGCGGGTCAGGGATGGTCGGCCGAGCCGCTCAATCCGGCTGCGGGTGCGGTGCGGCCGTTGCCGCCCGGGCAAGTTCACCCCGTGCCGTTCATGCCGAGCAGCGCCGACCCCTTGCCTCACGAATCGAGGCCGAACGACTGGCCGCAGCCCGACTACTTCACCGAAGCGCTGAAGCTCACGCAATTCACGCCCGGCGAGACCGCCAAGGCGCTCAAGTTGATTGGCCCCGATCCCGCTCTGCTCGTGATGCCGGTGCAGACCCAGGTTTTCGGGTGGAACCCCGGCTTTAGCGCGGTGGTGGGGGCATTGCTGGATGGCGCACTGACAAGCCGCGGCATCGAGGCCAATCGACAGGTGGATCTCTTCGACATCGACGGGCCCTTCGTGCGCCGCTTCGACGATGCGGCTGTCGCTGCGTTTGCGGCCGCGCACGGCAATGCCCCGGTCCTCGCGCTTTATGCGGGCCGCGACGGCGCGGGACAGAGCTTGGTGACCTTGACCCTGCGCGGCAGCGGCACGCTCCGACGAGCTCACCGCGCCGTGGTCGAACATCCGAACCCAAAGGTGGCGCTCGATGCGATCGGTACGGTACTGCCCGCCATGCTCGACGAACTGGGCCTGACCGGGCAGCCGCGTGTGGCCGCGACCGCGGCGAACGGCTGCAACGCCAGCCACTGGGCGCTCGAGGCGCCGGGCCGCGGAGCCGCCCGCGAGGTGCGAGCGTGCCAGTCGATCATTCTCGGCGTGCTGCTGCCGGAGTTCGAACGCGCCACGACCGTGGTGGCTCGGCCCAGAACGCCGGCGAAGTTGGCTTGGTTGGCGCAAGCGTATGTCGAGGCCGCCGTGCTCGAGCCGGGCACGGCCGAGGCCCTTCGCGCGATCGCGTGGAGTCAGTTGGAGCTGGCCGACGGTTTGGACAAGGTGGGTCCGCTGGTCAATTCCACTGACCCGGTGGTCCGTCCACTGGCGCGTCTGTTGTGGGCGCCCGAGCACGCTCGGGGCAGCCCGGCGCGCTCCGCCGAGCGCATGGTCGCCGACTACGCGGCGGCCGACGCCGAGAAGTTGCCTCCGTTCGCCAGGGCTGCCTACATCGAACGGTTGAACGTTCTTGCGCAGTTCCGTCGGGTCGAGCTCTGTGCCTTGGAGCTTCTTCTGCCGCATATGCGGCTGCCGGCCGACTGCGATGCTCCACCGCCGGGATGGGTGCCGCGCACGCAGGCGGCAACCCCTGCCGAGCGAGCCCTGCTGCAGGAGTGGCGGCTCGCGCAGGCCTACAAGGATCTGAAGATCCAGGCCGTGGAGCGTAGCGATCGTGTACGCAGGCAAGCCGTGCTGGATGCGTTGCCGGCGCGCTTTGCGGCCCACCCTTTCGTTCGATACAAGCGCTTTGCCACGGAGCAACTCGACGCGTCGAAGGGCGACTACGCGAGCCTGGTTCAACGCGCGCGCCAATCCGTGCACGACTTCGTGCAGACGACCGCCGACGTGCAGCGCTACGACCGCGAGCTGAACAACAACGCCGTATCGCACGAACGCGGTGTGACGAACACGGCGCTGCGCGCAGACCCGCAAGTCATTGCCCTGATCCAGGACGAGCAGCGAATGATCGCCGTGCTCAGCCACGACGGGTTCAGGAGGCGCAACTACCCGCCGCAGATGGTGGCCGAATCCGGACGGAGGAGTTTCCTCAGGCCGGGTGAACTGGTCACCGTCCGACCGTTCCCCGGCGCGGTGGTCGTGGCTCCGCCGTCGGGCGCGAGCGCGGCGGCACCCGCGACCAATCGCGCGGCGCCCGCGGCGACACCCCCGTTGTTCGACCCTGCGCCGGCTGTTCGTTCACGCGACGTCAAGGCGTTGGAGCAGGTGCTGGCGGCCGATCCGATGGCGATGCGGCCGAGAGTTCACCTCGCGATGGCGCACCTCAAGCAAGGGCAGCCCATGGCGCAGGCGCGCAGGGCAATCGACGGCCGTCCGGCGCAGGGGCGCATCGACCAGGCGATCAACGAGTCGCACGAATGGTCCGAACCCGCCCACATGCTGCTGTTTGCCGGTGAGGTGGATGCCGCACGCGACTACTACGAGCGCGTCGTGAGGATCGGCACCGGCAGTGGCTCGGACCTGTTGGCCCGCGCGCAGTTGCGGCGCATTGCGGGCGACGTGGCGGGCGCCCACAAGGCGACGCTCGCCCAGATGCAACGCTATGACAACGACTACGCCCGTCGCGACCTTGCCGGCCTGGAGTTCATGCTGGGGCGTATGGAGGACGGGTGGGCTGTGCTGAGCCCCCGGTTGTCGCTGAGCGATCAGATGCTGCTGTGGGTGAGTGCCATCACGGGGCATCGGATGCAGGGGCTTCGGGCGCGAGAAGTGCATGAATGGATGGTGAAGTCGAACTTCGGACACGCGAAGGTCAGCGGCATAGGCATCGGCACCGTCTATCTGGGGCGTTATGTCACCGAGGATCGTGTTCCTACGAACGACGATCTTGCGCTGCTGGCCGATCGCGACCCGTCCTCGAAGGAGATGACGGCATTCTTGGTCGCCAAGGCGCGGTTGCATCAGCTGGCTTTCGCGCCACGCGTAGATGATGCAGATGTGGCCGGCGTGCGCGCGCAGATCCACCAAGCGAGTTGGAATCGCCGCGGCACGCTCAAGGCGCTCTATGCCTGGGCCGCCGGACGCACGGGTCAAACGGCCGACGCCTCGCTGGCGCTGCTAAGGAATGCCACCATCGATGACGACCTCGATGCGGTCCTGGCCAAGGCGGTGCTGCTGGGCCTGGACGGCCAGCCTGTCGATGCGGCCCGATTCCTGCGGGCGGCCAGGATCGAACTGGCGAATCTGGCGAGCGGCGAAGGCCTGCGCGACGACGTTCGCTCTGCGTCCTACACGGTGGCACTGATGGGCTATCTGCTGTTCAGCAAGACCGGCTACGGCCCCTATCGCGACGAGGCATTGAAAGTGGCGTATGCGTACGAACGGGCCGATCCGTTCCTTGCATGGCCCTACGCACTCACGGCGTTGCTGTCGCCCTCAGGTGCTGCGCGCTCCGCGGCGGCATGTCGTGCCCAGTATCTCGACAAGGAGTCGCAGTTTCTCAAGCTGTCCGGGCTGAATCCCGCGGCAGCGGCGTTGCCATGCGCCAAGTCACCTTGGTAGGCGAGCCCGAAACGAACTCCGTCGCCCGGCACCGCGAGTTCATGGTCGGCTGGGTGTACCGGGTGCTCGGCGTGGCAGCGCACGTTCCAGGCGTACGGCGCGCGGGTCAAGGCGGGATGAGGAGGCCGGCGCCTACAGCGCCCCGCGCATCCAGTCCACCGCCAGCTCCCCCACCTGGCGGCCCAGCTGCGTGCCGACCTCGGTGGAGGTGCGGTAGTGCAGCCCGCCCCAGATGCGCGCGTGGCTCACTTCCTGCACCATCGCATCGATGCCTCGGTAGCTCCTCGCCGCTCCCTTGGCCGTCGGGCTCGAGGTGGTCAGCACCGGCGGTGGGCCGGTGCCCACGTCGGCGGCCAGCACCGTGCCCAGCGACGACGCCAGCACGCTGTGTGCGGCCGGGTACTCCGGGTGCATGGGCACGTCGATCAGCGCCGACCATGCCGCCTCGCGTTCGGTGGCGTCGTTGCCATCGAGGTCGGCGTTGCGGATCGACGTCACGGGGCGCCAGAACCGGTAGTGGTACTTGGCTTCGAACACCGCGATCAACGCGTCGTCCATCGCCTGCGCCACGGCGGCGAACAGCCGCGCATTGCGCTCCAGGCTGCGCCCCGGCTGCAACGCCACCGAGCGCACGAGCGCGTGGTAGATCGGCGGCGCCGAATAGTCCCAGAAGCGCGCCACGTCGGTCTGCTCGGCGCTGCGGCGCGCGCTGCTGCGACCACCCAGCGCCTTGACCTCGTTGAAGTCGCGTGCCCAGGTCTCGCTCGTCAGCGCGGGCGGGCCGGCGGGGCGGAACTGCGCTGCGCTGCGCATCAGCCAGGGCGTGCGCTGCGGCCACTGCGTGACCGCCGGCGTCGTGGTCGGCACATAGGCACCGGCGGTGGTGTGCGGGCGGTAGGCCTCGGGCGCGGCCGCGCCGTCCTCGGCGCGTGCGGTCAGTACGGCCTGGGCCGCCGCTTCGCCGTCGGCGATGCCGTCGAGCTTGGCGGCGCCGTCGGCGACGGCACCGAGTGCCGCCTGGTAGGCCGCGTCGATCATCGGCTGCTGTGCAGGCAGCAGCTGGGTCAAGGCTTTGCGGTGCGCAGCGGCCAGCGCGGCCTCGGCCGAGGCGCCGCGCTGCGAGGCCGCGACCACTGCACGGTGTGCGGCCACCTGCACGATGGCCATCACGCGCACGGCCGGCTGCGTAACGAGCCGGGCTTCGACGATGACTTCGTTGGACTTGATGTTCCAGTCGGTGACGGCGTCGGCGCGGGCTGACGCCGCGCACATGGCGGCGAGGGCCACGCAGAGGGGGGTGATGAGTTTCATGGGCGACTCCTGTGGTGGTGATCGAGGTGTCGGCCGCGACGGCGAGCAGCGTCGATGCGGCTTCAAACCTCACCAGCAGTCTGGTGGCGCACGCCAGGGGCGGCCAGTACAGAAACTGAAGCGTTTGTTCGCAAACTAGGGAGGGGTCGCCACGCACGCGCTGCGCGCCGCGGCCGTCAGCTTCGACGTGCGAGCTCTCGCACACCGCGCAACAGGTGGCCGCGAAAGTCGTTCCATGCCGCGGTGGCCGGCGTGTCGGCCCGGCAGTACATGCCGACCGAGATCTCCGGCAACGGGCGCTTCATCGGTATCTCCTGCAGCGATGCGCCCATGGGGTCCTGCAGCAACTGCGGCACCAGCAACGCCAGCGCATCGCTGCTGCGCAGCAGGCTCAGCATGAGGGCCAGCGACACGCAGTGCACCCAACGCGAGGGATACGGCAGGCCCTCGATCTTGGTCGCTGCTTCGAGCGCGCCGTTGGCTCTTGGTGCGTGAAAGACGAGCCACTCGGCGTCGATCAGCTCGGCCAGCGTGCGGGCCCGAGCCAGGGGGTGCCCCTTGCGCCCCACCACCACCAGGCGCGCCCTCAACAGCGGCCGGTACGTCAGGCCCGGCGCCTCGCTCGGCGAGACACGCTGGGTCAGCGCCGCGTCGATCGAGCCGTCGCGCACCAGCGGCAGCAGCGTCGGCCCGGGGCCCTCGATCACGTGCATCCTGCCATTCGGGTGCACCTGCCGGAAGCGCACGATGGCCTGCGTGGCCACCAGCACCATCGCGGCGGAGGCGACGCCCAGGCTGAGCGACGCAGCGGCTTCGCCGCGGCGCGCGATCACCTCTTCGCGGCCGCGGTCCAGTTCGCGCTGCGCCACGCGGGCACGGGCGGCGAAGGCGGCACCGGCCGGCGTTGGCGTCACGCCGTGCGAGGTGCGATGGATCAGCTCGACACCGAGTTCCGCCTCCAGCGAGCGGATGCTCTTGGTCACCGCCGGCTGCGTCACGCCCAGCTTGGCCGCGGCCGCGCGCATGCTCCCACTGTCGAGCACCACCAGCAGGTCCCGCAGCTGTCGAAGCCTCAGCATGCGATCACCTTTTGGTTATAGGCCACACACCTGGCTGATCTTACGCGTGAGCCTGCGCGGTGTTCCACTGTGCTTTCTGCCCGCAGCTTCGCCGGCGCTCGCCACAGGTGCGGTGCCTGATCGGGAGATCCGCATGCTGACAATCACGCCGCGCCGTCTTGTCGCCCTCGTCACCTGCATCCTGGCCCTGGGGTCGCTGGCCGGACCGGCGGCCGGCGCCGAACGGGTCACGCGACTCGTCGTCCCCACGCCCGCCGGCGCGTCGCCCGACCTGATGGCGCGCATCCTGGCGGAGCACATGGGTGCCACGCTGGCGACGGCCTTCATCGTCGAGAACAAGCCCGGCGCCTCGGGCACGATCGCGGTGGAGTCGATCCTGGCGGCACCCTCCGCACCGGCGCTGCTGCTGGCCGGTCTGGACCACCTGCTGTATGGACCCGCCGCGCTCGGCCGCAAGGGCTGGGACCCGCTGTCCGACGTCAAGCTCGTCGGCCTGGTCAACCATGACCGCTGGGTGCTCGTGGGCCATCCCGCCACCGCCGGCGACCTGACGCTCATGCGGCGCACGGCCCGTGAACGTCCGCTGCGCTGCGCCAACGGCGGCCAAGGCACGACCCAGCATGCCGTCTGCGCGTGGGTGGCCAAGCGCCTGGGCGTGGCGGTGGACCACATCCCGTACAGCCAGCCGTACCTGCCCGATCTGATCGGCGGCCGGGTCGACATCGCGGTGCTGCCCGTTCCGGGCGTCGCGGCGGCGCTCGGCGGCAACCGCCTCGCGGGCGTGATGCTGCTGGCGCGTGAGCGTCTGCCGGCGTTTCCCGCCATCCCGACCTCGGCCGAGCTCGACGCCGGCGGGCTGGTCTACGAGGCGGGGCTGGCGCTCTATGCGAGCCCAGGCTTGTCGGAGGCAGAGGTCGACCGCCTGCACGACGCCCTGCAGCGTGCGCAAGCCGACGGCGCCGTGAAGAAGCGCCTTGTCGAGCTCGGTGTCGAGCCGGTACGCGCGACACGTGATGCGGCCGCACAGCAACTGCGCGAACGCATGCGCATGGTCGACGAGATCAGGCTGGAGGCGCTCGGGCGCTCGCGTTGATCGCAGGGCGGCGGACCGAAGTCGGGCCGCATGCGCACGGGTCGACTGCTCACTTTTGAACGAGCGCGCGTCCACTACGCATGCAGCCCGCGCGACCGCGCACGGCTAGCCTGCAAGCGCGGTGGTGCTTCGCCGCGGGCCAGGCGAACCACGACCTGGGGATGAATGTCCGCCGTGGCCGACCGGGATCGTATTCATGGCTGAACCACAGGAGGCAACGATGTCGCACGTTCGTTCGAACTTCAACTGGATCGCAGGGGCAGCGCTCGTCTCGGCGCTGGCGGTGTTCTGCGGTGGCACGCTTGCCGGCAGCTCGGCACGCGACAGGCACAAGCCCGCGGAGCGTCAGCGCCATGTGCTGGTCGTTCCCACCCACTACCCCACGATCCAGAGCGCGGTGGACGCCGCCGAGCCCGGCCGCATCGTCAGGGTGCTGGCGGGTACCTATGTCGAACAGCTCGTGCTCAAGAAGGATGTCATCGTTGTCGGCGCGGGTGTGGATGCCACCATCATTCGTGCACCGGTCGCGCTGGCCAACGGGCAGCTCGGCGCGGCCTCGATCGTCGAGGTGCTCGATGGCGCCAAGGTGTCGATGTCACGGCTCACGGTACAAGGGCCGGGCGCCAACTCCTGCGCGCGCGGGCCCTCGCTGACGTGGGGCATTCGCGTGCACTCGCGCGCGCACCTCGACCTCGGCTTCGCCGCCGTGCGCGAGATCCACGACACGCCGTTCGAGTTCTGCCCGCGCCGGGGCACGGCCATCGCGGTGGGCCAGCCCGAGCCGGGCAGTCCGCCGGCGAGCCTGAACGTCCACCACAGCGAGATCACGAACTACCAGTCCACCGGCATTCTGGTGCTGGGCGCCGGCTCGTGGGCCTACGTCACACGCAACACCGTGGCCGGGCCGGGGCCCGGCGCAGGTGTGCCGACCGATGGGGTCGAGCTGGTGGCCGGTGCGGTCGGCACGATCGCGCACAACACCATCAGCGGCAACGTCTGCCCGCCCAACCTGCCGCAGAACTGCGGGCCGGATTTCTTCACCCAGTTTCAGCATGCCGGCATCACCGCGGGAGGCAATGGCCCGGGAACCGTGATCGTCGACAACGTGCTGATCGGAAACCAGGTGGGCATGTTCCTCGGCGAGGCCGACGAGATCCGCGGCAACGTGATGCTCGACAGCGAGTTCTTCGGTCTCGCGCTGATCGGCCTGGAGGATGGCGCCTTCACCATCCAGGGTGGTGCCGTCAAGGGCGGGGGCGGCGGGCTGTGGCTCACTCCGGTGGCCATGGACATGCGTGTTCAGCTCAGGCACTTGAAGCTGTCGAACCTGGATGGTCCGGCGGTGCAGGTCCTGGAGGGTGCCGAGTTCAAGGCCACTGTGGTGAAGAAGCCGTGATCGGGCGCAGCGGTCGTTCAGCGGGCCGCTATCGCCTGGACCGCTCCCGCGCTGTCGTCGCGCCCGCCGACGGCCGCTGCGGCCTGGCGGCCGGGGGTGGCGCGCAGGCAGGCATGTCGCGAGCCTGCATCGCGCCGGTCGGCGCAATGCGCCACGGCCTGCGCGCGATCGGCCGGGACCCACGGGGTCCGGCCACTGGAGGCAAAGAGCGCTGTGATCGAGGCGAAGACGACAAGCGTCGTCAATGCCGCGGCAACAAGCCCGCCGAGCGTCGCGAGTGCGGTGTGATGGCGATTGGCACAGTTCATGTCGATCTCCGCATGCAGTGGATCTGCGGAGATCACTTTCGTCGAGACCGTTCGTATAGTCTTCAAGCACTGTGAAGCGTGGCCTTAAACGTGCTGAAGGAGGCTGCACGAGGCCGACCCGTGCTACACGGATGAATCGCTTGCTCGCGATGGCCCGAGAGCGAGTTCGGCGGCCTGCAGATGGTTCATTGCCGCACCTTGCGCGTCCAGGCGCTCCAGCTGTTCGGCAGACAGCGCTCCCCGCAGGCCGGCGATCAGCTCCTCGTGGTCCCGGACCCTGATGGGCCACCCTTCGTGGCGGGCATGTGCCTTGAAACAGCCATACGCGATGGCGGACTCGGAGATCCGCCCGCGCTTGAACGCCAGCAGCGCGATGACATCGAGCAGTTGCGGGGCGGTACCCGTGCGCAGATGCAGCGCTCGCGATTCGCGCACGGCGGCCTCCGCCTCGTCGAGCTCGCCCAGCAGCGTGAGGCCTTGTCCCAGCAGCAACAAGGCGTCGGCGAGATTGACCTTCGCGAACTTCTCGCGCCGAGCGGCCGCAGCCCACTCGCGGCATCGGTCCACGGCCTGCCGAATCCGGCCCGTACGCAGGTCGGTTCTGACCATGAACGCGCTTCTGACCAGGAACCCGTTGGCCCACTGGACCATGTAGGACTCGCCGGACTGGACGGCGACGCTCATGAGCTCGTTGGCGACGCCCCAGATGGCCTGCACGTCCGCATCGCTGGCGATCAGATAGTGGTATCGGGCAATCAATGGTGCCCAGCGCATGCCGATCGGCCAGGTCGGTTGCTGGAGCTGCAGTGCCTCTTCCAGGGCCTGCAGCGCGAGATCGAACTTCTGACTCAGCGATGCCGCGACCGATAGCTGCGCCAGTGCCGTGCAGAGGCTCTGCGGGTCCTGCAGGCCGCGGTAGAGCACGACGACGCGTTCGCGCTCGGCGAGCTCCAGGGTGCCCAGGCGGGGTCGTGCCAGCGCCGAACGGGTGAGGAGTCGCGCCTCGAGCTCGGGCGGTGTGGTGCTGTCGATCCGCGAAATGGCCTCGCGGCAACGGCGCAGCCCCTCGACGCTCTGGCCTGCTGGAGCCCAGAGCCAGGCCGACGCACCGGCCAGCGCGACATGCAGCTGGGCCCGGTCTTGCGACTGGCTGGCCCAATCGAGCGCCGAGCGCAGGTTGTCGATGTCCGGCATGTGGCGTTCCAGCCGCGCCAGGAACGGCGAGGTCCATCGCTCGGCCCGGGTCTGCTCGAACGACGCCAGGAGCGCATGCGCATGCTTGTCGAGCGTGCTGTCGGTCTCGCCGGCTTCGTGGAGCTTTTCGAGGGCAAAGGCACGGGCACTTTCGAGCAGCCGGTAGCGCGGTGGTTCACCCGGCTCGGCGATGAGGAGCGACTTGTCGATCAACGCCGCAAGGTGATCAAGCACCATCCACTCGTCGATCTGGTCGTCCATCAGAACCTGCTGGGCCACCTTGAGCCCGAAGGTCCCGACGAAGACCCCGGCGCGACGGAAGATGGCGCGTTCATTCGCATCCAGCAGTCCGTGGCTCCACTCGAGCGCGCCGCGCAGCGTCTGGTGGCGCCGCAACGCCAGGCGCGCGCCGCCCGTCAGGACGCGAAAGCGCTCGTGCAGCCGCTCGTGCACGCCGGCCACACCCAGATGCGGGACCCGCGCCGCGGCCAGTTCGATGGCCAGGGGCAAGCCGTCGAGCCGGTGGCAGATGTCGCATAGAGCGGGCGCTGTCTGCTCGCTGAGCGCAAAGCCCGGTTGCAGGGCTTTCACCCGGTCCACCATCAGCGCGACGGCAGAAGATGCCGCGGCGTCCTCCAGCGTGGGCGCCGACGGCAGGTCGAGCGGTGCCAGCCGGTAGAGCACCTCGTCGGGCACCTTGAGCACCTCCTGGCTGGTAACCAGCACGCGAATCCGCGGCGCATGCGCCATCAACTCGTGGATGAGTGCGCCGACGGCTTCGACAACGTGTTCGCAGTTGTCGAGAATCAGCAGCAGCGCGCGGCCACGCAGCTCTTCCACGACCTCAGTGTTGGCATTGCGTTGTCCGGCCATGGCGATGCCCAGCGCCTGCGACACGGCGGCAGGCACGAGGCCCGGATCGCTCACCGAGGCGAGCTCGATCAGCCACGCCCCATCGGGCAGCTCCTGCCACAGCGCATGGCCCGCGGCCTGCGCGACCCGGGTCTTGCCGATGCCGCCGGCGCCGACCACGGTGACCAGGCGGTTCGCTCTCAGCAGCGTGGCCAGGTTGTCCACATCGCGGTCTCTGCCGTAGAGCCGCGGTACCGCGGCCGGCAGGTTGCCGGGGCCTGGCTCGGCCTGGGTGGCTGCTGTCGGCTCGCCTGGAGCCTTCGACAAGGGATCCATGCCCACCGTGAAGCGATAGCCGCGGCCGGGAATGGTGGCGATCGCCTGATGGCCGAGCAGCTTGCGCAGCGCCGAGATGTGAACCGCCAGGTTGTTCTCTTCGACGACCAGGCCGGGCCACACCAGCTCGAGCAGTTCATCCTTGCTCACGGTTCTGTCGCGGCGCTCGATCAGGGCCGTCAGCAGGTCGAACGCCCGGGCGCCGAGCCTGGCGGGCTCGCCGTTGACGAGCAGCGCGCGCTCGGCGGGGCGCACGCTGAACCGGCCGAAGTCGAACGCGGCGATGCCGTCCCCCATATGGCCTCCCGAGCCAATGGCGAAACAGCTTACGCCGGCGGCGGCAGATTCGGAAGGTCAGGGCGCGAGGTGCACATTAATCGTTATGAATGTTGGAGAGGCCGTTTGGGCGGACCGTGCGCGGCAGTTGCGGCACACCGCACTGGCGCAGATGCCCCGGTACGCATTACATTTCGGCTGCCTGACCACGGGGCTTGGGCAACCCCTTGACCAACCAAGAGGTGACTGACCATGGCAACTGCAAAGAAGAAGGCACCAGCCAAGAAGGCGGCAAAGAAGACAGGCAAGAAGAAGTAGCCTGACGCTTCGGTGCAGAGACCGAGCCCGGGCCTTGGCCTGCGCTCGGTCTCATTCCTTCAACGCCTCACACACGCCAGATCACGCCTGATTTCGATGGCGGCGTCTTGAACAGGTGCATCGATGGTCCGATGCATCCACTGCGCGCACCACAACCCGGCAGCACAGAAGTTCTGCGGCGAGTGCGGCGCACCGCTGCCCACTGATTCGCCGTCGTACACGCCGCCGCATCTGCAGCGCACGGTGCTGACGCATCGCTTCGCGATCGAGGGCGAACGCAAGCTCGTCACCGTGATGTTCTGCGACATCGCCAACTCCACGCCGCTGGCGGCGAGCGTGGGCGCCGAGGCGATGCACGGCATGCTCAACCGGTTCTTCGACCTGGCGCTGGCCGACGTGCACCGCTACGAGGGCACGATCAATCAGTTTCTGGGTGATGGCTTCATGGCGCTGTTCGGCGCCCCGATCGCGCATGAAGACCACGCCCGTCGCGCGCTGCTGGCGGCCCTGTCGATCCAGCAGCGCGTGCGCGGCATGGACGGCGCCGCGAACGGCGAGATCCAGCTGCGCATGGGTCTCAACACCGGCATGGTGGTGGTCGGCCAGATCGGCGACAACCTGCGCATGGACTACACCGCGGTCGGGGACACGACCCACCTCGCGGCGCGGCTGCAGAGCCGTGCCGATCCGGGCACCATCCGCGTGGCCGAGGGCACCCGGCATGCCGCCGCGGCCCACTTCGCGTTCAAGCACCTGGGCCGCCAGACGCTCAAGGGCATTGCCGAGCCGGTGGACGTGTTCGAGCCACTGGGCGAGAAGGCCGGCGGGGACGCCGTCGCGAACCCGCAGCTGGCGGGGGTCGGGCTGCCCCTGGTCGGGCGCCAGCAGGAGCTGGCCGCGCTGTCGCGCGACTTCTGCGAACCGGGGCAACGCCACGGCCGCGTGGTGTTGATCCGCGGCGAGCCGGGCGCGGGCAAGTCGCGCCTGCTGGCCGAGGCCCGGCGGCAGATGCCGCAGCGCGTGCTGTGCCTCGAAGGGCGTGCCGTGTCCTTCGGTCGCAGCCTGAGCTACTGGCCCTTCATGCAGGTGCTGAGAGCCGCGCTGGAGATCACCGAAGGCGATGCCGAGGCCGAGGCGCTGCGCAAGCTCGAGGCGCAAGGGCAGTCGCTGTTCGGCCCGCAGGCGGCCGAGGTCGTGCCGTACCTGGCCACGCTGCTGTCCATCGGCCTGAGCGGCGAGCACGAGAAGCGCGTCAAGTTCCTCGATGCGCAAGCCATGAAGCGCCAGGTGTTCTTGAGCATGCGGCAACTGTTTGAGCGCCTGGCGCAGCGGCAGCCCGTGCTGGTGGTGCTGGAGGACTGGCACTGGGTCGACCAGTCGTCGGTCTCGCTGCTGGAGCACCTGCTGCCGCTCGCGGCGAGTGAGCCGCTGTCGTTCTGGCTGACCAGCCGCTCGGAGCCCACCGCGCCGCTGGAGCACCTGAGGCAGTCCACCACCGGCCTGCCCGGGATGCACTTCGAGGAGATCGTGCTGTCGCCGCTTAGCGAGGAACACAGCGGCGCATTGATCGGCGCGATCATCGGCACGCCCGGCCTGCCGCAGACCGTGCACGAGCAGATCCAGCGGCGCACGGCGGGCAACCCCTTCTTCATCGAGGAAGTCATCCGCGCCCTGGTCGGCGACGGCACCTTGACCCGCGACCCGCGCGACGGCAGCTGGCGTCTGGCGCGGCCGCTGGCGGAGGTGAGCATCCCCGACACCGTCCATGCCTTGCTGCAGGCCCGCATCGACCGGCTGGAAGACAGCGTCAAGTCGGTGCTCAAGCTGGCCTCCGTCATCGGCCGCAGCTTCTTCGTTCGCGTGTTGAAGAGCGTCTGCGAGGCCGGCGACGATGTGGAGGGTGGTCTCGGCAGGCTCGAGAACGAGCAGTTCGTGCAATTGCTGGAGCGCTTGCCCGAGCTCGAGTACGTGTTCAGGCACGCGCTGGTGCAGGAGGCGGCGTACGACAGCATCCTGGGCGAGCGGCGCAAGGCCATCCACCGCAGCGTGGCTCGGGCGATCGAATCGCTCTTCGCCGATCGTCGTGACGAGTACGCCAGCCTGCTGGCCTACCACTTCGCGCGTGCCGAGGACTGGCCGAGCGCTCAGGTCTACCTGCTGGCGGCGGGCGACCAGGCCGGCCGCATCGCCGCCGACGCAGAGGCGCTGGAGCACTACCGGCAGGCCGAAGCCACCTTCATGAAAGTGGCCGCACGTGACCTGACGCCGCTGCTGCGCGCCAGCATGGAGCGCAAGCTCGGCCAGGCTTTCTATGGCATCGGCAACTACGACGAGGCGGTCGCGCATCTCACCAATGCGCTGGCTTACCTGGGCATCGACTATCCGAAGTCGCGCGCCGGCGTGCGGTTTGCGATCGCGCGTCACATCGGCGCGCACTTCCTGCGCCGGGGCTTCGGTCGCTGGATGGGCACGACCATGAGCGCCGACGCGGCGCAGGAGGCGTCCGCCATCGCCGAATCACTCGCGTGGCTGGACTACTACGCCGACGAGGATCGGTTTGCGCTCGACAGCCTGATCGCACTGAGCACCGGCGAGCGCAGCGGCGACCTGGCCAGCACGACGCGCGGCATCGCCACGCTCGGCCTCGTGCTGGTGATGTTGGGACTGCATCGCCTGGCACGCCAACGCATCCTGGAAGCGGTGGCGACCGCGCAGCGCGCCAACGTCACCGAGGCCATGGCCGGAGCGCTGTTCGTGCGCGGCTGGTTCGAATGGACAGGTGGCATGCTCGACGAGGCCCTGTCGTCGCTCGATCAAGCCGCATCGGCCTACCAGTCGATCGGTGACCTGAGAGGTTGGGCCGGGGCTTCCAGCACGTCCGGCTGGGTGCTGGCGCGGCGCGGGCACTTTGCGCAGGCGGCGGCACTGTCCCGGGAGATCGTGCGCGTCGGCGAGGGGGCCAAGGATCCTCATCTGGCCGCGTGGGGCTCGGTCTGCCTGGGACACCTGTGCTGCGCGGTCGGCCCGCTGCAGGACGCGGCGCCGCCGCTCGAGAAGGTGCGCAGCCTGAGCGTGCGCACATCGGCCCCGCGCATGCATGCCAACGCGGGCGGCGTGCTGGCCAAGAGCCTGCTGCGGCGGGGCGAGATCGCCCAAGCCCGCGGCATCCTCGCGCACGCACTCGAGGTGCTCGAGGCACGCGGCATGAAGGACATGTTCTTCATCGAGCCGATCACGGCGTATGCCGAGCTGTTGCTGATGGAGGCCGATCGCAGCACCGGCGCGGCCCGCGACGCCGCATTGCGGGCCGCCAAGGCTGCGTGCGCCAAGGCGCTGAAGTGCAGTGCCTCCAGCGCAGCGGGATGGCGGTCGGAGGCGATGCGACTGCGCGGCACGCTGGCCTGGCTCTGCGGCGACAGGCCGGCGGCGCTGAAGGGCTGGCACGAGAGCATCGCCATCGCGCAGGCGATGCAGCTGCCGGTCGATCGGGCGCGGGGGCTGCTCGAGATGGGTGATCGCACCCACGACGAGGCGCAGGTCGAGGAGGCGCGACTCGTGTTCGAACAGAGCGGTGCCCGGGTCGATCTGGCGTTCAGCCTGCACGTGCTGGCTCGTTTGGCCGCCGATGGGGGCGATGCCGGCCTGGCGCTGCAGCGTTATGACCGGGCGCTGGATGCGCTGGCGGCCGTCGGCGCCGATGGTCGCCTCGCGCTGGCCCGAACCGAGCACGCCCAGGTGCTCGCGCGTCACGACGGCGTCGCGCCCTCGCGAACGATCGCGAAGCCCCTGGTCTGACCCGAGGTGCTGTCGATCGTGTGGATCGCGTTCCACAAGTCCGCCGTCGACACCCAGACCGGTGGATAGCGGTAAGCGGCGACGTCGAGGATGAGCATTCGATCCGTCGCGACGTCGTAGGCGGCCAAGGGCGAAATGTGGCCGCCTTCGCGCTGGCCCAGTGCGGCGCGCTGATAGTTCACCAGCAGGTAGTCGCCGGTACGGGCGAGGTTCTCGCGCGCCAGGGTGCGAAAGGCCTCGAGTGTCGAATCCTTGGCATGCACGATCTCGACCGTCACCCGATGCCGACGCAGCAGGTGGCCCAGTTCATCCAGGGTCATGCCGCTGAACGTCACGCGCATTTCGGTGAGCAGGTCGGCGAAGAACGCGGCCTGGCTCAGCGGCCGGGCTTGCGGGCGCATCGCGTTGATGACGATGACCGAGCTGGCCACGCCACAGTAGGCCGGGCGGCGTTGCGCTTCGAACGCGGTGCTCAGCGGCTGGTAGTCGGCGCGGGTCGCCTTGTCGATCAGCTGCTGCCCCTCGGGCGCGGCCAGCGCGATGAGGTTCGCGGGCACGGGATCGATGTCGACTGCCGGAGCCGTGAATGCGAGCTGCCACACGGCGACGGCGGCCACCAGCGCCAGCATCGACGACATCCACGCGGCCGTTCGGTGCCATCGGCGCGGCGTCGACGGGTCCATGGACGGTCGGCTCACGCCAGATCGCGCCGGATCTCGACCGCCGCGTTGTGCCCCGGTGCCCCGGTGACGCCGCCCCCGGGGTGGGCGCCCGACCCGCAGTGGTACAGCCCGCGCAACGGCCCGCGGTAGCGGGCGTAGCCGAGCAACGGCCGCAGCGAGAACAGCTGGTCGAGCGACAGCTGCCCGTGGAAGATGTCGCCGCCGACGAGGCCGAACTCGCGCTCCAGGTCGAGCGGCGTCAGCGCGCGGTAGCCGAGCAGCGACGCCCGAAAGTTCGGGCAGTGCGCCTGCACCACGTCGAACGCTGCCTGCACGGCACGCTCCTTCAGCGCGCTCCAGTCTGCGTCGGGCTTGAACTGCTGGCAGAACAGGCTCGCCACGTGTGCGCCCTGGGGCGCGAGCGAGTCGTCCACCACGCTCGGGATCATCATCTCGACGATCGGCTGGGCCGAGAAGCCCTGCACCTGCGCGTCGACCCAGGCGCGGTCCATGTAGGCGAGCGACGGCGCGAAGACGATGCCGCTCGCGTGGTGCGGCATCGCCGTCGTGCCGGGCGCACACGCGAAGTCGGGCAACGCCGACAGCGCCACGTTGATGCGCAGCGACCCCGAGCCGCTGCGATAACGGCCGATCGCCTCGTTGAACTCTGCCGGCAGCGCGCTGGCGTCGATCAGCCGCTGGTAGAGCAGCTGCGGGTGCACGTTCGACACCACGCTGCGCGCGCGGATCTCCTCGCCGCGGTCGGTGAGCACACCCACCGCGGCGCCGTGCTCCACCAGCACGCGCTGCACGCCGTGGCCCACGTCGATCTGCACACCACGGGCACGCGCCTCGTCGGCCATCAGCTCGGTGATGCGCCCCATGCCGCCGATCGCGTGGCCCCAGCGGCCGGCCTTGCCGTTGACCTCGCCGAAGCAGTGGTGCAGCAGCACGTAGGCCGAGCCGGCCGCGTAGGGGCTCGCGTAGTTGCCGACCACCGAGTCCCAGCCGAGCACGGCCTTCAACGGCTCGGACTCGAACGTCGCGTCGAGCCAGTGCCCGGCGCTCTTGGTGAACACGTCCATCAGGTCGCGCTTGCCGGCGGTGGGCAGCGCGCCGAAGTCGAGCAGCAGCCGCGCCGCCGCCGCGGCGTCGCGCAGACCTTCCACCACCAGCGGCCCGCCCAGGTTGGGCGGCGCGCGCAGCACCCACTTCTTCAGCTGGTCGGCCAGTCGGTCGAGGCGGGCGTAATAGGCGTCGAGCGCTTTCGCATCGCGCGACGAGAACTTGGCCACCTCGCGCTGGGTGGCGTCGGCGTCGCCGCCGAACTGCAGCGAGCGGCCATCCTCCAGCGGCACGAAATTGGCGAACGGGCGCTCGACGATCCTGAGCCCGCGTTCGGCCAGGCGCAGGTCGCGGATCACGGTCGGGTTCAGCAGGCTGACCGTGTAGCTCGCGGTCGAGTTGCGAAAGCCGGGGAAGAACTCCTCGGTGACCGCCGCGCCGCCGACGACCGCACGCTTCTCGAGCACGCGCACGCGCAAACCGGCGGCCGCCAGGTAGCACGCGCAGACCAGGCCGTTGTGGCCGGCTCCGACTATGAGGGCATCGACGGAACCGGGGTCTGCGCTGGCCATGGCGCGCGGATGTTAGCGTGGGCGCTCTCGATGGAGTCGCTTGGCGAGGATCGGCTTGTCCTTCGGCGACTTCACGGTCAGCGTCGCATGCAGCTCGCGCAGCGAGAGCTTCTCCAGACCGGCTGGCACCTCGAGCCAGGCCACGCGCTGCCCGCGTGCTGGGCGAAGGTCGAGCTGGGGAGCGTTGCGCTCGGTCGCGGGGCGGAAGAGGGCGCGCACCTGGCCCCGGGTGTCGAACAACACTTGCACTTACATGGTGGCCTCCTAGAACGTGTCGGCCTGCGAGGCGAGCACCTGGATGCGCGCCACCACCGGCGCGCCCGACTGGCCCTGGCCACGCAGCGTGACCAGATTGACCGTGCTCGCCGGATTGGAGAGGCTCCACGCCGACCCCTCCGACACGATGCTCACGCTCTGTGCCGAATCGGCATCGCCGGCCGACTCGATGCCGGCCCACACACGCGTCCAGCGGAACGCGCTGATGTTCGAACCCCAGCTGACGCTGAACGAGATGGGCACGCCGGAGGTCATGCTCAGGTCGCCGGCGGACATGATCAAGACGGCGGTCGTCGATGCGGCCATGGTGGATCTCCTGGGATGGATGGAGAAGGTGAGCCGCACTTCTACGCCTGCCCGTGGGGCAGGGCTATCCCCAGTTCGGCGCGACGACGAACTCAGCTTGTCACCGGCTGCAAGGTGTGGGCATCGCGCGCAAGAAGCCAGCGGCCGTCGGCTTGCTTGCGGTAGACGGTGAGCCGGTGACCGGCCATCTGCGAGGTGGCGCCGCCGTCGCGCGGCGTCAGCGACAGCGCGTCGCGGCATCGGCTGTAGGCCACGTCGCCGACAACCACGACTTCTTCCACGTCGCTGGTGCAACGCAGGCGCAGCTGTTGGTGGGCTCCGGTGAATATCGCGGGAAACCCGTCGCGGCCGAGCGGTGCGCCGCCGGGGTTCAGGAGCACCACGTCGTCGGTCATCAGGCTCAGCAGGCGCGCCAGATCGGCGGCGTTGACCGCATCGATCCACGTCCTGTTGAACTCACGGATGGCTTGTTCGTCGGTGTTCAAGTTCGGCTCCTCGACTCAATCCCACGACGAACGACGACCCGCCGGATCGACAGATCTGCAGTCGCCCGGCGGGCCGTGCCATCCATCGTGCCTGTACGATTCTCCGATGGCCATCGTGGTGTTCTGGATGCAGGCCGCCGGACAGACGGCCCATGGCCGTCTGTCGTATCGGCTGGCCGCGCTGTGCCTGCTGCTCGCAGGGCTTGTCACGCCCGCGCGCGCCGAGCTCTCCGCGGTGGAGAGCCGCATCGTGCAGGCCGTCAAGGCGCGCTCGCCGGCGGCACTGGCGCTGCTGGAGAAGTCGGTCCAGATCAACAGCGGCACGCTCAACGTCGACGGCGTCAAGGCCGTCGGGCGCGTCTTCCGCGCCGAGCTCGACGAACTGGGCTTCGCGACCCGCTGGATCGACATGCCGCCCGAGATGGCGCGCGCCGGCCACCTGGCCGCGCAGCGCGACGGCACGCGCGGCAAGCGCGTGCTGCTGCTCGGGCACCTGGACACCGTGTTCGAACCTTCCAGCCCGGTGCCGCCGTGGCAGCCCGACGGCCCGCGCATCCGCGGGCAGGGCGTTTCGGACATGAAGGGCGGCGTGGTGATCCTGCTCGAGGCGCTGCGCGCGCTGCACAGCGTGGGCGTGCTCGACGGCGCCGCGATCAGCGTGCTGCTCACCGGCGACGAAGAAAGCGTCGGTCAACCCGGCGCCCGCGCGCGGGCCGATCTGGTGCAGATGGCCCAGAAGAGCGATGCCGTGCTGTCGTTCGAGGGCATGGGGCTGGCCGCCAACGGCGAGGAGTCGATGGCCACCGCGCGGCGCGGCGCGGGCGGCTGGGTGCTCACGGTCACCGGCAAGCAGGGCCACTCGTCGGGAATCTTCGGCCCCCGTGCCGGCTACGGCGCGGCCTACGAGCTGGCGCGCATCGTCAACGCGTTTCGCGAGCGGCTCATCGAGCCCGGGCTCACGTTCGGCGCCGGCGTCATGCTGGCCGGCACCGAGGTGACGTTCGACCCCACGCAGGCGCGCGGCACGGCCGCCGGCAAGGGCAACGTGATCCCGCCGCAGGCCATGGCGCGCGGCGACCTGCGCGCGCTCTCGGCCGAGCAGCGCGACCGCGCGCGCAGCCGCATGCGCGAGATCGTGGCCCAGAGCCTGCCCGGCACGTCGGCGACGATCATCTTCGTCGAGTCGTATCCGCCGATGCCGGCCACGCCGGCCAACGAGGCGCTGCTGGAGTTGTACTCCCAGGTGAGCGTCGACCTCGGCCTGCGGCCGGTGAAGGCCGCCAACCCCGAGACGCGTGGCGCGGGCGACGTTCAGTTCGCCGCGCCGTACGCCGCCGTCCTGGACGGCCTGGGCGCCACCGGCGGCGGCGCCCACTCGCCGTTGGAGTACCTGCACCCCGAGTCGATCGAGAAGAACGCGATCCGCGCGGCGCTGATGATCTATCGGCTCACGCGCTGAGCGACGCGGTCGATCAACGCACGAACTGGAGGCGTCACCTGCCGCCGGTCAGCAGGTGGTCCAGTGCCTCGCCAAGATGGAGCATGCAGGCCATGCGTCCGGCGCCGGGCGTCATCCAGAGGCTGCTGGGTCCGCGACGCTGCACCAGCTGGAACACGGCGGACGCAGGCGCGCCTCCGTGCCGTGGCGCCGGATCGCCGGCATCGGCCGGCCAGGCGGCGACCACGCGCTCCGAAAAGGCGGGCAGGTGCACGTTGTCGTTCTCGCCGACATAGAAGCGCAGGTCGGCGTCGGCCGCCGCGCGGGCAAGGTCGGCGAGCTCGTAGCCGGGATCATCGAGGAACATCCGCCAGCCATCGGTGAAGAAACGCGAGCCGGTGCGCCGGCATTCGTCGACGCAGCGCGCCAGATGGTCGTGAAACGGGTGGCCCGGCGCAAGCGCGCGCGTCTCGGCCTGCGACAACTTCGGATCGCGGAACTGGTCGACGAGCACTGCCACGGGCAGACGGCCCACCAAGGCCATCAGGCCCCGATGCAGCCATGGGGCATGGCGCACCATCGCGAGCGACAGGCGGACGTCTGCCTTCATGCGCTGCAGATCTCGCGGCTGCATGAACCGGCTTGGCACCATTGCGCCCAGAAAGGCGGCTCGGCGAATCCGTTGCGGCGCCCTTGCCAGCAACGCCAGCTCGATCAAGGTGCCCCAGCTGAATCCGACCATGTCGACACGGTGGATGCCGAGCAGATCGAGCAGCTCGACCAGCTCGCCGGCCAGCGCATGGGCGTTCTTGTCGGGGTCGGGTCGGTACACGCCGCCGAGCAGGCAGGGCGCGATGGCGCGCACGCCCAGGCGCAGGAAGTGCTCCTGGTACGTCTCGAAGACCAGGCCCGACAGCGAAAGACCGTGCAGGCACAGCATCGGTTGCCCCCGAGGATCTCCGAATTCGTAGTACGCCAGGGCACTGCCCGAGCCGGGGAGCGCCACGATACAAGGGCGGGAAAGGGCGGTCGCACCGGGCGCAGCGGCCGGTGCGAGCAAGGCCTGCAGGCGCTCGGCGTGGAGCTTGCTTCGGTCGGACAGAACGGCGGGCACGGGAGTCTCGATGGGCGCTGGTTGGACGGCCGCACTGTGCCGGGTCCTGCCGACCGGCTCGTTACGCCGCGCGCGTTCTCGATTGCAGATGAAACCGGGGTGTTCATCAGGTCAGCGGGTGGCATCGTGGTGATCACCCCCCGCGACTTGGCGGCGAAGGCCACCCACGTGCGGTGGTCCTGGCGTCGACCCGAGTTGATACAACGGCGAACCGGAGTTGGCGGGGGCCACTTATGCTTGGGACGTTATTTCGCGGCAACGACGAACGAAGGCAGGCGGATGCCGACCTGCGTGAGCTGATGGCCGAAGTGCGCGAGGAGCGCGAAGCGGTGCGCGAAGAGCGTGCGGCGCTGCGCGCGCAGGCCGAACAGTCGGCGTCGCTGGCCGGTCGTCTGTCCACGCTCGACAAGGCGGTGGACGATCTGTCGTCCAAGTCGGAGTCGGCCGTGCGCCGGCTGGAGAAGCTGGCCGCCGCGGTGGAGGTCTTCGAGCAACGTCTGCGCTGCGCCGACGAACTCGGCGAGCGGCTGACCGAAGTGTCGCGCCAGGCCGGCGAGGCCGCGCGTGCGTCGAAGGCGCTGGCCGATCCGGAGGGTCCGCTGCAGCAGAACCGCAAGACGCTCGACGAGCTGGGCGCCCAGGTGCGTGATGTGCAGGCCACACTGAGCCTGGTGCGCAAGGACAGCGCCGAGCTCAGCCAGGCGCAGGCCGAGCTGCGCCAGTCGGGCAGCGAAGCGCAACGCTCGTTGACCGCCTTCATCTCCACCAAGAAGGACTTCGCCGACCTGCAGCAGATCGGCAGCGACCTGCGGCGCGACGTGCAGACCGCGCAGCAGGCGGCCGACGAGGCGCGCACCTCGTCGTCGACCGTGATGAGCTCGTTGGGCGAGATGTCGCGCCGGCTCGACGCCGTGATGCAGCTGCAGGACCTGAGCAAGGAAGTCGAGCGCCGCGTGACCGCGCTGCACCTGCTGGCCGATCACGTGACCCAGCGCACCAAGACGCTGGAGACCCAGCGCCCCGCCATCGACCACGCGGTGTCCGAAACCGCACGGCTGACGCAGCTGGTGTGGACGATGGACGCGCAGGTCGCCAAGCTGGCCGAGGGCCGCGACCGCATGCACGAAGCCGAGGAGGCGGTGTCGCGCATCGAACAGATCGCGCGCGCGGCGACGCAGGAGCTGGCGGCCGCCAGCGAGGCACGCAACCAGTTCACCCAGGAGAGCACGCGGCTCGACAACGAGGCCCGCTCGCAGCTGGCCCGCCTGCGCGAAACGGTCGAGCAGATCGGCCTGCACAAGGACGAGTTCGGTGCCATGGACGACCGGCTGCGCTCGCTGTCGGGCGCGCTGGGAGACATGGAGACCCGGGTGCAGGCGCTGCTGGCCAAGGACGAATCGCTGGGCGCCGCGCTGCAGAAGGCCGCGTCGCTGGACAAGATGTTCGCCGATCTGCGCACCGAGACCGAAGAGCTCGCCCGCAAGCAGAACGCGCTCGACGCGCTGGCCGACCAGCTCGGCGTGGTGGAAACGATCGGCCGCCGCACCGCGGCGCAGCACGAGAGCCTGCTCAAGGCGCAGGACGACCTGGCCGCGATGCAGAGCAAGCTCGACGAGGTGCATCAGGCCCATGGCCAGATGGCGGTGCTGCGTTTGCAGCTGACGCAGGAACGCGCCAAGTTCGAGGAGTTCGAGCAACGCACGGCCGCGATGATCGGCCGCACGCCGGACATCGAAGCGCGGCTGAACGGCCTGCTCGACAAGTTCGCGCGGCTCGACGAGGGCACCGAATCGGCGCGCAGGCTGGGCGAGACCGCCACGGCGCTCGACGCCGAGATCAGCCGCGTCAGTGCCCGCATGCAGTTCGTCGAGCGCGTCGACGAGCGGGTCAACGGCCTGTTCGTGCTGTCGCGCGACGTGGAGCAGATGCTGGTCCAGCAGGCCGCGCGCCGCGCCGAGATCGACGACCTGTCCAAGCAGTGCGAGAGTCTCGCCTCGCGTGTGAACAGCACCCAGCAGCATCTGCAGGACCTGTCGGTCCTGCAGGCCCGGCTGGCGCCGCTGGCCGGCGAGGTGGCGCGCATCGACGCGGCGCTGCACGACGCGCAGCGCACGATGGCCGAGACCAAGAAGGACGAGGACGCCGGCCACGCACAGCGCGCGCGCCTGGTCGAGCTGATCGAGCAGAGCATTCGCCAGGCCGCGGAAACGGCCGACCGGCTGCGGCAGGTGCAGGCGCTGGGCCAGGAGATGGCGCAGGTGGCCACGCGCAGCGACGAGGCGATCTCGCAGCTGGCGCAGGTGCAGGCCCGTCAGCGCGAGGTGATGGCGCACGTGACGCTCACCGAGGCCCAGCTGCAGCAGGCCAACGACCACTCGCGGCAGCTCGACCAGCGCCGCGCGTCGTTGACGCAGGCCGAGAAGGCGCTGAAGGACTTCGAGCTTCGCCTGGCCGACCTGGACCGGCACGCTGCGACGGTGCAGAAGATGACCACCCAGCTGGCCGAGCGCGAGGCGATGGTGCTGGCGGTGAAGGCCGAGGTCGAAGCCGTGCGGCAGATCAGCAGCCGCAGCAAGGCCGACCTGCAGTTCGTGGCCGATCAGCGCGGCGAAGTGGCCGAGCTGCGCGGCAAGGTCGACGCCTTGCTCGAACGCCTGCAGGGCACCGACGACAAGCTGGCACTCGTGGACGCCTGGCGCAAGAAGGTCGACGAGGTGCAGGCCGGCGCCGACACCGCGGCGTCGCTGATCGCCGGCTTGCACGACACGCTGGAGAACCTGAGCGAACAGCGCGTCATCGTCGACGACGTGTCGGAGAAGCTGGCGCGGCTGGACCTCACCGTCGAGGAGGCGCAGAACGCGCTGTCGCGACTGGACGGCTCGGCGCAGGAGGCGCAGGCCACGCTGCGCACGCTGCAGCGCGAGCGCGAGGTGGCCGAGCGCGTCGCGACGAGCATCCAGCTGCTGCGCCGGCCGGCCGGCGCCGTGGCCTGACCGAGCGCCCGCCGGCCGGACGACCCGCGTCGTCCGGCTGCGTGGCAGCGGCTCAGTGCACCGCGCCGACGATCGGCGCCAGCGCCGCCTGGATGCGCGCACCCTGCTCGGCATTGATCATCGAGCCGAGCAGCTCGCCGAAGCGCGCATCCTGCACACCGCTGACGATGTACTGCCAGCGGTAGGCGGCCAGCGTCGTGGCGTGGATGGCCTGGCGCTGCGCCGCATCGAAGGCCTGGCCCGCGATGTCGGCAAAGTAGTCGGCGTCGGCCTGGGCCTGCAGCTGACAGATGCCGTCGACCGCGCCGACCAGGCCGATCAGCTCGCTCACGGCCTGATCGCGCTGCGCGGCACTGATCTTCTCGTTCTCACGCAGCCACTCCATCTCGTCGAGGATGGCGTGCTGCGATTCCTCCTTCCAGTGGAACAGGAAGACGTCCTTCCACAGCGGGTCGATCTGCGTCTCGGGCTCGATGCTGCTGCGGTAGTGCGCCTGCGAGAAGAGCTCGATGTCGCACACCAGCGCCAGCACGGCCCAGGTGGAGGCGGCCAGCACCGCCTGCGCCACGTCGTTGGGCTGCGGCAGGAAGCGGTAGCCCGCGGGCATGCCGGGGGCCATCATCGTCTCCAGCCGACGGAACATCTCCTGGTGCTTGAGCTCCTCGTCGGTGAGGCGCACCAGCGCTTCCAGCGCCACCTGGTCGCCGAGCCAGTGGCCGCGGCTCAGCTCCAGCACCTTGGCGCCGATGAAGCGCTCCACCAGCGCGAACATGTTGGCGTAGGTGCGCCCCTGCACCTGCGAGTACAGGCGCTTCTGCTGCGCACTCAGAAAAGGCAGCTGCGCCGCCTTCGACAGCCCGTCGGGCAGAAAGGTCTTGCCGAAGTCGAAGGCGCGGCCGCGGATGACGTCGCGGTCGGTGTCCCAGCGGATGCGCTTGGACACCTCCACGCACTTGGCGTAGCGGGCGGGATCGGTCGAATGCTGGGTCACGTGAGACATGGCGCGGGCTCCTTACGGTTTTCGGGCGGGGTCAAGTGGGATGTGGCTCGACGCCCGGTTCCCGCCCGGGAGCCGAACGCCTGGCACTCACTGTGGCGAGCCCGCGGCGGCGCGTCCTCCAGCCGGGATCAAAGGTTTTCAAACGCGCTCGAAGGCTCTTGCTCGCTGCCGGCGCAGCATCAGAATGGCGCGTGGCACCCACCGCTCCCGCGCTCCCGGACACGCCGCTGCGCTTCGGCCACTTCGAGCTGCATGCGGCCGAGCGGGTGCTGCGCGTGCACGGTGAGCCGGTGCCCGTGGGCAGCCGCGCGTTCGACGTGTTGCTCGCGCTGGCGCAGCGTCACGAGCGGCTGGTCACCAAGCAGGAGCTGCTCGACCTGGTCTGGCCGGGCCTGGTGGTCGAGGAGCACAACGTGGCCACGCAGGTCAGCACGCTGCGCAAGCTGCTCGGCGCCGCTGCGATCACCACGCTGCCCGGCTACGGCTATCGGCTCACGGCGCTGCGCGATGCGGCGCCATCCGGTGCGCCCGGCGTGTCGCCGCAGCAGGCCGCGCCGCCGCGGCACAACCTGCCGGCGCCGCGCACGCGCTTCATCGGCCGCGAGGCGGCGCTGGCGGATCTGGCGCGCCTGCTGCCGTCGGCACGGCTGTTGACGCTCACCGGCATCGGCGGCTGCGGCAAGACGCGGCTGGCCGTGCAGCTGGCGCAGCAGCAGCGGCCGGCGTTCGCCGGCGGCGCGTGGTTCGTCGACCTCGCGCCGCTGACGGATGGCGCCCGCGTGGCTTCCACCTGCGCGGCCGTGCTCGGCCTGCGCGACGAGGGCGATACGCCCCTCGTCGAGCGGCTGCGTGAGCAGCTGGCCGCGAGCCCCACGCTGCTCGTGCTGGACAACTGCGAACACGTGATCGACGACGCGGCCGCCTTCGTGGAGGCGCTGCAGGCCGGCGGCTGCACGGCGGCCGACGCGGCCGGCCAGACGACGATCATCGCCACCAGCCGCGAAGGCCTGGGCGTGGCCGGCGAACAGATCTACCCGGTGCGCTCGCTGTCGCTGCCCGCAACCGCGGATCTGGCCGCGGCGCAGGCCGCCGAGTCGGTCCGTGTGTTCGTCGACCGTGCGCAGCTGGCGCTGCCCGACTTCGAGGTCGGCGCCGACAACGCCGCGCCCGTCGTGGAGATCTGCCGCCGGCTCGACGGCATCGCGCTGGCGATCGAGCTGGCGGCTGCGCGCGTGACGATGCTGCCGCTGGCCGAGATCGCCACCCGCCTGGACGACCGCTTTCGGCTGCTCACCGGCGGCAGCCGTGCCTTGCCGCGGCACCAGACGCTGCACGCGGCGATGCAGTGGAGCTACGAGCTGCTGTCGGCGGCGGAGCAGCGCATGCTGCGCCAGCTGTCGGTGTTCGTCGACGGCTGCACGCTGAGCTCCGCAGCCGAGGTGGCGCAGACCACCGACGAGTACGACACGCTCGCGCTGTTGACCGCGCTGCACGACAAGTCGCTGCTCGTGGTCGATCGCGAGGTGCTGGGCGGCCGGCCGCGCTACCGCATGCTCGAGACCGTGCGCCAGTACGCGCTGGAGCGCTTGAACGCGTGTGGCGAGGCCGAGGCCACGCGCGCCCGGCACGTGGCCCACTTCATCGCGGTGGCCGAGGAGGCCGACGCGCAGGTGCGCGGGCCCGAGCAGGATCTGTGGATGAGCCGCTTCAAGCAGGAGCACGAGAACCTGGTGGCCGCGCTCACCTGGTGCTGCGACGGTGCTCTCGACCCGCAAGCCGGCTTGCAGCTGGCGGCCGCCACCGGCTACTACTGGGGCTGGAACAGTGTTGAGCTGGGCGACCGCCTGATCCGTGCCGTGCTCGAACACGACCAGGCCGCGGCCGCCACGCCGGCGCGCGAGGGCACGCTGCGGGCCCTGGCGCGCATCGCCGAGTTCCGCGGCCGCTACGAAGAGGCGCTGGCCTTCGCGCAGCAGGCACTGGCCGTCGCGCGGCAGCTCGGCGCGCCGCACAGCCTGGCCTGGTCGCTCAACGCCGTGGGCTCGGCGCTGGGCACGCTGGGCCGCTTCGAGCAGGCGCTGCAGGCCAAGCAGGAGGCCCTCGCGTTGGCGCGCGGGCTCGACGATGGCGTGCTGCTGTTCACCTTGCTCAACAACACCGCGACGCACCAGCACCGGGCCGGGCAGCTCGACGCGGCCGAGCGCTGCTACCGCGAGGCGCTGGTGTTCGCACGCCGGCACGTGGGCCGCGTCGGCCACGTGGTCCTGCTCGACAACCTGATCCGCGTGCTGGTCGCACGCGGAGCACTCGACGAGGCGCGGCAGTTCGCCATCGAATGCCTGCCGCTGGCGCGCCACGAGAAGGTCAGCGTCGATCTTCTCGAAGCCACCGTCGGTCTGGCGTCGCGCCGGGGCGAGCATGCCGTGGCCGCACGCTTCTGGGGTGCCGCGGACCGGCAGCTGCTGGCCTGGGGCTACCGGCACGAGCCCGGGGAGCTCGAGCACATCACGCCGCTGCTCGCGAGCTCGCGCCGTGCGCTGGGCGACGAGCACTTTGCGGCGGCCGAGGCGGCTGGCCGCGCGCTGCCGTTCGAGCAGGCGCTGCTCGAGCTGGAGCAGTGGCTGCAGCGGGCGGCCTGATCGGAAGCCGCTGCCGACTCAAGCCCGGGTGATCGGCACAATCGCGCTCGTCGCACGCCGGAGCCCGCCATGCCCTGGAGCCTGCCCACAGGCCGCTGCCCGGTCTGCGCCAGATGGTCGCGGACGGCGGCGGGCTCTACCTCGCCAACGCGCTGATCGGTTTCATCTTCGCGGCGTCGGGGCCGGTGGCCATCATCCTGGCCGTCGGCGCGCGCGGGGGCTTGAGTGAGGCCGATCTGTCGTCGTGGGATCTTCGGCGCGTTCTTCATCAACGGGCTGATCACGCTGCTCTTCTGCACGTTGTATCGGCAGCCGCTCGTGTTCTTCTGGACGATTCCCGGCACGGTGCTGGTGGGCCCGGCGCTCGGCCATCTGCGCTGGGCCGAGGTGGTGGGCGTCCGTCGCCCCGAGTCAATCCGAGGCCCAGCGTTGCCGGCAAGCGCTGGAAACACCAGAATGCCCATCTGGCAGGGAGGCGGATGGGCGAGAACTTTGCATTGCTGTTCACCGATGTCGTTGACAGCACGCTAACAACGCAACGTCTCGGTGACGAGCTTGCCCGCGCGCTGTGGGTCGAGCACGACCGCCGCGCGCGTGATCTGCTGCGCCGCCATCATGGGCGCGAGATCGATCGTGCCGACGGCTTTCTGCTGCTGTTCGACTCCGCGATCGACGCTGCGCACCATGCGCTGGACTATCACGCCGCGCTGGCCGAATTGGGCCTATCGGCGCGTGCCGGCCTGCACGTCGGCCCGGTGGTGCTTCGGCAGGCGTCCGCCGAAGACATGGCGCTGGGCGCAAAACCGATCGAGGTCGAAGGCCTCGCGAAGCCGCTGGCCGCACGCGTGATGGCCATGGCACGCGGCGGACAAACGCTGCTCAGTTCGGCGGCGAGACATGCGCTCGACGACGCAGGGCTCGACGCTGCGGTGCAAGTACGCAGCCACGGTCACTACCGGCTCAAGGGCATCGACGAGCCGGTCGAGGTTTTCGAGCTCGGCGCCGTACCGCACTGCGGCTTCACACCGCCGGCTGACGCTGACAAGTCGTACCGCGTTGTGCGCAGCGGCGATCTGTGGCAGCCCGCGCGCGACATCCCGCGCCATCTGCCGACGGAACGCGACGCCTTCGTCGGTCGTGGCGCCGACCTGCAGGCGATCGCGCGTCAGTTCGACGCAGGCGCGCGGCTCCTCACTCTGCTCGGTCCAGGCGGTACCGGCAAGACGCGACTCGCCATACGCTACGGACACGCCTGGCTCGGCGACTGGCCGGGTGGCGTGTTCTTCTGCGATCTTTCGGAGGCGCGCACGCTCGATGCCATCTACTTCGCGATGGCGGGCGCGCTCGAGGTTGCGCTCGGGCGCGACGACCCCGGCGTGCAACTCGGCAACGCGATCGCGGCACGCGGACGCTGCCTCGTCATTCTCGACAACTTCGAGCAGATCACGCAGCACGCCGCCGCCACGGTCGCGTACTGGCTTGATTGCACGCGCGAGGCGGCATTCATCGTCACCAGTCGCGAGCGCATGCACCTGGTCGGCGAGGCGTCTCTTCCCGTCGAGCCGCTCGCGGTGGGCGGCGACGCGGTCGAACTCTTCGTGACGCGCGCCCGCGCTCATCGCCCGGACTTCACGCTCACCGACGCCAATCGAGGGTTCGTGGCCGAAGTCGTGCGGCTGCTCGACGGCCTGCCACTCGCCATCGAACTCGCCGCGGCGCGCGTTCGCCTCATGTCGCCAGCACAACTGGTCGAACGCATGCGTGACCGCTTCGCGCTCCTTGCAGGCGCGCGCGGCGCGGCGGCGCGGCAGGCGACCTTGCGGGCGGCGATCGACTGGTCGTGGGAGCTCCTGACACCATGGGAGCAGGACGCGTTCGCGCAGTGTTCGGTCTTCGACGGCGGATTCACGCTCGAAGCGGCCGAAGCGGTCCTCGAACTGTCTCGCTGGCCGCAGGCGCCACCGCCGATGGACGTCGTCCAGGCGCTCTTCGACAAGAGCCTCCTGCGCACGTGGGTGCCGACCTCGCAGACGCGGTACGACCTCGACGAGCCGTTCTTCGGCATGTATCTGAGCATCCGCGAATACGCGGCAGGCAAGCTCGACGATGCGGGTGATGCCGCGAGAGTCATGGCCGAATCGCGGCACGGCTCGCATTTCGCGCGCTTCGGCAGCAACGAAGAAGCGGAACTCCTCTTCGTGCACGGCGGCGTGCGAAAACGACGCGCGCTCGCGCTCGAGCTCGATAACTTCGTCGCTGCCTGCCGCAGGGCGGCCGGGCGCGGCGATGGCGTGGTCGCCGCCGCGGCGTTGCGCGTTGCCTGCGACATCGTCGAGCTCACCGGCCCCTACTCGCTCATGGTGTCATTGGGGGCAACGGTGCTCGCGATGCAAGGGCTGGATCCGCCATCGCGGGCGCGAGCGCTGCTGGCGCGCGCGATGGGGCTGCGCCGCGCCGGACGCGGCGACGACTCGGGCGCTGCCTTCGAGGAAGCCCTGACGCTCTACCGCGCGCTCGGCAATCGCAACCGCGAGGCGTTTGCGCTGCTTGCGCTCGGCAACCTCCGCCGCGACCAGGGACGCATCGACGAGGCGCGGGCGCTGCAGGAGCGGGCGCTGGCCATTACGCGCGAAGTCGGATACCGGCGAGTCGAAGGACACGCCCTCGGCAATCTCGGCATCATCCACGCAGAGCAGGGCCGGCTTCGCGAGGCAAGGACGCACTTCGAGCAGGCACTCGCTGTGCATCGCGAGATCGGCAACCGCTACATCGAAGGCATCGACAGCAGCAACCTCGGCAACGTGTGCCGCGATTGCGGGAACTTCGAGGAAGCGAAGGCGCACTACGAACACGCGCTCGCGATCGATCGCGAAGTCGGCAATCGACGCGACGAGGGCATCGTCAAGGCGAACCTCGGGCTCCTGTGCCGCGACCTTGCGCAGTACGAGGAGGCGCGGGCACACCTCGTTGCGGCGCTCGTCGGCGCGCGTGAGGTCGGCGACCGTCGTTTCGAAGGGTCCGTCTTGGGTTATCTCGCGATGCTGCTGCGCGACCAGGGCAGCGACGACGACGCCATAGCGCACGCCGAGCAGGCACTTGCCCTGCACCGCGCGGTGGGCAATCGGCACCAGGAAGGCGCGATGCTCGGCACGCTCGGCGAGCTACTGGCAAGGCGCGGGCGCTTCGACGAGGCGCGCTCGGCACTGGCAATGGGAGACGTGCTGTTGCGCGACATCGGTGCCGCCCCCGCCCACGTGTCGCTGCTGTGCGACTGGGCGCGGGCGGAAGCCGCAGCGGGCGATCCAGTGGCAAGTCAACAGAAGCTCACCGACGCCGCGCATATGCTCGATGCATCGGGACTCGGCCTCGATTCCGAAGTGGGCCGCCAACTGACCGAGTTGCGCCAACGGCTCATCGGGCGCGGCGTTCTGTAGCCCAGGCCGTCAGCCAGCGCCGCGAGTCGCGCTCAGGAACTCGCGCCGCGTCTTCGGCCCGTAGGTCTTGAAGTGCGGATCGGGATGCTCGAGGTAGGCGGCGCGTTTGCGCGCCACGGCGTCGCGTGCGGTGTAGCGCTTCACGTCGCTCGCGGTGAGGCCGTACACGTTCGCAGCATTGAGGCCAAAGATCTTCGCCCGCAACGCGGGCGTGATCTCGGGGTAGCCATGCCGTTCGCGCAGCGGCGCCGCGATCTGGAAGGTGCGAAAGGCCTGGATCTGGTCTTGCGGCGAGCCGTACCAGATGGAGTCGGTGCCCCACAGCACGTTGTTATCGCCGCACGCCACGATCAGCTTGCCCAGCGCGTGAGCCGCCTGTTCGGGGTCGCGCATCAGGAAGCGCCAGGTGCTGCCCAGCTCGGCATACACATTGCTGTTGGGCTTGACCTCGTTCTTTTGCAGCGAGGTGATCAGCGTGTCGATGCCGTCGCTGTTGGCGCCCGCGTCGTAGGCCTTCTCGGCCACCGTGCTGACGAAACCCGAGTGATAAACGAGGAAGTTCACGTCCGGGTAGCGCCGGGCCACGACGCCGATGTCGCTGCACTGGCTGTGCTCGTACGAGCGGCTGCCGAAGGGCAGCCCCTTGTGGATGCAGATGTTCTTCACGCCGAGGGCGCGCGCCTTCTCGATGAAGCGGATGCCGATGTCGTCGTGCAGAAAGTAGCCCTTTCCGCCCGGGCCGTATTGCGTGTAGGTCTTCCAGGCGCTCACGCCCCACTTGTGCTTCAGCTCGTCCATGCCTTCCAGGTCGCCGGGCTGGTTGGGGTTCACGCGGCCGTGCAGCAGCAGCCGGTGCGTGCCTTCGAGCTTGTCGACCAGCCGGCGCACCTGGTCGGCGGCCTGGATCGTCACCGGCTCGGCGTCGCGGGTGGATGGCACGAACGACAGCACCATCACGTCGGTGTCGCTGTCCATGAACACGTCCTTGACGAACACGTCGGCGCTCTTCGCGTTGCCCTTGGGCGTGTCGATGAAGTGGCCCTGCACGTCGAGGATGAACTCCTGCTTTGCCGGCCCCACCTGCGCGCGGGCGAGCTGCAGGTCCAGCGCGGCTTCTTTCGGCAGCTCGAAGAAGCCGCCGGTCCTGCCGGCGGCGGCGTTGGCCGCGTTGAAGGCCAGCAGCGTGCTAGCCGCGCCGCAGGCCGAGGTGAGGAACGCCCGCTTGGTGCTGCCCAGCCGCTTCGCATTCACCGCGGCGGCCTCGTGCGCGAGGCGCTTGGCCTCCAGGTTCGCCGGCCATAGCGGCACCGGCGCGAACTCGCCGTTCGAGGTGCTGTCGAGCTTGATGGGAAGGCGCTTGCCTTCGGGGTCGATGCCGGCCATGGCGGTGCTCCTGTCCGAACGAGACACACCGGCGATTCTGCGGGAAGCCGGCGGCCCGCGCGTCGAGTGTGGGGTCGGCACTTGTTTCGCCGCCTCGTGGTGGCGATGGCCGCATGCGCGTTCGGCACAATCGCCCCGATCGTCATCGTCCGCCAGAGCCTCCATGCCCCTCGAGCCCGCCCACAGGCCGCTGCCCGGTCTGCGCCAGATGGTCGCGGACGGCGGCGGGCTCTACCTCGCCAACGCGCTGATCGGTTTCATCTTCGCGGCGTCGGGGCCGGTGGCCATCATCCTGGCCGTCGGCGCACGCGGCGGCTTGAGCGAGGCCGACCTGTCGTCGTGGATCTTCGGCTCGTTCTTCATCAACGGGCTGATCACGCTGCTCTTCTGCACGCTGTATCGGCAGCCGCTCGTGTTCTTCTGGACGATACCCGGCACGGTGCTGGTGGGCCCGGCGCTCGGCCACCTGCGCTGGGCCGAGGTGGTCGGCGCCTTCGTCGCCACCGGGCTGTTGATGCTGGTGCTGGGCCTGTCGGGCTGGGTGCGGCGCGCGATGCAGGCGGTGCCGATGCCCATCGTGATGGGCATGGTGGCGGGCGTGTTCCTGCGCTTCGGCCTGGGCCTGGTGTTCGCGGTGCGCGACGACGTGTGGATCGCCGCGCCGATGATCGGCGCCTTTCTCGCGCTCAGCGCCTCGGCGCCTCTGGCGCGCCGGCTGCCGCCGCTGATCGGCGCGCTGGTGGTCGGCGTGGTGGCGATCGCGCTGCTCGGCAGGTTCCACCCGAGTGGCACGGCGCTGCAGGTGCTGGCCCAGCCCAACCTCTACGCACCCGAGTTCTCGTGGCGCGCGATGGTCGAGCTGGTGGTGCCGCTGGCCATCACGGTGCTGGTGGTGCAGAACGGCCAGGGCGTCGCGGTGCTCAACGCCGCCGGGCACCAGCCGCCGGTCAACGCCATCACGGTGGCCTGCGGCGCGGGCTCGATGCTGGCGGCGATGGTGGGCACGGTCTCCACCTGCCTCACCGGCCCGGTGAACGCCATCATCTCCAGCTCGGGCGAGCGGCACCGGCACTACGCCGCAGGCCTGGCGGTGGGCGTCTTCGCGCTGGCGTTCGGCTTGTTCTCGCCGGTGTTCACCCGGTTGATGCTGGCGACGCCGCCCGCGTTCATCGCCGCGCTCGCCGGCCTGGCGATGCTGCGCGTGCTGCAGACGGCGTTCAATGTGTCGTTTCGCGAGCGCTTCACGCTCGGCGCGCTGGTCACCTTTCTGATCACGGTGGCCGACGTGCCGATCTTCCACATCGGCGCGCCGTTCTGGGGCTTGGTGATCGGCTACGCGGTGTCGCGGGTGCTCGAGCGAAAGGATTTCGAGGCTAAGACTTCCACTCCCGCCTGAGCAGCCCGTACACCCAGGTGTCCGACACCTCGCCATCCACGATGCAGTCTTCTCGCTGCGTGCCTTCGCGCAGGAAGCCCAGCTTCTCCAGCACGCGGGCCGATGCCGCGTTGCGCGTGTCGGTCTCGGCCTGCATGCGGTTGAGGTCCAGCGTGTCGAACGCCCACTGCAGCAAGGCGCCCGCGGCTTCGGTGGCGAAGCCCTGGCCCCAGGCCGCGTCGCGCAGGCAGTAGCCCATCGTCGCGCTGCGGTAGTCCGGGTTCCAGTTCATCAGGCAGCACCAGCCGATGAACACGCGGTCGTCGGCCCGCTCGATGGCCAGCCGCGCGCCGGTGCCTTCGGCCTCCAGCTGCCGGCACGTGGCGATGAAGCGCTCCGCCCGCGCGCGCTCCTTCCAGGGTGGTGAGTCCCAGTAGCGCAGCACGTGGGCGTTGCTCTGCAGCGCGAAGATCGCGTCGGTGTCGGCCGGCGTGAACGGGCGCAACCGCAGGCGGGCCGTGCGCAGCGTGGGGGTGGGCAGGGGCATGGGTGCAGTGTGCCCGCGAAAGCCGATCACGCCATTGCGGTCGCCACCTGTCGGCGCGGCAGCCGCGTGAAAGCCAACGCGGCCAGAAACGCACCCAGCCCCAGCGCGAACGCGCCGACGAAGAGCCACGCATAGCTGGTGAACGAGTCGTAGATCAGGCCGCCCACCACGGGCCCGAGCGCCATGCCCAGGCTGCTGGCCATGGTGGTGCTGCCGATCACCGTGCCCATCATGCGCAGTGGAAAGTTCTCGCGTGCGATCACGGCAAACAGGGGCATCACGCCCGCGTAGGTGAAGCCGAACAGCGCTGCCACGGCATAGAAGCTGCCGAGCTCGCGCGCGAACACATAGCCCAGCGCCACGATCGCCTGCGCCAGCAGCGCCAGCACCAGCACGCGCGCGGCGCCGAAGCGGTCACCGAGCAGCCCGAACACCAGGCGGCCGCCCATGCCGGCAAGCCCCTCGAGGCTGTAGATCGACACCGCGGCCATCAGCGGGATGCCGCAGGCGACGGCGTAGTTCACCGTGTGGAAGATCGGCCCCGAGTGGGTGGCGCAGCTCAGGAAGCTGGTCACCACCAGGATCACGAATGGCGCCGAACGCATCGCCTGTCCGAGCGACAAGCCCGGTTGATGGGCCGCGCCGGACGGCGCCGCGGCGGCGGCGTTCGCCATCAGCGCCGGCGGGCGCCGCACCAGCAAGGCCACCGGCACCATGACGGCCAGCACCAGCGCCGCAATGATCTGCAGCGAGGGGCGCCAGCCGTAGGCGCCCACCAGCCACGCGGCCAGCGGCGACATCGTCATCGGCGCCATGCCCATGCCGGCCGACACCAGCGACACCGCCAGGCTGCGCCGCGTGTCGAACCATCCGGTCACGCAGGCCATCATCGGCGCGAAGATCGCCGCCGCGCTGACGCCGACGACCACACCGAACAGCAGCTGGAACGCGACGAGCGACGTGGCCACGCTCGCCAATGCGAGGCCGGTGGTCAGCAGCAGCGAGCCGGCCAGCACGATGGCGCGTGGGCCCAGGCGGTCGGACAGGTGGCCCCACGCGATGCTGCCGAGCGCCAGCGCGATGAAGGCAAACGTCATCGCGCTGGAAATGCCGGTGGTAGACCAGCCCGTGTCCTGCGCGATCGGCCGCAGCAGCACCGGCAGCGAGAACAGCGCGCCGATCGCCATGCAGCCGAGCACGCCGCCCGCGGCCACGATGACCCATCGGTAGTGCGTGCGCAGGGGGTGGGTCCAGGAGAGCATGGGCGGTCCTTTCGTGGTGCGAGTCGTGTGGGGCGTCAGGCTAGTGCGGCCGGCCGGGCGGCGTGAGTAACAAGCGTGGCGCGATTGCCCTGTTCCGCTTCTTCTTCGACGAACGAGGATCGGCGCTTTCGACAGCCGCGCAGCCACTTGGCGCGCTCGTCCGGTACTCGGCTGATGCGTGAAATGCCGATAGCATGGGGACCGCTGCATCGGAGGGTGCATTGGAGCAAAGGCGCGCGCTGGTCTTCACTGACTTGGTGGACAGCACCGAGTGGGTGCAGCGCGTCGGCGATCAGCGCGCCGCCGCGTGGTGGGCCGAGCACGATGAGCGCGCGCGCGAACTGCTGGCGCGATTCCAGGGTCAGGAGGTCGACCGCAGCGACGGCTTCTTCCTGCTTTTCGACGACGTAGCCAACGCCGCCGAGTTCGCTGCGGCCTACCACGCAGTCGTCGCCTCACTGGGCCTGCAGACGCGCATCGGCTTGCATGTGGGCACGGTGGCACTGCGGCCCAACCGGCCACACCATGTCGCGCAAGGCGCCAAGGCGTTGGAGGTCGACGGCATTGCCAAGCCCATCGCGGCCCGCATCATGGCCTTGTGTGCCGGCGGTCGGTCGCTGCTCACCGCCGAGGCGGCTGCGGCGCTCCCCCCAGCCGCACCCGCTGGCCACACCCTGCATCGGCACGGGCACTATCGACTAAAGGGCGTGACGGAGCCCGTGGAGATCTTCGAGCTGACCCGCCACGCGGCGGCCTGCGAACCGCCGGCCGATACCGACAAGGCCTATCGGGTGTTCCTCTCCGACGGGCTTTGGCGGCCGGCGCGCCAGGTGCGCCACAACATCGCGCCAGAGCGCGACGCCTTCATCGGCCGCCAGGTCGAACTCAGGGAGCTGGCGAACCGGCTCGAGTCGGGCGGACGTCTGCTCACCCTGATGGGTCCCGGCGGGACCGGCAAGACACGTCTCGCACGCCGCTACGCGCTGGCCTGGCTGGGCGACTGGTCGGGAGGCGTGTACTTCTGCGACCTCTCCGATGCGCGAGGCCTGGAGGGGATCCACTACGCGGTGTCCTGTGCACTCGGCGTGCCGCTGACCCGGGACGACGCCGGTTCGCAACTGGGCCACGCCATCGCGGCGCGTGGCCGATGCCTCGTGATCCTCGACAACTTCGAACATGTGGTGTCGTTCGCGGCGGCCACTGTCGGGCATTGGCTCGATCGCGCTGCGCAAGCCAGTTTCGTCGTCACCAGCCGTGAGCGGCTGCATATCGCCGGCGAGGACGTGTTCTCGCTGCAACCGATGGACCTCGAGCGTGAGGCGATGGCGCTGTTCGAGGTGCGTGCGCGAGCCCACAAGCCGGGCTTTGTGATCGATGCGGCCCATCGCGCCCAGGTGGGCCAGATCGTTCGCCTGCTCGACGGCTTGCCGCTCGCCATCGAGCTGGCTGCCGCCCGCATGCGCATACTGTCGCCGGCGCAGATCGTCGAGCGGTTGCGTGATCGTTTTGCGCTGCTGGCGGGCGGGCAGGCGCCGGCCAGCCGGCAGGTGACGCTGCGGGCTGCCATCGACTGGAGCTGGAACCTCCTCGCCCCGTGGGAGCAGGCTGCACTCGCGCAATGTTCGGTGTTCGACGGCGGCTTCACCCTGCAGGCGGCCGAGGCTGTGCTGGACCTGTCGGCGCATGCCGGCCACGCCCCGACCCTCGACGTGGTTCAGTCCCTGGTCGACAAGAGCCTGCTGCGAACGTGGACGCCGCAATCGGCCACCCGCCTGGACATCGCCGAGCCGTTCTTCGGCATGTATCTCAGCATCCATGAATATGCCGCGCAGAAGCTCACCGCGTTCGGTGATGCCCTGCGCGAGCATGTCGAGGATCGGCACTGCGCATTCTTCGCGCGCTTCGGCACCGACGAGGCCCAGGCGGCCTTGTTCACGCATGGCGGAATCGTGCGGCGACACGCCCTGGCGCTCGAGATCGACAACCTCGTCACCGCCTGCCGGCGCGCCCTCGGGAAGGGGAGCACGCGACTGGCGGTCGAGACGTTCCTGGGCGCGTGGGCGGTTCTCGAGGCACAAGGTCCATTCGGCGTCGCGCTGGCGTTGGGCCGCCAGGTGGCGGCGCTGGACGATCTCACCGCGCACCAGCGCGCGCTCGTCGACATGGCAACCGCCACCGCGATGCGCACGATGGGGCAGGGTGAGGCGGCGACGGGTCTGCTCTGGCAGGCCTTGACGACGGCGCGGCAGTCCACCGACCCGCTCGACGCACCCTTGGTGCAACAGCACCTGGCCATTGCGATACACCGCCACGGCAATCCTGCCGAGGCGCACCGGCATTTCGCGGCCGCGCTCGCCGGCTTTGAATCGCTGGGTCATCGGGCACGGCAAGGCATGCTGCTGGCCAACCTGGCCAACCTGCAGATGGAAGAAGGCGACACGGCTGCGGCTCGCGACACCTACGACGCAGCGCTGGCGCTCCATCGCCAGGTGGGCAACCGGGCGGCGGAGGGAATCACGCTCGGCAATCTGGGAACGCTGCTGTACGACCTGGGGCACCACCGGGAGGCCGGTGTCGCGTACGCACAGGCGCTGGCAATCCATCGGGACTCCGGCAATCTGCTGCAGGAGGCCATCACGCTGTGCAACATGGGCATCCTGTGCGTCCACGAGGGCGACGCCGGGCAGGGCCTTGCGCACTATCGCGAATCCCTGCGGATCCATCGCGAGATCGGCAACCGGCGTGGCGAGGGTGTCGTGCTGGGCCAGATTGGTGAGGTGCACCAGCACGCGAACGAGTTCGAGCCGGCTCGCGAGCACTTCGAGATGGCCCTGCAAATCCACCGCGAGATCGGCAATCAGCGTTTCGAGGCCGGCACGCAGGCCAACATCGCCATGCTGCTGGCCGGGCACGGCGAATTCGACGCCGCCCTGATCTCACTCGATGCCAGCGAGCAACTGCTGCGCCGCGTGAACGACATGCTCACGGTCGCCAAGTTGACGTGCATGAAGGGCGAGGTCTATTGCCGAAAGGGCGACCTCGAATCGGCGCGAGCCGCGTTGACACAGGCGCAGGCGCTGGCCCGGGAGCTCGCCGCGCAGCCCGACTCGGAGATCGGAAGAGGCATCCAGCGACTTCGCCGGCTCCTGGTCGTCGACTGACGGCTGCGACGCCACCGCGGCGCTCGCCGCGTCAACCCGCTTCGCGCGCCAGCTTCGCGCGCCGTTGCAGTTCCTTCTCGCTCGGCGCGGTCTGCACGAACGATCCGGGCGCCACCTCGCCCGCCGGCAGGTAGGTGCTCATCACGACACCGGTGGCCGAGGCCTGCGAGGCCACCAGGCGCAGCGCGCCGGCCTTCGCGCCAGCTTCGAACAGCCGCTTGCCGCGCCCGAGCACGACAGGAAAGGTCCACACGTTGTACTCGTCGATCAACGCCGCGGCCCGCAGCGTCTGGATCAGGCCGCCGCTGCCGATGATCTGCAGGTCGAGCCCGGCCTCGGCCTTGAGCGCGGCGACCGCCGCGACCACGTCGCCGCGCAGCAGCGTCGAGTTGTGCCACGGCACCTGCTTCAGCGTGCGCGAGGCCACGTGCTTGCGCGCGGCGTTGAGCGTCTGCGCGATCGGGTTGTCGGCCGCCTGGTACGGCCAGTAGGCCTCGAAGATCTCGTAGGTCCGGCGGCCGAGCACGAGCTCGCGGTCCCTGCCGTCCAGGCCATGCATGGGGCGGCCCGGCACATCGTCCCAGTACGGGAACGACCAGCCGCCGAAGGCAAAACCACTACTGGGATCTTCCTCCGGCCCGCCGGGCGCCTGCAGCACGCCGTCGAGCGAGACCATAGTGGTGGCGATGAGTCGTCTCATGTTGCAACTCCGTGGGGTTTGGGGCTGAGCCTGCCCGAAGCCTGCCTCACCTGCACGACGAGCCGGGCCGGCCGGTTTCGACATCCGTGCGCAGCCCTGCAGGATGCGGCACTACACTGGCCCGAGGCGATCCGCTCGGCGAGACCCTCGCGACGACATGGACGCCTTGTGCGGGGAAGGTGGTACGAGGTGACAGCGCGGCTCAAGGTCGTCATCGTCGGCGGCGGCATCGGTGGCCTGTTCGCCGCCAACGCGCTCGTCGCACAGGGGCTCGATGTCTCGGTCTACGAACAGGCTACGGCGCTCGGCGAGGTCGGCGCGGGAGTCTACGTGACGCCGAACGCCGTGCGACAGCTGCAGCGTGTGGGGCTCGGCCCCGCGGTCGAGCGCTGGGGTGCGCGCGTCGGCACCGGTTCGCAGTACATGCGGCACGACGGAACGCCGATCGCGCCGGTGCAGGTCACCGATGCCGACGGCTGGAACGCGGTGTTCGGCATGCACCGCGCCGATTTCGTCGACCTGCTCGCCGCCGCGTTGCCGCCCGGGGTCGTCCGCACCGGGCACCGCGCGGTGGGCGTCGAACAGGACCACGCGGTGGCGCACGTCACCTTCGCCGACGGCACTCGGGCGGCTGCTGATGTGGTGGTGGCGGCCGACG
>JBGAMU010000022.1:0-46563 GCA_044222685.1 Burkholderiaceae bacterium
ATCGCCACCACGCTGCCGCGCTGGGCCAGCCGCGCCGCCAGCGGGCGCAGGGCGGCCAGTGCCGGCTGCGCGATCCGGTCATCGTCGTGTGCGACGGTGCTCACCTCGAGCTGCGTGTCGAGCAGCGCCGAGATGGTGGCGCCGATGCGGGCGCCCTGGTTGTCGAGCGCGGAGGCGATGGTGGCCTCGTCGTGGCTGGCCAGTGCGGAGCGAAAGCCGTAGTCCGCGGCGAGCAGGGCGGCGCCCTGCGACAGCTTGGTCGCGCGTTGGTCGACCAGGCGGCTCCAGATGCGCTCGCCGACGGCGAGGCGCTGCGACATCTCGGCGCGTGCGTTGCGCTCGATGCTGGCGCGCAAGGCCGCCAGCCCGGCCACCTGCAGCGCCAGCAGCAGCACCAGCGACGACACCACCAGGCGGGTGGACAGCCGCCAGCCGGCGAGAAGGCGCACCAGGGCTCGCACAGGGGCTCGCACTACGGCGTGCTCCCGTCGAGCTTGACGACGAGCTGCGCGCCGCCGGCCTCGACGCGCAGCGGCTGGTCGGCCGCCGGCGCGCCCACCGGCAGGCTGGGATGCCAGGTGCGCAATCGATAGCTGCCCACCGGCGCCTGCGCACCGACCCAGCGCCCGTCGGCGTCGGTGCGGCCGTACCAGGGTGTGTCGACGATCACGACCCAGGCGGCCATCTGGTCGTGGATGTTGCAGCCGAGCACCGCGATGCCCGGCTGGTCGAACACCACCGGCGCCGACGGCTTGCCGACGTAGAGCTTGATCTCGAAGCGCTTGGCCGGCGAGAACGAATACACGTGATGACGCACCGTGTCGCGATTCGGGAAGTCGACCGCGCTGCCGACGGTGACGACGCTGACCGCGGGCACGAACTTGCGCTGCTCCTGCCCGATCTCCACGCCGGCCAGCGGCTGCACCGCTGCGCGCGCCTCCGGCGATTCGAGGAACACCACGGCGCCCGCGAGCGGGCGCCCCGATACATCCGTCACGCGGATGTCGAGCGGAGCCGAGGCCGCGCTGCCGCAGGCAGCGATGAAGGCAAGGAGGAGGCAGGCGATGCGCATGGAGGGTCGTCGTGCCGACGATACGGGGCTGCGCATAGGGGCCGGTGGCAAGACTTCACGTGGGTCGCGAGACAGGGTGATCTCCCCAGCCGGCGTACGGTGATTCGCCGTTGGCCGGCCTCGTACGCACCGCGCCCCGCGCTGCGCGGGGCGGCCACGCAGTGCCAAACTCCACGAATCGAACCCGTCACGGAACGACCATGCCAGCACCCATCGACCTGCGCTCCGACACCGTCACGCGGCCGACCGACGCCATGCGCGCCGCGATGGCCGCGGCGCCGGTGGGCGACGATCAGTACGGTGAGGACCCGACCACCAATCGCCTGCAGGGACGCATGGCCGAGCTGCTGGGCCAGGAGGCGGCGCTATGGCTGCCCACCGGCACCATGGCCAATCAGGTGGCGCTGCGCACGCTCACGCGGCCAGGCGACGAGGTGGTGGCGTGCCGCGAGTCGCACGCCGCGTGGCACGAGGCGGGCGGCGCGGCGGCCAACGCCGGCGTGCAGATGCACGAGATCGGCCACACCGGTCTCTTCACCGCCGACGATCTGCGCGCCGCGGCCAAGCCGCGCAACTTCGCGATCTTTCCGAGCACGACGCTGGTGGAGATCGAGAACACGCACAACCGCGCCGGCGGCATCGTGGTGCCGCAGGCGCAGGTCCTCGCCATCTGCTGCGTCGCGCGCGAGCTGGGGATGGCCACGTTCCTCGACGGTGCACGGCTGTGGAACGCCAGCGCGGCCAGCGGCGTGCCGCTGCATGAACTGGCCGCACCGTTCGACCTGACGGCGGTGGCTTTCAGCAAGGGGCTGGGTGCCCCGGGGGGCTCGCTGCTGGCTGGCAGCAGGACGCTGATCGACTCGGCCCGCCGGCATCGCCAGCGCATGGGCGGCGCGATGCGGCAGAACGGCATCTTCAGCGCCGCCGCGCTGCATGCGCTCGATCATCACCTGCAGCGCCTGCCGGAGGACCACGCCAATGCCCGCGCCTTTGCCGAGCGGCTGGTGCAGGCCGGCGCCGCAGTGCAGCTGGACCTGGCCACGGTGCAGACCAACATCGTGGTGTTCCACTTGCCGCCGTCGGCGCCGATCGATGCGCCCGCACTGAGTGCGAAGGCGCGCGAGCAAGGCGTGTGGCTCAATGCCATGGGTCCGCGCACGTTGCGCGCGGTGACGCATCTGGACGTGACCCGTGCGCAGTGCGACGAAGCGGCAAAGATGCTGGCGGCGCTGCTGGACCGCTCGGCATAACCACGGTCAGCCCGCCGTCCTGCAAGCCAGGGGCACGGCCCCTCAGGGCGCGCGGCAGCTGAAGCTGGCTGCTTCTTCCGGGTGGCCGCCGGTGTCGTGCGCATAGGCCGGGTACGGGCACAGCGGTCGCGTGCGACCCGGTACGAGCCTGCCACACCGGCTCTGCGGCAACGGCAAGGGTTTGCTCCGTCGCGTTTCGTCGCCAATTGCTGCAGCGTATCGCCCTTGCGGCGGCGTGCTGGTGCACGCCGCTTTCCACTTCGAACATCTTGGAGACATCATGACCTCAGGCATTGGCAGATCGTGGTCGCGCACCGCGCGGCGCATCGGTCGCGCGGCGCTCGCGCTGTGCATCACGGGGGGCGCGACATTCGCCGTCGCCCACGACAACGATCGGCGCGGCGCCTCGATGCTCGCGCTCGGCGACAGCGTGGTGTATGGCTACATCACGGCCGACGGCCCGGCCTACCTGAACCCGACCAACTTCCTGGGCTACCCCGAGATCGTGGGCGACGCGCTGCGGCTCGACGTGGCCAACGCCTCGTGCCCGGGCGAAACGACGAGCGGATTCCTCTCGTCCACCGGCGACGACAACGGTTGCCGCACGTTCCGCAGCCGGTTCCCGCTGCACGAGAGCTACGGCAGCACGCAGTTCAACTACGCGCTGGCCTACCTGGGCGCGAACAAGCGCACGACGCGGCTGGTCACGCTGAGCCTGGGCGCGAACGACGGCTTCCGGCTGCTGGCGGCATGCAACAACGACCCCGCCTGCATCCAGGCCGGCCTGCCGGCCACGCTGGGCATGATCTTCGCGAACCTGAACGCCACGCTGAGCAACATCCGCGCCACCGGCTTCAAGGGCGTGCTGATGGTGGTGAACTACTTTTCGCTCGACTACAGCGACGCTTCGCAGACGGGCCTGACCGTCGCGCTCAACCAGGCGCTGGCCGGAGCCGCCGCCGCCAACGGTGCCGTCGTGGCCGATGCGTTCACCGCGTTTCAGCTGGCGGCCGCGCCGGCCGGCGGCAAGACCTGCTTCGCCGCGCTGCTGAACGGCAACCCCGCCAATCAGACGCAGTGCGACGTGCACCCCAGCCTGAGCGGCCAGCGCCTGCTGGCGAAGACGGTGGAGGCGACCTACCGCGCGGTGCGTCGCGGGGACGACTGACGCCTCACCGGCGAGACGGCGACGCGCGCGTCAGCCGTCGCGCGCCGTGCCGATGCGCACCAGGCAGCGCCGGTAGCGATCGTCGACGCGCTGGGCAAACCATTCGGTGGTGAGCTTGCGCGTGAACTTGGGGCTGTGCAGGTCGATGCGCGGCACCACGGCGCGCGGCAGCGCGCGCTTGTCGAGCCGCTCGGCGTAGGCGAACACCCGCTCGTAGACGACGGTCTTCTCGAAGCTCGCGTCCTCGCCTTTTTCGAGGTCACGCCGGATCGCAGCGTCGCCCAGGCCGCCCAGGCGGGCGGCCAACGTGCGCACCGCGCGCTCGGTCTCGCCAGCCGGCGCGTGGCTGACGTGCGGCAGCAGGTCGCCGTCGGGCGTCACGGCCAGGCCTGAGGCGAGCGCGAGCGCGCTCTGGAAGGCCGCGTTGCGGCTGGCGTAGCGGCCGGCGTTGAAGTCGGCGAAGCGGTAGATCGGCTTGTCGTAGGGCGCGTCGTAGGCCAGCAAATGCGCGGTGCCGAAGTACAGGCCGCCCCGCCGCGTGAACACCTCGCGGCGCACGCTGTCCTTCAGCGGATAGGGGTAGCGCCGCGCCTGCACCTGGCCTTCGGCGAAGGCGATGCTCACCTGCATCGGGCCGCCGGTGCGCACCGGGTTGCGGTCGGCGAAGAAGGTCTTGCCCAGCGGCACCATGCCGATGAAGTCGTCGAAGATCTCGCTCAATTGGCGCTCGGTCTTTACTGCGTCGATGCGATCGGCGTAGCTGCGGCCGTCGGGCGACGACAGGCCGAGCGCCGCGCGCACGGCGATCTTCGGCACGCCGGCGCCGTCGGCACGGCGGTCGATCTCCTTCCAGGCGATGGCCGGCAGCCCGGGCACGGCCGGGTCGGCGCGGAAGCTCGACTCCTGCTCGGTGACGGCGAGCACCGCGCACAGGTTCTCCGGCGTCGACGGCAGCTCCAGCGTGGCGAGCGCGGCATGGATGTCGGCCGCCCAGCCGGCACGGTCGTCGGTGCCCGGCGGCAGCACGCGCAGCAGCGCCTCGCGCGCCTCGGTCGGACCCATGCCCTGCGGCTCGGCCATGCGGCCGGGTTGAGCGCAGCCGGCGAGCAGCGTGGTGACCACGATCGTCGTGGCCGTGATCAGCGAGGCGGTGTGTCTTGGCATCGTCGGGTGGAGAGCCAGGTGCAGCGCATTCTGAGCCAGCCGGAGAACCGGACGCGCAGAGTGCGCAGCGCCGTCATGGCGCCGCCAGCCGCAGGTGGCCGAGCCAGCCGAGGCAGACCAGCCACGGCAGCGCCGCGACGATCATCGTCGCCATCGCACGCCGGACCCAGCGGAACTTGAAGGCCGCCAGCACGGCGACGCGATGGCATTGGTCGGCCAGGTCGCGCGCGAAATCGGCCTGTGGCACCGCGCGCAGGCGTTCGAAGTAGGCGTCGTGCTCCATCTCGGCGATGCTGCCGAAGAAGACCAGGGAGCCGCGCTGATGGCCGGGCCGGGGAAACGCTGCCAGCGCCGCCATCGCGATGCTGGCCAGGCAGGCCGCCGCGGTCGCCCCCGCCACCAGCCACAACCACGAGCTGCCGCCGGGCAAGGTCGCCCCCGGGAACGAGGCGACCAGCGCGCCCAGCATGCCGATGTTCGACGAGATGATCAGTCCGCTGCGCGAGTCGGCGATCGCGCCGGTGGCGACCAGCCGGGCCAGCGTGGTCTCCTGCGAGCGCAGCAGCTGGTCGGCGCTGAGCGGCAGCGGCCCGACGCCGGCAGCGTCTGGCGCGGGCGGCTGGCTGCTCGGCATGCGAGGCTCAGACGCCGATCGCAAAGCGGATCAGGTGGTCGGCGTTGCGCTTCGGCGCCGCGCCGAGCGAGATCACGCCGCGCCCCTTGAGCTGGACGACCTCGCGTTGCACCAGCACGGCGCCGGCGCCGCCTTCGTCTTCGACATAGGTGCCGTTGGTGCTGTGGTCGTGCAGGAAGTACTTGCCCGACACGCGCTCCACCGAGGCGTGGCGGCGTGACACGAGCGCGTGATCCACCTTGATCGCGCAGGCCGGGTCGCGCCCGATCAGGCAGCTCGGGGCATCGCCGTCGACGACGAAGACGCCGGCCCCGTAACGCAGCTCGAGCCGGGTGTGCACGGTCTTGGTCTGCTCCGGCGGCCGGTATTCGGTGCCGTGCTCCTCGTCGAACGGCAGCAGGGCGATGTTCATCGGCTCGGCCTGGCCCTTGATCGGTACCTTGCGGATCAGCCGCAGCGAGCCGCGCGGCACCTCGGCCAGCTGCTCGCTGGCGGCCTGGGTCAGCACGATCTCGAAGCGCTTGGCGATGTCGGCCATGCGCGCGGCGATGTTCACCACGTCGCCGTAGAGCTGGTCGGCCTCCTGCTGAACCGGCCCGGCGTGGATGCCGGCGTGCATCGACAGCGGCGGCTGGTACGGCAGCTCGCGCAGCGCGACCGCGGTCGCCAGCGCGGCATCGACGGTCGCAAACGTGCACAGCATGCCGTCGCCGCGCAACTGGACGACCCGGCCGGCCCGGGACTCGACCAGGCGCGACCACTCGGTGAGCGTCGCGGCGACCAGCTGCCGGGCCTGTTCGTCGCCGCGCTCGACGAACAACCTCGAGCTGCCGGTGATGTCGGCGAACAGCACCGCGGCGTTGGCTTGTCGTTCGATGGACATGCCAGGGGAATTCTAGGCTTGCGTCGGCGCGCCGTACCGTCCAGCATGCGCTCTGGCCGATCCGCAGGAGGTGTGCGATGAGCGCGAACCGCATGGACCTGTTGCAGCAGATGCCGATCTTCGGCGCCATCCGGGACGATGCGCTGGCCTTCCTGCTCGATGCCGTGCCGTCGGTCCGCGTGGCGGCGGGGCAGTACTTCTTTCGCGAGCGCGATCCGGCCGACTGCATGTACGTGCTGGAGTCGGGCCGCGTGGCCGTGCTCAAGGACTGGGCAGGCCGCGAGATGGTGCTGCACCACCTGGGCGAGGGCGACTGCTTCGGCGAGATGGCCTTGCTGGACCTGTCGGCGCGCAGCGCCTCGGTGCGGGCCGAGACCGACTGCCAGGCGATCACGTTGACGCCGACGCATCTGCTGCGGCTGTTCGAACACGACGCCGAGCCCTTTGCGCTGATCCAGATGAACATCGCGCGCGAAATGAGCCGGCGGCTGCGTGTGTCGGACGAGCAGCTGTTCCGCGCCACCATGGGTGCGTTGCCGCCGGCGCCCGAGACGACATTTCACACGATCTGATCGGCTGTTCGACTTGTGCAACGCATTTCCACAGGCCATGCACCGCCTGTCCACCGGCTGTCCACTGGCTGCGCAATGCCTTCACCGCTAGCATGGAGGTCCACGGCGGGGGGCCAGGGTTGGGTCAGAAGCAGCAGCTGAAGTTGATATGCCCGGCTTGCCAGGGCTCGGGCTGGCTGTGCGACGAGCACCCGGCGCTGCCCTGGGACCACGACGGCTGCGACGGCGCCGGCATTGCCTGCACCTGCAACGCCTTTGCGCTGGTGCCGCACAAGGAAGTCTTCGTCGAGTCCGACCTGGAGGACGAGGGCGCGGTATAGCCGGCTTGTCCGGCCTGCGCTAGTGCGCGGGCGCCCGCTGCACCGTGATGTGGGCGGCGATGCACAGCCAGCGGCCGTCGCGCCGGTGCCAGATGTCGGTGTAGCGGCTCACGCCGCGGCGGCCGTCCTGCAGCTCGTAGTCGTTCTCGGCGTGGATCAGCGCGACGTCGCCGAAGCGGCGCACGTTCACCCGGCCGACCGGAAACGAACGCATCGAAGTGGCGAACGTGGGCAGCGCAAAGCGCTGCAGTGCCGACGCGCGGTCGTGCCACGAGCCGTCGCCATTGATCACCTGGTAGTCCCGCGCCAGGTGGGCGTCGTACCAGGCCACGTCGGCTTCGCGAAAGGCCCGCACGTAGTGGTCGTTCAGCGCGCGCAGCACGTCGTCGTCGCCCGCGCCCGTCGGATCCTGCCCTTGCCAGCGCGACACGGCGGGCGGCGTGCCGGCGATCAGGCCGAGGGCCGTGCCGCCCTTCACCGGCGTGTCCTGTGCGCTCACCAGCCGCCAGGCCGTGCCGCTCCACTCGTACACGTCGGTGAAGCGCAGCCGAGCCGGCGCTGTGTCGAGCGCAGGCATCAGGAAGGTGCCGTGCACCAACGCGATCGGTCCGTACAGCCGCACGTGCTGGTGATCGACGCGGGCGCCGGCACGCTCCGCTTGGCGGCGAACCTGTGCCACGAAATCGGCGCGCGACAGCCAGCTGCCGTCGGCCCGCAGCTGCAGGAAGGCGTCGTGCGTCAGCGCCTCGATCAATGCGCCGGCGGCATCGATACCGGCATGGACGAAGCGGTGGTTGACGGCACGCAGCTGCGCGTCGGCGACGTGCAGCGGCGGCACCGGCGCGGCGGCGGCCACGCCATGGACGAGACCGGCCGTGACGAACAAGGCCGGCAGTGCGGGCAGGGCGGACATGCGTGTCTCCTCTGGCGATCGAGAAGACGAGCCTAGGCGGCGAGCAGCTCCCGCGCTGTCACGATCCTGCGCAGCTGGCGCGCGGTGGCAGCGTCGATGCCACGGCGCAACTCGAGCGGCGTGTGGCCGAACAGCGCACCGAAGCGGGCCGTGAAATGGCTGTGGCTGGCGAAGCCCGCGTCGAGTGCGATCTCGGTGAGGCCGGCGTGGCTGTCGAGCACGGCGTCGAGCGCGCGCGCCAAGCGCGCGCGCAGCACGTAGCCATACACCGAGACACCGACCTCGGCGCGGAACACATGCGCCAGGTGGCCGGCCGACACGTGGGCCTGCGCGGCCAGGTCGGCGAGCGTCCAGCGGCGTTCGGGCTGCGTCCAGATGGCCTCGACGGTGCGCTCGACCTGGCGTCGGCGGCGCGCCGCGCCGCCCGCGGTGACGCGATGCGATGCAGGCCTGTGCCGGGCAGCGTGCAGCGCGGCGTCGAGCAGCCGCAGGCCCAGCTCCTCGGCCTCGAGCGGATCGACCGCGTCGCCGCGGGCGAAACGCCGCCACAACTGGCTGCGCGCGAGCATCACCGCCGGCGGCAGCAGTGTGTACGGGCTGAACCTGCCGGTGTCGAAGCCGTCAACGCCCAGCGCCTCGGGCATCACGCGGGCCAGCGTGTCGCTGCTGAAGCGCAGCGCGAGGCAGCGGTCGCCGATGCAGCCGGGAAAACTCAGCCGATACGGCCGGCCGGCCGAGATGAGCAGTGCGTGGTTCGGCGTCGCGAGGGCCTGCTGGCGCGGCCCGTCGTGCTTGGCGAACACACCGGCCAGCGGCAGCGCCAGCACGTACATCGACGACACCTCCAGCTCGCCACAGGCGCTGGACACCGGACGCACGGCGATGTGGCCGATCTGCAGGCCCCCACCGTCGAACAACGTGCGGCGCACGAACGACGGTTCGTTGGCGGGTAGGCGGTCGCTCACGATGCGACGGGCCGCAGGCCGGCGGCCATCGGTCGCCACGTCTGCTGCGTCAGCGCGACGATCTGCGCCAGCTGCGCCTTCGCGGCGCGCCGGCCGGCCTCGAACAGATAGGGCATCGCGGCAGTTTCCCATAGGCCGACCGGCCGATCCAGGCCCAGCTCGAGATCGAGCACCCGCTGTCCGGCGCAACGCGCCGCCTCGACGCGGGCTTGCTGCAGGTTGTTGATCAGCGCGGTGCTCGCCTGCGCGACCAGGCGCGACGCGCGGTTCACGCGCCGCGGCATCGCGCCCTTGAAGCCGAGGGTCAGCACCACGGCCGCGTCGGCCGCCACGCCGACCGGCAGCGGATCGGACACCACGCCGTCGACGAGCCGACGGCCGTCGACCTCGATGCTCGGGAACATCATCGGCACCGCCAGGCTGGCGCGCAGCGCCTGCGCCAGCGCGCCGCGCTGCAGCACCACGCGCTCGCCGCTGGCAGCGTCGGTCGCCACCACGCGCAGCGGGGTCGGCAGGTCCTCGAGCCGCCGGTCGCCGAACGCCACGTGGATGCGCTGCGCGATGCGCCGGTCGTCGCGCAGCGCGAAGCCGGCGTCGAAGCCGAACCAGCGCGGCGCGATCAGCTGCGCATAGGCGCGCCAGCGCCGTTGTTGCGTCAGCTCGGCCGACCACAACGCAGTGGCCGCGTCGAGCGCCTCGCGGCTCGACATGCCCAGTGCGATGGTGGCGCCGAACAGGGCGCCCGAGCTGCAACCGACGATCAGGTCGGGCCGCAGCCCCTCGGCGGCCAGCACCTCGGCGATGCCAACCGCCGCGATGCTGCGCACGCCGCCGCTGCCCAACACGAGCGCCAGGCGCGGTGCGGGGCGGGTGAAGTCATGGAAAGGCAAGGCCAGTCTCCCGGGCAAAGCCGGCAGACTAGGCCAGACGTCAGACGCGCGCTGTCACGATCCTGCGCAATGACACGTCGTCCATGCTGACTCGGCACGCAAACCCTGTCACGGTCCGACGCTGGCGAGGGTTTGCCGGCGGGCTCGATCGACGAGAAGGCGTCGTTTTCCGTTGCTTCTCATGCTTCAGCCGGTATCCATGCTGCCGAGAATGGAATGACAGGCGACCCCGGTCGCGCGCGGACGAGAAGGAATGGCAATGGAGTTGCTCGGCAGGCTCAAGGTCGCGACGCGACTCGCGTGGGGCTTCGGATTGCTGGTGGTGCTGCTGATCGGCATGGCCGGCATGGCCGCGCGGCAGACCACGGCGATCTACAACGCGCTCGACTACTACACGGTCAACACCACGCCGTCGCTCGAAGCCGTCAAGACGTGGCAGGACCATCTGGACGCGATCCGCACGCTGCAGGCCAAGCACATCATGGCCAACACGGGCGGCGAGATGACGGCCCTCGAAGCAGCCATCGAGAAGTCTGCCGAGCAGCTCCAGCGCGCCGTGAAAGACTACGAGAAGCTCCTGTCCAACGACGAGGACAAGCGGCTCTGGCAGGACGTCATCGCGTCGACCGGCGCTGCGCTGACCGGATGGGACCGGCTGAAGACGGTATCGCGCCTCACGCCGGGCAACCCGGCCAAGGCCGAGGAAGCGCGACAGATCTTCATCGGCGAATCCGAGGCACAGTTCGTTGCCGCATCGAATGCGATCGACAAGGAGTGGGCCTTCAACGCCGCGCTGGCCCGGCAACTCGCAACCGAGGGCAAGGCCACCTTCCACCAGGCATTGACGCTGATCGCCGTCGCCTGCGTGCTGGCCGTGGCCCTGAGCGTCGGTGCGGCGATCGTCATCGCCCGCTCGATCATTCGCCAATTGGGCGGCGAGCCTGAAGAGGTGGCGCAGGTGGCCGCAGCCATTGCCAGCGGCGACCTCGGCGTCCAGGTGAACCGTCGAGGGGATGACCCGCGCAGTCTGGCGGTCGCGATCGACACGATGCGACAGAAGCTGGCCGACGTGGTCGGACAGGTGCGCGAGCGCAGCGACAGCATCGCGACGGGCTCGGCCCAGATCGCCAGCGGCAATGCCGACCTGAGCCAGCGCACCGAGGAGCAGGCCAGCAACCTGCAGCAGACGGTCGCCACGATGGAGCAGCTGACCAGCGCGGTGAAGAGCAATGCGGAGGCCGCTCGTCAGGCCAGTGATGTGGTCAGCGACGCATCGAGGGCAGCCGCCATGGGCGGGCAGACCGTCGGGCAGGTCGTGTCGACGATGAACGACATCGCCACTTCGTCGAAGAAGATCGTCGAGATCATCGGAGTCATCGACGGCATTGCGTTCCAGACCAACATCCTCGCGCTCAATGCCGCGGTCGAGGCGGCTCGTGCGGGCGAGGACGGTCGCGGCTTCGCGGTCGTCGCCGGCGAGGTGCGCTCACTCGCACAACGCTCGGCAAATGCCGCGAAGGAAATCAAGACGTTGATCGTCGACAGTGTGGCCAAGGTCGAGACCGGTGCACAGCAGGTCACCGAGGCTGGCAGCTCGATGGACGCGATCGTGACCCGTGTCGGCCACGTCAGCCAACTCATCGGCGAGATATCGCTGGCCAGCGACGAACAATCGCGCGGCATCGGCCAGGTTGGCGACGCGGTGGGTCAACTCGACCAGGTCACCCAGCAGAACTCAGCGCTGGTCGAGGAGAGTGCCGCCGCCGCGGACAGCCTGAAGCAGCAGGCGGCCCAGTTGGCGCAGCTGGTCGGCTCCTTCAGATTGCCTGGCCACGCCGCTCGCGTCTAGGCGCCGGCGGCACCGTCGCGGGGGCGTCCCCCTTCACCAGCTCAGCGCGCTTCGGCGAAGTCGCACACCAGGTGCGCCAGCGTCTTCACGCCGAGCAGCAACGCGCGCTCATCGACATGGAAACGCGGTGAGTGGTTGGCCGGCGCCTTGGCCGGGTCGACGTCGGGCCGGGTGGCGCCGACGAAGTAGAAGAGCCCCGGCACCAGCTGCTGGAAGTAGGAGAAGTCCTCCGAGCCGGTGACCTTGGGCACCAGCAGCACGTGCTCGGCGCCGGCCACGCGCTGCAGCGTGGGCACCATCAGTTCGGTCAGCGCGGGGTCGTTCACCGTGACCGGGTAGTTCTTCTCGATGCAGACCGTGCAACCGGCCTTGGAACCGCGCGACACCGCCTCGGCCAGCGTGGTGACGCGTTCGTGCACGTCGTCGCGCATGCCTTCGTCGAAGGTGCGGATGGTGCCGCGCATCTCCACGTTGTCGGGGATGATGTTCTCGCGCACGCCGCCCTTGATCATGCCCACCGTCAGCACTGCCGGCTCGCGCGTGATGTCGACGCCGCGGCTCACCACCGTCTGCAGGCCGAGGATCACCTGCGCCGAGGTGACGATCGGGTCGACACCGAGCCACGGCGCCGCGCCGTGCGTCTGGCGGCCGTGCACCGTGATGCTGAAGCGGTCGGAGCTCGCCATCGTGGGCCCAGGCCGGTAGCCGAGCTGGCCCACCGGCAGGCGCGACGTGACGTGCAGGCCGAAGATGGCGTTGGGCGTCGGGTCCTGCAGCGCGCCCTCCTGGATCATCATCTTGGCGCCGCCTTCCTCGCCGCGCGGCGGCCCTTCCTCGGCAGGCTGGAAGATGAACTTCACCGTGCCGCGCAGCTGGGCACGCAGTCCGGCCAGCACGCTGGCGACGCCCATCAGGATCGCGGTATGGCAGTCGTGGCCGCAGGCATGCATCACGCCGGCCTGCTCGCCGTTCCACTCGGTGCGCACCTTGGAGGCGAACGGCACGTCGACCTCCTCGTTCACCGGCAGCGCGTCCATGTCGGCGCGCAGCGCGACCACCGGCCCGGGCAGGCCGCCCTTGAGCACGCCCACCACCCCGGTGTGCGCGACACGCGTGCGCACGTCGTCCAGGCCGAGCGCGATCAGGTGCTCGGCGACGATCGCCGCGGTGCGCAGCTCGCGGTTGCCGAGCTCGGGGTGCTCGTGGAAGTCGCGCCGCCAGGCGATCACTTTCTCTTCCACCGCCTGGGCAGCGGCGTCGATGCGGGCGGCGAGGGTGCTGGGTGACACGGTGGTGGGCAGGCTCATGGCCGGACGCTATCACAGGCGCCGACGGCCGCCGCAGGGCGGATCTGCCCCCACGGCGGCGCCGGTCGGACGGGCCCGCTACGATGGGACCCTGCGATGCAGGCTTCCCGCCACTTCCGACTTGCAGTTCTGGCGATCGCGCTGGCGTCCGGCCTGCCAAACGTGGCCGCCGACGAGCGGCAGACGGTATGCACCATCACCGTCAACTCACCCGACGAGAAGGAGGCGTTCCGCCGCCACCTGCCGGAGTCGAAGTACCGCTTCGTCGAGCTGGTCGAGCGCGGCCGGCCCGACTGGCTGGCGTCGGCCTGTCGCGCGAAGGTGTCGTGCGACGTGCTGATCGTCTCGGCCCACTACGACGGTGGCAACGAGTTCTTCTCCGACAAGCTGGAATCGCGCGACGGGCTCACCGTCGACGAACTCGAGCGCGTGTCGTGCAGCGGCTCGTGCCCGGGCCTGTTCGATCAACTGCGCGAGGTCTACCTGTTCGGCTGCAACACGCTGAACCCGCAGCCGCTGAGCGGCGCCTCGGCCGAGATCGTGCGCAGCCTGGTGCGCGAGGGTCATTCGCCGCAGGAAGCCACGCGCCAGCTGCTGGCGCTCGACGCCGCGCACGGCGAGAGCAGCCGCGACCGCATGCGGCAGATCTTCCACGACGTGCCCGAGATCTACGGCTTCGCGTCGACCGCGCCGCTGGGGCCGGTGGCGGGCGCCACGCTGAACCGCTACTTCCGCGGCGCCGGCGAGCGCGAGATCGCACGCAGCCGCCCCGACGGTCGGCTGCTCGGCGCCTTCGCGCCGTTCGGCATGACGGTGACCCAGGGCATCACCGAGCGCGACCCGCACGCCGGCGGGCGCGCCGACATGTGCCAGTTCGCCGACGAGCGACGCTCCGCCGGCACCAAGCTGGCGTTCGTTCACGAGCTGCTGCAGCGCCACTTCGGCGAGGCGCGCCTGCACCTGGACCGCATCCAGCGCCTGACCGCGTCGCTCGACGACGCGATGCGGCGCACGCCGGCGGTGGCGCAGGAGCTGGAGGACATCGCGCGCGACGCGGCCGCGCGATCGCGCTGGCTCGAGTACGCGCGCGAGAGCGAGCAGCCGCCGGTGCGCGTGCGGCTGCTCAACGTGGCACGCGACGTCGGCTGGTTGTCCGAGCTGGAGCGCCGCGACGAACTGGCGCAGATGCTGCGCGAGCTGCAGGCGCATCCGGTCCTCGGCTTGAGCGATGTCAACCTGGCGTGCAGCCTGAACGAGCAGCGCACGCTCGACGGCAGCGTGAACCGCCAGCTGGCGCCGGGCAGCCTGGCCGACGATGCCGCGCACACGGCGGTGCGGGCCTGCCTGGGCAGCGCGGAAGACCGTGCCCGCCTGCTGCAGGGGCTGGTCAACCTCGACGAGGCCGGCATGCACGTCACGCAGGCCTACCTGCGCCACCGGCCGATCACCGACGCGGCCGAGCTGCGCCAGCTCACGGCCGACGTCGCCGGCATGCCCGCGGGCGACGCGCAGGTGCGGGCGCTGGAGGCGCTGGCGCGCCACTATGTGTCCGATCGCGGGGTGCTCGATCGGCTGGTGCGCCTGTTCGCGCAGACCCCGTCGTACGCGGTGCAGTCGGCCGTCGCCGGCATCCTGATCCGCGCCGACCGACGCTCGCTCGCGGGGCCGCAGCTTGCGCGCGAACTGCTCGCCCACCGACGGCCGGCGCCGGGCGGCGGCGACGACATCATCGACGCGCTGATCGGCACGCTGCAGATGGCGCAGCAACCGGGAGCCGCCGCGGCGCAATAGTGCACGGCCCGGTTACATGCGTTTTCCGCAGGTGCCGGCGCTGTGGAACACTGCTTGCATGTCGCGTCGCCCTGCCACCCATCGTGCACTCGCGCGCCTAGGCGTGCTGCTCGGCGTGCTGGCGGGCGCGGCCGGTGCCGCGGCGGCGCCGAAGACGGTGTGTACCGTCACCATCAATTCGTCGGACGAGCGCGACGTGCTGCGGCGCCACCTGCCGGCCGGTGAATACCGTTTCGTCGAGCTGGTGCAGCCCGGCAAGCCCGACTGGCTGGTCGCCGCGTGCCAGCGCGGCGTGACCTGCGACGCGCTCGTCATCTCGGGCCACTTCGACGACGGCACCGAGTTCTATACCGACCGCTTCGAGGACCGCGAGGTGCTCACGGTCGACGAGCTGCAGCAGGCCTCGTGCAGCGCCTCGTGCGGGGGTCTGTTCTCGCAGCTGAAGGAGGTGTACCTGTTCGGCTGCAACACGCTGAAGTCCGACCCGCGGTACGCGGCCTCGGGCGAGGTGCTGCGCAGCCTGCTGGGTGCGGGACACGCGCAGGCGGATGCGCAGCGCGTGGCGACGCTGCTCAACGAACGCTACGGCGAGAGCAACCGCGACCGCCTGCGCCACATCTTCAAGGACGTGCCGGTGCTGTACGGCTTCTCGTCGAAGGCGCCGCTCGGTCGCGTCGCCGGGCCGCTGCTCGAACGTTATTTCCAGAGCGCGCCGGCCGGCGAGGTGGCGAGCGGCCGGCCGAGCGCCACGCTGCTCGGCCTGTTCGGGCCGACCTCGATGATCGCGGTGCCGGGGCTGACCGACGGCGACGCGCACGCCGCGTTCCGCGGCGATATGTGCAGCCTGGCCGACACACGGCCCAGCGACGCCCAGAAGGTCGCCTTCATGCACACGGTGCTCAAGCGCGACATCACCGAGGTGCGCATGTTCCTGCCGCACCTGGAGCGCTATGCCGGCACGCTGGGTCCGGCGCAGCGGCTGGTGCCCGAGGTGGCGGCCGCACTCGGCCGCATCGAGGCCGACGCCGCGGCGCGCGAGCGCTACATCACGTTGGCGCGCGACGCCGACGACGCGTCGGTGCAGGTGCGCATGATGGCGCTGGCGCGTTCGCTCGGCTGGCTCACGCCGGCGCAGGAGCGCGCCGAGTTCATGCAGATGGTGTCCGCCCGCATGGCGCGCGGCGCGATCGGCCGGCACGAGGTCGACCTGGTCTGCTCGAGCCCGCTCGCCCGCACGGCAGGCGCTGCCCGGCCCGCCGGCGCGCGCACTACGGCGGCACCGGACAACGTGGCGCATGCCGCGGTGCTGGCCTGCCTGGGCCAGCGCGAGGGCCACGAGCGCATCGTGCGTGCGCTGACTAGCCCGCACGAGGAAGACGTGGCCATTGCCCAGGTCTACCTGCGGCATCGACCGCTGGTCGACGTGGGCGAGGTGCGCGCCGTGGCGACGGCCATTGCGCGCATGACGACTGCCGGCGCCCAGGTGCGCGCGCTCGAGACGCTGGCCAAGCAGCGGCTGGCCGACGCGCAGAGCCTGCAGGAGATCGCCCGCCTGTTTCCGCAAGCCCGCTCGCTGGCCGTGCAGCGTGCCATTGCCAACATCCTGATCCGCTCGGACACGCAGATGCTGGCGCGTGCCGACCTGGCACGGTCGCTGCGCCTGCACCGGCTCAAGTCACCCGACGGGCAGGACGTGATCGACGTGCTGATCCGCCTGCTGCAGCAGGCCTAGTCGACGCGGCCGCCGCTCAACCCATCGCCAGCGAATCGCACAGCTCGCCGAGCGCGGTGGCCGGCTCGGGCGGCAGGTCGCCGGCGTGCAGCAGCGTGGCGCGCTGGATCGCGCGCAGGCGGAAGTAGATCTCGTCTTCCAGCGCCTCCACCTCGGCGGCATCGGTGCTCACCAGCGCCTGCGGGTTCCACATGCCGCTCTCGTTCCAGCCGGTGCGCAGGCGCAGCAGCAGGAATTGGGCGAGGGTCAGGGCACGCAGCAGCGCCGGCTCGGTGGCCTGCTCGGCCAGTGCGTTGACGTTGCGCTCGGCGGCGCCGAGCACCTCGCCCAGCGCGATCAGCCGGGCCTGGATGTCGGCCGTCTCCATCGCCGGCTGCAGCGGCGGCTGCTCGCGCGCGGCGCGGCAGACGCGGCCGACCCAGCTCAGGTCGAACTCGCCGGGCACCGCGCGCAGCGCGACGCTGGCGTGCAGCAGGTGGCCGTAGTCGCCCCGCATCGCGTGCAGCGAGGCCTCGGTCACCGCCAGCAGGCGGCCCACCGGCGACAGCGCCGGGCCGGTCAGCGCGTGCGGATAGCCAGAGCCGTCGAGCCGTTCGTGGTGCTCGGCGATCGCGCGCGCCACCACGCCGGGGTAGTTGGTCAGCTGGCGCACCAGCAGGTGGCCGATGTGCGGGTGCACCACCAGCTGCTGGTAGCTGGTGAAGTCGAGGTCGCGGTCGGCCTCGGCCTCGCCGTACTGCGGCGCGATGTACATCTCGCCCAGGTCGTGCAGCAGGCCGCTCAGCATGGCGACGCGGATCTCGGGTGTGTCGCCGCCGTTGGCGACCGTCAGCGCGCCGTTGAGCGCCATCGCTGCCACGGCATGGTGATAGGTGGCCGGCCGCGCGCTCTGCGCGGCGGTGAGCAGCAGTTGCGCCACCGGGTGCAGCGGCAGCTGCGCCGCCTCGCGCGCCAGCCGGGTGGCATGCGGCCGCAGCAGCGGGGCCAGCGGCGTGTCGGCATGCACCAGCTCGGTCAGCGCTTGCGTCAGCGTGACGGCGGAGACGCCGTCCTCGGCGATCAGGCAGCTTTCCAGCGGGTCGCGCAGCTTGCGGTCGAGCAGCTTGCGTTGCAGCTCGGCCGACACCGGCTGGCGGCTCGCCCACAGCTTGATGCCGGAGATGTCGAAGATGTCGGTCGCCGCGATGATGCGCCGCGTCTCGCTGGCCTGCAGGATGCTGGCCAGCGCGTGCGGATTGGCGCTGCGGAACGGGCTGTCGGTCTGGCTGGCGGGTTGCATGCGATGTCCCCGGGGCTTCGTCTGTACGGGTTTATCGGCAGACGCCGGCGAAACCGAAGCCGCTCATACATCCGCACACACCGTAGACTGCAGCGCCGCCCGCTGATGGGCGTGACGAACGTCAGGAGTGCACGCGTGAAGTTGCAGATGGCCAAGAACTCGCTGTTCGCGACGCTGTTGCGCTCGCCGTGGTGGGTGAGCTTCGCCGTCGCGGCGGTGCTGGCGCTGCTGGCCGGTGCGCTGCTGCCGGAGCAGTTTCGCGTCGCCGGCGCACTGGGCACGATGCCCTTCGTGGTGATCGGGGCGATCGCCGCCTGGCGCCAGTGGCGGCGGCCGAGCGCGGCGCAGGCGGCGCGCACGCTGCAGGCGGTGAACGCGATGGCCTGGCCCGCGTTTGCCCAGACGCTGGAAGATGCCTTCCGGCGCGACGGTTATGCCGTTCGGGCCGCGCTGCACGGCAGCGCCGTGGACTTCGAGCTCCAGCGCCAGGGGCGCACGACGCTGGTCAGCGCACGGCGCTGGAAGGCGGCTCGCATCGGCCTGGATGCGCTGCGGCCGCTGCAGGCGGCGCGCCAGGCGGCCGACGCCAGCGAGGCCTTGTACATCGGCCTGGGCGAGCTGACCGACACGGCGCGGCCGTTCGACACTCAGAATGGGATGACCATTTGGCAGGCGGCCGAGCTGGCGCACGCACTGCGCGGGTTGGCACCGGGACCTGCACCCGGTACGAGCGCGCTGCCGGTGTCGCGTCGATAGCGGTCCAATCTCGGCGAGAGCACCACGGCGGTGCAGATCCGAGCGCCTTTTCTAGAGGCGCACGTCGAATGGCCACGCTGACTCAGCAGTTTCCTGACAGCCGTCAGGAAACGATCAGCCAAAGGTGTAATGCTGCGCCGCACCATGGCTCAGGACTCGACGATGAACACGCGATTGGGTCTCGACGACGTGCTCGGTGATCTGCAGCACGCGCGGCGCAGCGGCAACGTGGGCCGGCTGGCCCTGCTGGCCTATTGCGAAGTGCGGCGCTGGGCACGCCAGGCGGGCGAGCAGGCGCTGGCCGAGCATTCGGCCGAACTGGTGATGCAGAGCCCGCATTCGTCGCGCGACGAGTTCCTGAACCGCGTCGACCAGCTGATCGATGAATTGGAGAGCGTGCGCCGCAAGCTGTCGTGAGTGTCGTGAGGGCCGTTACCATCGGCCTCGATGACCACTGACGAACTGCCCCCACCGCCGCCGCTGCCCGACCGCCTGTCGGTCGACAGCCGCAGCCCGCACTACGTGGCCGCCGTGCTCGAGCATGGCATCGGCATCCGCTTCAACGACCGCGAGCGCTTCGACGTCGAGGAGTACTGCATCAGCGAGGGCTGGATCAAGGTGGCCGCAGGCCGCACGGTCGACCGCAAGGGCAGGCCGCTGCTGATCAAGCTGAAGGGCCGTGTCGAAGCCTTCTATCGGTCGGTGGCCTCGTAGTCGATCAGGCCCTTCTTCACGTAGTTGCGGAAGTCGCCGATCGGCATCGCGGCCGAGCCGCGCGTGTCGCCGTCGGCCCAGCTCAGCGTGGCGTCGGACGCGGTGGTCTGCACCTCCACCGGTCCTGGACGGATCGTGATGTTGGTGCCGTCGCCCTGTCGATAGACGACGGGGCCGGTCACCCGTGCAGCTTGTGCCATGAGAGTTGCTCGTGAGAGTGTGTCGAGGGCGCAGCGTGCGCCGCTCGTGCCACGTGACGAATAGGCGGGCCGCCCGTCGGCGCGTAGCCGTCGGCCTACGCACGGTGGCGCGAAGGACCCCGATCCGCCGCATCGGTACCATCCACGTCTCCTGCTGACTGGATGGCTGCTGGATGAACGACGACACCCCCACCGGATTCCGCCTGCCGCGCATCTGCCTGCCGCGGCCCGGCGTCGACCTGCGCAAATGGGCGGTGATCGCCTGCGACCAGTACACGTCGGAGCCCGAGTACTGGCATGCGGTCGAGCGCGAGGTGGGCGACGCGCCGTCGACGCTGCAGCTGATCTTTCCCGAGGTGTACCTCGGCGCGGCCGACGCGCCGGCGCGCATCGCGCGCATCCAGCAGGCGATGCGGGGTTATCTCGCCGACGGCCTGTTCGTCGAACGCGAGGGCGCGATCTACGTCGAGCGCACGGTGCACGGCCGCACGCGGCGCGGCCTGATGCTGGAGCTCGACCTCGAACACTACGACTACGCCAGCACCTCGACCAGCCTGATCCGCCCGACCGAGGGCACGATGGTGGCGCGCCTGGCGCCGCGCATCGAGGTGCGCCGTGGCGCGCCGCTCGAGCTGCCGCACATCCTGGTGTTGATCGACGACCCGCAGCACACGGTGATCGAGCCGCTGGGCGCCGCGCGCGGCACCTTGTCGCGGCTGTACGAGACCGAACTGATGCAGGGTGGCGGTCACGTGGCTGGGTTCGATGTCGACCAGACGCACAGCCGGCGCGTGGTGCAGGCGTTGCGCGCGCTGGCCAGTCCGCAGGTGTTCGCTGCGCGCTACGGCGTACCGGCCGGCACGCCGCCGATGCTGTTCGCGATGGGCGACGGCAACCATTCGCTGGCGACGGCCAAGTCGATCTGGGACCAGGCCAAGGCCACGGTCGGCCTCGCGCATCCGAGCCGATACGCCTTGGTGGAGGTGGTCAACATCCACGATCCGGCGCTCGACTTCGCGCCGATCCACCGGCTGCTGTTCGATGTGAAGGTCGACCTGCGCCAGGCCCTGGTGCAATCCTTCGGCACGCGCGTCACCTGCACCGACGTGCCGTCGGCCGAAGCGATGCGCGCGCGCGTCACGTCGGCGCAGGGTGCGCGCCACGTCGCCGGGCTGGTCGGTCCGGGGCCCCGCTTCGCGGTGGTCGAGGTCGCCGAGCCGACGGCGACGCTGGCGGTGGGCACCTTCCAGGCGTTCGTCGACGAACTGATCGAACGCGGCGGCGCGCGCGACGTCGACTACGTGCACGGTGACGACGCGCTCGCGCGGCTGGCGCAGGCCGAGGGCTGCGCCGGCCTGCATTTCGCCGGCCTGAGCAAGGCCGAGCTGATGCGCCACGTGGTGCACGACGGGCCCACGCCGCGCAAGACCTTCTCGATGGGCGAGGCCCACGAGAAGCGCTACTACGTCGAGGCGCGGCGCATCGACGGCGCGCCGCGCTGACACACGGCATTGCGTCGTGGACATGCTGAGCCTGTCGATGCATCTGCCGCAGGTGGCGCTGGCGCCCGGCGAGGTGTTGGTCCGCGAGGGCGACTCGAATGGCGGCCTTTGGATCCTGCAGTCCGGTGCCCTGCAAGTGCACAAGGGCACGGTGCTGGTGAACACCGTCACCCAGCCGGGTGCGTTGATCGGCGAGGTGTCCGCACTGCTCGGCACGCCATACAGCGCCACCGTGCGGGCCTCGGTGCCCAGCGTGCTGCGCCACGCCGCCGATGCGCAGGTGCTGCTGGCCGGCGACCCGGCGATCATGCGGCTGATCGCGGTAGGGCTGGCCGAGCGGCTGAACTTCGTGACCACCTATCTGGCCGACCTGAAGCACCAGTACGGCGAGGCGCCGGGCATCGCGATGGTGTCCGACGTGCTGGCCGAACTGACGCAGCGCCAGGCGCCCGCCGCCCGGCCAGGATCGGCGCGCGACCCCGATCCCGACTACTGAGCTTCGCGACTCAGAAGACCGTGCGCCGCGGCGCGGCGGTGTCGGCCAGCGCAAGGCTTTCGCCGCCGAGCATCGAGCGCCACGCCGCCGAACCGGCCGCCAGGTCGATGTCGACGAAGCAGGGCACCGGACCGATCTGGCGGCCGGCGTTGAAGACCCAGGTGTCGCCGATGCGGTCGGCCCACGACCCGTCGGGTTTGAAGGGCGGCTGGTGCACGTGGCCGGTGAGCACCATGTCGGGGCGGTACTCGGCGATCCAGCCGCCAAGCTCGGCGTCGCCGTAATCGCGCTTGCCGGTCCAGCAGGTGGGCGAGCCGAGCGGCGGCCAGTGGTACACCCAGAGCCAGCGTGCCGGCCGGCGCGTCGCGTCGGCCGCCAGCTGCGCCTGCAGCGCATCGCGGCCCGCCGGGCCGTCCCACCACGGGCAGATGGTGACCAGCGTGTCGCCGATCAGCAGCGAGTCGCCGTCGGTCGGCACGCCGGCGCGGCGCGCCTGGGCCAGCCACAGCGCCGCCTGTTCGCCCTGCGCGTCGGGACCGGTGAGATCGTGGTTGCCCGAGCTCACGGCCACCCGCCCGGCGGCCTGCAGCAGCGACAGGTACTTGAGGATGACCACCGACTGCGCATCGAGCGACACAGGCGAACTGATGTCCAGGTGGTCACCCGCCAGCACCACCAGGTCGAACGACGGCGCCGCGCGCACGACCCAGTCGAGCTGCGGCAAGGTGTAGTGAAGGTCGGAGACCAGCAGGACGCGCACTTCGGAGGGGCTGTTGACCGGTGAGTGCGGCATCTTAGGAGGTTGCGCTCGGCCCGTACTGCCCGTACCCTGCGTTCGTCCGCGTCACCGTGCCGTCATGGCATGGGTCTACCGTCGCGGCACTCGAAGTCTCAATCAACCGGGAGAGAACGGATGAACACCACGCGTCGCTCGATCATGATCCTGGCCGCCGGCAGCGGCAGCCTGCTGGCGGCAGGCCGGGCCGCCGCCGTCGACAACAGCGCCATCGGCAAGCCCGAGTTCCGTGAACACAAGGCCACCTATGGCCTCGTGTACCGGCTGCCGAAGGACGTGACCGACGTGCTCGACAACAAGATCTATCCGCCACTGCGCCAGCGGCTCGTTGCGTTGGGCCTGGCCGACGAGGCGCGCACGTTCAACTTGCAGCACGTTACGGTGGTGCACATCCACAACGCCGATCCGGCCACGCCAGCGCGCATGCTGAAGGCGCTCACCAAGGTGCCGCCGGTGCTGAACCTCAAGCTCGTCGGCTTCTACAACACCGAGGCCTCCAAGGGCGCCGGCGCGCCGTGGTGGTTCGACCTCGGAGTGGAGAAGTCGGGCCCCGGTTTCACCGAGATGATGGCCTACAACACCGTGGCCACGGCCGCGCTCACGCCCCTGCGCGACGGCCCGCTGCCGCGCTGCACCGGGCCGGTGTACGCCAACATGAGCGACGCCGCGAAGGAGCTCACGCGCACGGTGGGGGTCAGCGGCGTCAACGTGATCAAGGACGGCAAGGAGACCGCCTCGCACAACCCGCACAACACGCTGGTCTACAGCATGGCGCGCTACGACGATCGCATTCAGGCCGCGATGAAGGCGGTGGCAGACGACATGAACAAGGTGCTGCCCGATGGCATCGTCACGCAGTTCAAGGACGTCTCGATCGTCGAGATCGGCTTCATGGGCAACGTGCTGCGCGAGTTCTACCGCATCAGCCTGGGCGATGGCGCGGCGTTCGACACCACCAGCGGCAAGGCAGTGAAGCTCGGCGCCTGATTGTCGGTAGGCGGGCGCGGCTCAGGGCCCGCCAACGGCCAGCCGCGGAATCCAGGTGGTGATCGCCGGCACGTAGGTGATCAGCGCGAGCGTGATCAGCAGCGGCACGTAGTACGGGATCATCTCGCGCAGCACCTCCTTCATCGACACCTTGGCGATGTCGGCGACGAGAAAGAGCGCGAGCCCCATCGGCGGCGTGAGCAGCCCGATCATTAGGTTGAACACCACCACCATGCCCAGGTGCACCGGGTCCACGCCGGCGGCCACCAGCGGCTTGGCGAGGATGGGTGCGATCACCAGGATGGCCGTGGTGCTGTCGAGGAACATGCCCACCACGATCAGCAGCACGTTCACCAGCAGCAGCAGCACGTAGGGGTTGCTCGAGATCGTGAGCATCGCCTGCGTCAGTTGCTGCGGCACGCCCTCGACCGAGAGAATCCAGCCGAACATCGCCGCTACCGCCACGATGAGCAGGATGCCGGCCGAGGCCTGCAGCGTCTCGGCCGCGGCGTGGAGCACGCGCTGCCAGCTGAGCTCGCGGTAGAAGAGCGCGCTGATCGCCATCGCATAGGCCACCGTCACCGCGGCGATCTCGGTCGGCGTGAAGAAGCCCGCCAGCATGCCGGCGATCAGGATCACCGGCGCGGCGATCGCCGGCGCCGCGGGCTTGAAGTCGCGCCACAGCTCGGCCCACGTTGGCCAGCGCGCGGCGCGCGGGTAACCGCGCCGCACGGCGAGCCAGCCGGTCATCAGCATCAGCATCGCCACGCACAGCAGCCCGGGCAGGATGCCGCCGAGCAGCAGCTGGATCACCGACACGCCGGTGACGGTGCCGTAGATGATCAGCGGGATGCTGGGCGGGAAGATCGGCCCGACGATCGCCGACGAACTGGTCACCGCACTGGCGAAGCCGGGCTTGAAGCCCTTGGCGCGCATCGCGTCGATCTCGATGCGGCCAATGCCGCCGATGTCGGCCAGCGCCGAGCCCGACATGCCGGCGAACACCAGGCTGCCGAAGATGTTCACCTGCGCCAGACCGCCGGGCAGCCGGCTCACCGCGGTGTCGGCGAACCGGTAGATGTGCTTGGAGATGCCCGCCGCATTCATCAGGCTGCCGACGAACAGGAACACCGGTACGGCGACGAGAGGAAATGAATCGAGCGCGTAAAGCGTGCGCTGCGCGATCAGGTCCAGCGGCAGCCCGTTGCCCAGCAGATAGACGACGCTCGGGATGCCGATGGCCAGCACCACCGGAAAGCCGAGCATGAACAGCGCGAGGAAGGCGCCGACGACGAGCAGGCCGTTCATCAGGTGAGCACCGTGTGCTTCTCCTCGGGGCGCTTGCGCCGCCAGGTGTGCACGAGCTTGGCGCCGGTCTCCAAGGCCAGCAGCGGTGCGCCGAGCGCCAGCGGCGCCATGAACAGCCAGAACGGCATCTCCAGCGTCGCCGTCTGGTTGGCCAGGTTGTTGCGGATGGTGACCACCGTCGCGACCGCGAGCAGCACGAAGAAGGCGATGCCTGCCACCTCGATGGCCAACTGCAGCCACCAGCGCGGCCGCGGCGGGATGCGGGCCTGGAACTCCTCCATGCCGATCTGCCCGCCCGCCAGCGTGACCAGCGGCGCCGCCAGGAACACCAGGCAGATCAGGAAGTAGCGCGCCAGTTCCTCGGCGCCGGCCATCGGCACGTTGAAGATCGAGCGCATCACGATCTGCGCCAGCGGCGTGACGATCAGCAGGCCCAGCAACGCAAGGCACAGCCCGCGCAGCAGCCTGCGCAGTGCGGCGAGCAGCGGCATGGTCGGTGCCGCGCGGCTACTTGACGGCCTGGATCTGCTGGATCAGCGACTTCCACTCCGGGAAGTCCTTGTCCACCTGCGTCAGCACGGCCTTGCGGAAGGCTTCGACGTCGAGGCCGTCCTTGGCCTCGACGAAGGTCATGCCCTTGGCCTCGAGGTCCTTGCGGTACTTGGCGGCGGTTTCCTTGTCCCAGTCGAGCGTCTTGCGGCCGACCTCGATCATCGTGTCTTCCAGGATCTTGCGATCGGCTGCAGGAATGCCTTGCCAGGCCTTCTCGTTGACGAACACCGACAGCACGCTCTGCATGTGGCCGGTCAGCATGACGAACTTCTGCACCTCGTAGAGCTTGAGGTTGAAGATGTTGGGCAGCGGGTTCTCCTGGCCCACCACCAGGCCGGTGGCCAGCGCGGTGGCGAGCTCCGACACCTCCACCGGCGTGGCCACCGCGCCCATGCCGGTGAGCATGGTCGACCACAGCTTCACCGGCACGCCGCGGTACTTCTTGCCGGCCATGTCCTTCGGGCTCAGCACCTTTTCCTTCGACGTCAGGTGTCGCGTGCCCTGGAACAGGTTGCCGACGATGCGCATGCCGCCGGCGGCGACGAGCTGCTTGTTCACCTCCTGCAGCGCGGCGCTGGTGCGCGGGTCGGTGGCCTTCATCGCGTGCTCGGCGTCGCGGTAGACGAACGGCGTGTTGAACACCGCCGTGGCCGGCAGGATCTTGCCGAGCGAGGCGAAGTCGTGATGGCCCATCGCGATGGCGCCGCTCTTGATGCCGTCGACCATCTCGCCCACGCCGCCGAGCTGCGAGTTGGCGAAGACCTGGATCTCCACGCGGCCGGCGGTGCGTTCCTTCACCAGCTTGGCCACCTCGTCGGCATACAGCGTCTGCGGCGCGTTGGCCACGCCGACGTGCGCGTAGCGCAGCTTCACCTGCGAATGCGCCGGCGCGGCGAAGAGGGCGAGGGCCGCGAGTGCGGCGGCGGCCAGGCCGAGGGCAGGGCGTCGTGCGAGTGTCATCGGGGTGTCTCCTTCGTCGTGGGTTGTGGTCGTGCGGTCAGATCGAACGGCTTTCGTAGAGCTTGAACACCGCCGAGGTGTCGAGCTCGGAATGGCCGGCCTCGATGAGCCGGCGATACAGCGCGAGCGCCTGCCCCATCATCGGCACTGGCGTGCCGAGCGCGGCGGCGTAGTCGTTCACCATCTCGAGGTCCTTGCGCAGCTGGCGCGCATAACCCTGCGGCGCGAAGTCGCGCGCCACCATGCGCGGGTACAGCCGCTGCAGCAGCGTGCCATCGGCGTGGCCGCCGGCCAGGCATTCGGGCAGGCGCGCGGCGTCGATGCCGGCGGCCTCGGCCATCGAGGCGGCCTCGGCCATCACCGCGTGGATGCTGCCGACGATCAGCTGGTTCAGCATCTTGGCCGCCAGCCCGCTGCCCACCGGCCCCATGTGGGTGAAGCGCGCCGCCACGTCGGCCATCAACGGGCGCAGCCGCTGAATGTCGTCCGCGTCGCCGCCGGCCATCACCGTGAGCGTGCCGCCGCCGCTGGCCGGTGGCCCGCCCGAGACCGGTGCGTCGATCCAGCCGCAGCCGGTTTCGTCGCGCAGGCGCTTCGCATGGGCCTGGCCCTGCTCGACCTTGATGGTGGAGAAGTCCACCAGCAATTGAGGCGGCGTGATCGCCTCGGCCACGCCCTCGGGGCCGAACACGGCCGCCTCCACCGCGTGCGGCGTCGGCAGGTTCAGCAGCACCAGATCGGCGCCGCGCACGGCCTCGGCGGCATTGGCCGCGACCTGTGCGCCGGCGGCGCGCGCCAGCTCCAGCTGCGCCGGTGCGGTGTCGAACACGTTGATGCGGTAGCCCAGGCCGAGCAGTCGACGTGCCATCGGCAAGCCCATCAGGCCGATCCCGATGTAGGCCAGTGCGGGTTTGCTCATGCGCTCCCCTGATCGGCGATGCGGTAGATGCGCAGCGCGTTGTCGCGAAAGAGCGCGCGCCGCTCGGCCGCCGAGAAGTCGCGCGTGATCTCGTCGAAGCCCGCGAAGATCGTATTGAACGTGCCGCACAGGCCGTCGACCGGAAAGTTGCTCGCGAACATGCAGCGCGCAGCGCCGAACAGCTCGATCGTCGTCTGCACGATGTCGCGATTCGCCTCGGCCGTCCACGGCAGGCCGCGCTGGCCGAGGCCGGAGATCTTGACGCTCACGTTCGGGCACGGCGCCAGCAACGCCATCGCGCGACGCCAGGCAGCCAGGCCCTCGGCGCTGCGGTCGGCCGGCAGCCCGGTGTGATTCAGCACGATCGGCGTGGCCTCGAAGTCGCGCGCCAGCTGCGCCGCCTCGTGCAGGTGCCACCACGGTGTCTGCAGCTCGAAGTGCAGCTTCAGCGGAGCCAGCCGCGCGTAGCCGGCGCGCCAGGCGGACTGCGCCATGCCGCCCGGTGCGGTGTCGGCGGGCGTGGCATTGGCGCGCGGCTTGTGGCGCACGCCGCGCACGAACGGCCGCTGCGCATGGCGCTCGAGCACGGACGGCGCATCGGGCGCGTCGAGCCAGGCCTGCGCGATGGCCACGCTCGGCAGGCCGTGCTCGCGGCGCAGGCTGTCCACATAGCGCATCTCGCCGTCGGCGTCGGTCGGGTCCCACTCGGTCTCGATGTAGACGCTGTGCGAGATCTCGAACGGCGCCGCATCGGCGCGGTAGTGCGGCGGCAGGTAGGGGCGCCGCAAGGCCGAGTAGTCGCCGTAGCGGAAGGCGATCGGCGGCTCGTCGCACAACCACGGATGGTGGTTGCGCGTCGGGTCCCAGAAGTGCTGGTGCGCGTCGACGAGGGCGAACTCCAGGCTCATCGCGCGCGCTGCCCGCTCACTCGGCCTTGATGTTGGCCGACTTGACCAGCTTGCCGTAGCGCTCGAACTCGGCGCGGTTGAGGTCGGCGAACTGCTCCAGCGTGAGCGTGCTCGCCTCGCCGCCGAGCCCGCGCAGGCGCTCCTGCACGTCGGGCAGCTTGAGCACGCGCTGCAGCTCAGTGTGCAGCCGGTCGACCACCGCCTTGGGCGTGCCGCCGGTGGCGTACAGCCCGTACCAGGTGGTGACGCTGACGCTCGGGTAGCCGGCCTCCTGCATCGTCGGCACCTCGGGCAGTTGCGACGAACGCGCGGCCGTGGTCACCGCCAGCGGCCGCAGCTTGCCGGCCTTGATCTGCCCCATCGCGGAGGAGGTGGTGTCGATCATGAACTGCAACTGGCCGCCGATGAGGTCGATGTGCGCCGCGCTGCTGCCTTTGTAGGGCACGTGCTTGGCCTCGGTGCCGGCGGCCTGGTTGAGCGCCTCGCCGGCGATGTGCTGAGTGCTGCCGACGCCCGACGAGCCGTAGTTGTAGGCGGTAGGCTTGGCCTTGATGGCGGCCACCAGCTCGGCCACGTTGCGCGCGCTCTCGTTCGGCCCGACCAGCAGCACCTGCGGCACGGTGACCACCAGCCCCACCGGCTGCAGGTCCTTCAGCGGGTCGAAGGCGAGCTTGAGCATATGCGGCGCGATCGCCTGGCCGGTGTTGGTGGCCAGCAGCAGCGTGTAGCCGTCGGGTGCCGACTTGGCGGCCTCGGCGGCGGCCAGCGTGTTGGCGGCGCCGGGTTTGTTCTCGACGATGAAGCTCTGCTTGAACGACTCGCCGAACTTCTCGGCCAGCATCCGCGCCAGGATGTCGGTGCCGCCGCCGGCGGTGGCGCCGACGAGGATGCGCACGGGTTTGGCGGGATAGGAGGGCTGGGCCGTCGCGGCCACGGCGCCGAGCAGCAGCGTGATGCCGAAGACGAACGACAGGGCGCGTCGAGTGGGGGTCATGCGGATCAGTCTCCTGTCGAGGCGGCGTCGATGCGCGCGCGTGCCATGCGGCACGCGAGCTGGAAGGCCTGGATCATCGCGCCGGGATTGGCCACGCCGCGGCCGGCAATGTCGAACGCGGTGCCGTGCGCCGGCGTGGTGATCGCTACCGGCAGCCCGCCCTGCACGGTGACGCCGCGCCAGAAGCCCATCAGCTTCATCGCGATCTGGCCCTGGTCGTGGTACATCGTCACCACGCCGTCGTACTGGCGCTGCTCGCCCTGCACCTTGAGGAAGATGGTGTCGGCGGCGAACGGGCCCTCGACCGGGATGCCGCGCTGCCGCGCGGCCGCCACTGCGGGGCCGATGACGTCGAGCTCCTCGCGGCCGAACGAACCGTTGTCGCCGTTGTGCGGGTTCAGGCCGCACACCGCCAGCCGCGGCTGCGTGATGCCGGCGCCGGCCATCGCCTGCGCGATCAGCTCAATGCCGCGCGTGACGCCTTCGGCGGTGATCCGATCGGCCACCTCGCGCAGCGCGATGTGCGAGGTGACGCGTGACGTCCACAGGCCGTCGAGCACGTTGAATTCGCACACCGGCCCGTGAAAGCGCAGCTGCTCGGCGAACCAGTGCAGCTCGTCGCTGGTGTGCATGCCGGCCAGGTGCAGCGAATGCTTGTTGAGCGGCGCGAACAGCATCGCGTCGGCGCGGCCGCGCTGCAGCGCTTGCAGGCCCATCGCCAGCGTGTCCAGGCTGTAGCGGCCACCCGCGACGGTGCTGACGCCGCGTTCGAACGCGCCTTGCGTGTCGCCGCGGAAATCCAGCAGCAGCGGCACACCAGCGGGCGCCGGCGCGGCGGAGGCGTCGACCAGGTCCGCGATCGGCTGCACCGCGGTGCGCCGGCTGGCGAGGTCCATGCCGCGTTGCAGTTCGCTGCGGTCGGCAATCAGCAACAGGTCGGCGGCGGCCGTCGTGGCGGGGTCAGCGAGCAGCCGCCCGACCAGCTCGGGGCCGATGCCGGCCGGGTCGCCGAGCACGACGGCAATGCGGGGCTTGCGGGCGGCGGCGGGGTTGGCGGTCATCAAGAGGAAACTACCACGCGCCGGCCGTCGCACTTCCCCGTGTTGTTGCTGATGTCGCTGAGCGGCGCGGTTCACCCCGTCGTCGGTGTGGGCGTGCCGGCCATGCCCGGCGGCTGTCGGGCATGCCACAGCAGGATCAGCAGCACGGCCGGCACCGCGACGAAGGTCACCACCGGGTGCGAGAACACCAGCGCGATGCCGAGCACGTTGAGCGTCCAGAACGCGGCGCGCCCGATCGGCCGGCTGACATAGCCGCTGTAGGCGGCGCCCAGTCCGAGCACGGCAACCACCGTGCCGACCAGGGCGAGCAGGAAGCTGCTCCAGGTGAAGTCGATGAACAGCAGCGACGGCGCGAACACGAAGGCGAACGGCACCAGCGCCTTGCCCATCGACAGGCGGAAGGCCGTGTTGCCGGTGGCCATCGGGTCGCTGCGTGCGATGCCGGCGGCCGCAAACGCCGCCAGCGCCACCGGCGGCGACACGTCGGCCAGCACGCCGTAGTAGAAGACGAAGAAGTGCGTCGCCAGCTGCGGCACACCCAGTTGCGCCAGTGCCGGCGCCACGATGGCCGCGAGGATGATGTAGGTGGGCGTCGTCGGCAGCCCGGTGCCCATGATGATGCAGGCCACCGCGGTGAAGAGCAGGCCGAAGAACACGGTGGTGCCCTTCGGGTCGAGCCAGTGCAGCGGGTCGATCGCCAGCAGCGCCTGCGACGCGCTGCCCGACAGGTCGAGCACGAAGGCCGAGAACTTGAAGCCCATGCCGGTGAGGCCCAGCACGCCGAGCAGGAAGCCCACACAGGCGCACGACGCGCCGATGCTCAACGCCGACTTCGCGCCGGCGTCGAAGCCGCGCACCAGCGCGCGCGGCGTGAGCGCGATGCCGGCCATGCCGCGGCCGAGCGGGCCGAGCAGCCGGGGGATCCACGAGCACACGATCGTCAGCGTGATGCCCCAGAACGCCGCGAGGAACGGCGTGAACTGCATCAGCAGCAGCGTGACCATCGTGACCAGCGGGATGAATAGGTGCCACGAGCGCTTGAGCACCCACGCCAGTGTGGGGATCTCGCTGGCCGGCAGGCCGGCCAGCTGGAGGCGCCGCGCCTCGAGATGCACCATCCACAGGATCGCGAGGTAGTGCATCGCGGCCGGCACGATGGCGATCAGGATCAGCTCGTTGTAGGGCACGCCCAGCGTCTCGGCCATGATGAACGCGGCCGCACCCATGATCGGCGGCGTGACCTGGCCGCCGCAGGCCGCCGATGCCTCCACCGCGCCGGCATAACGCGGCGAGAAGCCCACCTTCTTCATCAGCGGGATCGTCATCACGCCGGTGGTCACCGCATTGGCGATCGCGCTGCCGCTGATCATGCCGAACAGGCCCGAGGTCACCACGCATACCTTGGCCGGCCCGCCGCTGTAGCGGCCGGCGGCGATGGTGGCGAGGTCGACGAACAGCTGCGCCAGGCCGGTCAGCTGCGCCATCACGCCGAACAGCACGTAGTGGAAGACGAAGGTCGCCACCACGCCCACCGCGATGCCGTAGATGCCCTCGGTGCCCTTGTAGAGATAGGCCACCACACGCGGCACGCTGTAGCCGCGGTGCGCCAGGTCGCCCGGCAGCCAGGGGCCGAACACCGCGTAGAGCACGGTGATGATCGCGATCAGCGGCAGGAAGATGCCCACCGTGCGGCGCGACGCCTCGATCACCATCGCCATCGCGATCACGCCCATCATCAGGTCGAGCGGCGAGTGCGCGCCGGCGCGCGTGATGAAGGTGTCGTGGAAGAACACCAGCAGGTACAGCGAGAACGATGCCGCCAAGCCAGCGAAGATCCAGTCGCGCCACGGGATGTGCTGATGGCTGCCGTCGTAGACCTTCAGCGGCAGCGCCAGCCCCGCGATGGCCAGCAGCACGGCGATGAAGATCGCCTGCGCCGCCCGCGGCACCGGCTCGTTGAGCGCCGACAGCAGCGAGAAGCCGAGCAGCAGGTACGACAGGCCCAGGCCGATCGGCACCGTCCATTCCCAGTGGCCACGCAATCGCGCCTGCCGCGGGAACACCAGGAAGCACAGCGCCAGCACCACCGTGAGGTGGATCGCGCGGTGCGCGATCTCGTTGTGCAGCCCGAAGCCGGCGGTGTAGTAGTGCCAGCTCGACAGGCCGAAGCCGATCATCGTGACGATGCCGCCGGCCGCGCCGGCCAGGCGCCGGAAGTTGCTCTCGGGGTCGAACTGCTCGATCAGCCGGTCGACGTCTTCCTGCGGCAACGGCGCCGTTGCCGAGGTGCCGGTGGCGGCAGGCACCGGGCTCGTCATGCGGCCCCGCTCAGCACGCCAGCGCGCGCACGTCGATCGCGCCGGCGGCCAGCCCGGTGAGCGGCCAGCTGCGGCCGTCGTCGAGCACCAGGCGCATCTGCGCCGCAGCCGGCGCGCGGATCAGCAGCGGCTGCACGGCACGGTCGAGCTGCAGTCGCCAGACCTCGCCGTCGCGCTCGAGCCGCTCGCCTGCGCCGGCCGCATGCGGCAAGCCGTAGCCCTGGCCCTCGAAACGCTCCTCGACGAGCCGCCAGGCACCACCACGCCACACGTAGCGGTCTTCGACCGGTGTGCCGAGCACGCTGTGCGTGAAGGCTACGCTCAAGCGGGGCTCGGCCCGCGCTACACGCAACAGCTCGCGCCCGCTGCGGTGCTCGAGCAGGCTCAGCTCGCAGGCGCTGGCCGGGCCGATCGCCGACGCGACTAGCGCAGCAACGGCCGCTCCGGGGGGGATCACTTCACCACGCCCTTCTCTTTGAGGTAGCGGGCCGCTCCCGGGTGGAACGGCACGGTGCCGACCGCGGTGGCCGTCGACAGCTGGATGTTCTTGCCCTGCACGTGCACCTGGCCCATGATGGCCGTGTTCTCGTACAGCGCCTTCGTCACCTCGTAGGCCACGGCCTCGGGCAGCGCGTCGTGCGTGACCCACACCGCCATCACGGCCAGCGTCGGCACGGCGGCGGTCTGGCCCTTGTAGGTGTTGGCCGGCAGCGGCACGCTGGCGTAGTAGGGCTGCTGCTTCTGCAACTCGGCGATCTCGGGGCCGGTGAGCGGGATCACCTTCAGCGCATGGCTCTGCGCGAAGTCGGTCACCGCCGAGGTCGGCACGCCGGCGGTGATCAGCGTCGCGTGCAGGTTGCCGTCCTTGATCTTGTCGACCGCCTGCGTGAACGACGACAGGTCTTCCTTCACGTCGGCGCGGCTCATGCCGTGCACCTTCAGCAGGTCGGTCAGCAACTGGTACTGCCCGGAGCCCGGCGAGCCCGAGCTGATGCTCTTGCCCTTGAGGTCGCGCACGCTGTTGATGCCGCTGTCGGCACGCGTGATCAGCTGCACCGTCTCGGGGTACAACGCACCGAGCGCGCGCAGGTTCTTCAGCGCGGCGCCCTGGAACTGGCCGGTGCCGTTGTAGGCCGCGTCGAGGATGTCGGCGGCGACGAAGGCCGATTCGATCTCCTTGTTGCCCAGCAGCTTGGCGTTGCCCACCGAAGCGCCGGCGGCCTCGGCGGTAGCGCTGACCTTCTGGCCGTTCACCGTCGCCTTGTTGGAGATCAACTGCGCCAGCATGCCGCCCAGCGGGTAGTAGGTGCCGCCGGTGCCGCCGGTGGCGATGCCGAAGAACAGGCGCTGCTGCGCGAGGGCGAGGCCACTGGTCAGGGCGAGCGCCGAGGCGGTGAGCACGGCCAGCGCCGTGAAGGTGCGACGAAGGGTCATGGGAGGAGGTCCTTTGGTCTGGAAGTGTTGTCGGGACAGGCGAACCGGCAGAGCATGCCCCATGCCACGCCGGATCGGCCATTCAGACTTGCCCCATGGCCAGCGCACGTCAACCGTTAAGCTGCCGCCCATGCAATCGGCGGACATCGTGGTCATCGGTGCGGGCGTGGTGGGTTGCTCGGTGGCCTGGCACCTGGCCGCACTGCTGCCGCCGGCGCAGGCGGCGCGCGTGCAGGTGCTCGAGCGTGGCCAGATCGGCGGCGGCACCAGCGCGCAGAGCAGCGGCATCCTGCGAACGCACTATTCGGTGCGCGAGAACGTCGAACTGGCGCAGCGCTCCTGGCCGGTGTTCGAGCGTTTCGCCGACGTACTCGACGACGACGAGGCCAGCGCCGGGCTGGTGCGCTGTGGCTACCTGATCGTCGCACCCGCCGGCGACAAGGCCGCCGCGCTGGCCAACGCGCTGGCCGAGCAGCGTGCGCGCGGCATCGAGGTGCACACGCTGTCGCCGCGCGAGGCCCAGCAGCGGCTGCCGATCGCGCGCTTCGACCACGACGCGGCGCTGATCGGCTACGAGCCGCAGGCCGGCTACGCCGATGCCTACCTCACCGCGACCAGCTTCGCGCGCGCGGCGCGGCGGCGCGGCGTGAAGTTCGTCGAGGGCGTGGCCGCGCGTGGCTTGCGCATCGAACGCGGGCGCGTGCAGGGCGTCGACACCGACGCCGGCTTCATCGCCGCCGGCACGGTGGTGAGCGTGCAGAACATCTGGGCCCACGAGCTGCAGCGCTGGGCCGGCATCGGCGTGCCGCTGGTGGCCGAACGGCATCGCGTGCTCGCGTTCGCCGGCCCGGCGCCCTACAGCGCGCAGATGCCGGTGTTCAAGGACCTCGCCTCGCCCGGCATGCTGTACGCGCGCAGTTATGGCGGCAGCCAGATGCTGGTCAGCGAGGGCACGGCGGGCGAGGTGCTGGCGACGCCCGACACCACGCAGGGCGACGTGCCGCTCGATTTCGTCGCCGCGGTCGGCGAGCAGGTGGCCGCGCGATTCCCGGGTTGGGAGGAGGCCGGGCTCGCGTCGTCGTGGACCGGCGTCTACGACGTGACACCCGACTGGAACCCGGTGCTCGGCCCGGTGCCCGAAGTGCCGGGCCTGCTGGTCGGCTTCGGCTTCTCGGGCCACGGCTTCAAGCTGTCGCCCGCGGTGGGCCGCGTGCTGGCGCAGGCCGCGCTCGGCCTGCCGACCGACGTGTCGCTGGCGCCGTATGCGCTGGCGCGGTTCGCGCAGGGCCGGCCGCTGGTCGGGCGCTACGGCGCGGGCGCGGTGTCCTGAGCGGCGGCGCGCCGGCCGCCGCGCCTACATCCGCCGGCCGCCGAGCGCAAGGGCGCGACACAAGCCGGCGCAACCGCAATACCCGCTCACGAACGGCATCGCGCCGCGCGCAACGCTGGCGCGCCGGTGACAGCGCGCGAAGCGTGAATTCGACCCGCACATCGGCACTTACCAGTCGACGCACGTGCCACGCCGCGGCGGCCGATCGATGATCAGCCGACACCGGTGGCCGCGGGCATGCTGTTCATGCGTCGGCTGCCGACAGCATGAGGAGCGGCGACGTGAACGCGATCAAATGTGCCGTGCTGGGCATCATCGGCATGCTGGGCGTGCTGGTGTCGACGATCAGCCCGCTGAGGGTGCCGTTCGCCGCCACGCTGTTCAAGACCTACCGGCGCGAGGCGATCCTCGGACTCGTCGTGCTGACGCTGGTGGTGGTCACGCTCGTCACCGCGGTGGTGAAGCTGTTCGACCCCAACCAGTTCAAGGATCCCCTCGTCCGCTGGGTGCACCAGCGCACCCAGCGCGACCTGGTGCTCGAGGGCGAGCTCAACATGAGCTTCTTCCCGAAGCTGGTGCTCGAGACCGGGCGCGTGTCGCTGAGCCAGCGGCGCAGCGCGCGCGAGTTCGCCGCGCTCGACAAGGCGCGCCTCACCTTCGCCTGGTGGCCGCTGCTGCGCCGCGAGCTGCAGGTCGACCGCATCGAGGTGCAGGGCCTGCGCACGCAACTCGTGCGCTTTCGCGACGGCAGCACCAACGTCGACGACCTGGCGCGCGACGTCGCCGCCCTGCTGCCGACGGCGGTCGAGATCGACGGCATCCAGCTGACGAAGGCCACGCTGCTGTGGAACGACGAGGTCACCTGGCAGCGCGGCAGCCTGCACGACCTGCGGCTCGAGCTCGGCCGCATCGCCGACGGGCTGGCCAGTCCGCTGACCGCCAGCGCGCGGGTCGGCGCCACGCTGGCCGGCGTGGATGCGCGCCTGCAGCTCGCCGGCCGCGTGCTCTACGACGCGGCGGCCGGCCGCGTGGAGCTCGCGCACGCCGAGGGTCGCCTCGACGGGCAGGCGTTCGGCGTCGACAACCTCGCACTCAATCTGCAGGGCGACGTGACGGGCCTGTGGCGCGAGCGCTCGATCTCCGTCGCCAACCTGGCGGTGACCTCGTTGTCGAAGTCGGGCCTGAGCGTCTACAACACGCGGCTGTCGGTGCCCGAGCTCAAGCTCGGCGAATACCGTGTCACCGGGCAGGCGATCGCCGTCGACGCCAGCGTCGACCACCCGGACCGCCAGGCCACGTGGAGCCTGCAGGTGCCGCGCCTGGAGTGGGCCGACCAGGCCCTGCGCGACACCACCGCCAAGGCCCGCCTCACGCTGCGCACGCCGGCGGCGCGCTTCAGCGCGCAAGTCGACAGTGCCTTGCGCGTGACGCTCGACCACGACGGCCCGCGGCTGGAGCTCGGCGCGGCCGAGTTCAGTGCCAGTGCCAGCCACCCGGCGCTGGCCGGCGAGCTGACCGCCAGCGCGAGCGGCCGACTCGACCTGCGCTGGCGCGAGCAGCTCGCGACCGCGGCCTGGAAGGGGCAGCTCGCGGGGCACGACTGGCAGGGCCAGGCGACGGTCAGCGACTTGCGGCGGCCGCGCTGGCAGTTCGATCTGGAGGCGACGCGGCTCGACCTCGATGCACTGCTGTCGAGCGCCTGGCTCGCCCACTGGGGCGACGACGCCGCCACGGTCGACACGTCGTCACTGCGCGACGCGAATGCGAAGGGACGGCTGCGTGTCGGCCAGCTGCAGCTCGGTGGCGTGACGATGGCATCGACCGTCGCGCGGATCGATCTCGACAAGTCGGCGCTGGTGGTCGAGCCGATCACCGCGCAGGTGCAGGGTGCGCCGCTGGAGTCGGCGCTGCGCATCGAGGCGGGCGTCACGCCGCGGCTGGCGACGCGCGGCACCGTGTCGGACCTGCCCACGCGTGCGCTGCTCGAGGCGATGAAGGCGCCGCCATGGCTGGAGGGTCGCGCCCAGCTCAGCTGGGACGTCGCGACCACCGGCGCCAGCATGGGCACGCTGCGCCAGGCGTTGATCGGCACCGCGCAAGTCGCGGTGCAGGGCGGCTCGGTGGCCGGCGTCGACCTGCGCGCCGCGCTGCTCGAAGGGCGTCACGACCTGGGCAAGCGGGTGGCGGCGCATCCGCGCGAGTTCAATCACAACGCCAGCACGCCGTTCCACGAACTGAAGGCGCGGCTTGAACTGCGCAACGGCCGCGCGCTCGGCCCCTTGATCGATCTGCAGGGCCCGGCGGTGCGAGCCAGCGGCGAGGGCGTGCTGCTGTTCGACAGCGGTGCGCTCGATCTGCAGCTGCTGGCCAGCGCGGGCCGCGAGGCGCCCGAGCTGGCGGCGCTGGCCGGCATCAGCGTGCCGGTGCAGGTGCAGGGGCCGTGGCGGCACCCGCATGTCGCGATCGACTTCGCGGCAGCCAGCGGTGGCAACCTGCCACGCGCGCCGGAGACGGCCGCCGCCGCGTCACCGGTGCCCGGCGAGCGTGATGCGTCGGCGCCGGCTGTCGAGCGACAGGCGGCCGTGCTGGTGCGCTGAAGGCCGGCGAGCGCCTAGGGCTGCAGCACGACGCGCCCGACGACACGGCCTTCGGCCAGATCCTGCAGCGAGTGGTTGACGCTCCCCAGCGGCCGCAGCTCCAGCGGGATGCTCGGCAGCGACACGCGCTGCGCCAGCGCCACCAGTTCGCGCAGGTCGTCGAGGCTGCCGACGTAGGAGCCACGCAACTGCAGCGACTTGAGCGCGAACATCGGCAGTGGCAGCCTGAACTCGCCGCCGAACAGGCCGACGATCACCACCTGACCGGCGCGGCGCACCAGGCCGACCGCGAGCGCCGAGCTCGACTCGGAGCCGACGAAGTCGACCACGCCGGCGATGTCGCCGCCGCACGCCTTGGCGATGGTCCTGGCCGCCTCCGGCGCGGCGGGGTCGAAGGCGAGTGCCGCGCCGTGGCGCAACGCGGCCTCGCGCTTGGCCGGGTCGGGGTCGATGGCGACGATGCGTGCCGCGGTCATCGTCGAGTACAGCGCCAGTGCGGTGAGGCCGACACCGCCGCAGCCGATGATCGCCACGTGCTCGGCCGCGGTCATCGCGGGCAGTTTTCGCACCGCGCTGAACGCGGTGATGCCGGCGCAGGCAAAGGTGGCGGCGCGCGCGGGCTCGAGCGTGCCGAGCGGCACCAGGTATTTGGCGTGCGGCACGCGCACCGCGTCGGCGAAGCCGCCGGGCAACTGGATGCCGAGGTTGCGCGAGACGCGTGTGCAGAGGTGGTCGTCGCCGCGCGCGCAGGCCGGGCAGGCACCGCAGCCGATCCACGGATAGACGACGACCTTGTCGCCGACGGCGACCTGCTGCACGTCGGGACCGACGTCGATCACCTGGCCGCAGATCTCGTGGCCCAGCGTCAGCGGCAGCCGCGCGCCGGCACGTTCCAGTGACGACAGCTTGCCGCCGCCCATGTCGAAGCCGCCGGCCTGGATATGCAGGTCGGAGTGGCAGATGCCGCAGTGCGTGACCCGCACGGTGACTTCGTGGCCGGCGGGCGGCGGCAGGTCGTCAGCGTGCTCGGACAACGCGCCGCCCCAGCGCTCGAAGGCCCAGCGGTGGGCGCAGGTGAGGGGACTCGTCATGCTCGGTTCCTTGCTACAGATCGCGCACGTGCAGCGCCAGTTCACCGAGCACGAAGACGAGGAACTGCGGCACGCAGCCGATGTGGCTGGACGGCACTTCGGTGCACTCGGTCAGTGTCAGGTCGCTCGCGCCACGAGCACGCATCGCCTGCAGCGTGGTCGTGCTGGCGGCGAACGGCACCGTCTGGTCGTCGCGGCCGTGGAACAGGCGCAGCGGCGCAGCCGGTGCCCAGTCGTGCACGCTGGCGCGCTGCGCGATCGCCGTCGTGTCGTCGGCCAGATAGAGGTCGAGCATCGTGTTATCGAAGGCGACGTCGGCGTCATCCGGCCGCAGCTGTTTCATCAGCGCGTCGCGCAGTCGGTTGCGGTCGGCCGCGCTCAGGAAACGCAGCACGCCGGGATCGAGCACGGGCGCCAGCGACGGCAGCTCGGTGCGCACGTGCGCCAGCAGCGTGTCGAGCGTGACGCGCACGTCGTAGGGCCCGGCGCCGGCCACCACTGCCAGCGGCTGCGGCGATGTCGCCGAGGCCTGCAGTGCACGCTGCGCGGCCACGGTGGTGTAGCCGCCCTCGGAGTAGCCGGTCAGGAAGAGCTGGCCGTTGTCGGCCACCGCCTGCTGGCGGCGCCAGGTCTGCGCGGCGGTGATCAGGTCGACGGTGGCCGCGGCCGAGGGCGCCCACAGCAGGTACGGATGCGGCGCGCCCTTGGAGACGCCGTAGCCCACATAGTCGGGCGCGATCACGATGTAGCCGAGCGACGCCAGGATCACACCGGCCTCGTCGGCCGTGGCGTGGTTGCTCGGCGCCTCGGCATCGACGAAGGTCGTGCCGTGCTGGTAACTCAGCACCGGGCTGCGTGCGCCTGGGGCCTTGACCGGCACGCTGACCAGGCCCGACGCCACGATCGGCCGGCCCTGCGCGTCGCTCGTCAGGTACTCGAGGCGATGGTTGTCCACGTCGTACAGCGGCACCAGCGTGCGCGTGCGGCTGTCGGCGGCCTGCGTGGCCGCCGCGATGTCGGCACGTGCGATGCGGTTGAGTGACGTGGCGCGTTCGAGCCGCCCGGCGCCGGCGGGTTGGGCGGCCGCCTCATCGGGCGCCGGCGGCGCATCGCCGCCGCCGCCACAGGCAACCGCCAGGCACAGGCAGGTCGCCAGGCACGGCCACCGCAGCAGGCGTGCCACGAAGTCTCGTCGAAGGCCGCGCATCGGTCCATGTTAGCGCGCCACCTCGCCGGCGTGTCGGCCACCACGCCACGGCACAATGCCGACGAAGCCCACATGCCCGCGTCATCGAGTACCGCCGCCACGCGGCCTGCCCCCTCCCACCAGCAACTCGCGCTCGCCGCCGGCATTGCCGTCGCCGCGGTGTGGGGCGCCAACTTCGCGGTGCAGAAGACGCTGTTCGGCCTGCTGCCGCCGGGTGCGTTCCTGTTCGCGCGCTACCTGCTGATGCCGATCTGCGCCGCGCTGCTGCTGCTGCACGCCAACGGCTGGCGCTGGCTGCGCCTGCCGCGCGCAGATGCCATCAAGCTGGCCGGCCTGGGCGTGCTGGCGCACACCGTGCACGTGAGCATGGTCACCTACGGCATCCACTGGTCGACCGCGTTCTCCAGCGCGCTCATCATGGCCTGCGGGCCGGTCTTCACGCTGCTGATCCTGCACTGGGCCGGGCTCGAACGGCTCACGCGGGGCCAGGTGGCCGGCGTCGCGCTGGCCTGCGCCGGTGTGCTGACCTTCCTGTCCGACAAGCTGCTCGGCCGCCAGTGGGCGGCCACCGGCGGCGACCTGATGATGCTGTTCTCGGCGTCGCTGTTCTCCTACTACACGGTGATGACCAAGCCGCTGATCCAGCGCCACGGCGGCGTCGCCGTGATGGCCTACGCCACCGTGGCGGGCAGTCCGCTGGTCGTGCTGGCCGCGCTGCCGGTCGCGCTGGGTGCGCCCTGGGCGCAGATGGGTGTGTGGCACTGGAGCCTGCTGCTGTGGGCGTCGCTGGTGTCGGCCTTCCTCGGCTGGCTGGTCTGGGGCTGGGTCAACGAGCAGCGCGGCGTCGGCCGCACGGCGCCGCTGCAATACCTGATGCCGCTGGTGGCCGGCGTGGTGGCGTGGTGGGCCACCGGCGAGCAGTTCACGCTGGCCAAGCTGGGTGGCGCGGCCGTCACGCTGGCCGGCGTGGCGATGGCGCAGTTCGCGACACGCGACGCCAACGATCCGGTGCGCGAGGCGCCGGCACGTGTGGATTGAAGGAGCCGTCATGAAACCGACACCGTTCCAGCTGCGCGTGAGCGACGATGCGATCGCCGACCTGCGCGTACGCCTGGCGCGCACGCGTTTTCCCGACCAGGCGCCCGGCGCGCCGTGGGCCTACGGCACCGACGTGGCCTATCTGCGCGAGCTGGTCGGCTACTGGCGCGACCGCTTCGACTGGCGCGCGCAGGAGGCGCGGCTGAATGCGTTCGCGCAGTTCAAGGTGCCGCTGCACGGCATCGACCTGCATTACCTGCACGTGCAGGGGCAGGGCCCGCAGCCGCTGCCGCTGCTGCTGTCGCACGGCTGGCCGGGCTCGGTGTTCGAGTTCGTCGAGCTGATCCCGCGGCTTACCGATCCGGCACGCTTCGGCGGCGATCCGGCCGATGCGTTCACCGTGGTGGCTCCTTCATTGCCGGGTTATGGCCTGTCGTTCGCGCCGGGCCAGCCGCGCTTCGGCATCGAGCAGATCGCCGACTGCCTGGCCGAGCTGATGAGCGGCGTGCTCGGTTACCCGCGCTTCGCCGCGCAGGGTGGCGACTGGGGCGCCTTCGTCACGTCGCGGCTGGGCGCCGTGCACGCCGACAAGCTGCTCGGCATCCACGTCAACCTGCTGGCCGTGCGGCGCGACCCGAAGGCGCTGGCGCAGCCGACGGCGGAAGAAGCGTCGTTCCTGCGCGAGCTCGAGCGCTGGCTGAAGGAGGACACCGGCTACCAGTGGATCCAGGGCACGCGGCCGCAGACGCTGGCGTTCGGCCTGACCGACTCGCCGGCCGGGCTGGCGGCCTGGATCGTCGAGAAGTTCCGCGCCTGGTCCGACTGCCACGGCGACGTGGAAAGCGTTTTCAGCAAGGACCAGCTGCTGGCCGACATCGCGCTGTACTGGTTCACCGGCGCGATTGGCTCGTCGTTCTGGCCGTACTATGCGCGCCTGCACGGCCCGTGGCCGATCCCCGACGGCGGCGTCGCCGTGCCGATGGGTTATGCCGAGTTCCCGGCCGAGATCCTGCACCCGCCGCGCTCGATGGCCGAGCGCATGTACACGAACATCCAGCGCTGGAGCGTGATGCCGCGCGGCGGCCACTTCGCCGCGATGGAACAACCCGAGGCGCTGGCACGCGAGATCACCGAGTTCTTCCGGCCGTTGCGGCCGGGTTAGGCGCCGGTCAGGACACCGCGTCGCGGCGCGGGATCTCGAGCCCGCGCATCACCGCCGGGCGCGCGACGAAGGCGGCGAGTGCGCGTCGCACCTGCGGGAAGTCGGCGATGCCCACCAGCTCGCCTGCGCCGTAGAAGCCGACCAGGTTGCGCACCCACGGAAAGGTCGCGATGTCGACGATGGAATAGTCGTCGCCCAGGATCCACGTGCGATCGGCCAGGCGCTGGTCCAGCACCGCGAGCAGGCGGCGCGACTCGGCCACGTAGCGGTCGCGCGGGCGCTTGTCGTCGTAGTCCTTGCCGGCGAACTTGTGGAAGAAGCCGACCTGGCCGAACATCGGCCCGATCGCGCTCATCTGGAACATCAGCCACTGCAGCGCCTCGAAGCGCGCCGCCGCGCCGTCGGGCATGAAGCGCGCGCTCTTGTCGGCCAGGTAGACCAGGATCGCGCCCGACTCGAACAGCGCCAGCGGCTCGCCGCCCGGCCCGTCGGGGTCGATGATGGCCGGGATCTTGTTGTTCGGGTTCAACGACAGGAACTCCGGCGACAACTGGTCGTTGCTGTCGAAGCGCACCGCGTGGGCCTCGTAGGGCAACGCGGTCTCCTCGAGCATGATCGACACCTTCACGCCGTTCGGCGTGGGCAGCGAATAGAGCTGGATGCGCTCGGGGTGCCGGGCGGGCCACTTGCGGGTGATCGGATAGTCGGCGAGGTTGCGCATCGTGGCGCGATGCTAGCTCGCCGGCGGCCGGCGCGGCCGATGCGTTGACGTTCGGAAACCTTGGCAGGCAGCAGCCATCGACCCAGCGCGGTATTCTTCGCCGCATCGGCCCCACGCGGCCAACCGACGAAAGTAGCCGATGCATGCTTATCGACTGATCCTGCCGGCCACCCTGGCCGCCATGCTGCTGGCCGCCACGGGGGTGGCCCGCGCCGAGAGCTTTGCGTCATCGGCCTCGAGCGCGGGCTCGGCGTCGATCGGCAGCCTGTCGGACTCGGTGCGTGGCTCCAGCCGCAGTTCGTCGGGCGACGACAAGAAGGTGGCCGAGGGCGACTATCGCGTGCTCGAGGTCGCCGACGCCGCCGACCGGCCGGGCCACCTGCAGTTGAAGCTGCAGGCTGTGGCGCAGCCCGGCGAGGAAGGCACGCTGTGGCTGACGTTGCCGCGCCAGGCCCTCGCGCCGCGTGGCCTCGCTGCCGGCGACGTGGTGATCGCCCGCCAGCGGCCCTATGGCGTGGAATTCGCGCGCGCCGATGCGGCGCAGGTGCGCGAGGCCTTCTTCCTGGTGCTGGCCGACGATTGGCACCGCGAGCTCGACCCGGTGAAGCTCTGACGGGCGCGGCGAGCGCTGAGCGGCGGCACATGCGCGGCGGGTGCCGTGCGGCGTCGATCGCGTGGATGTCCGTCGTGCTCTGCGCGGCACTGCTGACCGGTGCCGCACCGGCGCGAGCGGCGTCCGATTCGCTGCGGTACTGCGACGGCGCCACATCGGTGAGCGCCGCACAGCAGGACCGCCTGCTGCGGTTTGCCGCCGTGCTGCGTGGCGAGCTCGAGTCGTCGGGCCAGTCGGTGGCGATCGTCTCCCGCTCGGGCCTGAACCTGCAGCGTTTCGGCCTGCGTTATTCGCATGCCGGCGTCAGTCTGCGCGCCAGCGACAACACGCCGTGGTCGGTGCGCCAGCTCTACTACGCCTGCCACGAGCGGCGGCCACGCCTGTTCGACCAGGGTCTGGCCGGCTTCGTGTTCGGCACCGACGATCCGGGCACCGGCTATGTGTCGATCGTGCTGCTGCCGCGCGAGGCGGCGGCCGCGCTGGAGGCCGCCGCACTCGACAAGACGCGCGCGCTGCGCCTGCTGGCCGGCACCTACAGCGCCAACGCGTACCCCTACAGCCTGCGCTACCAGAACTGCAATCAATGGGTCGCCGAACTGCTGGCAACGGCCTGGGGCGGCCTGGCCGACGCGCCGGACCTGCGCGCGCGGGCGCAGACCTGGCTCGCCGAGCAGCGCTACGCACCGCCGCCGATCGAGGTCGGCTCGCACCTGTTGATGTTCGCCGGCGCCTTCGTGCCGTGGCTGGCCTACGACGATCATCCCGACGACGACCGCTACGCGCTGCGATTTCGCACCAGCGTGCCGGGCGCGATCGAGGCCTTCGTGCGCGATCGCCTGCCGCAGGCGCAGCGCATCGAGCTGTGCCACGACGAGCGGCAGGTCGTCGTGCGCCGCGGCTGGCAGCCGTTGGCCGACGGCTGCGTCGCCGAGCCCGGTGACCGCGTGGTGGCATTGGACTGACGCCGCCGCAGGCTTCAGCGATGCCGCGATGCCTGCGGCGTGCCCGTGATGCCGGGCCGCGCGATATGCGACGATCGTGCTCCTCCCCGCTGCCCGCGCCGCCATGAGCCTGCTCTTCTCGCCTCACTCCCTCGGGCCGCTGGCCCTGGCCAACCGCATCGTCATCGCGCCGATGTGCCAGTACTCGGCCAGCGACGGCGCGGCCAGCGACTGGCATCACATCCACCTCGGGCAGATGGCGTTGTCGGGCGCGGCGCTACTGATCATCGAGGCCACCGCGGTCGAGGCGGTCGGCCGCATCACGCCGGGCTGCCTGGGGCTGTACTCCGACTCCTGCGAGCAGGCGCTTGCCGGCGTGCTGGCCAGCGTGCGCCGCTGGTCGAAGATGCCGATCGCGATCCAGCTCGCGCACGCCGGCCGCAAGGGCTCGAGCGAGGTGCCGTGGCGCGGCGGCATGTTGATTGCGCCTGACCAGCCGGGCGGCTGGTTGCCGGTGGCGCCATCGGCGCTGCCGATCACGGAGGCCGAGGCACCGCCCGCCGCGCTCGACGATGCAAGTCTCGCCAGAGTGCGCCGCGCCTTCGTCGACGCCGCCGAGCGCGCGGTGCGGCTCGAGCTCGACGCGATCGAGCTGCATTCGGCGCACGGTTATCTGCTGCATCAGTTCCTGTCGCCGATCAGCAACCAGCGCAGCGACCGCTATGGCGGATCGCTGGAAGCGCGCATGCGCTTCCCGCTCGAGGTGTTCGAGGCGGTGCGCGCGGTGGTGCCGTCGTCAGTGGCGCTCGGCGCGCGGCTGTCGGCCACCGACTGGGTCGACGGCGGCTGGGATCTCGAGCAGACCGTCGCCTACGGCCACGCGCTGCGTGCGCGCGGCGCCGACTTCCTGCACGTGTCCAGCGGCGGTGTGTCGCCGCTGCAGAAGATCCCGCTCGGTCCGGGCTACCAGCTGCCGTTCGCCGAACGCATTCGCGCCGACGTCGGCCTGCCGACCATCGGCGTCGGCCTGATCACCGAGCCGGCGCAGGCTGAAGGCGTGATCGCCGACGGCAAGGCCGACTTCGTGGCGTTGGCACGCGCGATGCTGTTCAACCCGCACTGGCCTTGGCAGGCCGCGGCCGAGCTCGGCGCGCAGGTGCAGGCGCCGCCGCAGTACTGGCGCTCGCAGCCGCGCGGCTTCAGCAAGCTGTTCGGCGACGTGCGCATCGGCATGCGCTGACACCGCATCCCATTGCAGGAGAGTGGCATGAGTTTCGACTTCAAGCAGCGGCGCATCGTCGTCGCCGGCGGCAGCCGCGGCATCGGCCGTTCGATCGCGCTCGGCTTCGCGGCGTCCGGCGCCGACGTGTCGATCTGCGCGCGCGGCCGCGACACGCTGGAAACCACACGTGCCGAGATCGCCGCGCTGGGACAGCGCGCCCATGCGGCGACCTGCGACCTGGCCGACGCCGCGTCGGTGGCGCGCTACGTCGGCGAGGCGGGCGCGGCGCTCGGCGGCATCGACGTGCTGGTGAACAACGCGTCGGGCTTCGGCCAGGGTGACGACGAGGCCGGCTGGGCCGCCGGCCTCAACGTCGACGTGATGGCGATGGTGCGCGCCTCGCATGCCGCGCGGCCGCTGCTGGAGCAGGCCAGTGGTGCCTCGATCATCCACATCTCGTCGATCTCGGGCCTGCGCGCGTCGACGCGCACGCCGGCCTACGCCGCGGTGAAGGCGGCAATGATCAGCTACACCGCCAGCCAGGCCGCGCTGCTGGCGCCGGCGCGTGTGCGCGTCAACTGCATCGCGCCGGGCTCGATCGAGTTCCCCGGCGGCGTGTGGGACCAGCGCAAGCGCGCCGGAGACAAGCTCTACGACCGCGTGCTGAAGGGCATTCCGTTCGGCCGTATGGGCACGCCGGAAGAGATCGCCGAAGTCGCGCTGTTCCTCGCGTCGGACCACGCGCGCTGGATCACCGGCCAGACGATCGTGGTCGACGGCGGGCAATTGCTGGGCGGCTGACACGCAGGGCGGAGGTAGAGTCGGGAGTCAGGTGTCCATGGAGTCCGCGATGTCGTTGCTGCAGGTGCGCAAGTGGGTGATCCAGCTCGAGGAGATTCAGCGCGAGGCCGGCCGTGACGTGTTGCCGCCGACGCGCAAGGTCACGG
>JBGAMU010000137.1:0-14030 GCA_044222685.1 Burkholderiaceae bacterium
ACGATCGGCTACATGCCCACACGCGTCTGGGGCTGCCCGACCACCGCGATGTGGACGCAGCGCCTCGGCCCGGCGCGCGCCACGCAGCTGATGTTCACCGGCGACGTCATCGCCGGCGGCCAGGCCGCCGAATGGGGCCTGGCCAACCGCGTGGTGCCGGCGGCGGACCTCGAAGCCGCCACGCTGGCGCTGGCCGAGCGCATCGCCGGCGTGCCGAGCTCGCACCTGGCGATGCACAAGCTGGTCGTCAACCAGGCGATGCTCACGATGGGCCTGGAGCAGACGCAGATGTTCGCCACGCTGTTCGACGGCATCACGCGCCACAACCCCGAAGGGCTGTGGTTCCGGCGCTATGCGCAGGCCGAAGGCTTCAAGGCCGCGGTGCAGTGGCGCGACAGCGGCCGGCCGATCCCCGAAGGCGACGAGGCGCGCAGGCGCATCGCCGAGCTGGAAGCGAAGCTGCGCGAACGCGACGGCGGCGCTGGCGCTGGCGGGTGACGCCCGGGCGCTATTCGTCGTTGTCGTCCATGCCCGGGAACAGCACGCTGGTGTAGCCGAGCTTGGTCAGGTCGGGCATGCGCGTCGGGTACAGGCGGCCGATCAGGTGGTCGCATTCGTGCTGCACCACGCGGGCATGAAAGCCTTCGGCCTCGCGGTCGATCGGCCGGCCGTGCGGGTCGAAGCCGCTGTAGCGGATGCGGGCATGGCGCGGTACCACGCCGCGCAGCCCGGGCACCGACAGGCAGCCTTCCCAGCCCTCTTCCATCGTGTCGTCGAGCGGCGTGATCACGGGGTTGATCAGCACCGTCTTCGGCACCGCCGGCGCGTCGGGGTAACGCTCGTTGCGGTCGAAGCCGAAGATCACGAGCTGCAGGTCGACGCCGATCTGCGGTGCGGCCAGGCCCGCGCCGCGCGCGTCGGCCATGGTCTCGAACATGTCGTCGATCAGCGCCTGCAGCGCCGGCGTGCCGAACTCGCGCACCGGCTGCGCGATGCGCAGCAGGCGCGGGTCGCCCATCTTCAGGATCTCGCGCACGGCCATGGTTGTGCAGGCTCCGCTGTGACTACGAGCCGGATTATCCGGAGCCCAGCAAAGCCCTGAGTCCGGCCTCGTCGAGGATCGGGATGCCGAGTTCGCGTGCCTTGTCGAGCTTGCTGCCGGCGTCGTCGCCGGCCACCACGTGGTGCGTCTTCTTCGACACCGAGCCGGCCACCTTGCCGCCGGCGGCCTCGATCAGCGCCTTGGCCTCGTCGCGCGACAACGTCGGCAGCGCGCCGGTGAGCACGAAGGTCCGGCCCAGGAGCGGGCGCGGCCCCTGGTCGGCGAGGGCACCGTCGTGCTCGTCCCAGTGCACCCCTGCCGCGCGCAGTTGTTCGACCACTTCGCGGTTGTGCGGCTGGTCGAAGAAGACGCGGATGCTCTGTGCCACGGTCGGCCCGACGTCCGGCACCTCGAGCAGCTGCTCGATCGATGCATCGATGATCCTGTCGAGCGCGCCGAAGTGGCGGGCCAGGTCGCGTGCGGTCGACTCACCGACATGGCGGATGCCCAGACCGTACAGAAAACGCTGCAGCGTGGTGTGCTTGCGCGATTCGAGCGCCTGCACGAGGTTGGCCGCGCTCTTGTCGCCCATGCGATCCAGCGCGGTGAGCTTGGCGACGCCGAGCTTGTAGAGCTCCGGCAGCGTGCGGATCAGCCCGCCGTCGACCAGCTGGTCGACCAGCTTGTCGCCCAGGCCCTCGATGTCCATCGCGCGGCGTTGCGCGTAGTGCAGGATCGCCTGTTTGCGCTGTGCCGGGCAGAACAGTCCGCCGCTGCAGCGCCAGTCGACCTCGCCTTCCTCGCGCGCGATCGCGCTGCCGCAGACCGGGCAGCGGCCCTTCAGTCGCCGGACCAGGTCGAACGGCGCGCCGGCATCGGCTGGACGCCGCTCGAGCACGACGCCGACGACCTCGGGGATCACGTCGCCGGCGCGGCGAATGATCACCGTGTCGCCGATGCGCACGTCCTTGCGCCGGGTCTCGTCCTCGTTGTGCAGCGTTGCGTTGCTCACCGTCGTGCCGCCGACGAACACCGGCTCGAGCTTGGCCACCGGCGTCAGCTTGCCGGTGCGGCCGACCTGGATGTCGATGTCGAGCACCCGCGTCATCTGCTCCTGCGCCGGGTACTTGTGCGCCACGGCCCAGCGCGGCTCGCGGGTCTTGAAGCCCAGCCGCTGCTGCAACGCCCGGTCGTTGACCTTGTAGACCACGCCGTCGATGTCGAACGGCAGCCGGTCGCGCTTGGCCGCGATCTCGGCGTGAAAGGCGACCAGTCCGGCGCCGCCCTGCACCACGCGCCGCTCGGCGCTGACCGGCAGGCCCATCGCGGCCAGCGCGTCGAGCAGCGCGCTGTGCGTGCCCGGCACGTCCCAGCCCGCCACCTCGCCCAGGCCATAGGCGAAGAAGCTGAGCGGCCGCCGGGCAGTGATGCGGGCGTCGAGCTGGCGCACCGCGCCGGCGGCAGCGTTGCGCGGGTTGACGAAGGTCTTCTCGTGCTTCGCACCTTGCGCGATCAGCTCACGCTGGCGCTCGTTGAGCCGCTCGAACGCGTCGCGCCGGATGTAGACCTCGCCGCGCACCTCGAGCACCGGTGCATCGACGCCACGCAGGCGCAGCGCAATCTGGCCGATCGTGCGCACGTTGTGGGTCACGTCCTCGCCGGTCTCGCCGTCGCCGCGGGTGGTGGCCTGTACCAGCACACCGCGTTCGTAGCGCAGATTGATCGCCAGCCCATCGAACTTGAGCTCAGCGGCGTATTCCACCGGCGGCGCGTCGGCGGCAAGCCCGAGGTTGGCGCGCACCCTGGCATCGAACTTCTCGGCGCCGGCCGCGGTGGTGTCGGTCTCGGTCTCGATCGACAGCATCGGCACCGCGTGCTTCACCGGCCTCAGCCCGCTGAGCACCGCGCCCAGCACACGCTGCGTCGGCGAGTCCGGCGTGCGCAGCTCGGGATGTTCGGTCTCGATCGTCTGCAGCTCCTGGAACAGCCGGTCGTATTCGGCGTCCGGAATCTCCGGGTCGTCGAGCACGTAGTAGCGGTGCGCATGATGCTGCAGCTGCTCGCGCAGCCCGGCCGCGCGGGCGGCAGGGTCAAACGACGCGGCGGACTTGGCGCCTGGGTGCGCAGTCATGAGCAGATTGTCCCGGATCGACGCCGCATCGGCGCAGCGCAGCGTCAGCTGAACAGGCGCCGCGCCGTCGCCGTACCGGCGGCCAGATCGCGTGCCGCCAGCGCCTGGTACATCTGCGTCAGCTCGGTGCCGATGGCGGTGAACGCCTGCAGCGTGATCGGCGCGCCCTGGTCGTCCACCAGCGTCGCGTCCATGTCCTCGGCCAGCCCTCGGGCCACCTGCTGCCATGCCGCGAACGGCTCGGCCGTCTCGGCCGTCTGCGGCACGTCGAGCGCCAGACTCACCTCGCGCAGTGCGCTCAGCTCGGGCTGCTCGGCGAGCGCCACCTGGGCGTCGAAGCTGAGCACCAGCACCGGCGGCGCGTGCTCCTCGGCGGCGGGCAGCACCAGGCGCCCTGCGGTCGCACCCGGCACGAAACCGTAGCGGGCCGTGCATTGCTCCAGGTAGCCGAGCGACCAGGCCACGCTGTTGGCGCGCAGCGTGACGGCCAGCTGCGCGTCGTGCTGGCTGGCGAACGAATCGAGCTCGCGCGCACGGGCGGCAACTTCCAGCATGTCGGGCAACTCGACCATCGCGCCCAGGTTCTCGGCGAAGTCCTGCATCTTCTGCGCGAACTCGGAGTACTCGATCTCGTTGAGCGCCCCGCTGCGGTTGGCCAGCTGCACGCCGGCCTGCAGCTCGCCGTATCGCTGGCCGAGCGCCACCGGCTCCCACTCGCCGTCGTCGGCATTGAGGCCCTCGACGAGAAACGGCTTGCTGCCGGCGCGCCGCGTCGGCGGCATGTGCGCGAGCACGAATTCGCCGCTCACCGGCGCCTCCACGCGCAGCGGCGCGATCGCGTCGATCAGCGCGTCGACACGCGGGCCGCGCCGCGCGCGGGCCGGTTCGTCGACGACGGCGGCCAGATCGGGCACGACCGTCGTCTCGGTGGCGGGCTGACCGGCCAGCATCGGCTCGACCCGCTCGGCCGCTGGCGGCAGCTCGGCCTGCCGCGGGCCCGCACGCCGCGCGCGCCAGGCACCATGCGCGACGATCGCCGCCAGCACCAACCCCGCCACGATGGCCAGTGCGGCGGTCAGCGTCATGCGGGTGCTGTCCTCACGCCGCCTCGGCCAGGGTGATGGCCACGTCCATGTCGACCGCCACGATGCGCGAGACGCCCTGCTCCTGCATCGTCACGCCGATCAGCTGCTCGGCCATCTCCATCGCGATCTTGTTGTGCGAGATGTAGAGGAACTGCGTCTGCTTGCTCATTTCGCTGACGAGCTTGGTGTAGCGCTCGGTGTTGGCGTCGTCCAGCGGCGCGTCGACTTCGTCGAGCAGGCAGAACGGTGCCGGGTTGAGCTGGAAGATCGCGAACACCAGTGCGATCGCCGTCAGCGCCTTCTCGCCGCCCGACAGCAGATGGATCGTCGAGTTGCGCTTGCCCGGCGGCTGCGCCATCACCTGCACGCCGGCGTCGAGGATCTCGTCGCCGGTCATCACCAGCCGGGCGGTGCCGCCGCCGAACAGGCTCGGGAACATGCGGCCGAAGTGTTCGTTGACCTGGTTGAAGGTCTGCGACAGCAGCTCGCGCGTCTCGAGGTCGATCTTGTGGATCGCATCTTCCAGCGTGTCGATTGCCTCCTGCAGGTCGGCGTTCTGCGCGTCGAGGAAGTGCTTCCGTTCGCGCGACGTCGTCAGCTCGTCGAGTGCGGCGAGGTTCACCGCGCCGAGCGCGGCGACCTCGCGGCCGAGCCGGTCGATCTCGCCCTGCAGGCCGGCGAGCCTGACGCCGCCGGCGGCAATGGTCTGCCCGAGCTGGTCCATGTCGACCTGCGCCAGCTGCAGCTGTTCGAGGTACTGCGCGCCACCGAGCTGCGCCGCCTGCTCCTCGAGCTGCAGCTTGGTGATCTTCTCGCGCAGCGGCTCCAGACTGCGCTCGAACTCCAGCCGCTGCTCGTCGGCGCGCTTGAGCTTGGCGCTCAGGTCGTCGTATTCGCTGCGGCGAGCGCCCAGCAGCTGCTCGCGGTCGAGCTTGAGCGCCAGCGCCGTCTGCAGACCGCTTTGTGCCGCGCTGTCGTCGAGGGCGCCGAGCTCCAGGCTCAACTGCTCGCCGGCGCGCAGGTTGGTGGCCACCTGCTCGGCGGCGGTCTGGATCGCGCGCGCCAGTTCGGCGCGGCGCGCGGCCAGCGAGCGGGCCTCGAACTGCGCCTCCTGCGCCTGCCGCTCCAGGTTGCGCAGCGTCTCGCGCGCGTCGTTCAGCGCGGCCTCGGCGCTGCGCGTGGCCTCGTCGAGATCGGCATGGCGCTGCTGCTCGTCGGCGAGCTGGCCGTCGAGCCGCTCGAAGGCCGACTCGCTGCCGCCGCGACGCTCGTCGAGCGCCTTCAGCTGCGCGTCGATCTCGCCGATCTCGGCATCGAGCTGCGAGCGGCGCGCCGCAGTGGCCTCGGACTGCTGCGTCAGCCGCAGCAGCTCGACCTGGCCCTGGTGAGCCGCGGCCTGCGACTCCATCGCCTCGCGGCGCAGCGTCACCAGGCGCTGGCTGGCCTCGGTGTAGCCGGCCTCCAGACGCACCAGCGTCGAGCGGGCCTCGTCGGCGATCAGCGCCTGCGCACGCTGCTGGCGCTCGAGGTTCTCGATCTCCTGCGCGCGGGCCAGCATGCCGTCGTGCTCGGAGTCGGGCGCATGGAAGGCCACCGCATACGCGCTGACCGCATGGCCCTCGCGCGTGATGATCACCTCGCCGTGCGTCAGCTTGCTGCGATGCGCGAGGGCGTCGTCCAGGCTGTCGGCGGTGTAGACACCCTCGAGCCAGTCGCTCAGCAGCGCCTGCAGGCCGGCGTCGCCCAGCCGCAGCAGATCGGCCAGCCGCGGCAGCGTGCGATGGGTGTCGGGCGCCACCGCCGGCGGCACGGTGAAGAACGTCAGCCGCGCCGGCGGCGAGTCGCTCGCGAAAGCGCGAACGCTCTCGATGCGGCCGACCTGCAGCGCATTGATGCGCTCGCGCAGCACCGATTCGAGCGCGGCCTCCCAGCCCGGCTCGATGTGCACGCGCGCCCACAGGCCCTGCAGGCTGTCGAGGCCGTGCTTGACCAGCCAGGGCTTGAGCTTGCCTTCGGTCTGGATCTTCTCCTGCAGCGTGCGCAGCGCGGCGAGCCGTGCGCCGATGTCGGCCTGCTTGGCCGCCTCGCGATTCACGCCGTCCTGCTGCGTGCGGCGGCGCTCGTCGAGCGTCGGCAACTGATCCTGCAGTTCGTGCAGCCGCGCCTCGGCGGCGCGATAACGCGTGTCGAGTTCGGGCACCTGGCGCTGCAGGTCGACCAGCCGCTGCGTGTCGGGCGCCACCAGGCCCGCCGCCTCGGCCGCCAGGCGCTCGCGCCGCGTGCGCAGGCCACGCTGCTGCTCGTCGAGGTTGCGCGTATCGGCGGCGAGCACCTGGATCTGCTGCTGCACGGCGGACACGGCCTGGCGCTGCGCATCAGCGCGCGCCTGCGCGTCGCGCACGGCGTCCTGCAAAGCCGGCAGCGTGGCGGTATGTTGTTCGACCTGCGCGGCCTGCTGCTGCGCCGACTGCTCGGTGGCGACGATGCTCTCGGCCAGCTGTGCCGACTCGGCCTCGTCGGCGACACGGCGGCTGTCCCACTGCGTGTTCTGCGAGCGCAGGTCGGCCAGGCGCTGCTCGACGCGTTGCCGGCCCTCGACGACGTAGCGGATGCGCTCCTCGAGGCGGCTGACCTCGAGCGCGGCCTCGGCCAGCGTGCCCTGCGCGGCATGCATCGCGTCGCCGGCGGCGTAGTGCGCCTGGCGCACCGTCTCCAGCTCGGCCTCGACGTGGCGCAGCTCGGCCAGCCGCGCCTGCAGTGCCGTCTGCGCGTCGATGGCGGCCTGCTTGACGCGCTCTTCCTCCTTGGCGGCGTCGCGGTGCTTGAGGAACCACAGCTGGTGCTGCTTGAGCGTCTGCTCGTCGACCAGCTGACGGTACTGCGTGGCCACCTGCGCCTGCGACTCGAGCTTCTCGAGGTTGGCGTTCAGTTCGCGCAGGATGTCGTCGACGCGCGTCAGGTTCTCGCGCGTGTCCTTCAGCCGGTTCTCGGTCTCGCGGCGACGCTCCTTGTACTTGGAGACACCCGCGGCTTCTTCGAGGAAGAGCCGCAGCTCCTCCGGGCGCGACTCGATGATGCGGCTGATCGTGCCCTGGCCGATGATGGCGTAGGCGCGCGGGCCCAGACCGGTGCCGAGGAACACATCCTGCACGTCGCGCCGGCGCACCGGCTGGTTGTTGATGTAGTAGCTCGAGTTGCCGTCGCGTGTGAGCACGCGCTTGACGGCGATCTCGGCAAAGCTGTTCCACTGGCCGCCGGCGCGCGCGTCTTCGTTGCTGAACACCAGCTCCACGCTGGCGCGGCCGGCCGGCTTGCGCTGGCCGCTGCCGTTGAAGATGACGTCCTGCATCGACTCGCCGCGCAGCTCGCTGGCCTTGCTCTCGCCGAGCACCCAACGCACGGCGTCGATGACATTGGACTTGCCGCACCCGTTGGGGCCGACCACGCCAACGCGTTGGCCGGGCAGCTGGAACGTGGTGGGTTCGGCGAAGGACTTGAAGCCGGAGAGCTTGATCTGGTTGAGCCGCATGGGCAACGGGCGCCGGCCCGAGCTAAGTGCTTGAAAAGAATGAAAAATGCGCCCCTGCCCGAGGCGCAAACGCGCGCCGATGATAGCATCGCGGCCCCTCTGGACAGCCTGGCCGCCATGCCCCGCAAGACACCGCGCGAACGCGCCGCGCCCGCCGTGCCGCCCACGGTTCCGAGCAAGGAACTGCAGGTATTCGCCAACCCGGCGCCCGAGCGCGACTACGTGATCCGCTTCGACGTGCCGGAGTTCACCTGCCTGTGCCCGCTCACCGGGCAGCCGGACTTCGCGCACTTCACGATCGAGATCGTCGCCGACGCGCTTTGCGTCGAGCTGAAGAGCCTGAAGCTCTATTTCTGGAGCTACCGCAACGAAGGCGCGTTCCACGAGAAGGTGACCAACACCATCCTCGACGACATCGTGGGGGCGATCCGGCCACGCTTCGCGCGCATCCATGCCGACTGGTTCGTTCGCGGCGGCATCCGCACCTTCGTGACGGCCGAGCATCGGCAAAAGGGCTGGAAGCCCGCCGCGCCGGTGCAGTTGCCGCAGTCGTAACGGACGCGCGGCTCGCGTCGCCTCTGTCGACGGATCGACTCCCCCATTTCGAGGCACGTCCTCGATTCGAGGGGGCGCGCCGATGTGCGCACGGGTGCTAGTCTGGCCTGTGCAGACCACCGACATCGACATGGAGCTCGCGCGTGACGTGCCGTTGCCTTCGCAGGCCCCATCGCGAGAGACGCCGCCACGCACACGCCTCGTGCCGCCATCCGCAATGGACGCACCGACCCTGAACATCGATGTCGACCCGAACCTCGACGCCGCCACCGTCACCACGTTGATCGCGAACGCGGCGGCTCGAGACGCCGCCGCGCCAGCCATCCTCGCGCCCGGCCGCAGGCCGATGCCGTACGGCGAGCTGTGGCAGCAGTGCCGGGCCATCGGCCGGACACTGCACGCGAAGGGGCTCGGACCGCAGTCGCGTGTGGCCGTGGTCATGCCCGCGGGGCCCGAGATGGCCGCGGCCTACCTGGCGGTCGTCACGCATGCGTGCTGCGTGCCGCTGAACCCCGGGGCACAGGCAGCCGAACTGCGCCGCTGGTTCGATGCCACCGGCGTGACGGGCCTGCTCGTCGCGCACGATGACGCCGGTGCGGCCCGTCAGGTCGCCAGCGAGCGCGGCCTGCCGATCGTCGAGGTCGTGCGCGATGCCCGGGCACCCGCCGGTCGGCTGCAGCCGACATCGGCCGGCGATGCCGCCGCGCCGGCGCCCCACTGCCTGCCGGCGGACGTTGCCCTGGTGATCCAGACCTCGGGCACCACCGGCGAACCCAAGGTGGTGGAGCTGACGCACGAAGGCCTGGTGGCGAGCGCGCTGAGCATGATCGAGGCGTACCGGCTGACGGCGCTGGATTGCACGATCAACGTCCGTCCGATGTACCACGTGGCCGGCTTGATCGTGAACACACTGGGGCCGTTGGCGTGCGGCGGGCGGGTCGTCTATGCCCCCGGATTCGACGGCGAGCGGCTATTCGACTGGATCGCCGAGTTCCGGCCCACCTGGTTCAGCGGCGTGACGACGATGTACCAGTGGTGGCTCGCCCACGAACACGACTACCGGCGCAAGACCGGCGACCACCGGTTCCGCTTCCTGCGTGCGGGCTCGGCCGCGATGCCGCCGGCCCCGATGCGGCGGCTCGAGGAGCTCACCGGCGCGCCGGTGATCGAGGCCTACGGCATGTCCGAGCGCACGCCGATCGCCGTCAACCCTCTCCTGCCGGGCAAGCGCAAGCCCGGCACCGTGGGGCACGCCACCGGCGTGGCGCTCGCGCTGTTCGACGCGGACGGTCGCGCGGTGGCAAACGGTGACATCGGCGAGATCGCCATCCAGGCGCCAGGCGTGCGCGGCGAGCCGGTCGGCGAGCACGGGCTGTGGTTTCGCACCGGCGACTGCGGCCGGTTCGACGACGAGGGCTATCTGGTGATCACCGGTCGCCTGAAGGAGCTGATCAACCGCGGCGGTCAGAAGATCGCGCCGCGCGAGGTCGAGGACCAGCTGCTCGAGCACCCCGGCGTGGCACAGGCCGCCGCCTTCGCGGTGCCGCATCCGACGCTGGGCGAGGACATCGCCGCGGCGGTGATCGCGCAGCCTGGCGCGACCCTCGATCCTGCCGGCTTGCGGCGCTTCCTGCTCGACCGCTTGGCGACCTACAAGGTGCCGGCATTCATTCAGGTCGTGGCGGCGATGCCGCTGGGCCCGACCGGCAAGATCCTGCGCACGTCGTTGGCGGCGCTGTGCACCCCGTTGCCGGGCGGCAGCGCCGTCGATCCACCCCGCGACTTCACCGAGGACACCGTCGCGGCGATCTTCGCCGAGGTTCTGGGCAGCGCGCGCGTCGGGCGCAGCGAGAGCTTCTTCGCGCTCGGTGGCGACTCGATCGGTGGCGCGCGCGTGCTGGCGCGCCTGGTACAGGCCTTCGGCGTGGAATTGCCCGCTAACGCGTTGTTCATGCATCCCAGCGTGGCCGAGCTCGCGGCCCGCATCGACACGTGCGCCGCGCAGGCCGAGGATGCTTTGACCCGCGAAATCGATGAACTGTCCGACGACGAAGTCGCCGCGCTGCTCGAGCGCGAGGAAACCCGGCTGTCCTGATCGACGATGCCCATGACGCTCGGTACGTCTGTCGAACGCACGACTGCGGTGGCCGAACGAGCGCCATCGGCGAAGACCGACGCCGCCGCGCGCGCGGCGCGTGAAAGACTGCTGCAGCTGCGGCTTCAGCGGCGAGGCGGGGTCGATGCGATCGGCCGCCGCGAGCCCGGCCTCCGCGTGCCGGTGACGCCGGTGCAGCAGAGCCTGTGGTTCCTCGACCAGCTGAGCGGCGCCGACGATGCCTATCACATCGTGCGTGCCTACCGCCTGCAGGGAGATCTGTCGGCGAAGGCGCTGGAAGCGGCGCTGGTGGATGTGGTGGGTCGCCACGAGGCGTTGCGCACGGCGCTGTGTGCGCACGACGGCGTGGTGGTGCAGCAGGTGCTGGACACGCAGCAGGCGGCCGCGCAGACGCTGGCCGTCGGGCAGAGCCTGGCGCAGTGGCTGCACGACGCCGGCAGCCAGGCGTTCGATCTGTCGCGCGCGCCGCTGCTGCGTGCCCGGCTGCTGCGCTTGGCACCGAGCGAGCATGTGCTGCTGCTCAGCGTGCACCACGCCGTCTCAGACGGCTGGTCGATGGACGTGCTGGCCCGTGAGCTCGGCGCGCTGTACGAAGCCCATGTGCAGCAGCGCCCGGTTGATCTGCCGGCGCTGCCGATCCAGTTCGCCGACTATGCCTGCTGGCTGCAGCAGCGCCTGGACGGCGAGCCCGCCCAGCGCGACCTGGCCTACTGGCGCCAGGCGCTGGCCGAGCTGCAGCCGCTGCAGCTGCCCACCGACCGGCCGCGGCCGCTGCGCCCCACGCAGCGCGGCGCCCAGCACGCCTTCGAGCTCGATGCCCAGCTGCTGGGTGAGCTGCAGGCGCTGGCGCGGCGCGAGAACGTCACGCTGTTCATGCTGCTGCTGGCGGCCTGGCAGGTGCTGCTGATGCGCTACAGCGGCCAGAGCGATCTGGCCGTGGGCTCTCCGGTGGCCGGGCGCCAGCGCACCGAGCTGGAGCCGCTGATCGGCTACTTCGTCAACACGCTGGTGCTGCGCGCCGACGGCGCGGGCAACCCGGCCTTCACGACGCTGCTGCAGCAGGTGCGCCAGACCTGCCTGCAGGCCTATGCCCACCAGGAGCTGCCTTTCGAGCGCGTGGTGGCCGAGCTGGCCCCGCAGCGCGAGCTCGGCCGCAATCCGCTGTACCAGGTGTGTTTTGCGCTGCAGAACATGCCCGCCTCGGCGCTGCGCCTGGGCCCGGCGCTGCAGGTGCAGCGCGTGCCGCTGCACAACGGCAGCGCCAAGTTCGATCTGTCGCTGTCGATCACCCCCACCCAGACGACGCTGCAGGCGGTGCTGGAGTACAGCACCGAGCTGTTCGAGCCGGCCTTCGCGCAGGCGCTGGCGCGCCACTTCGCGCAGCTGCTGCGCAGCGTCGTGGCGCGACCCGACACGCCGCTGCAGCAGCTGGAGCTGCTGGACGAGGCCGAGCGCGAGCTGCTGCTCCATGGCTGGAACGACACCGCACGCGCGTTCCCGCGCGAGCTCACGCTGGCGCAGCTGTTCGAGGCGCAGGTGCAACGCAGCCCCGAGGCGGTGGCGCTGCGCCTGCCCGATGGCGGCACGCTGAGCTACGCGCAGCTCAACCGGCGCGCCAACCGCCTGGCCCATCTGCTGCGCGAGCGCGGCGTGGCCCCCGATGTGCCGGTGGGCCTGTGCCTGCCGCGCGGGGCGTCGATGGTGGTGGCGATGCTGGCCATCCTGAAGGCCGGTGGTGCCTATGTGCCGCTGGATCCCCAGTACCCGGCCGAGCGCCTGGCCTTCATGCTGCACGACAGCGCCTGCGCGCTGCTGCTCACCAGCGCCGAACTGCACGCGCGCTTCACCCACGCCACCACGCCCACCCTGCTGCTGCACCCCGAGCTCGATGCCCAGGAGGACTCGGCGCTCCTGGTCGAAGACGACCCACGCTGCGACAACCCGCCCTGCCAGGCACTGCCCCACCACCTCGCCTACATCATCTACACCTCCGGCTCCACCGGCACCCCAAAGGGCGTCGCCGTCGAGCACGCCGCCGTCTGCAATCACCATCAATGGATGAACCGGGTCATCGGCCTGACGGCTGCCGACCGGGTGCTGCAGCTCACCTCGCCGAACTTCGATCCCTCGGTATGGGAGCTGTTCGGGCCGCTGCTGGGTGGTGCCTCGGTGGTCATGCTGCCCGATGGCGCACGTACCGACACTTCTGCGGTCGTGCGCGCCCTGCACGCCGCCGCGGCGACCGTCATGTGCACGGTGCCGGCCGAACTGGCGGCGATGCTGGACGATGCGCAGTTCGCGCGCTGCACGTCGCTGCGATGGGTGAACTGCGGGGGCGAGGCCATGGACAGGAGCTTCGCGCGGCGCGTGAAGCAGACGCTCCCGAACGCCACCTTCGTCAACTGCTACGGTCCCACCGAGACCTGCATCATCGCCACCACGATGGTGGTCGACGAGCCGCTCGACGGCACCGGCTCGGTGCCGATCGGCCGCCCGATCGACAACCTGCACTGCCACGTCCTCGACGCGCGGCTGCAGGCCGTCCCGCCCGGTGCGGTGGGCGAGCTCTGCATCGGCGGCGCGGGCCTGGCGCGCGGTTATCACAACCGCCCCGATCTCACCGCGCAGCGCTTCGTCGACCACCCCTACCGGCCGGGGCAGCGCCTGTACCGCACCGGCGACGAGGTCCGCTATCGACACGACGGGACGCTCGAGTTCATCGGTCGTGTCGACGGGCAGGTCAAGGTCAACGGCGTGCGTATGGAACTCGGCGAGATCGAAGCCGCACTGGCCGGCTGCGACGGCGTCGGACAAGGCATCGTCGTCTTGCGCGAGGACACGCCGGGCCTGCGGCGGCTGGTCGGCTATGTCGCCGGTGCGTCCGGCGCGGTGGTCGACACCTGCAGGATCGCGCAGCAGCTGGCCACCCGGCTCCCCGGGCCGATGGTGCCGCGCGCCCTGGTCACGCTCGACAGCTTGCCGCTGCTGCCCAACGGCAAGGTCGATCGTCAGGCGCTGCCGGCGCCGTCGACAGCGGCGGCAGGCCGCACGCACGCCGAACCGCAGACGGCGACCCAGGTCCGGATTCTCGCCGTCTGGCGCGAGCTGCTCGGCGCCTCGGCCGCCGGCGTTGACGACGACTTCTTCGAACTCGGGGGTCACTCCCTGCTGGCGACGCGCCTGATGACGCGGCTGCGGCGCGCTTTCGATGTCGAGCTGCCGCTGCGCTGGCTGTTCGAAGGTCCCACGGTCGCACAGCTGGCCGCGCGCATCGACGCGATCGACAAGGATGCGCCGAAGGCGGGCCACGCCGCGATCCCGCGCAGGCATCCGGTTGACGCGCTGCCGGCGACGCCGGCACAGCAGGCGCTGTGGTTCATCGACAACGTCAAGGGGCCGAGCCGCCAGTACGTGATCACGCTCGGGCTGCAGCTGCAGGGAGATCTGTCGGCGAAGGCGCTGGAAGCGGCGCTGGTGGATGTGGTGGGTCGCCACGAGGCGTTGCGCACGGCGCTGTGTGCGCACGACGGCGTGGTGGTGCAGCAGGTGCTGGACACGCAGCAGGCGGCCGC
>JBGAMU010000023.1:0-46271 GCA_044222685.1 Burkholderiaceae bacterium
CTTCGACGAGGCCGAGTTCCTGGCCGGCCGCCAGACGCCGATGTTCTTCGGCTCGGCGATCAACAACTTCGGCGTGCGCGAGGTGCTCGACGCGCTGGTCGACCTGGCGCCGCCGCCGGGTCCGAAGCCGGCGATGCAACGCCTGGTGCAGCCCGACGAGCCCAAGTTCAGCGGCGTGGTGTTCAAGATCCAGGCCAACATGGACCCGGCCCACCGTGACCGCATCGCCTTCGTGCGGGTGGCGTCGGGCCACTTCACACGCGGCATGAAGCTCAAGGTCACGCGCTCGGGCAAGGAGCTCAAGCCCAACACCGTGGTGAGCTTCCTGAGCCAGCGCCGCGAGCTGCTCGACGAGGCGTACGCCGGCGACATCATCGGCATCCCGAACCACGGCGTGCTGCAGCTCGGCGACACGCTCACCGAGGGCGAGGCGCTGCAGTTCACCGGGCTGCCGTTCTTCGCACCGGAGATGTTCCGCAGCGTCGAGGTGGCCGACCCGCTGAAGACCAAGCAGCTGAAGGCCGGCCTCACGCAGCTGGGCGAGGAAGGCGCGATCCAGGTCTTCCGGCCGGTGGCGGGCACCGTGCTGCTGCTCGGCGCCGTGGGCCAGCTGCAGTTCGAGGTGGTGGCGCACCGGCTCGAGCACGAGTACGGCTGCAAGGCACGCATTCAGCCAGCGAGATACTCGATCGCGCGCTGGGTCACGTGCGACGCCGCCGACGGCGGCGACAAGGAGCTGCAGCGTTTCATCGACGGCAACGCCCACCGCATGGCGCTCGACGCGGTGGATGCGCCGACGATCCTGGTCGAGTACGCACCCGAGCTGCGCGCGATCGAGAGCAACTGGCCGAAGATCAAGTTCCACGCACTGCGCGAGCACGCCGGGCTGGTGTTCCAGAAGAAGCTCGACGGCTGATCGGGCGCGTCGCGCCGACCCCAGGGCCGCCAGGGGCCTTGCGCTCGCGCCCACCTGCGGGCACGATGCCGATCCCCGTCCACCGCCCTCGGAGACACACGCATGAAGCTGTACTACCACCCGATCTCGACCACCAGCCGCCCGGTGATGCTGTTCGCCGCCGAGAGCCGCATTCCGCTGGAGATGACGGTGGTGGACCTGTTCACCGGCGAGCACGTGAAGCCGCCGTACTCGGCGATCAACCCGAACAAGCTGATCCCGACGCTCGACGACGACGGCTTCATCCTGACCGAGAACTCGGCGATCCTGAAGTACCTGGCCGACAAGATCGACTCGCCCGCCTATCCGAAGGACCTGAAGAAGCGCGCCCGCGTCAACGAACGGATGGACTGGACCAGCACGCAGCTGTGCAGCGACCTGGTCTACGCGCTGGTCTACCCGCAGATCTTCGACTCGCACAAGCGGCGCAGCGACGAGGCGCAGGCGGCCACGCTCGAGCGCGGCCGCGAGCGGGCCAACGTGTGGCTGAAGGTGCTCGACGAGCACGTGCTGGGCGCCAGCAGCCCCTATCTGTGCGGCGATGCGATCACGATCGCCGACTACCACGCCGCCTCCTATGTGCACCTGGCCGAGGTGATCGGCAGCGACCTGTCTGCCTTTCCGAACGTGAAGCGCTGGCTCGGCCGCATGAAGTCGCTGAAGAGCTGGAAGCAGGTGTACGAGGTGATCGACGGTTTTGCCGGGTCACTCAAGGGCAAGCAGATGGTCGCCGTCTGAGGCGGGCCGCAGACGGTCGGAGGTCTCCGCATGATTCGCAAGCTGCACCACAACGCCTACCGCTGCCGCGACTCGGAAGAGACCCGCGCGTTCTACGAGGACTTCCTCGGTCTGCCGCTGGTGGGCACGCTCGAGATCAAGGAAACGAAGAGTGGGCGCAAGACCGAGACGCTGCACACCTTCTACCGGCTGGACGACGGCTCGCACCTGGCGTTCTTCGAGGCGCCCGACATGCCGTTCGACTTCAAGCCGCAGCACGACTTCGACCTGCACATTGCGCTCGAAGTCGAGCGGCCAGCGCTGGAGACCATGCTCGCCAAGGGCAAGGCGGCCGGCATCGAGACGCGCGGCGTGTCGAATCATGGTTTCATCGACTCGATCTACTTCCGCGACCCGAACGGCTACGTGATCGAGCTTTGCACCAAGCGCGAGCACCACGACGCGGCGATGGACCCGGCCGTCAACGGTGCCCGCGCGACGCTGCAGCGCTGGACGAGCGCCAGACGACTCACCGCGTCGGCATGACGGCCGCGGCGCCGCGGCTGCGCACCGACATCGCCTGGAGCACGCCGGAGCGCATCGGCGTCTTCGGTCACGACCTGGTGCGCGACCTGATCGGCCGCGTCAATCTGGGCGACATGGGCTTCCTGGAGATCACGGGTCGCCTGCCCGATGCGCACGAGTCGGTGATGTTCAATGCGCTGCTGGTCACGCTGGTCGAGCACGGCATCGTGCCGTCGACGCTGGCCACGCGCATGACGGTGGCCGGCGCGCCCGAGGCGATGCAGGCGGCCGTCGCCGCCGGGCTGCTGGGTCTGGGCAGCGTATTCGTCGGCTCCACCGAAGGCACCGCGAAGTTGTTGAGTGAGGCACTGCCCGATCCGCAGGCCGACGGGCCACCGCTGCGCGACGTCGCCGCACGCATCGTCGACGAACATCGCGCGGCCCGCCGCATCCTGCCGGGCCTGGGCCACCCGATCCACAAGCCGATCGACCCGCGCACGCCGCGCCTGTTCGCGATCGCCAAACGGCAGGGCTTCGGCGGCCGCTATATCGAGCTGATGAAGCTGATCGCGCGCCGCGCGGAGCAGGTGCACGCACGGCCGCTGCCGATCAACGCCACCGGTGCGATCGGCGCCATCGCCTGCGAGATGGGGCTGCCCTGGCAGGCCTGCCGTGGCATCGGCGTGATGGCGCGCGCGGTCGGCCTGGTCGGGCACGCGCTGGAAGAGCTGCGCCAGCCGTTGGCCACCGCCGTGTGGCACCGCACCGAGGCCGAGGCGACCGAGGGCCGACGTGGCCGGCTCGGCGCCGCCGCGGTCAAGAAGACACGGGCACCGCGCCGCCGCTGACGCGGCGCGGCCGGGAGCAGATCGATGCTGCAGCCGCTGCAGGTGTTGAGGCGCTACCGGCCGCACGCGGGCACGCTCGCCACGTTGCTGGCCGAGCGTGTGGCGGTGGCACCGGCGCACGACGCGCTTGTCTTCGACGACCGTGCCGTCAGCTATGCCGAGCTGCAGCAGCGCGCCGAGCGTGCGGCCGCCCTGTACGCCGCGCGCGGTGTGCGGCCGGGCGACCGCATCGGCGTGATGTCGCTCAACCACCCGTCGACCGTGATCACGCTGCTGGCACTCGCCCGCCTGGGCGCGGTGATGGTGCCGGTGAATCCCGACTACCGCGCCGCCGAGGCGGGTTACGTGCTGGGCCATGCACAAGTGGGCGGCGTGCTGTGTTCGCCCGAGGCGCTGCCGACCGTTCGCGAAGCGGTGGCCGGACTGACACCCCCGCCGTGGCTGCTGCTCAATCGCGACGACGGCGGCGGCCTGCCGGTGTTCGATGCCGAGCTGGCGGCGATGACGGGCGCGCCGCCGCCCGACGCCGGCTCGCCCGAGGCGCCTTGCCTGTTCATCTACACCTCGGGCACCACCGGCTTCCCCAAGGGCGTGATGCACGGCCAGCGCGCACTGCTGCTGGCCGGCGAAGGGTTCGTGCAGCGCATGTACCTGCAGCCCGACGACCGGCTGCTGTGCCTGCTGCCGATGTTCCACATCAACGCGCTGTTCTATTCGCTGGCCGGCGCGCTGGCCGCCGGCGCCACGCTGATCCTGCTGCCGCGCTTTTCGGCCCGCACGTTCTGGCACGACGCGGCGCGCACCCGCGCCACCGAGGCCAACACGATCGCCGCGGTATCGAACATCCTGCTGCGGCGGCCGCGCAGCGAGTTCGTGCCGGGTCACGCCTTGCGCAAGATCTACGGCGCGCCGTTCAGCGCCGAGACCTACGACGTGTTCCAGCGCGAGTTCGGCGTACCGACGCTGATCGAGGGTTACGGCATGAGCGAGGTGCCCGGCGCGCTGAACAACCCGTTCGAAGGCCCGCACAGGATCGGCAGCATGGGCCGGCCGAGCACGCACCCGGACCCGGCGGTGCAACTCGCGCAACTGAAGATCGTCGACGACGATGGCCGCGAGCTGCCCGACGGCCAGACCGGCGAGCTGGTGGTGAAGACGCCGCTCGTGATGCAGGGCTACTACCGCGACCCCAAGCAGACGACGGCGGCGTTTCGCGACGGCTGGTTCCTCACCGGCGACCTGGCCTGGCGCGACGCCGACGGCTACTACTGGTTCGTCGCGCGCAAGAAGGACATCATCCGCAAGCGTGGCGAGAACATCTCGGGTGCCGAACTCGACCGCGTGATCGAGTCGCATGCCGACGTGCTGCAGGCGGCGGCGATCCCCGTGCCGGACGCGCTGGGCGAGGACGAGATCCTGGTCGCCGTGGTGCGCCGGCCCGGCGCCACGCTCGATGCGCCGGCCGTGGCGCAGTGGTGCCGCGAACGGCTGGCCGCGATCAAGGTGCCGCGCTACGTGGTGTTCGTCGATGCGCTGCCGCTGACCCCGACGCACCGCGTGGCCAAGTACCAGCTGCGCGCCGACAGCAGCTTGCGCGAGCGGGCGGTCGACCTGCGCGCCTGAGCGCGTTCAGCCGCGGTGGATCGGGTCGATCCAGGGCACCGACTCGGGCTTCTCGACCGGCTCGATGTCCAGGTTCACGGCGACGGCCTCGCCATCGCTGCGCACCAGCACGCACTCGAGCACCTCGGTGGCGCTGGCGTTGATCTCCTGGTGTGGCACGAACGGCGGCACGTAGATGAAGTCGCCTGGCCCGGCCTCGGCGGTGAACTGCAGTTGCTCGCCCCAGCGCATGCGCGCGCGTCCCTTGACGACGAAGATCACGCTCTCCAGCGGGCCGTGGTGATGGGCGCCGGTCTTCGCGTCGGGGTGGATGTGCACGGTGCCGGCCCACAGCTTCTGCGCGCCGACCCGCGCGAAGTTGATGGCCGCCTTGCGGTCCATGCCCGGCGTCTGCGCGGTGTTGGGATCGAGCCGGTCGCCCGGCACCACCCGCACGCCATCGTGCTTCCAGCGTTGATCCTGCGTCGCCATGCGTCGGTCTCCTGCGCTGCAGCCGATTGTCATGCCGATTGATCACCGGCCTGCTTCCTGCTCGCGCAGTGCGGTCTTCAGCACCTTGCCGTAGTGGTTCTTCGGCAGTGCGTCGACGAAGCGGTAGGCCTTCGGCCGCTTGAAGCGCGCGATCTGCTGCTGGCAGTGCACGTCCAGCTCGGCCGCGGCGGCAGGCGAACGCAGCACCACATAGGCCACCACCGACTCACCCCACTCGGCGTCCGGGCGGCCGACCACGCTGACCTCGCTGACGGCCGGATGCAGCAGCAGCGCCTCCTCGACCTCACGCGGGTAGATGTTGCTGCCACCGCTGATGATGAGATCCTTGCTGCGGTCGAGCAGTGTGAGGAAGCCTTCGTCGTCGAGACGGCCGACATCGCCCGTGTAAAGCCAGCCGTCGCGGACCGCCTCGGCGGTGGCGTCGGGTTGCCGCCAGTAGCCCTGCATCACGATGTCGCCGCGCACGCACACCTCGCCGGTCTCGCCGGCTGGTAGCCGTCGACCTTGCGCGTCGTGGATCGACAGCTCGAGCATCGGCTGCGCGTAACCCACCGAGGCCAGCCGCTCGCCGTGGCGCGGATGGCCGGCGTCGTTGATCACCGCTTTCGGCAGCACCGTGATCGTCATCGGGCTCTCGCCCTGGCCGTAGATCTGCGCGAAGTGCGGCCCCACCACCCGCAGCGCACGCTCGATGTCGGCGCGGTACATCGGCCCGCCGCCGTAGGTGATGGTCGCCAGCCCGTCCGGCCGGCGACCGCTGGCTTGCACGAAATCGACCAGCCGATGCACCATCGTCGGTGCGGCGAAGAACGATGCGTTGCGCCAATGGGCGGCGAGCTCGACGATCTCGGCCGGCTCGAAGCCGCCCGACAACGGCACGACATTGATGCCGCCATGCATCACGTAGGGCAGGTGATACAGCCCGCCGCCGTGCGACAGCGGCGCCGGATGCAGCATCACGTCGCCCGGCGCCACGCTTTGCACCTCGGCCAGGTAGCCGAGGCTTGCCTCGCGCAGCTGGCGCACGCCCAGCACCACGCCCTTCGGCCGGCCGGTGGTGCCGCTGGTGTAGAAGAGCCAGGCCGGATCGCTGTCGCTGCGGTCGACCGGCTCGATGAGAGGCGCCTGCGCGGCAGAAGCCGCGTCGACCTCGGCCGGCAGACCGGCGTGCAGCGCGACGCCTGCCAGCGCGCTCGACAGCTCGGCCCGCGCGCCGGCATCGCAGAAGGCCAGCCGCGCACCGCTGTGCTGCAGGATCCACGCCGCCTCGCGCACGTGCAGCTTGGCGTTGATCGGCACCACGGCGGCGCCGGCCCACCAGGCGCCCCATTGCATCACCAGGTACTCGGGCCGGTTCACCAGAAACAGACCCACACGATCGCCAGGTGCGACGCCTTTCGCCTGCAGCCAGGCGGCCAGCCGCGCCGCTCGCCGCGCGAGCTCGCCATAGGCGCACCACACGGTCGTGCCGTGGCCGATCGCGGGCTGGTCGCCCAGCCGTTGCGCGGTGCGCGCGAGCCACAGGGCAAGATTCATCGCGGCAAGGAGCGGGTGATGAGCGGCAGCGGCTCCGCCAGAACGTTGCGCCCGCGAGCACCCGGGCAGCGCGCGAGAATAGCCGAGTCGCCGCGCACCCGCCAGCACTCGCCGCCCACCGCCCGCCATGACCGGCCTCGCCGCACCGCCCGCCTCGCGCCTGGCGCTGTACCTCGACCTGATCCGCTGGGACCGACCCGCCGGCTGGTTGCTGCTGTTGTGGCCCACGCTGTCGGCGCTGTGGATCGCGGCCGACGGCTTTCCGGGCTGGCACCTGCTGTTCGTCTTCGTCGCCGGCACGGTGATCATGCGCAGCGCCGGCTGCTGCATGAACGACGTCGCCGACCGCGAGTTCGACCGCCATGTCAAGCGCACCGCCGGGCGGCCGGTGACGAGCGGCCGGATCAGCGTGCGCGAGGCGCTGACGCTGGGCGCCCTGCTGGCCGCAGCCGCGTTCGTGCTGGTGCTGACGACCAATCCGCCGACGGTGCTGCTGTCGGTGGCCGGACTGGCGGTCACGCTGATCTACCCGTACGCCAAGCGCACGCTGTCGATGCCGCAGGCGGTGCTCGGCATCGCGTTCAGCTTCGGCATCCCGATGGCGTTCGCCGCGGTTCTGGGTTCGCGCGAGTGGTCGCTGCGGGCGGTGGCCGACGCGGTGCCGCCGCATGCCTGGTGGCTGCTGGCCGGCAACCTGTGCTGGGTGCTGGCCTACGACACCGAGTACGCGATGGTCGACCGCGACGACGACCTGCGCATCGGCATGAAGACGTCGGCCATCACGCTCGGCCGCTTCGACGTGATCGGCGTGATGCTGTTCTACGCCGGCTACCTGGCCAGCTGGAGCGGCCTCGGCCGCTCGCTCGGGCTCGGCCTGCTGTTCCAGCTGGGGATCGCCGCCGCGGCGGCGCAGGCGGCATGGCACTTCACGCTGATCCGCGATCGCTCACGCGACGGTTGCTTCAAGGCTTTCCGCGTGAACCATTGGCTCGGGGCGACGGTGTTTGCGGGAGTGGCGCTGGACCTGGCGCTGCGTTAGTGCCGTTGCCGCCCGACTCCGGGCTGTTGCTGCCGAACTCGTCGCCCAGCTGGTGTGCGCGCTCGCGCGCCGCATGCAGCGCGCGCACGAACGCCGACTTGACTGCGGCGTTGTCCATCGCCATCAGTGCCGCGTAGGTGGTGCCGCCCTTGGAGGTCACGCGCTCGCGCAGCACCGCCGGCGAATCGCTCGACTGCCGGGCCAGCGCGGTGGAACCCGCAAAGGTGGCGAGCGCGAGCCGCCGCCCCTGGTCGACCGACAGCCCCATCTCGCCGGCAGCCTGGATCATCGCCTCGATGAAATAGAACACATAGGCCGGGCCCGAACCCGACAGCGCCGTCACCGCGTCGAGGTCGCGCTCCTGATTCACCCACAACAGTTCGCCGCTCGGTGCCAGCACCTGCTCGACCAGCGCGCGTTCGGCGCCGGTGACGGCGGCGGTGGCGTACAGCCCTGCGATGCCCTGGCCGATCAGCGCCGGCGTGTTGGGCATCGCGCGCACCACACGCGCGCTGCCGGTGGCAGCGGCAATGGCGTCTGTGCGGATGCCGGCCATCACGCTCAGGTGCAAGGCCTGCGCCACATGCGGCACGCTGTTGCGTGCGGCCACCGCGAAACTCTGCGGCTTGACGGCCCACACCACCAGCGGCAACCCGGCCAGCGAGCTGCCGCCGAACGGCAGCGCCAGCACGCCGAACTGCAGCGCCAGCCGCGCGCGCTGCCGGTCGTCGGGCTCGATGACGAGGATGGTCGCCGGAATGCGCCCGGACTGCACCAGCCCACCGATCAGTGCGCTGGCCATGTTGCCGCCGCCGATGAAGGCGATCTCGGGCGTGATGTCGCTCATCGGCCCAGTGTAGCGACGCGATGCGTGGTGGCCGGCCGCACGACCTCTCGAATGAGGGGCGGTAGTGGCCCGGAGACGAGCCCGCCGCCCCCGCGCCAGCCCGTCGACGACAAGGCCGTGGCGGCGAGCGACAATCCGCGCCTGCGCATACACGAGAGGCAGGCCTGTCATGAGCACACTCTCCTACGTCAGCGACGCACCCGACAGTCCCTGGCAGACCTACCTGTCGCAGGTCGATCGCGTGGTGCCCTATCTCGGGCCGCTGGCCAAGTGGGCGGAGACGCTCAAACGCTGCAAGCGCGCGCTGATCGTCGACATCCCGATCGAGATGGACGACGGCTCGGTGGCGCACTTCGAGGGCTTTCGGGTGCAGCACAACATGTCGCGCGGCCCTGGCAAGGGCGGCGTGCGCTACCACCCCGAGGTGACGCTGGAAGAGGTGATGGCGCTGTCGGCCTGGATGTCGATCAAGAACGCCGCCGTCAACCTGCCCTACGGCGGCGCCAAGGGCGGCATTCGCGTCGACCCGAAGAAACTGTCGATCAAGGAACTCGAGCGCATGACGCGGCGCTACACCAGCGAGATCGGCATCATCATCGGCCCGCAGCAAGACATCCCGGCTCCCGACGTGAACACCAACCCGCAGATCATGGCGTGGATGATGGACACGTACTCGATGAACACCGGCACGACCGCGACCGGCGTGGTCACCGGCAAGCCGATCCATCTGGGCGGCTCGTTGGGACGTGTCAAGGCGACCGGCCGCGGGGTGTTCGTCACCGGCCGCGAGGCGGCACGACGGCTCAACCTCGATTTGCAGGGTGCCCGCATTGCGGTGCAGGGCTTCGGCAATGTCGGCTCGTCGGCTGCCGAGCTGTTCCATGGCGCCGGCGCCAGGATCGTCGCCGCACAGGACCACACCGGCAGCATCTTCAATGCCAAGGGCCTGGACATGGCCACGCTGATGCCACACGTGCGCGAGACGGGCGGCGTCGGCGGTTTCAAGGGCGCCGACGCGATGGACGGCGAGGCGTTCTGGGACGTCGATTGCGAGATCCTGATTCCGGCCGCGCTGGAGGGCCAGATCACCGCGGCGCGCGCGCGGCGGCTGAAGGCCAAGCTGGTGCTCGAGGGCGCCAACGGGCCGACACTGCCGGCGGCCGACGACATCATGGCCGAGCGCGGCATCCTGGTCGTGCCCGACGTGATCTGCAACGCCGGCGGCGTGACGGTGAGCTACTTCGAGTGGGTGCAGGACTTCTCGTCGTTCTTCTGGACCGAGGACGAGATCAACCTGCGCCTGGACAAGATCATGGTCGGCGCGCTGAAGCGCATCTGGGAGACGGCCGACCGGCACCGCATCACGCTGCGCACCGCCACCTTCGCCGTCGCCTGCGAACGCATCCTGATGGCGCGCCAGGAGCGCGGCCTGTATCCGTGATGTCTGCGCGCGTCGTCATGCGTTGATCGCTTCCAGCTCCATCCAGAGGACCTTCCCGATGTCGCCGTTCCGCCGCCAGTTCCTGCTCGCCGCCACACTCGCCTGCGCGGCCCTCACCGTGTGGGCCCAGCCGTGGCCGGCCAAGCCGGTGCGCGTCGTCGTGCCGGCGCCAGCGGGCAGCTCGCTGGACATCATCGCGCGCCTGCTCGGCGACAAGCTGAAGGACCGCTGGGGCCAGCCGGTGGTGGTCGAGAACAAGCCAGGCGCCGGCGGCATGCTCGGTGTCGACGTCGCCGCCAAGGCGGCGCCCGACGGCTACACGCTCGCGGTGGGCTTCAACGGCCCGATCGCCTTCGCGCCGTTCCTCTACCGCAAGATGCCCTACGACCCGGCCAAGGACCTGATGCCGGTGGTGATGACGACCTCGCAGCCCAACGTGCTGGCGGTCGGCGCCAACGTGCCGGCGGCCAACGTCAAGGAGTTCGTCGACTGGGCGCGCTCGCGCGGCGGCAAGCTCAACTACTCGTCGCTCGGCATGGGCAGCTCGGCGCATCTGACGATGGAGTTGTTCCTCGCCGAGGCCGGCGCGAGCGGCACGCACGTGCCGTTCAACGGTTCACCACCCGCGGCGATGGCGGTGGCGCAAGGCGAGGCCGATGCGACCTTCATGGTGGCGCCAGCGCTGCTGGCGCACGTGCGCGCTGGCAAGGTGCGGTTGCTCGCAGTGTCGAGCGCGCAGCGACCCGACTCGCTGAAGGAGTTGCCGACGTTGGCCGAAGCCGGATTTCCGAATGTCGAGTCGCTGGCCTGGAACGGCCTGTTCACGGCGGCGGGCACGCCCGAGGCGGCGGTGCAGAAGATCAACGCCGACGTCAATGCGGTGCTGCAGGACGCGTCGGTGCGCGCCGCCTTCGACGCGCAGGGCCTGACACCGGTGGGCGGCTCGGCGGCCGACTTCCGCCGCCAGGTCGATGCCGACATGAAGCGCTGGGGCGCCATCATCAACAAGACCGGCATCAAGCTCGACCAATAAGAGGTCGCGCGTTCGTCGAAAGAGCTTCTTCAACGCGCACCGAAGATCGCCGTGCCGACGCGCACGATGGTCGCGCCCTCGGCGATCGCCGCTTCCAGGTCGGCACTCATGCCCATCGACAAGGTGTCGAGTGTCAATCCGGCGCCGTTGAGCTCGTAGAGCAGCCGCGCGAGCGCGCGATGCGGCGCGCGCTGCGCCTCGAAGTCGCCCGCCGGCTCGGGAATCGCCATCAGTCCGCGCAGTCGCAGGTGGGGCAAGGCCGACACCTCACGCGCCAGCGCCAGCACGTCGTCGGGCGCGACACCGCTCTTGCTCGCCTCGCCGCTGATGTTGACCTGCAGGCAGACCTGCAGCGGCGCCAACCCTGGCGGCCGTTGCGCCGACAGCCGCTCGGCAAGCTTGAAGCGGTCAACCGAATGCACCCAGTCGAAGTTCGCCGCGACGACACGCGTCTTGTTGCTCTGCAAGGGCCCGATCAGGTGCCACTCGATGCGATCACGCAGATCAGTCAGCGCCTCGATCTTCTCGATCGCCTCCTGCACGTAGTTCTCGCCGAATGCGAGCTGTCCGGCGGCATGCGCATCACGCACCGACTGTGGTCCGAAAGTCTTTGTCACAGCCAGCAACGTGACGCTTTGCACGGGTCGTTGCACGTGCTCGCACGCGGTGGCGATACGCGTGCGCACTTGTTGTAACTTCGCTTCGATGCTGCTCATAATGAATGCAGCCTACTCCTGTCTCGCGCCCCATGGACATCACGCAACTGCTTGCGTTCTCGGTCAAGAACAAGGCCTCCGACCTTCACTTGTCGGCCGGCCTGCCGCCGATGATTCGCGTGCATGGCGACGTACGCCGCATCAATGTCGACCCGCTCGAACACAAGCAGGTGCACGACATGGTGTACGACATCATGAACGACTCGCAGCGCAAGCACTACGAGGACACGCTGGAGTGCGACTTCAGCTTCGAGATCCAGGGCCTCGCGCGCTTTCGCGTCAACGCGTTCAACCAGAACCGCGGCGCCGGTGCCGTGTTCCGGACAATTCCAAGCAAGATCCTCACGCTCGAACAGCTGAGCACGCCCAAGGTCTTCGCCGAGCTGGCGCTCAAGCCGCGCGGCCTGGTGCTGGTGACCGGCCCGACCGGTTCGGGCAAGAGCACGACGCTGGCCGCGATGGTCAATCACCTGAACGAGAACGAGTACGGCCACGTCCTCACGGTGGAGGACCCGATCGAGTTCGTGCACGAGAGCAAGAAGTGCCTGGTCAACCAGCGCGAGGTCGGCCCGCACACGCTCAGCTTCTCCAACGCGCTGCGCTCGGCGCTGCGCGAGGATCCGGATGCCATCCTGGTGGGCGAGATGCGCGATCTGGAAACCATCCGCCTGGCGCTGACGGCCGCCGAGACAGGCCACCTGGTCTTCGGCACGCTGCACACCAGCAGCGCAGCCAAGACGATCGACCGCGTGGTCGACGTCTTTCCCGCCGCCGAGAAGGACATGGTGCGCGCGATGCTGTCGGAATCGCTGATCGCGGTGGTTTCGCAGACCCTGTGCAAGCTGAAGGACGGCTCGGGCCGCGTGGCGGCGCACGAGATCATGATCGGCACCTCGGCCATCCGCAACCTGATCCGCGAGAACAAGATCGCGCAGATGTACTCGTCGATCCAGACCGGTCAGACGCAGGGCATGCAGACGCTCGACCAGAATCTCGCCGATCTGGTCCGCCGCAACATCATCTCGCCGGCCGAGGCGCGCGCCAAGGCCAAGATCCCCGAGAACTTCCCGGGCTGACGTGAAGAAGATCCTCGACCGCTTCGCGGGTGCCCGCCGCGTGAACCCGGAGACCGGCGACTCGGGCTACTTCTCCACGATGTTTCTCGAGCACGAGGAGCCGGCGCCGCGGCTGGTGCCGTGGTCGCTGCGCGCGCAGGAAGTGCAGGCGCAGGCCGTCGACCACAGTCAGGGCGCGATCCAGTTTGGCCGCGCCTGGAACGACGACCGCCATGCCGTGCTGCTCGGCGAGTCGGAGATGAAGCGGCTGACCGAGTACCTGTCGTTCGTCAGCATCGCGGCTGACAAGGAAGTGATCACGCAGGACGAGCAGGGCGACTATCTGTTGATCGTGCTCGACGGCACGATCGCCGTCGACCGCGAGCAGCCCTGGGGTGGCCGCGCCCGCCTGGCCGAGGCCCGTGTCGGCGACCTGCTCGGCGAGATGTCGCTGCTCGACGCGGGCACGCGCTTCTCGTCGTGCCGCAGCCTGACGGCCTGCGTGCTGGCGGTGCTCGACGCGCAGGCGCTCGATCGCATGATGAAGGACGACCCGCGCCTGGCCGCGGTGCTGCTGGCCGCGCTGGCCCGCCGACTGTCGCTACGCCTGCGCCAGGCCAGCGCGAGACTGAGTGCGCTGCTCACCAACGCGTGACGCAGCACTAGGGAGACATTCACGATGGAACGCGACCAGGCCTCGAAGTTCGTCAACGACCTGCTGCGCCTGATGATCTCGCGCAACGGCTCGGACTTGTTCCTGACGGCTGACTTTCCGCCGGCGATCAAGGTCGACGGCCGTGTCACCAAGGTGTCGCCCCAGCCGCTGACCGGCCAGCACACGATGGCGCTGGCGCGTTCGGTGATGAACGACAAGCAGGCGGCGGAGTTCGAGCGGACCAAGGAGTGCAACTTCGCGATCTCGCCGCAGGGCATCGGGCGCTTCCGCTGCAACGCATTCGTGCAGCAGGGGCACGTCGGGCTCGTGTTCCGCCTGATCCCGCAGCTGCTGCCGACGATCGATCAGCTCGGGCTGCCGAAGATCTTGAAGGAAGTGACGATGACCAAGCGCGGGCTGGTCATCATGGTGGGCGCCACCGGCTCGGGCAAGAGCACGTCGCTGGCGGCGATGGTCGACCACCGCAACGAGAACTCCTTCGGTCACATCATCACGATCGAGGATCCGGTGGAGTTCGTGCACCCGCACAAGAACTGCATCGTCACGCAGCGCGAAGTTGGTATCGACACCGACGGCTGGGAGCAGGCGCTGAAGAACACGCTGCGCCAGGCGCCCGACGTGATCCTGATGGGCGAGATCCGCGACCGCGAGACCATGGAGCACGCGGTGGCCTTCGCCGAGACCGGCCACCTGTGCATGGCCACGCTGCACGCCAACAGCGCCAACCAGGCGCTCGACCGGATCATCAACTTCTTCCCGGAAGAGCGGCGCCAGCAGCTGCTGATGGACCTGTCGCTCAACCTGAAGGGCATCGTGTCGCAGCGCCTGCTGCCGCGCGAGCAGGGCAAGGGCCGCATCGCCGCCGTCGAGATCATGCTGAACACGCCGCTGGTCGGCGACATGATCTTCAAGGGAGAGGTCGGTGAGTTGAAGGAGCTGATGAAGCGCTCGCGCGAACTCGGCATGCAGACCTTCGACCAGGCGCTGTTCGATCTCTACGAGGCGCGCCACGTGTCGTACGAAGACGCGCTGCGCAACGCCGATTCGGTGAACGACCTGCGCCTGCAGATCAAGCTGAACAGCCAGCGTGCGCGCAACGCCGACCTGTCGGCCGGCACCGAGCACCTGACGATCGTCTGATCGGCCCGCGGCTGCCGGCCGCGCCGCGAACGGGCACACTGCGGGTTTCAACCTACCGAAGCCACAGCCCGTCATGAAGACCTACGATTCCGTTCCTGCGTGCCGCGTGGCCTTTCTGGGCCTGGGCGTGATGGGCCATCCGATGGCCGGCCACCTGGCGCGCGCCGGCCACGCTGTCACCGTGTACAACCGCACCGCTGCCAAGGCGCAGGCCTGGGTCGGCGAGTACGGTGGTCGGGCCGCCGCGACCCCACGCGCCGCGGCCGCCGATGCGGACTTCGTGTTCGCGTGTGTCGGCAACGACGACGACCTGCGGTCGGTGACACTCGGCAGCGACGGCGCCTTCGCGGGCATGAAGCCTGGCGCGGTGTTCGTCGACCACACGACCGCATCGGCCGAAGTGGCGCGCGAGCTGTCGGCCGCCGCGACGCCGCTCGGCCTGCACTTCGTCGATGCCCCGGTGTCCGGCGGTCAGGCCGGCGCCGTGAACGGTGCGCTGACCGTGATGTGCGGCGGCGACGCCGGCGCCTTCGAGTCGATGCGGCCGGTTGCGCTGGCGTTCTCGCGCGCCGTCACGCGCATCGGCGACAGCGGCGCCGGTCAGTTGGCCAAAATGGTCAACCAGACCTGCATCGCCGGGCTGCTGCAGGGCCTGGCCGAGGGCATTGCGTTCGGGCAGAAGGCTGGCCTGGACATGAAGCTCGTGCTGGAGGTCATCGGCAAGGGCGCCGCACAGAGCTGGCAGCTCGACAACCGCGGCACGACGATGATCGACGACCGCTTCGACTTCGGCTTCGCGGTCGACTGGATGCGCAAGGATCTCGGCCTCGTGCTGGACGAGGCGCGCCGCAACGGTGCGCATCTGCCGGTGACGGCGCTGGTCGACCAGTTCTACGGCGACGTGCAGGCACTGGGCGGCCGGCGCTGGGATACCTCCAGCCTGATCCGGCGCCTGCGCTGACGGAGGCGCGCTATTTCCTGGGTGCGCCGTCGGCCAGTTCGGCCTCGGTGATCACCTCGAACACGCGCACCACCTTGTCGACGCCGGCGATGCCGCGGGTCAGGTCGCTGGCGCGCGTGGCCTCGCGTTCGGTCACCCGGCCCATCAGGTAGACGACCGAGCGCTCGGTCACGACCTTGAAGGCGTTGGCCTGCAGGTCGCGCGCATCGACCAGCGTGGCCTTCACCTTGCTGGTGATGATGGTGTCGTTGGAGCGCGCGCTGATCGAGCTCGGGCTCATCACGCCGATCTCGTTGACGATCGAACGCACGTTCTCGACACGCTGTACGGCCTGCTCGATGGCCGTGCGGTCGGCGTCCGTGGGGGCCTCGCCGGTCATCAGCACCGTGCGGTTGTAGCTGGTGACGTTGATGTGTGCCCGGTCACCGACGGTCTCCTTGATGCGGTTGGCCGCCTTCAGCTCGATGCCCTGGTCGTCGACCTGCGCACCGGTCGTGCGCCGGTCCATGAACACCAGCGTGCCGCCCACCATGGCGCCGCCCACCAGCAACGGCGCGCAAGCCGACAGCAGGGTGGCGCTCAAGGCCAGGCCGATGGTCGCGGCACGCGCTCGTCGGCAGAAAAGTCGTGTGGTGAAGGTCATGCGGGATCCTGTTCGCCAAGAAGTTGAAGGTCGATCGCGTCGCACAGGCAGTGCAGCATGATCAGGTGAAGTTCCAGCACACGCGCGGGACGATCGTGCGCGACCGGGACCAGTGCATCCGTCTCGCCCAGCTCGGCGCCCAGTACGCCGGCACTGCGTCCGACGAACGCGATGACGGCCATCTCGTTGACATGCGCCGCCTTCGCGGCAGCCAGCGCGGCCGCCGGCTCGCCCTCGGCGTGCAGCAGCAGCAGCAGATCGCCCGGCTGGCCGAGAGTGGCCACCTGGCGCGACAGCGCCCCGTCGCCCGCCGGGCCATTGACCAGCTGGCTTTGCACCACGGCATCGGCGTTGAGCGCCAGCACCGCGAGCCCGGGCCGCTCGCGCTCGAACCGGCCGACCATGCGCGCGGCGAACATCGACGCCAGCGCCGCGGCCGGTCCGATGCCGGCCACCAGCAGCTTGCCGCCGCTGGTGATCGCCGCGACGACGGCCTGCGCGGCCTCTGCGATCGGTTTGGCCAGCGCCTCGGCCGACTGGTACTTCAGATCGGCCGCGTCGAAGAACTGCTGCTGGATGCGCTGCTCGAGCATGTGCGCCGATGATAAGTCAGGCCGCGTCGAAGGCCGCCTGGATCCATTGCAGCCGGCCTGCGTCGATGGCCACCACGTCGAAGCGGCACGGTGGCAGCTCGCGGTAGCGCAGCAGGAAGTGCCGGGCCGCCAGCACGATGCGCTGCTGCTTGCGCGCGGTGACGCTGGCGGACGCGCCGCCGTGGCTCGGGCCGGCGCGCGAGCGCACCTCGACGAAGATCAGCGTCCCCGAGGCGTCGCGCACGATCAGGTCGACTTCGCCGCCCCGCGCGCGCGGGCCGCCGGCCACCCGATAATTGCGGCTCACCAGCGTCAACCCGTGGCGCTGCAGATACTGCAAGGCGAGCGACTCCGCCTCGTCGCCCGTCGCCTTGCTCGAAACCGGCCCGTCTGCCTTGACCATCGACGCCCAACTCTTGAAACAGGCGGCCGCAGCGGCCGCCGGCGGCCAGCAGTATCCGTCGCCGGCGCTGTATCTGGTGGCCACGCCGATCGGCAACCTGGCCGACCTGAGCTTTCGTGCCGTGCACGTGCTCGAGCGCGTCGACGCGGTGGCCTGCGAAGACAGTCGTGTCACCGGCGGGCTGCTCAAGCGCCTGGCACTCGACAAACCGCTGTTGGCGCTGCATGAGCACAACGAGCGCCGGGCCGCCGTTCACGTCATCGAACGGCTCGCCGCCGGCCAGCGGGTGGCCTACGCCAGCGACGCCGGCACGCCGGCCGTGTCGGACCCTGGCGCAGCACTCGTCGCCGCCGTGGTCGAAGCCGGTTTTCGCGTCGTGCCCGTGGCCGGGCCGAGTAGTGTGGTGACGGCGCTCAGCGTGGCCGGCGACAGCGCCGCGCAGGGCTTTCGCTTCGCCGGCTTCGTGCCGAGCCGCGGTGCGGAACGCAGCAAAGCCCTGCAGGCGGCCTGTGCCGACACGCAGACCCAGGTGTGGTTCGAAGCGCCGCATCGCGTGGCCGAACTGGCCGCCGAACTGGCCGCGCTGGCCCCTCAGCGGCGCGTCACCGTCTGTCGCGAACTGACGAAGCAGTTCGAGACCGTGACCAGCATGCCGGCAGGCGATTGGCCCGCCTGGCTGGCCGCGGACGCACAGCGCCTGCGCGGCGAGTTCGTCATCGTGCTGCATGCCCTGCCGGCTGGAGCCGAAGAAGCCGACGCAGTGAGCGCTGCGGCACGCGCGACGCTCACGGTGTTGCTGTCGGAACTGCCGGTCAAGCAGGCCGTTGCGCTGGCCTCCCGCATCACCGAGGCGCCACGCAACGCGTTGTACCGGCTGGCGCTGGACCAGCGAGACGCCGGCACGCCATCGCCGTAAGACCTTGTGGCGCGCTGCGCCGCTGCGCACAGCAAGGGCGACTCCTACAATGGTTCGCATGATCTCCCGCGAACCCACCATCGAGCGGCTGGCGCTCGCCCGGCAGCTGCTGCTGGACCCATTCGGCCTCGGCGAAACCCAGCTGCAGGAGGCGCTGGCGTCGATCGGCACCCACCGCATCGACGACTGCGATCTGTACTTCCAGATCACCCGCCATGAGGGCTGGAGCCTGGAGGAAGGCATCGTCAAGAGCGGCAGCTTCGGCATCGACCAGGGCGTGGGCGTGCGCGCGGTGGCCGGTGAGAAGACCGCGTTCGCCTACTCCGACGACATCTCGCATGCCGCGCTGATGGATGCCGCGCGCACGGTGCGCAGCATCGCCGCCGCCGGCCAGAGCCGGCGCATCAAGGTGGGCGGCGCGACCCAGGTCGCCGCGAGCCACGCGCTGTATGCGTCGATCGATCCGATCGCCACGCTCGACAGCACGCAGAAGGTGGCGTTGCTCGAACGGGTGGAGCGCATGGCGCGGGCGCGCGATCCACGCGTGGTGCAGGTGATGGCCGGCCTGGCGGCCGAATACGACGTGGTGCTGGTGGCGCGCGCCGACGGCACGCGCGCCGCCGACGTGCGCCCGCTCGTGCGTGTGTCGATCACCGTGATCGCCGAGGCCAATGGCCGCCGCGAACTCGGCTCGGGCGGCGGTGGCGGCCGCTTCGGCCTCAACTACTTCCAGGACGACGTGCTCGCCGGCTATGTGGACCATGCCGTCAATGCGGCGCTGACGAATCTCGAGTCGCGCCCGGCGCCTGCCGGCGAGATGAGCGTGGTGCTCGGGCCCGGCTGGCCGGGCGTGCTGCTGCACGAGGCGGTCGGCCACGGACTGGAGGGCGACTTCAATCGCAAGGGCTCGTCGACCTTCTCCGGCCGGGTCGGCGAACGGGTCGCGGCGCGCGGCGTCACCGTGCTCGACGACGGCACGCTGCCCGATCGTCGCGGCTCGCTCAACGTCGACGACGAAGGCCAGCCGACACAGCGCAACGTGCTGATCGAAGACGGCATCCTGAAGGGCTACATCCAGGACGCGATGAATGCACGCCTGATGAAGGTGAAACCCACCGGCAACGGCCGCCGCGAGAGTTATGCGCATGTGCCCATGCCGCGCATGACCAACACCTACATGCTGAGCGGCAGCAAGACCAAGGAAGAGATCGTTGCCAGCCTCGATCGCGGCATCTACGCCACCAACTTCGGCGGCGGCCAGGTCGACATCACCAGCGGCAAGTTCGTCTTCTCGGCCAGCGAGGCGTTCTGGGTCGAGAAAGGCCGCATCCTCTATCCGGTGAAGGGCGCCACGTTGATCGGCAATGGGCCTGATGCGCTGACCCGCGTGAGCATGATCGGAAACGACATGTCGCTCGACACCGGCATCGGCGTCTGCGGCAAGGACGGCCAGAGCGTGCCGGTTGGCGTGGGCCAGCCGACGCTACGCATCGACCGGCTCACCGTGGGCGGTACCGCCTGACCGCACCGCGCCTCGACCGTGCTACATTCCCGCCCCATGCGTTCAGCGCTCTTCTCCTTTGCGTACTTTTGGTTCTCGCCCGTCACCGGCGGCTGGGAAGGCAAGCGCGCGTAAGCGAAGAGCACACCGAACACCCCAGAAACCGCCGGCCAACCCGGCGGTTTTTTGTTGTCCGTTCAGAAACCGGGTTCCCGACAGGAGCGAATCGATGGCACCGAAGAACACGGCCCCCGAGATGGGCCAGCGCTACAGCTTGAGCGAGAAGACCAGCGAGACCGACGACCAGCGCATCCGCGACGTCACGCCGCTGCCGCCACCGGAGCACCTGATCCGCTTCTTTCCGATTGGCGGCACGCCGGTGGAGGCCCTGATCGGCCGCACGCGCAGCACGATCCGCCGCATCATGCAGGGGCAGGACGACCGGCTGCTGGTGGTGATCGGACCGTGTTCGATCCATGATCCGGCCGCGGCCCTCGACTATGCGCGGCGCCTGCTCGTCGAGCGCAAGCGCCATGCCGACACGCTGGAGATCGTGATGCGGGTGTACTTCGAGAAGCCGCGCACGACGGTCGGCTGGAAGGGCTTGATCAACGACCCGTATCTCGACGAGAGCTATCGCATTCACGAGGGGCTGCGCATCGCGCGGCAGCTGCTGGTGGAGATCAACCGGCTCGGGGTGCCGGCCGGCAGCGAGTTCCTCGACGTGATCAGCCCCCAGTACATCGGCGACCTGATCAGCTGGGGCGCCATCGGCGCGCGCACCACCGAGAGCCAGGTGCACCGCGAACTGGCCTCCGGACTGTCGGCGCCGATCGGCTTCAAGAACGGCACCGACGGCAACCTGAAGATCGCCATCGACGCGATCCAGGCCGCCGCACGGCCGCACCACTTTCTGTCAGTGCACAAGAACGGCCAGGTCGCCATCGTCGAGACCAAGGGCAACCACGACTGCCACGTCATCCTGCGCGGCGGCAAGACGCCGAACTACGACGCGGCCAGCATCGCGGCCGCCTGCAAGGACCTGGAATCGGCCAAACTGCCGTGCCAGTTGATGGTGGACTGCAGCCATGCCAATTCGAGCAAGCAGCACCAGCGCCAGATCGACGTGGCGCGCGATGTGGCGGGCCAGATCGCCGGCGGCGGTCGCTGCGTCTTCGGCGTGATGGTGGAAAGCCACCTGCAGGGCGGCGCACAGAAGTTCAGCGCCGGCAAGGACGATCCGGCAGCGCTCGAATACGGCAAGAGCATCACCGATGCGTGCATCGGCTGGGACGATTCGGTGGGCGTGCTGGACACGCTGGCGCGAGCGGTGAAGGCCCGGCGCGGCTAGCGTCGCGCTCAGCCGTCGCCGTCGCGCTGCAGCCGCTCGCTGCGCCAGTAGACGTCGTCGCCGCCCAGGCCGTCGAGGTTGGCGCGGTTGAGCACACGCGCCAGCACGAACATCAGGTCGGACAGGCGATTGAGGTACTGGCGTGGTGCCTCGTTCACCGTTTCGGCAGCGGCCAGCGCCACCAACGCCCGCTCGGCCCGGCGTGCCACCGTGCGGCACACATGGGCCAGCGCCGCGCTGCGGGTGCCGGCCGGCAGGATGAACTCCTTGAGCCGCGGCAGGCGCCCGTTGTAGTCGGCCAGCGCCTCGTCGAGGCGCAGCACCGCAGCGGACTTGACCAGCTCGTAGCCGGGGATCGACAACTCACCACCCAGGTTGAACAGCTCGTGCTGGATGGCGACCAGCAGCTCGCGCACATCGGCGGGCAGCGGCTCGGCCAGCAGCACACCGATGCTCGAATTGAGCTCGTCGACCTCGCCCATGGCCTGCACGCGCAAGTGGTCTTTGGTCACGCGCGTGCCGTCGCCGAGCCCGGTGGTCCCGTCGTCGCCCGTCCGGGTGGCGATCTGCGTCAGCCGATTGCTCATGCGCCGATGCTAGCGCTTCTTACAATGGGTGCCCTGCCTGGGAGTTGCCCGCCATGAACGCACCCAACGAACTGCTGCCCGGCGTGATCGCGCGCCCGATGCCTGCCGCGATGAAGGAAGCGCTGGCGCAGCGCTTCGGCGAGCGCTTCTCCACCGCCGCCGCCGTGCGCGACCAGCATGGCCGCGACGAATCGGTCTACGCGACGACGCCGCCGGAGGCGGTGGTGTTCTGCGAGAGCACCGACGAGGTGGCCTTCGTGGTCACGCAAGCCAGCCGGCATGCGGTGCCGGTGATCCCGTTCGGCATCGGTTCGTCGCTCGAGGGCCACCTGCTGGCCGTGCAGGGCGGCGTCAGCATCGACCTGTCGCGCATGAACCGCGTCGTCCGCGTGAACCCGGAAGACCTGACGGTCACCGTCGAGGCCGGTGTCACCCGTGAGCAGCTGAATCGCGAGATCAAGGACACGGGCCTCTTCTTCCCGATCGACCCCGGTGCGAATGCCAGCATCGGCGGCATGAGCGCGACGCGAGCCAGCGGCACGAACGCCGTGCGCTACGGCACGATGCGCGAGAACGTGCTCGGCCTCACGGTGGTGACCGCCAGCGGCGAGATCATCCGCACCGGCACGCGGGCCAAGAAGTCGGCCGCCGGCTACGACCTGACGCGGCTGTTCGTCGGCAGTGAAGGCACGCTGGGCGTGATGACCGAGATCACCGTCAAGCTGTATCCGCTGCCCGAGGCGGTGAGCGCGGCGATCTGCCACTTCCCGAGCATCGATGCCGCGGTGCGCACCACGATCCAGCTGATTCAGATGGGTGTGCCGATCGCGCGCTGCGAGCTGCTCGACGCCAATGCGATTCGCGGCGTCAACAAGCATTCGCAGCTGACGCTGCGCGAGCAACCGATGCTGCTGATGGAGTTCCACGGCAGCGAGGCGGGCGTGAAGGAGCAGGCCACCACCGTGCAGGACATCGCCAAGGAGCATGGCGGCGAGCAGTTCCAGTACGCGAGCACGCCCGAGGAGCGCACCAAGCTGTGGACGGCGCGGCATCGCGCCTACTTCGCGTCACTGCAGGCGCGACCGGGCTGTCGCTGCCAGAGCACCGATACCTGCGTGCCGATCTCGCGGCTGGCCGAGAGCATCAACGAGTCGATCGCCGAGGCCGAGGCGTCGGGCATTCCGTATTGGGTGGTCGGCCATGTCGGCGACGGCAACTTCCATCTGAGCTATCTGATCGACCCGAATGATCCCGACGAGTGGGCCACCGTCGAACGCCTGGGCGTGCAGATGGTCGAGCGCGCGCTGCGGCTCGAGGGCACCTGCACCGGCGAGCACGGCATCGGCCTGCACAAGATGCAATATCTCGTCGACGAGGCCGGCGACGGCGCGGTCGCGATGATGCGTCAGATCAAGCGCGCGCTGGACCCGAAGAACATCATGAACCCGGGCAAGGTGTTCGCGCTCGACTAGGGCGGCTGGCGGCAGACGCGCCGTCGGCGCGTCACTCGGTTTCGGGTGCCGTGACCGACCACTGGCCGGTGACCTCGCCCTTGCTGTTGGCGCTCTCGAGGTGCACGCCGAAACCCCACAGCCGGGCCACGTGGCGCAGCACTTCCTGTGCACTCTCGTGCAAGGGCCGGTCGTTGTGCTGGAAGTGCCGCAGGGTCAATGACCGGTCGCCGCGCAGGTTGACGTTCCACACCTGGATGTTGGGCTCGCGCGAGCCGAGGTCGTACTGGTGCGACAGCGACTCGCGAACGCGACGGTAGCCGGTTTCGTCGTGGATGGCGGCGACCTCGAGCTCGTTCTGCTTCTCATCGTCGACGATGCTGAACAGACGGAACTCGCGCATCAGCTTCGGGCTGAGGTACTGCCCGATGAAGCTCTCGTCCTTGTAGTTGCGCATCGCGTGGTCGAGCGTCGGGATCCAGTCGCTGCCGGCGATGTCGGGGAACCAGGCACGGTCTTCGTCTGTCGGCTGCTCGCACACCCGCTTCAGGTCGGTGTACATCGCGAAGCCGAGCGCATACGGGTTGAGCCCGCTGTACGCCGGGTGGCCGACCGGTGGCTGGAAGATGACGTTGGTGTGTGACTTCAGCCACTCCATCATCACGCCGTCCGTCAGGTAGCCGTCGTCGTACATCTGGTTGAGCAGCCGGTGGTGCCAGAACGTGGCCCAGCCTTCGTTCATGACCTGGCTCTGGCGCTGCGGGTAGAAGTACTGCGCCACCTTGCGCACGATGCGCACGATCTCGCGCTGCCAGGGCTCCAGCAGCGGCGCGTTCTTCTCGATGAAGTACAGCAGGTTCTCCTGCGGCTCCTCCGGAAAGCGGCGGCTCTCCGCCGCCTCGCCGGCCTTCTCGGCGCGCTTGGGCAGCGTACGCCAGAGGTCGTTGACCTGCCGCTGCGCATAGGCCTCGCGCTCCTTGCGTTCGCGCAGTTCCTGCGCGAGCGACTTGCGGCTCGGCCGGCGATATCGGTCGACGCCGTGGTTCTGCAGCGCGTGGCAGGAGTCGAGGAACTCCTCGACCGTCTGCATGCCGTGGCGCTCCTCGCACTCGGACACGTAGTTCTTCGCGTAGACCAGGTAGTCGATGATCGACGACGCGTCGGTCCACATGCGGAACAGGTAGTTGCCCTTGAAGAAGCTGTTGTGGCCGTACGCCGCATGCGCGATCACCAGCGCCTGCATCGCCATCGTGTTCTCCTCCATCAGGTAGCTGATGCAGGGATTGCTGTTGATGACGATCTCGTAGGCCAAGCCCATGTGGCCGCGCCGGTAGTTCTTTTCGGTGGAGATGAACTCCTTGCCGTAGCTCCAGTGTCGGTAGTTCACCGGCATGCCGACCGACGCGTAGGCGTCCATCATCTGCTCGGCGGTGATGACCTCGAGCTGGTTCGGGTAGGTGTCCAGTCCGTAGCGCTGCGCGGTGCGCTTGATGACCTCGTGGTACTGCTCGATCAGGTCGAACGACCAGTCGCTGGGGCCGGGCAAGCGCTCGGCGGGAGACTTCAGCGGCAACGGGGCGCGCAACGGCTTCTCGCGGCTCATGTCGGGCATCCGGGCAACGTCAAGCGGCCGCCGCCGCGCCTTCCTTCTTGAACAGATCGCGGAAGACCGGATAGATCTGCGAGGCCTCGATGGCCTTGCGCATCGCGAAATGCTTGTGGCCTTCGGCGAGCTGGGCGTACTCTTCCCACAGGTTCTGCTCCTCTTCGGCCACCTGCACATAGGCGAAGTAGCGGCACAGCGGCAGCAGCTTGTCGGCCAACAGTTCGCGGCAGCGGCCCGAGTCGTGGTGCCAGTTGTCACCGTCGCTGGCCTGCGCGCCGTAGATGTTCCACTCGCTCGGGCTGTAGCGCGCGCGGATGATCTCCTCCATCAGCACCAAGGCGCTGGACACCACCGTGCCGCCGGTCTCGCGGGCGTGGAAGAAGTTCTCCTCGTCAACCTCCTGCGCCTGCGTGTGGTGGCGGATGAAGACGAGGTCGATCTTCTCGTAGTGCCGCGTCAGGAACAGGTACAGCAGGATGAAGAAGCGCTTGGCCAGGTCCTTGCGGGCCTCGTCCATCGAGCCCGACACGTCCATCAGGCAGAACATCACCGCCTTGCTGGTCGGCACCGGCACCTTGATGCGGTTGCGGAACCGCAGGTCGATCGGGTCGAGGTAGGGAATGCGGGCCAGGCGCGACCGCAGCGCCTCGATCTTCTCCTCGACCTCCAGGATCTCGCGTTCCTTCACCGCGTCGGTCGGGTCGCGTTGGCGCTTCAGCAGCACGAGCTGCTCTTCGAGTTCGCGCAGCTCGCGCCGCGAGCCCGAGCCGATCGCGATGCGCCGGCCGATCGCGCCGCGCATCGAGCGCACGACGTGCAGGTTGTTTGGCGTGCCGTCGGCCGTGAAGCCGGCGCGCTGGCTCTTCCACTCCGGCGTTTCGGCCAGCTGGGTACGGATCAGATGCGGCAGCGCCAGGTCTTCGAAGAAGACCTGCATGAACTCTTCCTTCGTCAGCGCGAAGGTGAAGTCGTCCTCGCCCTCGCCGGAGTCACTGGCCTGGCCCTTGCCGGAGCCACCGCCGCCACCGCCCTTGGGCCGCTCGATACGGTCGCCGCGCACGTACTCCTTGTTGCCGGGATGCACGACCTCGCGGACGCCGCCCTGCCCGTGGTGGAACACAGGTTCGGAGACGTCCTTCTTCGGGATGCGCACTTCCTCGCCGCGCTCGATGTCGCGAATGCCGCGACCATCGACCGCGCGCTTGACCGCGTCGCGGATCTGCTCCTTGTAGCGGCGCAGGAACCGCTCGCGATTGCCGATCGACTTGTTCTTGCCGGCCAGGCGACGATCGATGATCTGCTGCAGCATCGCTTGAGCGCCCTCAGCTCGATTTCCTCACGCGCAGGTACCACTCACACAGCAGGCGCACCTGCTTGCCGGTGTAGCCCTTGGCGATCATGCGATTGACGAAGTCCTCGTGCTTCTTGGCCTCGTCTGCGCTGGCCTTTGCATTGAAGCTGATCACCGGCAGCAGCTCCTCGGTGTTGGAGAACATCTTCTTCTCGATCACCGTGCGCAGCTTCTCGTAACTCGTCCACAGCGGATTCTTGCCCTGGTTGCTGGCACGTGCCCGCAGCACGAAGTTGACGATCTCGTTGCGGAAGTCCTTCGGGTTGGCGATGCCGGCAGGCTTCTCGATCTTTTCGAGCTCGCCGTTGAGCGCCGAGCGGTCGAACACCTCGCCGGTGTCGGTATCGCGGTATTCCTGGTCCTGGATCCAGTAGTCGGCGTAGGTGACGTAGCGGTCGAAGATGTTCTGACCGTACTCTGAGTAGCTCTCCAGATAGGCGGTCTGGATTTCCTTGCCGATGAACTCGGCATAACGCGGCGCGAGCTGCTCCTTGATGAAGCCGACGTACTTCTGCTCGAGCTCCTGCGCGAACTGTTCGCGCTCGATCTGCTGCTCGAGCACGTACATCAGGTGCACCGGGTTGGCGGCAATCTCCTGGCTGTCGAAGTTGAATACCCGCGACAGGATCTTGTACGCGAAGCGCGTCGAGATCCCGCTCATGCCTTCGTCGACGCCCGCGTAGTCGCGGTATTCCTGGTAGCTCTTGGCCCGAGGGTCGGTGTCCTTCAGGTTCTCGCCGTCGTAGACCTGCATCTTGGAGTACAGCGACGAGTTCTCCGGCTCCTTCAGGCGCGTCAGCACGGCGAATTGCGCCATGATCTTCAGCGTGCCGGGTGCGCAGGTGGCCTCGGCCAGCGAGGAGCCGCGGATCAGCTTCTCGTAGATCTTGACCTCCTCGCTGACGCGCAGGCAGTACGGCACCTTGACGATGTAGATGCGGTCGAGGAAAGCTTCGTTGTTCTTGTTGTTGCGGAACGCCTTCCACTCGCTCTCGTTGCTGTGCGCCAGGATCACGCCGTCGAACGGCATCGCACCGAAGCCTTCGGTGCCCTTGAAGTTGCCTTCCTGGGTGGCGGTGAGCAGCGGGTGCAGCACCTTGATCGGCGCCTTGAACATCTCGACGAACTCGAGCAGACCCTGGTTGGCCAGGCACAGGCCGCCTGAGTAGCTGTACGCGTCGGGGTCGTCCTGCGCATAGGTCTCGAGCTTGCGGATGTCGACCTTGCCGACCAGCGAGCTGATGTCCTGGTTGTTCTCGTCGCCCGGTTCGGTCTTGCTCACGGCGATCTGCTTCAGGATCGAGGGGTAGCGCTTGACGACCTTGAACTTGCGGATGTCGCCGCCGTACTCCTCGAGCCGCTTCACCGCCCATGGCGAGAGGATGCGATTGAGGTAGCGATTCGGAATGCCGTATTCCTTCTCGAGGATCGGACCGTCCTCGGCCGCGTCGAACAGGCCGAGTGGTGACTCGTTCACCGGCGAGCCCTTGATCGCGTAGAACGGCACGTGCTCCATCAGCTGCTTCAAGCGCTCGGCGATCGAACTCTTGCCGCCGCCGACCGGGCCGAGCAGGTAAAGTATCTGCTTCTTCTCCTCCAGCCCTTGCGCCGCATGGCGGAAGTAGGAGACGACCTGTTCGATCGAATCCTCCATGCCGTAGAACTCGGCGAAGGCCGGGTAGATCTTGATGACCTTGTTGGCGAAGATGCGCGACAACCGCGGGTCGTTGCGGGTGTCCACCATCTGCGGCTCGCCGATCGCGCGCAGCATGCGCTCGGCGGCGGTGGCATAGGCAACGGGGTTGCGCTTGCACTCGGCGAGGTAGTCCTCGAGCGAGAGCTCTTCTTCGCGGGTGCGCTCGAAGCGGGCGGCGAAGTTGCTGATCACGTCCATGCGGACCTCCTTGATCGGACGGACGCGGTGACACGCCAAGGGCTGCCACCGTCATCTGGGAAGTTCTGATGAAGTCCCGGCTGCACTGGCCCAGGCTCCATCAGAGCTTTCCGGTCTACACGCGAGTCATCGCGTTGGCCGAGACTTTACCGCGCTTGCCTCAGCATGGCCCGATCGTGCTTCACTGTAGCCGCCGAGTAAAGCCCACAAATCGATGCTGTTCCATTCGCACGTCGCTGCCACGTTAGCACTGATCGGGCCGACTGCCACGCCAGCATAACGTGCGACCCGACACGTCCGCTGACGCGGCGAGCATGTCAACACGATGAGCTGCCTCTTTCGATTCTTCAGGCAACTCGCGCGATGCCAGCCCGGTGAAACGTGATGCACGACACGCGATTCGCACGATGGCGCAGCGTGATGATGCACGCACCAGACGATCCCGCGACCTCAGGATTCGGTCAAGCCGAGCTTGTCGAGCAGGCCGTTCAACTCGTCCATCGAGCTGAACGCGATGGCCAGTTCGCCCCGCTCGCCACGACGGTTCAGCCGGATTTCCACGCGTGCGGTCAAGCGGTCGGAGAGCTGCTCTTCGAGCCGCTCGAGATCGCGTGACTTCTTCTTCGCCGAAGGCCGTGTTGCGGTCGCGGCATCGCGGGTCTGCAGCAGGCGCGACGACTGGCGCTCGGCCTCGCGCACCGACAGCTGCTTGCCGACGATCTCGTGTGCGAGCAGGATCTGCTGCGCAGACTGCAGCGACACCAATGTACGCGCGTGTCCCATCTCGATGTCGCCGGCCAACAGCATCTTCTGCACCGGATCACTCAGACTGAGCAAGCGCATCAGGTTGGTTGCCGCGCTGCGCGAGCGGCCGACGGCCTGCGCCGCCTGCTCGTGTGTGAGGCCGAACTCGTCGATCAGTCGCTGCAGGCCTTGCGCCTCCTCGAGGGGATTGAGATCCTCGCGCTGGATGTTCTCGACGAGCGCCATCACGGCGGCAGCGTCGTCCTCGACCTCGCGCACGAGCACCGGCACTTCGTCCAGGCCCGCCAACGTGGCGGCCCGGACCCGGCGCTCGCCCGCGATGATCTCGTAGCGACCTTCGCCGACCGGGCGCACGAGAACCGGCTGCATCAGCCCTTGGCGCTTGATGCTCTCGGCCAGATCCGCCAACGCGCCCTCGTCCATGCGTGTGCGTGGCTGGTACTTGCCGGGTTGGATCAGCTTGATCTTCAGCGCAGTGGGGGTGCCGGCGGCCGGCGGCGCGTCGACGAGCTTCGGGCCGAGCAGCGCTTCGAGCCCCATTCCCAGGCCCTTGGGTTTCTTGGTGACCATGGTCACGATTGTCGACCATCGCGTGGGCCCGTCTTTGCTTGCCTCGATCGCGGCGCCCGTCCGTCGGCGTTATCCTTCGTCCATGCAGCGGCCGGCCTGCTGCGAAGGATCTCACGATGAACTGGAAGGTCTACGTCGACGGACAGGAAGGCACCACCGGGCTGCGCATCCACGAACTGCTGGCGCGCCGTTCAGACATCGAGATGCTGCGGATCGACGCCGATCGACGCAAGGACGTGGCCGAGCGCGCCAGGTTGCTCAACGCCGCCGATGTCGCCTTCCTTTGCCTGCCTGACGCCGCGGCACGCGAAGCTGCCGCCCTGGTGACCAATTTGCGCACCTGCGTGATCGATGCGAGCACGGCGCACCGCACGGCGGTGGATTGGGTGTTCGGACTGCCCGAGCTCACTCGCGGGCAGCGCGACCGACTGCGGCAGGCCAAGCGCATCACCAACCCGGGCTGCCACGCCACTGGCTTCATCCTGTTGATTCGACCGCTGATCGAGGCCGGCCTACTCGACCCGAACACGGCGCTGACGGCGCAGTCCATCACCGGCTACTCGGGTGGCGGCCGCAAGATGATCGAGCAGTACGAAGCGGCGACGCGCGACCCGCGGCTTTCTGCGCCCCGACCCTACGGCCTCTCGCTGGCCCACAAGCACATTCCCGAAATGATGGCGCGCACCGGCCTGCTGGAGCGCCCCATCTTCATGCCGATCGTCGCCAGCTTCTACAAGGGATTGGTTGTAAGTGTGCCCTTGCACTTGAAGACGTTGGGGCCAAGCACTGACGCTGCGGGACTGCACAAGGTGTTGCGGCACCACTATGAGGGCGAGCCGTTCGTCCGCGTACTGCCCTTGTCGGATCCGGCGAATCTGGACGACGGCTATCTAGACGTTCAGGGCTGCAACGACACCAATCGATGCGACCTCTGCGTGTTCGGTAACGCTGATCAGGTCATCTTGATGGCGCGCCTGGACAATCTGGGCAAGGGCGCCAGCGGCGCGGCCGTGCAATCGATGAACGTGCACCTGGGCGTGGAAGAAGGCCTGGGTCTCTGAGGTCGGGGGGGCCGACGCCCTCGATTCATGCCCTGGCCGCGACGGGCGTTCGGTAGTGGTACGCGTAGGCGTCTTCGAAGCCGAGCCTTTGGTACACCGCGCGCGCCGGCAGATTGCCGGCATCCACCTGCAGATAGGCGCAGCGGGCGCCGTGTCGACCGGCTAGAGTCAGCAGATGTGCACACAGCTGCCGGGACAACCCCTTGCCCCTCTCGGCCTCGGCCGTGAAGATGTCGTAGAGCCCGACCATGTCGGCCTCGACCGCGAACTGCCCGCACGCGACGAAACGCCCGCTATCTCGACGTCGCAGCGCCCAACCTTCGAATGGCACAGGTGACAGCTCGAGGCGCTGGGCATGAGCTTGCTGCTGCGAGATCGGTGACCCGCGCATCTGGCCGACCGTCTGCGCGAACGCCGCATGACCCAAACGTACCATCGTGAGACCGGCCGGCCACTGTTCAGGCTGCATTGCCGATAAGTTAGCGCACACCATCACCCGCGTGTCATCCAGGGTCTGTAGACCCAGGGCGTCGAGCCGTTGGTCGAGCGTCGGCGGCTGCGAGAACGGCGTGATGCGGACCACGAAAGGAAGCTGCGCCTGCTCCAGCACGTGCCTGCACAGGTCCAGGCGATGCTCAAGCGGCAGTTGCCCCTCGGCCACCGCGTTCACACAGCGAGCGCGCTTCGCCTTGCCGGGACAGAAGCGGACGAGCCAGCCGTCTATCCATCGTTGCTGCGGCGGTGCACTGGCATTCAGCCCCGCGTCCTCGATGCGGGACAGCAGCGTCAGCGGGAGCTGGGCGTTCAGCAGCATCACATGCGCTTGACGCGGGCCACCATCTCGCGCGCGAACTCCTGATAGGCCTGCGCTCCGCGAGCCGACGGGTCGAACACGATCCCGGGTTGTCCGTAACTGGGAGCCTCGGCCAAGCGCACGTTGCGGGGGATCACGGTGTTGAACACCTTGTCGCCGAAGTGGGCCTTCAGCTGCTCGCTCACCTGCTGCTGAAGCGTGATCCGGGGGTCGTACATCACCCGGAGCAGCCCGATGATCTCCAACTCGCGGTTCAGATTGGCGTGGACTCGCTTGATGGTGTTTACCAGATCGGTGAGGCCCTCCAGTGCGAAGTACTCGCACTGCATCGGCACGATGACTCCGTGAGCGCTGCACAAGCCATTGAGCGTCAGCAGGCTCAGGCTCGGCGGACAGTCGATGATCACCAAGTCGTACTCATCGAGAACGGGGGCGAGCGCATCGCGCAACCGGCGCTCACGGTGCTCGAAGTCGACCAGTTCGACCTCTGCGCCAGCCAGTTCGCGATTGGCGCCGAGGACGTCGTAGCCGCCCACCTTGGAAGCGTTTCGGACCTCCGCGACCGTAGCGGTACCGAGCAGAACGTCATAGACCGTCCGGGCGAGCGACCGTTTGTCGACGCCCGACCCCATGGTGGCATTGCCCTGCGGGTCGAGGTCCACCAGCAGGACGCGCTGATTCAGGCCGGCCAGACCCGCGGCGAGATTCACGGTGGTGGTGGTCTTGCCGACGCCCCCCTTTTGATTCGCAATGCAGAACACCTTCGCCATGGCGTCAGTATCGCCGCTCGTCTCGTGCCGATCGGCGCATTAGTTGGGTCGAATCCACACCAGGCAACGGGCAGCGTGCAGCCCAGGGACATGCAGTGGTTCCACGTGGAACACTGCTGTTCCGGAGGGCAGGCCAGCCAGTTCCTTAGTGGGGTGTGCGCCCTTCATGGCCACCCAGCAGCCGTTCCCCCTCAGGCAGTGCGCGCTCGCCGTCGTGAACTCGCCGACGGTTGCAAGCGCTCGACAAGTGATCAAGTCGAAACCCGGTTGCGCGGGTAAGGCCTCTACCCGGCCGTGCACGGCTTCCAGGTTTGTGAGCCCCAGTTCGCCCGCGGCCTGCCGGACGAAGGCCACCTTCTTGGCCACCGCGTCGATCGTCACGACCGCCCAATCGGACCGGATCACCGCGATCACCAAGCCGGGAAGACCGGCTCCGCTGCCGACATCGAGCACCCGGATCGCCCGTCCGGCCGCCCATCGGGCCATCGGCAGCACGATCGCCAGGCAATCGAGGATGTGCTGTTGCAGGATCGCTTCGGGACCTCGAATCGCGCTGAGGTTGTAGGTCGCGCTCCATCGATTCAGCAAGTCGACGTACTGCAGCAACTGCGCGCATTGCTGCGCGCTGATAGGCAGGCCGAGATCATGTGCCCCGGCGATCAGCCGCCCTGCGAGCGGCGTCTCCCTGGTCATGACTGCGCCTGCGACTCAGGCGGCCAACGAGCCACGCTCGGTCGAGCCATCGACCCCACGCGCACGACCGGGCTTGCGCAGGTGTATCAGTAGCAGGCTGATCGCCGCCGGTGTCACACCGGAGACCCGGGCTGCCTGCCCCAATGTGGCCGGCCGGGCCTGCTCGAGGCGTTGGCGGACTTCGAAGCCGAGCGCGCTGACCGCAGAAAAGTCGAAATCGGCGGGAATCGGAAGCGACTCCAGTTGCATCGCGCGCTGAACATCCTCGACCTGCTTGTCGATGTAGCCCGCGTACTTGATCGACACCTCCAGCTGCTCGATCACTGCATCGGCCAACTGGCGGCCCAATTCGCCGCGCAATGTTTCACGTGAAACAGCCTCCGGACGCTGCGCCAGGCGCGCAGCCTCGCAAACGGCGTCGAAGCGAATCGTCGGCCGCTTCAGCAGCCCGGCCAAGCTGTACTCGTGTTCAAACGCCTTGCCGAACATCTGCTCCGCCACTTCCGGCGCTAGCTGCCCGGGGTGAATCCAAGTGGAACGCAGACGTTCGGACTCGCGCGCGAGCGCATCACGTTTGCGGTTGAACGCATCCCATCGTCGATCATTCACCAAACCCAGCCGGCGGCCCAGCTCAGTCAATCGCAGATCGGCGTTGTCCTCGCGCAACTGCAGCCGGTACTCGGCTCGGCTGGTGAACATGCGGTACGGTTCATTGACGCCCTTGGTGACCAAGTCGTCCACCAGTACACCGAGATAGGCCTCGTCACGACGAAGGCTGAACGGCTCCCTTTGCAGAGCCAGCGACGCGGCCTGCGCGCCGGCGTAGAGACCTTGCGCTGCAGCCTCCTCGTACCCCGTCGTGCCATTGATCTGGCCTGCGAAGAACAAGCCGCGAACGGCCCGTGTCTCGAAGCTGGGCAGCAGGCCGCGCGGGTCGAAATAGTCGTACTCGATCGCGTAGCCAGGACGAAGAATGTGGGCGCGCTCCAGCCCCGCCATCGTGCGCAATGCTTCGAGCTGCACGTCGAAAGGCAATGAGGTCGATACGCCATTCGGATAGACCTCGTGCGTGTCGAGCCCTTCGGGCTCGAGGAAGATCTGGTGCGACGCCTTGTCGGCAAACCGGTTGATCTTGTCCTCGATGCTGGGGCAATACCGGGGGCCGACACCTTCGATGACTCCGGTGAACATGGGGCTGCGGTCGAACCCACCGCGAACGACCGTGTGCGTACGGGCATTGGTGTGCGTGATCCAGCACGACACCTGCCGGGGATGCTGTGCCGCGTCCCCCAGGAAACTGAACACCGGCACCGGGTCGAGATCACCCGGCTGTTCGGTCAGTCGCGAGTAGTCGATCGTGCGGCCGTCGATGCGCGGTGGCGTACCGGTCTTCAGTCGCCCCTGCGGCAGTTCGAGTTCACGCAGACGGGCCGCCAACGATTGAGAGGGCGGATCGCCGGCCCGGCCCCCTGCATGATTCTGCAAGCCAACGTGAATCCGGCCATCCAGGAACGTGCCGGCCGTCAGAACCACGGTCTTCGCACGAAAGCGAATGCCCACTTGCGTGACAACGCCCGTGATGCGGTCATCTGCCAAGATCAGATCGTCGACCGCCTGCTGGAAGAGCAGCAGATTCGGCTGGTTCTCCAGCCGGCGCCGGATCGCGGCCTTGTAGAGAACACGATCCGCCTGGGCTCGGGTCGCGCGCACCGCGGGCCCCTTCGAGCCGTTGAGGATGCGAAACTGAATGCCCGCCTCATCGGTGGCCTCGGCCATCGCGCCGCCGAGCGCATCGAGCTCCTTGACGAGGTGGCCCTTGCCGATGCCGCCAATCGACGGATTGCAGCTCATCTGTCCCAGCGTCTCGATGTTGTGCGTGAGCAGCAGTGTCTGACAGCCCATCCGGGCGGCCGCCAGCGCCGCCTCGGTGCCGGCATGTCCGCCACCGATCACAATCACATCAAATTCGCCGGGATACCACATGAAGTCGGCTCGTTGCGCTGTCGCGTGAGAAGAGCCGGGATTGTAGGAATCCCCCCGCAGTCCTGCTGCGATTCCTGATGCGCCCCTGCGCGTTGCCGAATGCCGCCAGCCGATACGCCGAACCTCGCTGCAGAGCGCCTGTCGTCGCTCTATCCGGTGCTCGACGAATTGCCCGACACGCTTCGCCTGCACGTTCTGAATGCAGAGTCGCGCATGATCCAGGCGGCCGAGGGCGACGTGCTGTTCGACGAGGGCCAGCCCTGCCAGGGGTTCCCGTTGGTGCTGAGTGGCGAGATCCGGGTCGCACGGGGTTCGCCTCAGGGCCGCGCGCTGGAGCTCTACCGCGTGGCGCCGGGTGAGCTGTGCGTCGCCTCGGCATCGTGCCTGTTCGGGCATTTGCCGCTCGTCGCCCACGGCGTCGCGGTCAGTCGCTGCGAGCTGCTGGCCGTATCGCCGTCGGGATTCGAACAATGGATGGCTGCCGAACCATTTCGTCGCTTCGTGATGGGTACGTTCGCCGACCGGTTGGCGGACCTGATGACATTGGTCGAGGCGGTGGCCTTCCAGCGTCTGGACCAGCGGCTGGCGGCCGCCCTGTTGGGCCGGGGCGCCACCATTGCCGTCACGCACCAGGCACTGGCCGACGAGCTTGGCACCGTCCGCGAGATCGTGACCCGCCTGCTCAAGCGGTTCGAGCGTGAAGGCTGGGTCCGCATCGCGCGCGAGCGCATCGAGCTGCTCGACGCGCCCGCCTTGCGCGGGCTCGCCGCCGGCGCTCGGTGACCCAGATCACAGACCGCTCCCGGCCGCGCGCGCACAGTTGCCCGCAGTCGCCACCCGTGGTGGCCCACTGCAAGGAGATCGCATGAAACTCAACGTTGGCGGCCTTGACCGCGCACTTCGTATCGCCGCCGGAGCTGCGCTGATCGGGCTCACCCTCGCGGGCACCATCGGCGCGTGGGGATGGATCGGCGTCGTGCCGCTCGCGACCGGACTGATCGGCTTCTGTCCGATCTATCCCTTGCTGGGGCTGAACACCTGTCCGATGAAGAAGGTCTGAACGGGCCTCGAGCGCACCTCAATGCGGCTTGGCTTGCCAGGGTGCGCCCGACACCGCGCGCAAGTCGTGGGTGACCCCACCGGCGTCGAGCGCGATCACACGATCGACGCTGGCAATCGTCTCCGGCCGATGGGCCACGATCACCCGCGTCAACTTCAGCTGGCGCACCGCATGATTGACCAGCCGCTCGCGATCGACATCGAGCGCGCTGGTCGCCTCGTCGAGGAACAGCACCTTCGGCCGCTTGTACAGGGCGCGCGCCAGCAACACGCGCTGCTTCTGCCCGCCCGACAAGGTGGCACCCATATCGCCGATCAAGGTGTGGAAGCCCATCGGTAGCGCGGCGATCTCGTCGTGCACAGCGGCCAAGCGAGCACACTCCACGATCCAATCGACATCGGGAGCCGGGTCGAAGAAGCTGATGTTGTCGGCAATCGACCCCGCGAAGAGCGGTTCGTCCTGCATCACGGTGCCGACCAGGGAACGCCAGGCCGTGGCGCCGAGTTGATCGAGCCGCCGGCCGCCGGCGAGGACTTCACCCTGCTGCGGTGACAGGATGCCCAGCATCAGCTTGACCAGCGTGGTCTTGCCGCAGCCCGACGGGCCGACGATGGCCACCGATTCACCGGGCTCGATCTCCAGGCTCACGTGCTGCAGGACATCCGGCTCGTGGTCGGAGTAGCGAAAGCTCACGTCACGCAACTCGATGCGCGGCGCCGATGCCTGCTCGGACGCCGTCAACGACACCGGGTCGAACGCGGCCGGCTCCGGTTCGGCCAGCACGATGTCGGCCAATCGCTCGCCCTGCACCTTGAGCATGCGCAGCGCCGCCCACTTGTCGATCAGCGCCGCCACGCGGGTGGAGAACTGCTCCTTGTAGGCGACGAACGCGAACAGCATACCGACCGAGAACGCATGCTCGAGGACCAGCGAGGCACCGATCCAGATCACGGCCACCCGCTCGAGGCCGAACAGCGCACGGTTGGCGACCGCCAGCGTGACGTCGTAGCGGCGAACGACGATGTCGGCATTCATCGCGTCAACCACCAGGTTCATGAAGCGCGACTGGCGATCGTGCTCGGCGCGAAAGAGCTTGATCGCCATCACGCCACGCAGCGACTCTAGAAAGTGGCTGGTCTTCTTGGCGTCGTGTACCAGCGCCTCCTCGGTAGCCCGCCGCATCGGCGCGAACAGCGCCCAGCGCAGCAGCGCATACAGGCCCACAGCGACCAGCACCACCGTCGTCAGCAGCGGGCTGTACACGATCATCATCGCCAGCGTGGCGACGACCAGCAGGCCGTCGAGCAGCACTTCCAGAAAGCTCGTCGTCAACGTCTTCTGGATTTCCTGCACGGCGAAGAAGCGCGACCAGATGTCGCCCATGTGGCGCCGCTCGAACCAACCGAGCGGCAGGCGCAGCAGATGCGAGAACACGTTGCCCAGCCATTGCAGATTGAGCGTGGCAGACAGGTGCAGCACCGCCCAGGAACGGACTGCCGCGGCGGCCACCTGGATCCCGACCAGCAGCGCAAAGCCGACGCCGAGCGTGACGAGCAGGTCGCGGTCCGCGCTCACCAGCACGTCGTCGACCACCCACTGCATGAAGAACGGGCTCAGGAGCACGAAGAACTCGAGCACCAGAGCCAGCGTGAGAATCTGCGCGACCGAGCGCCTCAGTCCGGTGACGCGGCCCAGCAGCTGGCCGAAAGTCACCCGCCGGCGCTCGCGCCCCGTTGCGAAGCCGGCATCGGGCACCAGTTCCAGCGCCGCGCCGGTGAAGTGCCGCGACAGTTCGTCCAGGCGCACACGCCGCTCGCCGCGTGCGGGGTCGTGGATCACCGCCTCGCGGCCGGTGATGCTCACCAGGACGACGAAGTGATTGAAGTCCCAATGCAGGATCGCCGGCAGCGGCATCATGTCGAGCTGCTCGGGCTCGGCGCGCACCGCGCGCGGTTGGAGATTCAACGCGCGCGCCGTCGCGGCCAGGTCTGCCAGGGTGGCGCCTTTCAACGAGATCGCGAAGCGTTGTCGCAGCGAGGGCAGGTCCACCTCGAGTCCGTGCGCAGCCGCCACCATGGCCAGGCAAGCCAGCCCGCACTCGGCTGCCTCGTTCTGCAGGACCACGGGCGTCGCACGGCGGCCGAACCCGATGCGCAGCCTTTGTTCGGCCCTCATCATCACACCCGGCCGGCCAGCCCGAGCACCGGCGCGAACAGCCATTCGACCAGCCGGCGCCGGTCGAGCATCACGTCGGCCTCGAGCTGCATGCCCGCCGACAGCGCCTGCGGCTGCCCGTAGGCCTGCACCTCCTGGCGATCGAGCGCTACCGTGATGCGGTACATCGGCTCGCCCGGCTTGACCGCCAGCGGCAGCGCCGCCAGTTCACCGGCTTGCATCGGTGTGCGCGCCACCTGCTGCACACGGCCAGGTTGATGGCCGAACTTCTGGTACGGAAACGCAGCGACGCGCAGTTGCACCGGCTGATCGGCGCGCAGGAAACCGAGCGCACTCGACGGGGCATACAAGTGCGCCTGCAGCCGTGAATCGGCCGATACTAGACTGGCCAGCGCCGTGTCGGCGGGCACGATCTGCCCGGCCTGCGCCGTCACCGCGCTGACGGTGCCGTCGGTCGGAGCGCGGATCACCATCTCGCGCAGCGCGTCGCTCTCGGCCGACTCGCGCGACAGCGACGCCAGTTCACGCTCGAGCTCGGCCGCGCGCGCGCGGCTCTGCAGCGGCAGTTCACGCCGCTGTCCCTCGAGCGTGGCCAGTTCGCGCGACAGCGCGGCGCGTTGCCGCTCCAGCCCCTTGACCTGTGCCTGCAGGCCGAGCACTTCCTCGGACTTCGACTGCACCTGGGCCGACGACACGAAGTTGTCGGTCCGCAACGCCTCCAGTCGGGCGAGTGACTGCTGCGCCAGTGCCAGGCGCTGGAGCTGCAGCTGCGTTTCGGCGTCGATCTGGGTTGTCTCGCCGGCCAGCGCTTGCAGCCGCTGGCGCAATGCCGCGTCCTGCTCGCCGAGGAGGCGCTGCTGTGCTCTCAGGCTCTCGTTCAGGCTTTCCTGGCGCGCGCCCACGCTGCGCTGGACCCGCTGCTGCGCCGTGCCCGATTGGGTCTGCCGGTCCAGCGACAGCACGAACAGCACGTCACCGGCCTTCACTGCCTGGCCTTCCTCAACGCGTCGCTCGATCACCGCGGCACCTTCCGGTGCGACCAGGCGAACCCAGCCGCGCTCGGGCACCAGCACGCCGACGACATGGGCCTTGCGTGTGTATTCGCCCACCACCAGCCAGGCAGCCACCGCCACGGCCGCCGCGGCGAGCAGCACAACCAGCGCGGTCAGCGTGACGGGCCGCACCAGCCGCACCTCACCGAGCCATTGCTGCCGGCGGGCTTCGAGAGCTTCGGTGCGATACAGCGGTGTCATCGTTTCGGCGCCACAAATGGCAGAACGGCCCGGATAAACCGGGCCGCCGACACACCAGCCGGAGGGGGGAAAGCGCTGGTGTGCCGAAAAGGGTTCAGTGCCCAGTTACCACGTGCCCTTCGGCGACTCGCTGCTCGTGCCACCGGCCACCTGACGCAGCTGCTGCTCATCGAGCGGGGTCGGCGCCTTGCGCGGGCTCTGCTTCTTGGCAACCTGCTTCATGCCAAGGATGGACTTCAGGAACGAGGGCTTGCGCGTCTGTTGCATGTTCGGGTCTCCGTTGGGGCAGCGCCGCCCATTCGGCGCATGTCGGAGATTTCAGCAGCAGCGTGCGCGCCTGAATACTGTCAACTCTTACAGGATGACTTCGCAGGTGATCCATGTCTAGCATCGGAGACGCCCATGTCGTGCCGCTTGCTCGGACACGCTAGTGGATCAAACCCAGCCGCAGCGCCTTGAGAACCGCCTGATGCTTGTTGACGCAGCCCAGCTTGCGCATCGCATTGTTCAGATGCGAGACCGCCGTACGTTCGCTGATACCGAGGATCGCGCCCACTTCCCACGCCGTCTTGCCGTCCATCGTCCAGCGCAGTGCCTCGAGTTCACGCGGCGTCAGCGATGGTGTGTCGTTCGCCTCGGGCAGCGGGATCAAGACGCGCATGGCCGCGTCCAACGCGTGCACGGCAAACAACTGAAGATCGGCGACCAGCCGCGTCAGCTCGCCACGATCAGTCGGCAGCGAACGATCCCGGTCGACACCCAGCTGGAAATGTCGCCCTTCCGGCAGGTGCAGCGCCATCGCGATGCCGGTGTGATAACCGAAGCGGGCCTGCTCTTCCCACAGCTCCCCCTGGCCATGCGAGGTGTAGGTCTGCTGGTCCCAGATGATCGGCAGGCTCTGCCGACGGCAGTGCTGCATGACGGGGTCGAACCGGCCGACGCTCGGGTCGTGAAAGACCTCCAGGTATGCCGGCGGCGTGTTGTCGACGGTGATGAACTCGCTGCGCCCGATGCCTCGGTCGATAACCGCCATGGCCGACACAGTGTCGAAGCCGATCTCGCGCGCGAAGCGCACGACCTCGTCCCGGAACTCCTGGCGGTCCCGGGATTGAAGCACTGATGCGTAACCGCCCTGCAGCATGTGATCAATTCAACGGTCGTACGACCGGCGCCCGCAAACCTGAAAGGTCTTACAGGTGTTCATCGACCGCGATTTGCCGAACACTCGGCGGCACCACGTTCTCCGTCGCGCACCCATGATGCAACTGACGTCACACCCCTGCCCCCCATGGACGCTTCGCGCCTGGCCACCACTATTGTGGCAGGTTGAAATGCTGCGTCCGTCGCACTTGCGGCATTTGGGCACACGCGTCACGAGTCCCGGCGATCCGGTCAGCCGGCCGGCCGGGCAGACGCTCTGGGCGCTGCCCGCCGACGATGGACAGGCCGGCATGGCCTGGGATTGGGTGCAACTGTCTCGCGGCATCGTCACCATGGCCGATCCCTTGTCGGTCATCACCAACATCAGCCTCGTCAGTCCCGACGGTGACATCCTGCCACCGCTGGAGTCCTTGCGCCATCTCAACGAGGTGGTACATGCCCTGCCCTGGCAGGAGGAAGTCGAGCGGGTGCTGCAGGTCGGCGACCTCGCCGCCGGCTAGCGGCGCGGGACGGTTCAGCGCAGCGCCGCGCCCTTCAGCTGGCGCGCCACGTATCCCAGGCACGCGGCCGTCACCAACCCCGCCACCACCAGCGGCAGCAGCAGATCCGGCGCCGAGAAGGCCTCGCCCTTCAACACCCGCCCCATCAACGTCATCTGCGCCAGCGCCGGTGTCCACAGATGCCAGGCCTGCTCGCCCTCCTGGTTGAACAGGCTCACCAGCGGCAGCAGCGACACGGCAAGGATCACCAGGGTGTTGTTGGCCTGCGCCTCCTTGAAGGTCTTGCAGCGGATCGCCACGGCCATCATCAGCGCCGACAGCATGGCCGCCAGCGGGATCAGCAGCGCCAGGAACAGCGCCGCCTCGCGCAGACCGTACTGGAACATCGCCGCCAGGGTCTCGCTGCGCAGTAGCCACTGCGCGGGCAGGAAGCTGCAGCAGCTCAGCACGGCGATCAGCATGCCCACGCAAGCCACCGCGCCCCACTTGCCCCAGACCAGCGCATAACGCGACGGCGGCGTCATCAGCAGCGGCTCGAGCGAGCCGCGCTCGCGCTCGCCCGCGGTGGTGTCGAGCGCGGCATGCAAGGCACCGTAAAGCACCGCCATCAACACGAAGAACGGCAGCATGCCGGTCAGCTGTGCTGCCCGCGCCCGCGGATCCGCCAAGTCACGCTCCTCGCCACGCACCGCCTCCAGCACCGCTGGGGCCACGCCGCGATGGGTGAGGCGCAGCAACGCGATCTCCTGGTTGAAGCCGGCCAGCACCCGTTGCAGCCGCCGCAGGCTGCCGGCGGCCCGGTTGTTCGCGCTTGAACTGACCAGCTCGACTGCCGGCCGGTCGCCGGCGGCGAGCTCGGCCTCGAACGACGACGGCAACACCATCACCGCGTCACCGAAGCGCCGATCGATCAGCTGGCGCTCGTAGTCTGCCGGCGCCACCTTGATCACCAGCGTCTGCCGCTCGAGATAGTTGCGCAGCGTCGGCGCGTGCTCCATGCCGGCAGCCCAGATCTCGCGCGACTCGGCGCGCTCTTCCATGCTGCTGATCAAGGCCGACAACGCGAACAGGATGACCGGCCCGATCGCCACCGAGGACAACACCACCATCAGCAGCGTGCGCCGGTCGCGCAGCGCGTCGCGCAGTTCCTTGATGAAGACCGTCCACGCCGCGTTCACCGGGACACCGCCGGGCCCGCGGCCGCATCGAACGCCAGCTGCACGAAACTCTCCTCGAAATCGCGCTGGCCCGTGCGTTGCAGCAGTTCGGCGACGGTACCGTCGGCGACCGAGCGCCCGTGCGCGACCACCACCACGTGGTCGCACAGGCGTTCGACCTCCTGCATGATGTGGGTCGAGAAGACGATGCACTTGCCGTGCTCGTCGCGCAGACGCCGCAGCGCATCGCGCAGGCCGCGCGTCGCCAGCACGTCGAGCCCGTTGGTCGGCTCGTCGAGGATGATGTTCGGCGGGTCGTGGACCAGCGCACGCGCGAGTGCGGTCTTCATGCGCTCGCCCTGGCTGAAGCCCTCCGTGCGCCGGTCGAGCAAGGCGGTCATCTCGAGCATCGCCGCCAGCGTGTCCGCCCGCCGGTGCGCCGCCGGCGCCGTCATGCCGTGCAGGCGGCCGTAGTAGACGATGTTCTCGCGCGCCGTCAGCCGCGGGTAGAGCCCTCGGGCGTCGGACAGCACGCCCATCCGGGCCAGCGCCGCTTGCGGCCGCTCCGCGACGTCGATGCCGTCGACCCTGACGCTGCCGGCGTCGGGCACGATCAGCGCTGCCACGATGCGCAGGCTCGTCGTCTTGCCGGCGCCGTTGGGCCCGAGCAACCCGGTGATGCAGCCGTCGCGGGCCGTGAAGCCGAGTCCACGCACCGCTTCGACGATGCGCCGCCCCCGCCCACGCCCCTGTTCAAAGCGCTTGGCGAGCTGCTGCACCTCGATCATCGCGCCGGCCCCGACGCGGCCGCAGCCGCCGCCACGGGAACGAACAGCGGCGGACGCGGTACCTGGCGCGCGCAGTCCAGCGCCAGGCCGAGTGCGGCGTCGTCGCTGGCCGCATCGACGAAGCGGTACACCGCCTCGCGCATGCAGGGCAACGCAGCGACGCCGTGGCCGGCGTGGGCGACGACGACGTGGCGCGCCTTCGGCCCCAGCGCCGCCACCACCCGCGCCGCATGCCGCGGCGGCGTCGCCGGATCGTCGCCTCCCGACAGCAGCAAGGTCGCGACATTCGTGGTTGGTGTGGTGTAGAACGCGGCGTCGACTGCGCCACGCGGCCAGGCGGCACAGGCCTGCTCGTACAGCCGCGCGAACGCGGTACCGAAGTCGACTCCCGGCACGTCGGCGCTGCGCGCCCGGCGCGGTTCGTCCTCGGCGCAGACCACCGAAAAGTGCATGCCGGCGTAGAGCTGCGAGGTGTTCGACGACAGGGCGCTCGCCAGCCCGGCCAAGGCGCTGAGCCGGCCGGCGGCCGCTTCGGCGATCGCCTGCGGCAGCGCCGCGGCAAAGGCCGGCACGTAGAGCGCCGTGCGCACCATGCCGACCAGTGCGTCGCGCGTCAGCATCACGCGTTCTTCGCGGCCGGTCATCGGGTGCGCCATGGCGACCTCCCGGGGCTGCGACGCGAGCAGCGCCGCCCACTGCTTCGCCAGAGCCGGATGCTGGTCGCCACAGGCCTTGTCCTGCGCACACCACCGCAGCCAGCCGTCGAGCGCAGCCTGGTTGTCGGTCGAGAACGCCAGCGGCAGCACCATGTCGGCCGGCGCCACGCCGTCGAGCACGACGCGGCGCACCACCGACGGAAACAGCCGCAGGTACTCCAACGCGGCCCGCGTGCCGTACGACACACCGATCAGATTGATGCGCGGCGCGCCGATCGCTTGTCGCACGGCGTCGGCATCGGCCATCGCCTCGGTGGTGGTGTAGTGACGCAGATCGCCATGCGGCAACTGGCCGAGGCGCCGCGCGCAGGCCAGCAGCCGCCGCAGCTGGGCGTCGGCGTCCAGCTGTTCGGCCAGCGGCCGCATCGCATCGCCCTTCTCGTCGCACGACAGCGGCGCGCTGCGCCCGGTGCCGCGCTGGTCGATCAGCACGACGTCGCGGCGGTTTGCAAAGCGTGACAGCTGCGCCGCGATGGGCCCGGCCAGCTCGACCGCGCTCTGCCCAGGGCCACCGGCAAAGAAGAACACCGGGTCGGGCAGCTTGTTGCGCGCCAGCGCCGGCAGCACCGCGTAGTGCACGTCGATGCGTTGGCCGTCGGGTCGGCTAGGGTCCAGCGGGCGAGGCACCGCGCCGCAGAACGCTTCATGGACCACGCCCTTCAGGCGGCACGGCTTCAGCTCCGCCGCGGCGGCGGGTGCAACCGCGCACGCCAGCGCCGCCAGAAGTGACGCACGGGCACTATGTGAGCGGTTTGCTCTCTTCATCATCATGCCGCATTGTCGCGGCCACCTGCACGCCACGCCGGCCGGCTCACGCGCCTCACGCCCGCATCGACGCCAGCTCGCCGCTATGCATCAGGCGCGCCAGGTCGTCGGCGCCGCCGATCAGCACGCCGCGCACGAACACCATCGGAAAGGTCGGCCAACCGGTCCACATCTTCAGGGCCGTGCGCGGCCGCCATTGGCTGAGGTAGCTGCCGTACGACAGATAGTGGTAGGGCACGCCGGCTGCATCGAGCAGGCGCCTTGCCTTGCGCGGAAACGGGTTCATCGCCATGCCGACCACCAGCACCGGATGAGCCGCGGCAGCGGCCTGCACCTCTCGCACGATCGCCTCGTGGTGGTGGGCCACCCGCTCGCGGATGGCCGGGTGGACGTGGGCTTCGTCGAGCAGTTGTCGTGGCATGCAGGCTCCGGCTGTGGCGGGCGCAGCGTAGCGCATCGGCAGCCCAGCCAGGCTGGCTACACTGATCCGCCATGTCCGCCTCGATCACTCGGCGCAGCCTGGCCGTCTATGCCGCGCTGTGGCCCTGCGCGCACGGTGCGCGCGCCCAGGAGAGCGATCTGCGCGCTGCGCTGGCGCGTGCACACGCCCTGCGCGACGAGGCCGTGCGGGCCGGTGACCAGCCCTATGGCGCCGTCGTCTGGATCGACGGCCGTATCGTCGGTGAGGCCCCGAGCCGTGTCGTCACGCTGGGCCACGTTGATGCGCATGCGGAACGCGAGGCACTGCGTGATGCCCTGCGGCGCCTGCGCCGGCACGACCTGGCCGGCGCGCTGCTGGTGTCGACCTCGCGGCCGTGCGCATTGTGCGAGAGCGCCGCCGCCCGCGCGCGCATCACGCGCATGGTGTTCGGCGACGGCCAGGATGGCGGGCCGCCGCAGCTGCGCTGATGCGACGGCCCCAAGCTCAATCCCGAGCGCGACGCGCTGTCTTGCCTGCAGGCCTATGCTGGCGCCCCACGCAACCCCTCCAGGACCTTCGATGAAGCTCTACTACAGCCCCGGCGCCTGCTCGCTCAGCCCGCACATCGTGCTACGCGAGACCGGCCTGCCGTTCGACCTGGTGATGGCCAGCACCAAGACCCACAAGCTGGCCGACGGCACCGACTACTACACCATCAACCCCAAGGGCTACGTGCCGCTGCTCGAACTCGACGACGGCCAGCGGCTCAGCGAGGGCCCGGCCATCGTGCAGTACATCGCCGACCAGGCGCCGGCCGCCCGCCTGGCACCGCCCGCCGGCACGATGGAGCGCTACCGCCTGATGGAGTGGCTGAACTTCATCTCCACCGAGCTGCACAAGAGCTTCTCGCCGCTGTTCAACCCGGCCATCAACGAGGACGCCCGCGCCGTCTACCGCCAGCGCCTGCGCGACCGCTTCACCTACGTCAACAGCCAGCTCGAAGGCCGCGACTACCTGATGGGCAGCGCCTTCAGCGTCGCCGATGCCTACCTCTTCACGGTGACCAGCTGGGCCGGCTACGTCAACGTCGACATCGGCGGCCTGCCGCACCTGGCGGCCTTCATGGCGCGCATGGCGGCGCGCCCGGCGGTGCAGGCGGCGCTCAAGGCCGAAGGTCTGGCCAAGTAGGCGCCACGCGGCAGCCGGCCGGCCGCCACGGCCCGCTTCGGGTCAGGCCGGCCGCTCGCTCCACAGCAGCTTCAGCGCCAGGGCGGCGAACAGGCTGCCGCCGATCACCTGGAGCACGCGCCGCGCCGGCCCACGTGCCCCGAGCCCGCGCAGCCGGGCGGTCAGGGCCACCAGCACCAGCAGGAACAGCGTGCTCTGCACGACGAACAAGCCACCCAGGGCCAGGAAGGCCCGCGTCGGGTGCGCGTGGCCGGGCGCGATGAACTGCGGCAGGAAGGCCAGGAAGAACAGCGCCACCTTGGGGTTGAGCACGTTGGTGATCACGCCGGTGCGGAAGTCGACCCAGGCCGGACGCGCGGCCGCCGCCGCGGCGGACGCGGTGGGGTCCGTGCCGCCGCGCCAGGCCGAGCGCCACAGGGCCAGGCCCAGCCCCAGCAGGTAGGCCGCACCGGCCCAGCGGATCAGCTCGAAGGCCGATGGGGCGACGGCCAGCGCAGCGGCCAGGCCGAAGGCCGCCGCCAGCGTGTGCAC
>JBGAMU010000138.1:0-10775 GCA_044222685.1 Burkholderiaceae bacterium
CGCCATCGTCGAGCCGATGGCGGCGTTCTCCACCCGCGCGATGATCGACGGCATGGATGCGTTCTGGCGCTTTCGCAGCTGGCTCGACATCTCGGCGCTGCCGGCCGAGCGGCGCCACAAGGTGCTGCCCTACATCCGCCAGTGGGCCGATGGCGGCGCGCGGCTGACGGCCACCGAGCTGTACCTCGGCTACAGCCAGATGGCGGCGCTGCGCGACGCCGCGGTGGCGGCCTGCCAGCCCTACGACTTCGTGCTGTCGCCGGTCAGCCCGGTGGTGACCTACGCCGCCGAATGGGCCGGTCCGACCAACGATCCGGCGCGTCCGCTCGAGCACATCGCGTTCACATTGCCGTTCAACATGAGCGAGCAGCCGTCGGCATCGATCAACTGCGGCTACACCGACGACGGCCTGCCGATCGGTGTGCAGATCACCGGCCGCCGGCACGACGATCTGGGTGTGCTGCAGGTGGCTCGTGCCTTCGAGCAGCTGCGGCCGCCGCAAAAGCGCTGGCCGATGAGCGGATGAGCCATCCCAGCAGCGCGACCACACCCAGCAGCGCATGCGTCGCGCCGACGCCGCGCGCGCCGAACTGCTCCACCACCAGGCCGAACAACAGAGTCAAGGTCGCATAACCGGCGGCCGCGCGCAGCGGCGAGGTGCCCTGCTGGCCCCTGCGCGCCGGCGCCCACAGCTGGCCGCCCCAGGCGATGCCCCAGGCCGCGCCGTGCGCCAGCGCCAACCCGAGCAGGTCATAGGGCGCGGAGCCAAAGGCCACGATCGCGGCGCCGGCCGCGAGCAGCAGCGCGCACACCGCCGACAGCACACGCGGCGACCACGACGCGATCGCGCGCCGCCAGATCAGCACCGGGCCGAACATCGCAGCCAGGTGCAACAGCACCATCGTCTGCGGCGCGATCGCCTGCGCCCGACACCACGCGGCCATCAGGGGCAGAGCGGCCATCATCGGCAGCATCGCCAGCCCGGCCAGCAGCGTGGGCCACTGCAACGTGTCGCGCCACGCACCCACCGGCCAGGCCGGCAGCGAGCAGTCGAACAACCCGGCGCGGCAGCCCGGCGCGCGCAACGCGGCGTCGGCATTGCGCTGCAGCGCGATCAGCGCCAAGGCGACCACGATCACGAACGCGCCCAGGCGCGCCGCCAGCGCCGGCAGGTCGCCGATGTCGCCGAGCACCAGCGCTGCACCCAGCGCACCGAGCGCCGCCGCGGCGAGGGGCGGCGCCGGCGCCACGCGCTGCGTCAGGCGCAGGCTGCGCACCACGCCCGAGGCCAGCGCCGTCAGCACCGCCCAGCCGAGCAACGCCAGCAGCAGCGCGCCGACGCCGCCGCCGTGCACACCCCACCACAAGCCGGCGGCGGTGAACGCGGCGGCGGCCAGCAGCGCCAGCGCGCGCAGCCACAGTGGCAGGCCGCCACGCGTGGCCACCGTGGCCGCGCCGCCGAGCGCGAGCAGCCACAGCGCGACCAGCGCGAAGCCGCTCGCCACGCTGGGCGCGTAGGCCATCGCGAAGCTGCCGACGCCGACCCAGCCCGCCACCAGCAGCGCCCACGCGCAGGCGCGCGCCGCGGTCAGCTGCGGCGACGCGGTGTGCGTGCGCCCGGCGGGTTTCATGCGCTGGTTTCGTGCGGCAGCGCGGCCGGCCAGCGGAGCACGTGTCCGGTCGCGGCGGTGAAGCGCTCGAGGTCCTGCGGCGTGTCGATGTCGAGCCGGTAGCGCCGGTTGTCGGTGTCGAACCAGTGCACGCGCTCGGGGTGCGCGAGCCGCCACTGGCGGCAGGCGGCGTCGGCCTCGCCGGCCAGCCACTGTTCGCGCAGCGCGGCGTCGAACATCACCGGGTTGCCGGGCAGCGCCTCGTCGCTGCCCACGCTGCGCACGCGCGGCACCACCATCGATGCGTCGCCGCGCTTCTTGAAGGCGGCGATCAGCGCGACGATGTCCTGCGCGTCGATCAACGGCTGGTCGGCCAGCGCGACGATAACGGCATCCAGCCGCGGCGACAGCGCATTCAGGCCGATGCGCACCGACGACGCCTGGCCGTCATCGGGCGACGGATTACGCGCGATCGTGATCGGGAACTGGCCGACCGCGGCCTCGATCGCCTGCGCATGATGGCCGAGCACGATCACCACCTCGTCGACGCCGGCGCCCGACAGCGCGACCAGTTGCCGCATCACCAGCGGCACGCCGCCGAGTTCGAGCAGCGCCTTCGGTCGCCCGCCCAGCCGCGAACCCGCGCCGGCGGCGAGCAACACCGCACCCACCGTGCTGCGGCTGTACAGGCCGTTGGCCTTGAGTAGGCAGCCCATCTGGATCTCCGATCAGTGCAGTGCGTCGACCAGCCGGGGCAGCACCGCCTGCAGGCTGGCCAGGTCGCCGCCTGGTGCCAGCAGGTCCAGGTGCGGCAGTGCCGCCTGCATGCCCTGGCTGACCGGTGCGAAGCCCGGCCGGTTCATCAGCGGGTTCAGCCAGACGATGCGGCGGGCGCGGCGCTTGAGTTGCGCCAGTGCCGCCGACAGCAGCGCCGGCTCGCCGGTGTCGTAGCCGTCGCTCATGACGATCACCACGGTGCGCGCGTGCACGACGCGCGGCGCGTGCTCGCGGTTGAACTGCATCAGGCTTTCGCCGATGCGCGTGCCACCGGCCCAACCCTGCGCGATCAGGTGCAGCCGCTCCTGTGCGCGCCACGGGTCGGGGTCGTGCAGCGCCTGCGACACCGCGGTCACCCGGGTGTGGAAGATGAAGCTCGCCACGTCGCCCAGTTCGGCGCTCAACGCGCGCGCCAGCCGCAGGTAGAAGAAGCTGTAGAGCACCATCGAGCGACTGACGTCGATCAGCAGCACGATGCGCGGCCGCACGCGACGGCGGTCGCGCCACGCCAGCTGCAACGGTGTGCCGCCGCTGGCCACGCTGCGGCGGATGGTGCCCGGCAGATCGAGCCGCCGGCCATGCCGCGCGCGCGCCTCGCGGCGCAGGCGGATGTGCTTCAGCTGCCGCGCCAGGCGGCGCATCAGCGCTTCGATGTCGAGCGCGTGCTCGCGCTCGGTCAGCGCGCGGAAGTCGGCCGACGACAGCACTTCGTCGCGACTCGCTGCATCGCGCGGATGGATCGTGAGGTCGTCGTCGGCATGGCCCGACGCGCCGCCGCCGGGCTGGGCGCCGCTCAGGCCATGTGCCGCGCTGTCGCGACGCTCGGGCTTCTGCCATCGGTTGGCGGGCAGGAACCAGGCGTCGAACAGCCTGTCGAAGCGCCGCCATTCCTCGCCGCGGCCGCACAGCAGCGCACGCAGGCTCCAGCGCAGCACGTCCTGATCCAGCACACCCACGCGCTCGGCGGTCTGCAGCACCGGCACCGCATCGCCGCCGCCCACCGCGAAGCCATTGGCGCGCAGGAAGGTCGGAAAGCTGGCCAGCCGATCGGCCGCACGGGTGTCGAAGATCAACATGCGGCCGCCAGTCGTGCGACGACGTCACGCGGGAACGCCGCGCGGTCGTCGCGTGTCTTGATCAGCGCGCTCAGCGTCTGCACGATGCGCTCGGCGCCGTCGATGTCGAGCGTGGTGATGTTGAGCCTCAGCAGCGCGGCCGCCCAGTCGAGCGTCTCGGCGATGCCCGGGCGCTTCTGCAGCTCCATGCCGCGCACGCCCTGCACGAAGCCGACGATCTGCTGGGCCAGTCTGGGTGCGATGTCGGGCGCCTTCTTGCGCACGATCGCGAGTTCCTTGTCGTAGTCGGGATAGTCGATGTAGTGGTACAGGCAGCGCCGCCGCAGCGCGTCGGACAGTTCGCGTGTGCCGTTGGAGGTGATCACGACCCACGGCCGGTGCGTGGCGTGCACGGTGCCGAGTTCGGGGATCGACAGCTGGAAGTCCGACAGCAGCTCGAGCAGATAGGCCTCGAACGCCTCGTCGGCGCGGTCGATCTCGTCGATCAGCAGCACCGGCGGCGCGTCGCCGGTGATCGCCTCGAGCAGCGGGCGCTTGAGCAGGTAGCGCTCGGAGAAGATGTCCTGCTCCTTCTGCTGCAGGCCGCGTTCGTCGTGCTCGAGCAGTTTGATCGCCAGCAGCTGGCGCTGGTAGTTCCATTCGTACATCGCGCTGTGCGCGTCGAGCCCTTCGTAGCACTGCAGGCGGATCAGCCGCGCCTGGCGCGTCTGCGCCAGCACCTTGGCCACCTCGGTCTTGCCGACGCCGGCGTCGCCTTCGAGCAGCAGCGGACGCCGCAGATCGTGCATCAGCAGCAGCGCCGCGGCCAGCGGCGGATCGGCAATGTAGCCGGCGTGTGCGAGCTCCTGCTGCAGTTCGGCGAGCTCGAGCGCCCGCGGCGCGTTCATGCTTTGCGGGCCGCGAACAGCGAACGCAGCCAACCCTTGATCAGCGCCCACACCAGCGCCAGGCCGTCGAGCGGCGGGGCTTCGGCAGCCGGTGGGGTGGCGGCGGCCGAAGCCGCGGCCGGCGCGTCGCCCGCCGGCGCGGCCGCTGCCTGCATCGCCTGCGCCTTGGCGGCGAAGTTGGCCGCGAACTGGCCGAGGATCTGGTCCGCCACCGGCTCCATCACGCGGCCGCCGAACGCCGCGGCCTTGCCGCTCATCGAGACTTCGCTGGTGCCCACCAGGTTGCAGCCGGTGGCGCCGATCGCCTCGACGCGCGCGGTCAGGTCCATCGACGCGGCCGAGCCGCCGGTGGTGTCGGTGCCCTTGGCCACCAGCTGCAGCGAGCGCGTCGCCGCATCGAGCCGCCGAACCTCGATCTCGCCGCGGAACGACAGGTTGGCCGGCCCGAGCTTGATCCACACCGTGCCCTTGTAGTGCGTGGCGTCGATGCGCTCGGTGATGCGTGCACCGGGCATGCAGCCGGCCACGGCCTCGATGTCCTGCAGCAGGGCCCAGGTGGTGTCGGCCGAAGCCGGCATCGGGAACGACCTCTCGAGCTGGACCTTCATGGCGAGTCGTTCAGCCCTTCAGCGCTTGTCGATGCCGAGCGCGTGGCACTGCTGCCAGACGCGGTAGGCGCTGTGCGGCATGTCCATGTGCGTGACGCCCAGGTGCGCGAAGGCGTCGATCACCGCGTTGCTGAAGCAGGGTATGCCGCCCACGTGCGGCGACTCGGCCACGCCCTTGGCGCCGATCGGATGGTGCGGGCACGGCGTCACCGTGTGGTCGGTCTCCCAGTGCGGCGTCTCCATCGCGGTGGGCAGAAAGTAGTCCATCAGGCTGTTGCCGAGGTGGTTGCCGGCGTCGTCGAACGGGATCTGCTGGCCCATCGCGACCGCGAAGGCTTCGGTCAGCCCGCCGTGGATCTGGCCTTCGATCACCATCGGGTTGATGCGCGTGCCGCAGTCGTCGAGCGCATAGAAGCGGCGCACCTTGACCTCGCCGGTGTGCTTGTCGATGTCCAGCACGCACAGGTAGGCGCCGAACGGGAAGGTCAGGTTGGGCGGGTCGTAGTACGAGACGGCGTTCAGTCCCTGCTCCATGCCGGCCGGCAGGTTGCCGGTGTGCGAGACCAGGCAGATTTCCTTCATGGTCTTGGCCTGGGTCGGGTTGCCCTTGACCTTGAAGCGGTCGATCTCCCATTCGAGGTCCCCTTCGCCCACCTCGAGCAGGTGGGCGGCGATCTTCTTGGCCTTGTCCTTGATCTTGCGTGCGGCCATCGCGGTCGCCGCGCCCGACACCGGCGTCGAGCGCGAGCCCCAGGTGCCGGCGCCGTAGGGCGACTTGTCGGTGTCGCCTTCCTCGACCACGATGTCGCTGGCCGGCAGGCCGAGCTCGGTGGCGATGATCTGCGCATAGGTCGTCGCATGGCCCTGGCCCTGCGTCATCGTGCCCAGGCGCGCGATCACGCCGCCGGTGGGATGCACGCGGATCTCGCACGAGTCGAACAGGCCGATGCCGAGGATGTCGCACACCTTGGTCGGCCCGGCGCCGACGATCTCGGTGAAGGTGGAGATGCCGATGCCCATCAGCGTGGGGCTCTTGGGGTCGGCGCGCTTAGCAGCCTGCTCCTTGCGCAGGCCTTCGTAGTCGACTGCCTTCAGCACCTTGTCGAGTGCCGTGTGATAGTCGCCCGAGTCGAGCGTCCAGCCGAACGACGTGGTGTACGGAAACTGCTCGGGCCGCACGAAGTTGCGGCGCCGGATCTCGGCCTTGTCGACGCCGACCTTGAGCGCCAGCACGTCCATCATGCGTTCGATCAGGTAGATCGCCTCGGTCACCCGAAGCGAGCAGCGATAGGCCACGCCGCCCGGCGCCTTGTTGGTGTAGACCGCATCGACGCGCGCATACGCATTGGGGATCGCATAGCTGCCGGTGCAGATGGAGAACAGGCCGGCCGGCAGCTTGGTGGCCGAGACGTGCGAGTTGAACGCGCCGTGGTCGGCCAGCGCGGTGAAGCGCAGGCCCTTGATACGGCCGTTCTTGTCAGCGGCGAGCTCACCCACGCCGTGATAGTCACGCGCAAAACCGGTGGTGGAGATGTTGTCGATGCGCGATTCGATCCACTTGACCGGCACGCCGGTGACGATGGAGGCCACGATGGCCACCACGTAGCCCGGGTACACCGGCACCTTGTTGCCGAAGCCGCCGCCGATGTCGCCGCCGACGACACGGATCTTGCTTTCGGCGATGCCCGACAGCATGGCGAGCACGGTGCGCACCAGGTGCGGTGCCTGCGTCGTCATGTAGACCGTGAGGTGGCCGGTGGCCTTGTTGAACGAGGCCACGCAGCCGCAGGTCTCCAGCGGGCACGGGTGCACGCGCGGGTTCAGGATCTCCTCGCGCACGGTGACCTCGGCGCCGGCGAACGCGGCGTCGGCCGCGGCCTTGTTGCCGGCTTCCCAGGTGAAGATGTGGTTCGGGTGCGTGCGCGGGCCGTGGCCGACTTCGGTCTTGTCGGCGATGTCCTCGCGGATGATCACCGCGTCCTTGTCCATCGACTTCTTCGGGTCGACGATCGCCGGCAACTCGTCGTAGTCCACCTCGACCAGCGCGGCTCCGTCGTAGGCGGCGTAGCGGTCGGTGGCCAGCACCATCGCCACTTCCTGGTACTGGAAGCACACCTTCTTGTCGGCCAGCACCGCCTGCACGTCGCCGCCGAGCGTGGGCATCCAGTGCAGCTTGACCGGCTTCAGGTCGTCGGCGGTGAGCACGGCCACCACGCCGGGGGTGGCGAGCGCCTTGGACTTGTCGATGCCCTTGATGCGCGCGTGCGCGAACGGGCTGCGCACGACGGCGCCGAACAGCATGCCCGGCAGCTTGATGTCGTCGACGTACTGGCCCTGGCCGCGGATGAACTTGGCGTCCTCCTTGCGCAGCAGCGAGGTGCCCATGCCCTGCAGCTTGTCTTCGCGTTCCTTCAGGTCGGACATGTTGCCCATGAGGTGTCTCCGTCTGCGGTCGTGTTCGAGGGGGCGCGGTGCGCGGCGCGATCAGGCCGTGGCAGGCTGGGCGGCGGCGAGCGTGCGCGCCGCCGATTGCACCGCCTTCACGATGTTCTGGTAGCCGGTGCAGCGGCACAGATTGCCGGCCAGTCCGTAGCGGATCTCCTGCTCGCTCGGATTGGGGTTCTCCTTCAGCAGCCGGTAGGCGCGCGTGATCATGCCCGGCGTGCAGTAGCCGCACTGCAGGCCGTGCTCCTCGTGGAAGGCCTGTTGCAGGGCATGCAGCACGCCGCCCTGCTCGAGACCCTCGATCGTCAGCATGTCGGCGCCGTCGCACTGCACCGCCAGCACGGTGCAGGCCTTCACCGACATGCCGTCGATATCGACCGTGCAGGCACCGCAGTGCGTGGTTTCGCAGCCGATGTGCGGCCCGGTGTGGGCCAGGCGCTCGCGCAGCGTGTGGATCAGCAGCTCGCGCGCCTCGACGGTCACGTCGACCGGCTTGCCGTTGAGCTTGAACGAAACGGTGTGGGTGGTGGCCATGGGTCTGCTCCTCGATGCGGCGGGTCAGGGCCTGGCGCGCGAGTGCGCCGTCTGCAGCGCGCGGCGCACCATCTCGCCGGCGATCACGGTCTTGTAGTCGGCGCTGCCGCGCTGGCAGTGCGACGGGCTGCACGGTTGCATCGCCAGCCGCGCCGCCTCGTTCAGCGTCGCGTCGTCGAGCGGCTTGCCGACCAGGTAGTCCTCGGCCTTGCAGGCCTTCAGCGGCGTCGGGCCGACGTTGGTCAGCGCGATCGACACACTCGCCACCGTGCTGCCTTTCATTTGCAGCTGCACCGCGGCGGCCGCGGTGGCGAAGTCACCGGTCTTGCGCTTGAACTTGCTGTAGCACCAACCGCTGCCCGCCGGCGGGATCGGGATGCGGATCTGCGTCAGGATCTCGTCGGCCCGGGCCTGCGTGCTGTACAGGCCGAGAAAGTAGCCGTCGGCCTTCAGCACGCGTTCGCCGCCGGGCCCGGTCAGCACGAAGGATGCGTCGAGCGCCAGCATCACCGCGGGGTGGTCGTTGCCGGGGTCGCCGTGGCTGATGTCGCCGCCGATCGTGCCCTTGTAGCGCACCTGGGGGTCGGCGATCCAGCTCGCGGCCTCCACCAGCAGCGGCAGCCGCTCGGCCAGCAGCGGCGAGGTGAGCAGGGCATGCTCGGTGGTCATCGCGCCGATGTGGATCTCCTGCCCTGCCTGTGCAATGCCACGCAGGCCGGCCACCTTGCCGAGGTCGATGAGCGCGCTGGGTGCCGCGAAGCGCAGCTTCATCATCGGCAGCAGGCTGTGGCCGCCGGCCAGCAGCTTGGCATCCGGACCGAGATCGACGAGCAGCCTGACGGCGTCGGCCACGGATCGCGGCGCGTGATAGTCGAATGACGCTGGAGTCATCGGGCGGTCTCCTGGTGTTGTCGGCGGCACATCGACGGGCGCCGCATGGCGGGCGAACTTAGGACACTCGGCTGCGCTCTTCACGATCGATTGCATGAACGACCCGCGACGCCGCACGAACAGCGACGCAGCCGCACGAACCGCAGCATGCGCCGATGCCGGGCCGGTGAGCGCGGGAAAACCCGGAAGGCGGCGCGCTACAGCTCGGTCAGGCCGAGCCGCTCGAGCAGCCTGGGCACGCTGGTGCGTGCCACCGGCAGCGCCGCCTCCTCTTGGCGCAGCTTCAGCGTGACGCGCCCCTCGTCGCGGACGATCTGCTCGGCATGGTCCAGGTTGGCGAGATAGCTGCGATGGATGCGCAGGAACGACGCGCTGTCCAGCCGGGACTCGAGGTCGCCGATGGTGAGGTTGCAGAAGCTCGAGCCCTGCGCCGTGGTGACCCAGGTGTAGTGGCCCTCGGCGCGGAAATAGAACACGCTGTCGACGTCGACCAGCACGATGCGGTTGCCCGCCACGGTGGGGATCTTCTGCAGCTGGCGCTTCGCGCCGGGACGTTGCGTGCTCGGCTCCTCGCGGCTCACCGCGTCGGTGATGTCGTAGAACACCAGCGTGTAGCCGGCGGTGTCGCCGCGCATGTCGGCCATCTTGGTCACCTTGATCAGCAGCACCCGCTCGGGGATGTTGATGATCATCGTCATCGGCGGCGGGTTGCTGACCGGGCACTCGGTCTGGTCGATCAGGAACTTCACCTTCGCCTGCGAGCGCTCCGGGTGGAACGACAGCACCATCTTGTCGAACGGCTGCTTCTCGTCGACCGGCAGCACGCGCCGCGCGAAGCTGTTCATCGCGCACACCTTGAGGTCGCGATCGAGCTGCACGAGCCCGACGTCGGAGCGTTCGAGCAGGTACAGCGGGCTGCCTTGCTGGGCGCGTGTGTCCACGGCGTGACGGCTGGCGAGTCGTGGGTTGACCGATATTCAAGCACTAACGGCCGATCGGTGCACCGGCGGCAACCCGGCCTCGCGCAGGCTAGAGTGGTGCCATGGCGCTCCCCGATTCCCGCGGCAACCTGCTCGCCACCGGCTCGTCCGTGGCAGCGCAGGCGGCCGAGTCGGCGCTGTGGCGGATGATGTCGTTCTACGACCCGCCGATCGCCGATCTCGACCGCGCCATCGAGGCCGATCCGCACTGGGCGATGCCCCATGTGATGAAGGCCGGCTTCCTGTTGAGCCTGACCGAGCCCGCGCTGGTCGCCGAGGCGCGGCAGCACCTGGAGCGCGCGCAGCAACGGGTGGCCGGCGCGACGGCGCGCGAGCGCGTGCACCTGGAGGCCTGCCTGCGTGTGCTCGACGGCCGCTGGCACGATGCCTGCACGTTGTGGGACGACTGGCTGCTCGACCATCCGCGTGACGCACTGGCGCTGCAGTGGGCGCACCTGTGGGACTTCTATCGCGGCGACGCCGCCAACCTGCGGGCCCGCCCGGCCCGGGCGCTGCCCGAGTGGGACGAGGCCGATCCGCTGTACGCGCACGTGCTCGCGCTGCATGCCTTCGGGCTCGAGGAGTGCAACCTGCAGGCGCAGGCCGAGGAGGCGGGGCGCCGGGTGCTCGCGCTGGAGCCGCGCTCGCCGTGGGCCATCCACGCCGTGGCCCATGTGATGGAGATGCAGGGCCGCGGCGACGAGGGCGCGGCCTGGCTGCGTCAGCATCAGGCCGCCTGGGCCGACAACGGATACGCCTGCCACCTGTGGTGGCATCTCGCGCTGTTTCGCCTGGAGAGCCTCGACGAGGTCGGCGTGCTGCGCCTGGTCGACGCCCATCTGGCCGGCGACGCGCTGCAGATCACGCTGCAGCGCGTCGATGCGGCCGCGATGCTGTGGCGGCGGCACCTGCTGGGCGTCGACGTGAGATCGCGCTGCGCCGAACTGGTCGACGGCTGGGACCTGAC
>JBGAMU010000139.1:0-10741 GCA_044222685.1 Burkholderiaceae bacterium
CACCTGGACCGCTGCGGCGAGATGCTCGCGCCGATGCTCGCGAGCATCCACAACCTGCACCACTACCTGAACCTGATGCGCGAGATCCGCGAGGCAATCGAGCAACAGCGCTTCGCGGCCTTCGCGCGGCAGTTCGCAGCCGACCGGGCGCGCGGCGTGTAGCGACCGGCGGCCGCGCTCAATGGCGCAGGAGAGCGCCGACGCGGTCCTGAAGCGCCTGCGGCGACACGGCGACCGCCGGCATCGGCTCGGCCGCGACCAGCCCGACTCGGCTGAACAGGCCGCGCCGGAAGGGTTTCACCATTGCCGTGCCGCGCTCGATGCGCGAGAAGTACGAGCCCCACAGGTTCTGCAGCGCCACCGGCACCACCGGCACGGGCCGGCGCTCCAGGATCTTCATGACGCCGCCCTTGAACGGCTGCAGCTCGCCGTCCTTGGTGATCGCGCCCTCGGGAAAGATGCCCAGCAGATCGCCTTCGGCCAGCACACGGTCGGCCGCCTCGAACGCGGCGGCATAGATCTGCGGGTGCTCCGCCTGCGGCGCGATCGGGATCGCCTTGGCCAGCTTGAACAGCCAGCCGAGTACCGGAACCGCGAAGATGCGATGGTCCATCACGAAACGGATCGGCCGCGGGCTGGCCGCCATCAGCAGCACCGCGTCGACGAAGCTGACGTGGTTGCAGACGATGATGGCCGCGCCCTCCGTGGGGATGTGCTCTTCGCCGCGCACGCGAAAGCGATAGACCACGCGCGAGGCGATGAACGCCACGAAGCGCAGCAGGTACTCCGGCACCAGCAGAAAGATGTAGCCGGCGACCAACGCATTGGCCAGCGCGGTGAGGCCGAAGACCTGCGGGATCGACAGACCCATCGACAGCAGGGCGCCGACGATCAAGCTGCTGGCGATCATGAAGATCGCGTTGAGGATGTTGTTGGCCGCGATGATCCGCGCGCGATGGCTGGCCGGCGCGCGCAACTGGATCAGCGCGTACATCGGCACGCTGTACAGCCCCGCCGACAGGCTGAGCGCAAACAGGTCGGCCAGCACGCGCCAGTGCGCGCTCTGGGCGAGGAACACACCGACCGTCTGCGCCGGCGCCGCCGGCAGCGCGCGCGACGCGAAGTACAGGTCGGCTGCGAACACGCTCATCCCGATGGCGCCCAGTGGCACCAGGCCGATCTCGACATGCCGGCGCGACAGCGTCTCGGTGAGCAGCGAGCCGACGCCGATACCGACCGAGAACACCACCAGCAGCAGCGAGGCCACGTGTTCGTCGCCGTGCAGCACGTCTTTCGCGAACGACGGGAATTGCGCCAGGAACACGGCGCCGAAGAACCACATCCACGAGATGCCCAGCAACGAGCGGAAGACGACGATGTTGCCATGCGCGAGCTTCAGGTTGCGCGCGGTCTCGCTGAATGGGTTCCAGTTGATGCGCAGGTCCGGCGCCGTGGCCGGTGTGGCCGGCACCCATTGCGACACCGCGCGGCCCAGCGCCGCCAGGATCAGCGAGACGATCGCCACCGCCCGCGCGCCCGGCAGCCACGCGTCATCGGGCAGCGCGATCAGCAGACCGCCCGCTACGTTGCCGAGCAGGATCGCAACTAACGTGCCCATCTCGATCATGCCGTTGCCGCCGGTCAGCTCGCGCTCGCCCAGGTGCTGCGGCAGGTAGGCGTACTTCACCGGGCCGAACAGCGTGCTGTGCAGGCCGAGCAGGAAGATGCAGCCGAGCATCAGCGGCACGTTCGTCGTGAACAGACCGAGTGCCGCCAGCACCATGATCACGATCTCGAGGTTCTTGACCATGCGTGTCAGCACGGCCTTGTCGAACTTGTCGGCCAGCTGGCCCGACGTGGCCGAGAAGAGCAGGAACGGTGCGATGAACACCGCGCCGATCACCAGGCCGGCCAGCGCCGGCGGCAGCCAGCCGACCTGCAAGCGATAGGTGACGAGCACCGTGAAGGCGAACTTGAAGACGTTGTCGTTCGCCGCGCCGAGAAACTGCGTCCAGAAGAACGGCGCGAAGCGGCGCTGGGCGAGCAGGGCGAACTGGTTTGGATGCGGGTCCATCGTGTTGTTCCTGGTCCGTCGGTCGGGTTGGCACGCGCGGCGCGACTGCGGCGGCACTGTAGCCGCCGCGGTCGCGCTCACGCCGGTATTGCCGGCGTGAAGTGCGTCGCGGTGTGGAAGACCGCGCGGTCCAGCGCATGCCCGCGCCAACGGGCCACGCGCTTGAGCACGAAATCGAACAGCAGCGGGTTGTAGCTGCGCAACGCTTCAAGCGGCGCGACGTGCTCGGCGTCGAGCACGCCGGCGCGCACCAGCGGTGCCAGCCGGACCAGTGGCGCGATGCATGGCAGCGGATAGTCCGAGCCGTGCAGCAAGCGCGCGTGCCAGTCCTGGCGTGCGAGCACGGTGCGCCAGACCGCAGAGTCGCGGTTGACCTGGAAGAGGGCCGACACGTCGCCCAGCAGCAGGCCGTGCCACTCGCTCTCGTCCATCAGTCGCGCGAAGAGATCGAACGCCCGGCGCGGGCGCGGCTGCCGGCGGTCGAGGTCGAGCGAGTCGCACCAGCGCATCGACGCAGTACGGGTGGATCGAGGCCACCCAGCCGAAGGTGCCCTCGTCGCCCTGCGACACGCGCGCCGCCCACGCGTCGGGCACGTGGAAGGTGGTGTCCTGCGGCTGCGGCGAGCCTTGGTCGTCGTGCGCGTGGTCGAAGGCAAACAACATCCAGCGCGCGCCGACCGGGAAGTCGTGCGTCAGTTGCGTCAGCCGCCGCACGAAGTCCAGATCGATGCGCGGTGAACGTGGCGACACGCCGGCGCCATGCAGGATCACGCGTTTGCGCAGCGCCTCCACCGGATGCCACCATGAATCGAGCTGCGGGTTGATCCAGCAGCCCGAGCCGGCGTCCCCGGTGCCGAGCAGATGGGTGTGGACGTCCCACAGCTGCGTGGCGTCGAGCCCGTCGAACGCCAACGCCGACAAGGCCCGGGCCTGCGCCGTCAGGGTCGAGCGGGCGGGCGTGGCCGGCGCGTCCACCTCGGCGGCGGGCACCAGCGAAGTGAACAGCCCGCAGGCCGCGAGGGCGCCGCAGCACAGCGCGTGGCGGCGGGCGAGGTTGGTGTCGGTGAGGGTGTGGCGCATCGGATGGAGCCGCGGTGACGATGGCGCGCATGTTCATCCTTTGCGGGCAATGGGTATAGTCTGAAAGTTCCATGTGGCCAATGGCGACCTATCGGGTATCGCTTCTGTATACCGGAGGGGACCTTTCCCGATGTCGACCACCCAAGCACTGATCGACCGCATCAAGGCCGAGCTCAAGTCGGCCGGCCTGACCTACGCGGCGCTCGCCCGCGAACTCGGCATGGCTGAATCGAGCATCAAGCGCATGTTCGCGCGCGGCGAGATGCCGCTGTCGCGCATCGACGAGATCTGTCGCGTGCTGAAGACCGACTTCTCCGAGCTGGCGCGCCAGGTGGCCGACACCGCGCCGCTGCGGCGCGAGCTGACGCTGGAGCAGGAGCGCGCGGTGGTGGCCGACCGCAAGCTGCTGTTGCTGGCGATCTGCTGCCTGAGCCAGTGGACTTTCGAGCAGATCGTGGCGACCTACAAGCTGAGCGACGCCGAGTGCATCAAGTACCTGGCGCAGCTCGACCGGCTCGGCGTCATCGAGCTGCGGCCGCTCAACCGGTACCGGCTGCACATCGCCAAGACCTTCCGCTGGCGGCCTGACGGGCCGGTGATGCGCTACTTCCGGGACACGGTGATCGGTGACTACTACAGCGGCGGCTTCGATGGCGAGGGCGAGATGCTGATGCTGGTCCACGGCCAGATCGGGCGCAGCCTGGCCGCGCTGTTCAACGAGCGGCTGCAGCGCGTGGCGCAGGACTTCGCCCAGCAGCACCTCGCCGATCAGCGCCTGCCGCCCGAGCAGAAGCGGCCATATACGCTGCTGATCAGTATGCGTTCCTGGCTGTTCGCGGCGTTTCGCGACCTGAAGCGCCACCCCGATGCCTGATCGGCTGGCCTGGACCGCTCGGCTCGCGTTCACGCTGGCGGTGGCCACTGCGGCGGGCTGGGGGTGCCAATGGCTGGGCGTGCCTTTGCCCTGGATGATCGGCCCGCTGGTGGTCACCGCGTTGCTCAGCATCGCGGGTGCGCCGGTGCGTGCCTCGGGGCGCTTGCGCAATGCCGGCCAATGGGCCATCGGCACCGTACTCGGGCTTTACTTCACGCCGCCCGTCCTGGTCGCGATGTTGGCGCTTGCACCTGCGCTGGTGATGGGTGCGCTTTGGGCGCTGGTACTCGGGGATGCCTTCGCGCGTTGGTTGCGCTGGTCGCAGCGCCGCGCCGCGCCGCTGCATCCGGCCACTGCCTACTTCGCGGCAGCGATCGGCGGGGCATCCGAGATGGCGGTGCTGGCCGAGCGCCACGGCGGCGCGGTCGACACGGTGGCCGCCGCGCATTCGCTGCGCTTGTTGATCGTGGTGGTCGTCCTGCCCTTCGCGCTGAAGGGTCTGGATGTGCACGGCCTCGAGGACGCTCCGGTGCGCGCCGGCACCATCGACGTCATCGGTCTGGCCGGCCTGACGCTGGCCACGCTGGCCGGCGCGCTGGCGCTGCAGCGCTGGAAGGTGCCGAATCCGTGGGTGCTGGGGCCGCTGCTGATCACACTGGTCATCACGGCGGCCGGCCTGCACCTGTCGGCATTGCCACGCGCGGCCGTCGATGCCGGCCAGTTGTTCATCGGCGTCGCGCTCGGCGCCCGCTTCTCGCGCGAGTTCGTCCGTCGCGCCCCGCGCTGGCTGGCGGCCGTGGCGGTCGGGACGCTGGGCATGATCGCACTGTCGGCGCTGTTCGGCCTGGCGCTGGCCTGGGTGTTCGATCTGGCGCCTGCCAACGTGGTGCTCGGCAATTCGCCCGGCGGCATCGCCGAGATGGCGATCACCGCGGCCGTGCTGCATCTGGGCGTGCCCACGGTCACCGCGTTTCATCTGCTGCGCTATCTGGTCGTGCTGCTGGCGACCGGGCCGCTGTATCGCTGGCGCTTTGGCCGCACCGCGGCCGTCAGGCCTTCATCCGGACCTTGAACAGTTCGCGCAGGTTCACCTCGCACGGGCCGGGCTGGCACTCGACCGGCTCGCCGGCGCTCACATGCCCGGGCGTCACCACCGCCAGATAGGCGCCGCAGTAGCCCGACTGGACCATCAGCCGCAACGCCTGCGGGAATCCCATGGCGGCGGCGAACTTGAAGCATGGGGTACGGGGCGCGCTGACGGCCAGCACGCAGTGCGGCAAGACCAACCGGTCGCCGATCCAGAGCTGTGCCTCGTCCAGACCGTCGATGGTCAGGTTCTCGCCCATCGCGCCGTACGGCAGCACTGCATCTGCCGCGGCCACGCGGGCCTGGGCGCGCACGGTCTGCCAGAAGGCGTAGTGCGCCAGCGGGTAGGCGTAGACGGCCTTGTCGATGCCCCCGTGCACGCTCAGGTCGGCCTGCTCGTCGCCGGCCAGCCCGAGCGGGCGCACCGCCACGGCCCCGCCGACGGCACGCTTGCCGATGGCCGTCAAGACCGAACGCCCCTCGATCTGCACGGGTACGGCTGTTGCCACATTCACGCTGATGACACGCATTGGTTTGATCACCCCCGCCTTCCGGTGGTTACGGCGCGATTACACTGCGCCCAAAATTCGAGCAGGCGACCTGCCGGAGACAAGCCTGACCCCCAAGCGGGTACAAAAGTTGGTCCACACATACACGCAAGCATCGACCGCTCCGTCGCGCTGAAACCTCTTCAAGCTGCATTGGCCGAGCCCCGCCGTTCGGGCGAGGCTGGGCCAATCCCGCCTCTTTCAAACCTCGATGATTGGAACTCCGATGAACCGTCCCGTCCTGGAAGGCGTGCGCCTCAACGCGCCGGCCTACGTGAAGCACCAGCGCCTGCTCGACTGGGTGGCCCAGATGGCCGCGCTGACCGAAGCCGCCGACGTCTACTGGTGCGATGGCACGCAAGCCGAATACGACCGGCTGTGCGAGGCGCTCGTGCGCGCCGGCACCTTCAAGCGGCTCAACCCCGCGCTGCGGCCGAACTCCTATCTGGCGCTCAGCGATCCGAGCGACGTGGCGCGGGTCGAGGATCGCACCTTCATCTGCAGTGAGCGCCAGGAAGACGCCGGCCCGACCAACAACTGGGTCGCCCCGGCCGAGATGCGCGAGCTGCTGCAGACCGGCGACAAGGCGCTGTTTCGCGGCTGCATGCGTGGCCGCACGATGTACGTGGTGCCGTTCTCGATGGGGCCGCTCGGCTCGCACATCTCGCACATCGGCGTCGAGCTGTCGGACAGCCCGTACGTGGCGGTCAACATGCGCATCATGACGCGCATGGGGCGCCCCGTCTTCGAGGTGCTCGGCGAAGACGGTGAATTCGTGCCCTGCATGCACACGGTGGGCGCGCCGCTGCAGCCCGGCCAGCAGGACGTCGCCTGGCCCTGCAACAAGACCAAGTACATCGTCCACTACCCCGAGACACGCGAGATCTGGAGCTACGGCTCGGGCTACGGCGGCAACGCGTTGCTCGGCAAGAAGTGCTTCGCGCTGCGCATCGCCAGCAAGATGGGCCGTGACCAGGGCTGGCTGGCCGAGCACATGCTGATCCTGGGCGTCACGTCGCCGCAGGGCAAGAAGTACCACGTGGCCGCCGCCTTCCCGAGTGCCTGTGGCAAGACCAACTTCGCGATGCTGGTGCCGCCCAAGGCCTTCAAGGGCTGGAAGGTCACCACCGTCGGCGACGACATCGCCTGGATCAAGCCGGGCCAGGACGGCCGCCTGCACGCGATCAACCCCGAGGCCGGCTACTTCGGCGTCGCGCCGGGCACGAACTACAAGACGAATCCGAATTGCATGGATTCGCTTAAGCGCGACGTCATCTTCACCAACGTGGCGCTGACCGAAGAGGGCGATGTCTGGTGGGAAGGCATGACCGACGAGCCGCCGGCGCACCTGATTGACTGGCAGGGCCGTGACTGGACCCCGCAGATCGCCAAGGAAACCGGCGAGAACGGCAAGCCGCGCCCGGCCGCGCATCCGAACTCGCGCTTCACCATCGCCGCCACTAACAACCCGGTGCTCGATCCGCAGTGGGACTCGACCACCGGCTATGCGATCGATGCCTTCATCTTCGGCGGGCGCCGTTCCAACACCGTGCCGTTGGTGACCGAGGCGCGCGACTGGGCCGAAGGCGTCTACATGGCCGCCACCATGGGCAGCGAAACCACCGCCGCCGCTGCCGGCGCGCAAGGCGTCGTGCGGCGCGATCCGTTCGCGATGCTGCCGTTCATGGGTTATCACATGGGCGACCACTTCCAGCACTGGCTGGGCATGGGCGCCAAGCTGCAGAAGGCCGGTGCGCCGTTGCCCCGGATCTACTGTGTCAACTGGTTCCGCAAGGGTGCCGACGGCAAGTTCGTCTGGCCGGGCTACGGCGAGAACATGCGCGTGCTGAAGTGGATGATCGAGCGCATCGAGGGCCAGGCCGGCGGCACCGAGCACGCGTTCGGCGTCAGCCCGCGCTACGAGGATCTGCACTGGGAAGGCCTGGCCTTCAGTCGCGAACAGTTCGCCTCGGTGATGTCGATCGACCGCGCCGCCTGGCAGCAGGAACTCGCGCTGCACCAGGAGCTGTTCCAGCAGCTGTCGACGCGGCTGCCGGAGCAGCTGAACGCCACGCGCCAGCGGATCGCCGCCAAGATCGCGGCCTGACCACGCTGGCGCGCGAGCGGCCGCGGCCCCACCCGATGCGGCTGCAGCTGCTGTCGGACCTGCACCTCGAGACCGAGGCCTTCGACCCCGAGCCGGCGCCCGGGGCCGAACTGCTGGTGCTGGCCGGCGACATCGATGCCGGCTGGCAGGGGCTCGCGCGCTTCGCCGGCTGGCCGGTGCCGGTGCTGATGGTCGCCGGCAACCACGAGTTCGACGGCCGCGAGTGGACCGAGGCCTGGCCGGCGCTGCGCGAGTGCGCGGCCGCGTCGGGCATCCGGCTGCTCGAGCGCGAGACCTGCCGTCTGGTCGACGATCGCGGGCGCACCATCCGCTTCGTCGCCACCACGCGCTGGTCGGACTTCGATCTGTTCGGCGCCGCGGAGCGCGAACGCGCGTTGCGTGCGGCGGGCTACTTCATGCGGCTGATGGCGGCCACCCGCGACGGCCAGCCGTTCGACGCGCAAGCGGTGCGCGAGGAGTCGCTCGCCTGCCGGAGCTGGCTGGAAGCCGCGCTCGGCGCCGACGCGCAGCGCGAGCCCGCTGACGCAACGGTGGTGCTGACGCACTTTGCGCCGAGCCTGCGCAGCGCCGATCCGCGTTATGGCCGGCAGGCGGGGACCGCGAGCTTCTGCAACGCCGACGACGACCTGATCACCCGGGCCGATCTGTGGCTGCACGGCCACTTGCACTGCCGGCACGACTACCGCGTCGATCGGCCGGGCCGGTTGCCGGCGCGCGTGGTCTGCCACGCCCGTGGCCTGGTCAGCAAGGGCGAGGACGAAGGCTTCGACCCGACGCGGCTGATCGAAGTCTGAACGCCGCGGGCGAGCGACGTGCCGGTCGGCCGGTGATTTCCATCAACGAGACGCCGCAAGGCGGTGGGATACTTTGGCCGAGCGCCCGGATGTCGCGGCGCGTGCGAGGAGCCGCGAGATGAAGATCCTGGTCGCTGCCGACGGCAGCCGCTACACCAAGCGCATGCTGGCCTACATTGCGGCACACGACGAGTGGCTCGGCGCGCACCATCGTTACACCGTGGTGACGGTGGTCGGCCCGCTGCCGGCACGCGCCACGCGAGTGCTCGACAAGCAGCTCGTGCAGGGCTACTTCGCCGAGGAGGCCGACAAGGTGTTCAAGCCGATCCGCGCTTTCTTCGGCAAGCAGGGCCTGACGGCCGAATTCGTCAGCAAGGTCGGCCCGGCCGGCGACGCGATCGCGCAGGTGGCGAGCGCCGGCAAGTTCGACCTCTTGATGATGGGCTCGCATGGTCACGGCGCGATCGCGGGTCTGGTGCTCGGATCGGTGACCAGCGGCGTGCTGGCCCGCTGCGACGTGCCGTTGCTGATCGTGCGCTGATCGCTCGCAGGCGATGAGCCGTCCCGAGCCCTTCGTCCGCGAAGTCGGCGCCGGGCCTGGCGTGGTGTGCATCCACGCCAACGCCAGCACCTCCGGCCAGTGGCGCGGCCTGATGGACATGCTGGCCGCCAGCCATCGCGTGCTGGCGCCGGATTCGTACGGTGCCGGCAAGAGCCCGCAGTGGCCGTCCGACCGCATCATCACGCTGCGCGACGAAGCCGAGCTGCTCGAGCCGGTGCTGGCGCGCGCCGGCTCGCCGCTGACGCTGGTGGGCCATTCGTACGGCGCGGCGGTCGCGTTGATCGCCGCCCTGCAGCGGCCGCAGCGCGTGCGCGCGCTGGCGCTCTACGAACCGACGCTGTTCGCGCTGGTCGATGCCGAATCGCCGCTGCCCAACGCGGCCGACGGCATCCGCCAGGCGGTCGCCCATGCGGCGGCCGCGCTCGACGCCGGCGACCGCGATGCCGCCGCGGCCGCGTTCATCGACTACTGGATGGGCGCCGGCAGCTGGCGGCAGACCCCGGCGGCGCGCCAGCCGGCGATGGCCGACTCGATCGTCAACGTGCGCCGCTGGGCGCATGCGCTGTTCAACGAGCCGACCCCTGCCTCGGCCTTTCGCCGGCTCGATCAGCCGGTGCTGCTGATGGTCGGGCGGCGATCCACCGCATCCGCGCACGCGGTGGTGCGCGCGCTCGCACCGATGCTGCCGAACGTGCGGATGGTCGAGTTCGACGGGCTCGGCCACATGGGTCCGATCACCCACCCGGAACAGGTCAACGCGGCGATCGGGCGGTTCCTCGAGCGGCTTTGACCGGCTCGGCGGTCCGCGTCAGCGCGCGGCCAGGCCGTCGAAACAGGTGGCCAGCACCCACTCGATCAGCTGCTCGTCGTCGTACGAGCCGCCGGCGCGCAGCACGCCGGGCACCGGATCGCAGGCGCGCGCGAACAGCGTATAGAGCACCACCTCGGGCGGCAGCGCGCGCGACAGGCGGCCCGACGCCTGCGCCGCCGAGATCCATTCGCCGAGCCGGTCGCTCAGCTCGATCAACCGGTCGACGTAGCCGCGATCGGCCATCAAGGCGTTGCGCAAGGTGGAGTTCTGCGCCGGCAGCGACGGCATCTCGCCGGCCAGCTGCGTCTGCAGCGCCCAGCGCGTCACCGCCTTCAGGCGGTCGAATGCATCGAGGTTCGCATCGGCCTGCAGCGTGGCCACCTGCTGCAGCGCGATCTCGAGCACACGCACCATCGCGGCGGCGGCGAGCGCCTCCTTCGATGCGAAGTGCTTGTACAGGCTCGCCTTGGCGATGCCGACGTCGGCTGCCACCTCGTCGACCGTCATCAGGTCGAAGCCCTTGGTGGCCAGCAGACGGTTGACCGACGTCACGATCGCGTCTTCGCGATCACGCAGCACCTTTTGACGGAACGACAGGCGGGTCACGCTCCGATTGTAGGAGCGCACCCCGCTTCAGCGCGGGGTATGTCGATCGAGCCAGCGCCGGATCCAGTGCAGCGGGTCGTCGTCGGGCGCCGTCGGCCCGGTCTTGGCGGCCGGGTCGGGAGCGCCCATCGACAGCTCCATCCCGTAGGCGGTACCCTGGTCGGCGGGATCGGGCGCC
>JBGAMU010000024.1:0-45322 GCA_044222685.1 Burkholderiaceae bacterium
AGTTCGCCAAGGAAACTGTCCCCGTCAGCCTCGAAGAGGAGATGCGGCGCTCATATCTCGATTACGCCATGAGCGTGATCGTCGGTCGCGCATTGCCCGATGCGCGCGACGGCCTCAAGCCGGTGCACCGGCGCGTGCTGTTCGCGATGCACGAGCTGAACAACGACTGGAACCGGCCCTACAAGAAGTCGGCACGCATCGTCGGCGACGTGATCGGCAAGTACCACCCGCACGGCGACACCGCGGTCTACGACACCATCGTGCGCATGGCGCAGGACTTCTCGCTGCGCCACATGCTGGTCGACGGCCAGGGCAACTTCGGCTCGGTCGACGGCGACAACGCCGCGGCGATGCGCTACACCGAGATCCGCCTGTCGAAGATCGCGCACGAGATGCTGGCCGACATCGACAAGGAGACGGTCGACTTCGGCCCCAACTACGACGGCAGCGAGAAGGAGCCGCTGGTGCTGCCGACGCGGCTGCCCAACCTGCTGGTCAACGGCAGCGCCGGCATCGCGGTGGGCATGGCCACCAACATCCCGCCGCACAACCTCAACGAGGTGGTCGACGCCTGCCTGCACCTGCTGAAGAACCCGGACGCCGGCGTCGACGAGCTGATGGAGATCATCCCGGCGCCCGACTTCCCCACCGCCGGCATCATCTACGGCCTGGCCGGCGTGCGCGAGGGCTACCGCACCGGGCGCGGCAAGGTGGTGATGCGCGCGAAGTGCCATTTCGAGGACATCGACAAGGGCGCACGCCAGTCGATCATCGTCGACGAAATCCCGTACCAGGTGAACAAGAAGACGCTGCTCGAGCGCATCGCCGAGCTCGTCCACGACAAGAAGATCGACGGCATCAGCCATATCCAGGACGAGTCCGACAAGTCGGGCATGCGCGTCGTCATCGAGCTCAAGCGCGGCGAAGTGCCCGAGGTGGTGCTGAACAACCTGTACAAGCAGACCCAGCTGCAGGACACCTTCGGCATCAACATGGTCGCCCTCATCGACGGGCAGCCCAAGCTGTGCAACCTGCTCGATCTGGTCGAGATCTTCCTCGACCACCGACGCGAGGTGGTGACGCGGCGCACCGCCTACGAGCTGCGCAGGGCACGCGAACGCGGCCACGTGCTCGAAGGCCTGGCGGTGGCGCTGGCCAACATCGACGAGTTCATCGAGACCATCAAGTCGTCGCCGACGCCGCCGGTGGCCAAGGCAGCCTTGATGAGCAAGGGCTGGGACAGCTCGCTGGTGCGCGAGATGCTCGCCCGCGCCGAGGAGCAGACGCCGGGCGGCCGCGAGGCCTACCGCCCCGAGGGCCTGCCGCCGCAGTACGGATTGCAGTTCGACGGCCTGTACCGGCTGTCGGACGACCAGGCCAACGAGATCCTGCAGATGCGCCTGCAGCGCCTGACCGGCCTGGAGCAGGACAAGATCATCGGCGAGTACAAGGACGTGATGGCGCAGATCGCCGATCTGCTCGACATCCTGGTCAAGCCCGAGCGGGTGAAGCACATCATCAGCGACGAGCTGATGGCGCTGCGCCAGGAGTTCGGCCAGACCAAGCTCGGCGCGCGGCGCAGTGTGATCGAGCGCAACATCCAGGAGCTCGGCACCGAGGACCTGATCGCGCCGACCGACATGGTGGTGACGCTGAGCCACACCGGCTACATCAAGAGCCAGGCCCTCTCCGAATACCGCGCGCAGCGCCGCGGCGGCCGCGGCAAGCAGGCGGCGGCGACCAAGGAAGACGACTGGATCGACCAGCTCTTCATCGCCAACACGCACGACTGGATCCTCTGCTTCAGCAACCGCGGCCGCGTGTACTGGCTCAAGGTATGGGAGGTGCCGCAGGGCTCGCGCGCCAGTCGCGGCAAGCCGATCGTCAACATGTTCCCGCTGCAACCCGACGAGAAGATCACCGTCGTGCTGCCGCTGACCGGCGAGTCGCGCAGCTTTCCGGCCGACCACTTCATCTTCATGGCCACGGCGCTCGGCACGGTGAAGAAGACCGCGCTCGACGACTTCAGCAATCCGCGCAAGGCCGGCATCATCGCGGTCGACCTCGATCCGGGTGACTACCTGATCGGTGCCGCGCTCACCGATGGCCAGCACGACGTGATGCTGTTCTCCGACGGCGGCAAGGCGGTGCGCTTCGACGAGGACGACGTGCGCGCGATGGGCCGCCAGGCGCGCGGCGTGCGCGGCATGATGCTCGACGACGGCCAGCGCGTGATCGCGATGCTGGTCGCCGACCGCGACGGCGCACTCGCGGCCGACGAGGGCCCGGCGCGCACCAGCGTGCTCACGGCCACCGAGAACGGCTTCGGCAAGCGCACGCCGATCGTCGAGTACACCCGGCACGGCCGCGGCACCAAGGGCATGATCGCCATCCAGCAGAGCGAGCGCAACGGCCGCGTGGTGGCCGCCACGCTGGTGCGGCCCGACGACGAGATCATGCTGATCACCGACCGCGGCGTGCTCGTGCGCACGCGTGTCGCCGAGATCCGCGAGATGGGTCGCGCCACGCAAGGGGTGACGCTGATCGCGCTGGACGACGGCTCCAAGCTGTCGGGCCTGCAGCGCATCGTCGAGAACGACGCCAATGGCGATGCCGATGTCGACGTCTCGGCAGAGCCCGACGCCGAGCCGCCGGTCGATCCCGTGGCGTAGTGGCGCGCCGGCTGGCCCCAAACTGCCGGCGCGCGCTGCCGCGCGTGCCAGAATCCGGGCCATTCCATGGCTGAGCCCGCGTCCCCACCCGACCTGCTGGCGCTGCGCGAGCGCATCGACGCGGTCGATCGTGAACTGCTCGCCGCGCTGAATCGCCGTGCGGCGCTGGCCCAGCAGGTGGGCGAGCTGAAGAAGCGCGAGGGCTCGGTGGCCTTCCGCCCCGAGCGCGAGGCGCAGGTCATCGACGGTCTCAAGCGCAGCAACACCGGTCCGTTGCGCACCGACAGCATCGCGCCGATCTGGCGCGAGATCATGTCCGCCTGCCGGGCGCTGGAAACGGCCACGCGGGTGGCCTATCTCGGGCCGGCCGGCACCTTCAGCGAACTGGCGGCGTTCGGCTACTTCGGCTCGTCGATCGTGCGCGTGCCGTGCGCCAACATCGACGAGGTGTTCCGCAGCACCAGCGCCGGCGCCGCCGATTTCGGTGTGGTGCCGGTGGAGAATTCCACCGAGGGCGTCGTCGCCCGCTCGCTCGACGTGCTGCTGACGACGCCGCTGCTGATCGTCGGTGAGACGAGCCTGTTCGTGCGCCACAACCTGCTGCGGCGGGACAACTCGCTGCAGGGCATCACGGCGGTCTGCGCGCATCCGCAAGCGCTCGCGCAATGCCATGGCTGGCTGAGCCACCATCTGCCCGACGTCGAGCGGCGTCCGGTCGCGAGCAATGCCGAAGGCGCCCGCCAGGCGGGGCTCGACGCGTCGCTGGCGGCGATCGCCAGCGAGCGGGCGGGCAGCGAGTTCGGCCTGCACGTGGTGGCGCCGGCGATCCAGGACGACCCGCACAACCGCACCCGCTTCGCCATCGTCGCGCATCCCGATCTGCAGCCCGCGCCGGCGATGTCGGGCCACGATTGCACCAGCCTGATCGTCTCGGTGGCCAACAAGCCGGGCGCGGTGCACGATATGCTGGTGCCGCTGAAGCGCCATGGCGTGTCGATGTCGCGCTTCGAGTCGCGCCCGGCGCGCTCGGGCCAGTGGGAGTACTACTTCTACGTCGACATCGAGGGCCACCCGGACGATCCCAAGGTGGCCGTGGCCCTGCGCGAACTGCGCGAGACCTGCGCGTTCTTCAAGCTGCTGGGTGCGTACCCGGTCGACGTGCACTGAGTTCGGCACCGATATGTTCAATCAGCTCGGCGTGATCGGATGCGGCCTGATGGGCGGCTCGTTCGCGCTCGCGCTCAAGCGCGGCGGGCTGGTCAAGCGCGTGGTCGGCTACAGCAAGTCGCCCTCTACCACCGAACGCGCCAAGCGCATGGGTGTCATCGACGTGGCGGCCGAGTCGGCGCTGCTCGCGGTGTCCGGCGCCGACATCGTGCTGATCGCGGTGCCGGTGTCGGCCACCGAGGTCACCTTCAAGGCCATCCGCCACCTGGTGGAGCCCGGCGTGCTGTTCATGGACGTCGGCTCGACCAAGCGCGACGTGGTCGACGCCGCGCGCCGGGTGCTCAAGGACCGCGTGCCCTCCTTCGTGCCGGCACACCCGATCACCGGCAAGGAGGTCGCCGGCGTGCAGAACGCCGACGCCTCGCTCTACGCCGGCCGCCAGGTGATCCTGACGCCGCTGCCGCAGACCTCGCCCGAGCTGGTGCAGAAGGCCACCGACATCTGGTCGGCCGTCGGTGCGCAGGTGCTGCGCATGACGCCCGAGAACCACGACGCCGCCTTCGCGTCCGTGAGCCACCTGCCGCACATGCTGGCGTTCGCCTATTTCAGCGCGGTGGTCAACCAGCCGGCGGGGCGCGACTTCCTGTCGCTGGCCGGCCCGGGCTTTCGCGACTTCACGCGCATCGCGGCCAGCGACCCGACGATCTGGCGCGACATCCTGATGGCCAACCGCGAGGAGATCCTCAAGCAGTCGGCCCGCTTCCGGCACACGCTGGATGCGATGGAACACGTGATCAAGAGCGGCAATGCCGACGCGCTGGAAGACCTGATCCGCAGTGCCGCCGAAGCACGCGCCGGCTGGCAGCTCGGCGGGCCGCGCGGCGGCGGCACGCCGCGCTGACACGGGCTCGCGTCGCGCCAGGCGACGCGAGCCGGCACGCACCGCATGTACGACATCCCCTTTCTCGACCTGCCGCCGCTGCGCCGCGTGCGCGGCACCGTGCGGCTGCCGGGCTCGAAGAGCATCTCCAACCGCGTGCTGCTGCTGGCCGGCCTGAGCGAAGGGCGCACGCGCGTGCACGACCTGCTCGACTCCGACGATACGCAGGTCATGCTGCAGGCGCTGCGCGATCTCGGCTGCGCCATCGATGCGCAGGCTGACGGCACGCTGCAGGTGCAGGGGCTTGGCGGCCGGCTCGACGCCGCGCGCTCGGGACAGCGCTTGCGCCTCTTCATGGGCAACGCCGGCACGGCGATGCGGCCGCTGACAGCGGCGCTCGCGCTGCTGGTGCAGCGCGACGGCGGCGACATTCAGCTCGCCGGCGTGCCACGCATGCACGAGCGGCCGATCGGCGACCTGGTGGATGCATTGCGCCAGCTCGGCTGCGCCATCGACTATCTCGGCCACGAGGGCTTTCCGCCGCTGCGACTGCACGGCACACCCGGCGGTCGGCCGGCGACGGCGCAGCCGATCCGCGTGCGCGGCGACGTGTCGAGCCAGTTCCTCACCGCGCTGCTGCTGGCGCTGCCGCTGGTGAGCGATCGGCAGCCGATCCATGTCGACGTCGACGGTGAACTGATCTCAAAGCCCTATGTCGACATCACGCTGGCGCTGCTGCAGCGCTTCGGCATCGACGTGCAGCGCGATGGCTATCGCCGCTTCACCATCCCGGCCGGCAGCCGCTACCGCGCGCCGGCCGACATCCACGTCGAGGGCGACGCGTCGTCGGCGTCGTACTTCATCGCGCTCGGTGCGATCGCGGCGGTCGAGGCGCCGCTGCGCATCGTCGGCGTCGGGCTCGATTCGATCCAGGGCGACATTCGTTTCCTCGACGCGGCGCGCGCGATGGGTGCCCGCGTTCATGGCGGCCCGGGCTGGATCGAGGTGCAGCGCGGCGCCTGGCCACTGCACGCCGTGACACTCGACTGCAACCACATGCCCGACGCCGCGATGACGCTGGCCGCGATGGCGCTCTACGCGAAAGGCCGCACGCGGCTGACGCAGATCGGCAGCTGGCGCGTCAAGGAGACCGACCGCATCACCGCGATGGCCACCGAACTGCGCCGCATCGGCGCCAGGGTGGTCGACGGCGCCGACTTCATCGAGGTCGAGCCGCCGATCACCTGGCGCCGCGCGGCCTTCCACACCTACGACGACCACCGCATGGCGATGTGCCTGTCGCTGGCGGCGTTCAATCCGCTCGTCGGCGCCGCGCAGCCGATGCGCATCCTCGACCCGCGCTGCGTCGGCAAGACGTTCCCCGACTACTTCGAGACCCTGTTCTCGGTCGTCGAGGCCGATGCCAGCGACATCCCGGTAATCACGGTCGACGGTCCCACCGCATCGGGCAAGGGCACACTGGCGTCGGTGGTGGCCGCACGACTGGGTTGGCACCAGCTCGATTCGGGTGCGCTGTACCGGGCCACCGCGCTGGCGGCCCGCCGCCAGGGCATCGCCGCCGACGACGCGGCGGCGCTCGCCCGCGCTGCGGGGCAACTGGCACTGCGCTTCGAGGGCGATCGCGTCTGGCTGGACGGTGAAGACGTCTCGCAGGCATTGCGCGACGAGGCCGTGGGCACGCTGGCCTCACAGGTATCCGCCTTGCCCGCCGTGCGGCAGGCGCTGCATGGCCTGCAACTGGCGTTTCGCCGGGCGCCAGGCCTGGTGGCCGACGGGCGCGACATGGGCAGCGTGGTGTTCCGCGACGCGCCGCTCAAGGTGTTCCTGACCGCGAGCGCCGCCATGCGCGCCGAGCGGCGTCTTAAGCAGTTGATTTCAAAGGGAATTCCCGCTAACATCGACAGTCTTCGTGCCGACCTCGAGGCGCGCGACGCCCGCGACATCCAGCGGGCGGTTTCGCCTCTCAGGCCAGCCGAAGATGCGCAGTTGCTCGACAACTCGTCGCTCACGATCGAACAATCTGCCGATCGCGTGCTGCAGTGGTGGAGCGAGCGCAACGCCTTCGACTGAAAGCAGCCCGCGCTGCCGCAGGCGAGGCAACAGGCCCGCACACCGTAGAGCCGCGCCCCACCCGCGCGGCATGCGGCGGCGGCAATCGTCCACCAACCGCAACTTCGGTTGCATCGAACGGCCGGCACCACCCCTTCATCCACTTCCCGGCCAAGGAAACCCAATGCCCCAAACCCAAACCGCCACCACCGGCGGCGGCGAATCGTTCGCCGCCCTGTTCGAAGAATCGCTCAAGCGCAGCGAGATGCGCACCGGCGAGGTCATCACCGCCGAGGTGGTGCGCATCGACTTCAACTACGTGGTGGTCAACGCAGGTCTCAAGAGCGAGGCCTACGTTCCGATCGACGAATTCAAGACCGACCAGGGCGAAGTCGAGGTCCAGGTCGGCGACTACGTGTCGGTGGCCATCGACGCCATCGAGAACGGCTACGGCGACACCATCCTGTCGCGCGACAAGGCCAAGCGCCTGGCGTCGTGGATGGCGCTGGAGAACTCGCTCGAGTCGGGCCAGTTCGTCAACGGTACCGTCTCGGGCAAGGTCAAGGGTGGCCTCACGGTGCTGGTCAACGGCATCCGCGCCTTCCTGCCCGGCTCGCTGATCGACACGCGACCGGTCAAGGACCTGACGCCGTTCGAAGGCAAGACGATGGAGTTCAAGGTCATCAAGCTCGACCGCAAGCGCAACAACGTCGTGTTGTCGCGCCGTGCCGTCGTCGAGGCCTCGATGGGCGAGGAGCGCGCCAAGCTGCTCGAGACGCTGACCGAAGGCGCCATCGTGCACGGCGTGGTGAAGAACATCACCGAGTACGGTGCGTTCGTCGACCTCGGCGGCATCGACGGCCTGCTGCACATCACCGACATGGCCTGGCGTCGCGTGCGCCACCCGAGCGAGGTGGTGCAGGTCGGCCAGGAGCTCTCCGCCAAGGTGCTCAAGTTCGACGCCGAGAAGAACCGCGTCTCGCTCGGCATCAAGCAGCTCGGCGACGATCCGTGGCACGGCGTGTCGCGCCGTTACCCGAGCGGCACGCGCCTGTTCGGCAAGGTCACCAACATCGCCGACTACGGCGCCTTCGTCGAGATCGAGCCCGGCATCGAAGGCCTGGTGCACGTGTCGGAGATGGACTGGACCAACAAGAACGTGGCCCCGAGCAAGGTCGTCACCATGGGTGACGAGGTCGAGGTCATGGTGCTCGAGATCGACGAGGACAAGCGCCGCATCAGCCTGGGCATGAAGCAGTGCAAGCCCAATCCTTGGGAAGAGTTCGCCGGCAACGTCAAGCGCGGCGACAAGGTGCACGGCCCGATCAAGTCGATCACCGACTTCGGTGTGTTCGTCGGGCTGGCCCAGGGCATCGATGGCCTGGTGCATCTGTCGGACCTGTCGTGGAACGAGCCCGGCGAGACCGCCGTGCGCAACTACAAGAAGGGCCAGGAGGTCGACGCGCTGGTGCTGGGCATCGACATCGAGCGTGAGCGCATCAGCCTGGGCATCAAGCAGCTCGACCAGGATCCATTCACCAGCTACGTGTCGGTCAATGACCGTGGCGCGCTGGTGACCGGCAAGGTCAAGTCAGTCGACCCGCGTGGCGCCGAGATCCAGCTCAACGCCGACGTCACCGGCTACCTGCGCGCCAGCGAGCTGAGCCGCGACCGGGTCGAGGACGCACGCAACCTGCTGAAGGAAGGCGACGAAGTCAACGCCATGATCATCAACGTCGATCGCAAGTCGCGCTCGATCCAGTTGTCGATCAAGGCCAAGGACCAGGCCGACCAGCAGGAGGCCATGCAGCGCCTGTCGCAGAGCAACGAGCGCGAGACGGCCGGCACGACCAGCCTGGGCGCCCTGCTGCGCGCCAAGCTCGACAACCAGAAGGAATAAGGTCCTTCCTGCCTGAGCGCCGCTTCTCGACGCCATGACACGCTCGGATCTGGTGGCCCAGCTGGCCGAACGGTTTGCGCAGCTGACGCAGCGCGACACCGAGTTCGCGGTGAAGACCATCCTCGATGCGATGACCGACGCGCTCGCGCGCGGCCACCGCATCGAGATCCGTGGCTTCGGCAGCTTCTCGATCAACCGGCGGCCGCCTCGCGTGGGCCGCAACCCGCGCAGCGGCGAGCAGGTCACCATTCCGGAGAAGCTGGTGCCGCATTTCAAGCCGGGCAAGGCGTTGCGCGAGTCGGTCGATCAGCGCTTGCCGGTCGACGTGCCGGAAGAAGCGCCGGCGGCTCCGGTGACGACGCCCTGACGCGCGCCACGCGGATGCCGTCGCCGGCCGCGCGCCGCTCGCATTCGTAGAATGCGCGGGCGATGCGCATCCTGACCTGGCTGTTCCGCGGCTTCATCTTCTTCACGCTGTTCGCGTTCGCGCTCAACAACCAGCAGATCATCGTCGTCAACTGGTTCTTCGGCGCGAACTGGCGTGCGCCGCTGGTCATCGTGGTGCTGGTGGCCTTTGCCGCCGGCATCGCGCTCGGCGTGCTGGCGATGGTGCCGCGCTGGTGGCGCCAGCGCCGCCAGACGCAGCGGCAGGTGCGCACACCCCCGGCCCCCACGCCCGCAGTGCCCGAGCCCGCCACCACGGCGCCTGCCGAACTGGCCTTCGACCATCCGCCGCGCGAAGGGTTGTGAGATGACCCACCCCCGTGACGGCCTGCTGCCGCGCTGAAGCAGGATCGACGACATGTTCGACTTCGATCTCCAGTGGCTGTTGATCGGACTGCCGGTGGCTTTCGCGCTCGGCTGGATGGCGTCGCGCTTCGACTTCCGGCAGTGGAAGCGCGCCGAGAGCGTGGCGCCGAAGGCCTACTTCAAGGGCCTCAACCTGCTGCTCAACGAGCAGCACGACAAGGCCATCGATGCCTTCATCGAGGCCGTGCAGAACGACCCCGATACCACCGAGCTGCACTTCGCGCTCGGCAACCTGTTTCGCCGTCGCGGCGAGTTCGAACGTGCGGTGCGCGTGCACCAGCACCTGCTGCAGCGCGCCGATCTGCCGGCCGCCGAGCGGGCCCGTGCGCAGCACGCGCTGGCGCAGGACTTCGTCAAGGCCGGCCTGCTCGATCGCGCGGACGCGGCCTACCAGGCGCTCGTTGGCACCGCCTTCGACACCGAGGCGCGGATGGCGCGGCTGCAGCTGGCCGAGCGCGCACGCGACTGGCGCCGCGCAGCCGAACTGGCGGCCCGTCTGGAGGCCAGCGGCACGGGGTCGTTCGCCTCGCGCATCTCGCACCACTGGTGCGAGGTCTCGTTGCTGGCCAGCGACCGCGGCCAGGCCGCAGAGGCCGACGAGGCGCTGCGGCAGGCGCGCATCGCCTCGCCGCAGGCGGCGCGCCCGCTCGTGATCGCCGCTCGGCGCGCGGTGCAGGCGGGCGACCACCAGACGGCCTATGAGCGCTATGGCGAGCTGATCACCCAGTCGCCCGAGGTGCTGGCGCTGGTGGCCGCCGAGTTCGCCGCCTCGGCCATTGCCTGCGGCCAGGCCGAGGCCGCCCGCGCGGTGATCTTGCGGCGCCACGACGAGGCGCCGAGCGTCGACCTGCTGCGTGCGCTGCGTCTGCTCGACGGCGCGGTCCGCCACCCCGACGAACTGCCCGAAGCCGGCGCGCGAGCGCAGGCGCTGCTGCACCTGCAGCCCACGCTGTCGGCTGCGCTCGAGGTGCTCGATGCGCCGCTCGATGTCCACGACGAGACCGCGCTGCGCGACGTGCGCGAAGCGGTGGCGAAGGCTGCGCGGCCCTTGCGCCGCTATCGCTGCGCGGCCTGCGGCTTCGAGGCGCAGCAGCACTTCTGGCAATGCCCGGGCTGCCTGGGCTGGGACACGTTTCCGCCGCAGCGGATCGAAGAGCTTTGACGCCCACCCCCGTAGCGGCCTGGCGGCCGCCTCCCCCTCAAGGGGGCGAGCCCGCACCGAGCGAGCGCCTGCGCGCTCGCGAGTGGCCGGCGAGCGCCTTCCGCCTTGCAAGGCGGAAGGCGACACCAGCGGACCGGCGGAGCCGGATCCGCGGTGTCCACTCGGCTGGCTCTAGCGCAAGGGCTGTTGCCGCTCGACGAGGGCCATCACTTCCTGCAGGGACGGCACCTGGCCCTTGCCGCCGACGCTGTGCACACCGCCGGGGCCGACGATGCCGGCCAGGCCGGGATCGTGGTCGCAATAGATGCCGATGGTGGGCTTGCCCAGCGCGGCGGCCAGATGCGTGAAGCCGGTATCCAGGCCGACCACGCGGCGCGTCGTCGCCAGCAGCGTCGCCATGTCGTGCACGTTCAGGAACGGCGGCACCTCGCCTTCGCAGCCCTCGGCGATGCGCTCGGCGCGCACCTGCTCCTCCTCGGTGCCCCAGATCACCAGCGGGCTCAGGCCCATCGCCTTGAGCCGCTTGCCGACGCTGATCCAGCGCGCCTCGGGCCAGATCTTCTCGGGCCGGCTGGCACAGGGAATGAGCGCGACGCTTTCCCCGCGCGGCTTCCACACCGACTTGGCCGGCGTGGCCAGGCCGAACGTCGGCAGCGTCTCCGGCGGCGGATAGCCCAGGTGCGCGGCGGCCAGCAGGCGGCAGCGCTGCACCGCGTGCAGCTCGCGCGACACCGCAGCGCCGCGCGCGTACAGCCAGGCGGCCAGCGGTTCGCGCGCGCTCGCGCGGTCGTAGCCGAGCACCGGGCCCCGCGCCTGACGCGCCCAGATGGCGCTCTTGAGCAGGCCCTGCAGGTCGAGCACGCAGTCGTAGGGCTCCTCGCGCAACTGAGCGCGCAACTCGCGCATCGCCCGCCAGGCTGCCCCGGTGGACAGCTGCTTGCGCCAGCGCCGCCACGACATCGGCAGCACCCGGTTCACCCCGGGATGCAGCCGCGGTATCGCGGCGAACGACGCCTCGACCAGCCAGTCGATGTGCGCCACCGGAAAGGCGCGCCGGATGTCGCTGATGGCGGGCAGCGCGTGCACCACGTCGCCCATCGACGAGGTCTTGACGATCAGGATGCGCATGCGGCCGTTCATCGTCCCGTCTGCTCCCTCACCAAGGCCGGATTGAACTGCGGGTCGTTGTACATCTTGAACTGGCGGTAGACCTTGAAGTGCGCCCGCCCGGCGGCGCAATCGGCCAGCAGCGCGTTCAGGCAGGCCGCCAGGTCGCTGCGTTGCTGTTGCAGCCGCGCCAGCTTGTCGCGGCTCGACGCGCGATGCGCCTCGTCGACGTCCTGGCGCAGCGTCTGCGCGCGCATCGCGTGGATCTTCAAGGCCATGATCGACAGCCGGTCGATCATGCTGCCCGCCGTCTCGCTGTTCAGGCGCGAACCCGGCGGCACCGTGGACACCGGCGCGTCGGTGCGTGCCGACGCCGGATCGACCAGGCCGAGCGCCGTCAGCAGCAGTTCGTCGATGCGCTCGGTGGCATCGTTGCGCGCCTGGTTGAAGCCGTCGATGGCGCGCTTGTTGGCCGCGATCTCGCCGTCGCTCACCCGGGTGCGGCGCGCCAGATCCTCCTCGGCCCACAGTCGGCTGTTGAAGCGATGGTTGGTCTGCACCCAGCTCCACACGCCCGGTGCCGGCGGCGGCGGTTCGTCGTGCGGCCAGCCGGCACGGGCCAGCAGACGATCGTGCCAGGCAACGATCTCGGCGGCGGCTGGAATCATCTCGGGTGGGCTGGGCTGATAGGATGCGACCGGCCGATTATCCGATTACAGGCGAGAGTGGCCCCGGCCTGACGTGAACGACCTGCAGATCCTCGTCATCAATCTGGACCGGTCGGTCGACCGGCTCGCCCGCATCGACGCCGCATTGCGCGCGCTGGGCCTGCGCTTCACGCGCGTACCGGCGGTCGACGGCCGCCAGCTCGACGACACCGAACGCAGCCACGCCATCGACGAGGCGGCTTACCGGCGCCGGCACGGCATGAGCTCGCTGCCCGGCGAGATCGGCTGCTATCTGTCGCACGTGAAGGCGATCCGGCAGTTCCTGCAGGGTGACGCCCGCGCGGCGCTGATCCTCGAGGACGATGTGCAGCCCGACGCGGCGCTGCCCGCCGTGCTGCGCGCCCTGCTCGACTGCCCCACCCAATGGGACATGGTGAAGATCTCCGGCGTGCACTCGGGCACACCCGTGCGCGTGCGGCCGCTCACGCCCGACCATTGGCTGGCGGTGATGCTGACGCGCTGCACCGGCTCGAGTGCCTATGTGATCAACCGCCAGGCAGCGGCCGTCTACCTGCAGCAGCTGCTGCCGATGACCCTGCCCTACGACCACGTGTACGACCAGGGGTGGCGCTTCGACCTGCAGGTGCGCCTGGTCACGCCGCTCGTGGCCCGTCACGACCAGCAGGTGGCCACGACGATCGTCGCTGGCGTGCCAGGGCAGTCGCGCAAGTTCCACTGGACCCGACGGCTGCCGGCCTTTGCCTATCGCCTCGGCAACGAGTGGCGGCGCGTCCGCTATGCGCTCGGCCAGCTGTGGCGCGCCCGCGCGGCGGGCTGAAGCCGAGCGCAGGCGCAGGCGCTGGTCAACGACCGCTGCGTGCCGCGGCGAGCACGCGCTGCGCCAGCGCGAGCGCTTCCTCGGCATCGGGCCAGTCGGTGGTCCCGTCCACGCGGGGGCGCTGCAGCACGTGCACCTGGCGCCCCCAGGGCGCCCAGCGCGCCGCGTCGGTCGGGCCCATCAGGCTGATCAGCGGTCGGCCGAGGGCGGCGGCCATGTGGCCCGGCCCGGTGTCGTTGGCCACCACCAGCGCCGCCTTCTGCAACAGCGCCGCGTACACTGCGAGGTCGCTGCCTTCCAGCATGCGCGCGGCACGATAGTGCTGGCGCGCGGCGTCGTGCTCACCCGGCCCGGGATAGACCACCAGCGGCAGGCCGAGCCGCGCGGCGCCGAGTTGCACGAAGGCCTCGAAGCCGGGCCACTTCTTGTCGGCCTTGTCCGCGGTGGCAGCGCGGCCGCCGGCGAACGGACAGACCATCACGTAGCCGCCGGTGATGCCGTGTGCCGCGAGCAGGCGGGCCGCCTCCTGCGCCTTCTGCGGTTGCACCGGCAGCTCGATGTCGGGCGGCGGCGCCTGCTGCACACGCAGGAACCGGCAGGCGATGTCCCAGTAGCGTTCGAGCTCGTGGCCGCTGCGCGCCCAGGGCTCGGCGCGCGCCAGCAGCGGCGAGCGCCCTTCCTTGGCCACACCGACCGCGCGCAGGCCGGCCAGCCGCATCTCGAGCGCGCTCGACAGCGACACCGGCAGCAGAAAGGCGTTCTCGCGGCGTGCGAAGCCCGGATCGAGCGCGCGGCATGCGCGCTTCAGCTCGCGCAGCTGCTGCACCTTGGCCTGCAGGCCCGCCGGCTGGATCGACACCGGCCACGACGTGCCGGCCAGCAGCGCGCTCGCCCAGCGGCCACGTGCCACGATGTGTAGCTGGTAGCCGTGTGATTCGATCAGCCGCAGCGCCGGCAGGCCGAGCACCACGTCGCCGACCCAGTTGCGGATGCGCACGATCAGCGGTTTCGCGACAGCGGTGCTCGTCATCGGGCGAAGGGTATGTCTTCCGCGTGGAACCGGCCCAGGTGGTGCGGCAGCGTCACGGCCGGGGCGCGACCTGCCCGATACGCTGCACCAGCGCCGTCGTCGAATACCCCTCGACGAAGGGCAGCGCCAGCGCGCGGCCGCCCCAGCTGCGCACCAGCGGTGTCTCGAGCAGCTGCTCGATGTCGTAGTCGCCGCCCTTCACGTAGATGTCGGGTCGACACAGGGCCAGCAAGGCCAGCGGCGTCGGCTCGTCGAACAGCAGCACCGCGCTCACCGCCTCGAGCGCGCCGAGCACGCAGGCGCGGTCGAGTTCGCGGTTCAGCGGGCGCTCCGGTCCCTTGCCGAGGCCGCGCGCCGACGCGTCGCTGTTCAGGCCGATCACCAGGCTCGCGCCGAGCGCGCGCGCCGCCACCAGGTAGCTGACGTGGCCACGGTGCAGGATGTCGAACACACCGTTGGTGAAGACCATCGGCCGCGGCAGCCGGCCGATCGCCGCCGCATCATCGCGCCGCAACAGCTTGCGCAACAAGTCGCCGCCAGGTGCGGACGTCATCGGTCAGACGCAGCCGAGCCGCCCCGAAGCTTCATCTCAACCCTCGAGTTCGCCGCGGCGAACCGCCGCCGTGCCGAAGCGCGAGACCACGATGCCGGCGGCGCGGTTGGCATACGGCGCTGCCTCGCGCAGCGACAGACCGGCAGCCATCAGCGCGGCGAGCGTACCGATCACCGTGTCGCCGGCGCCGGTGACGTCGTAGACCTCGCGCGCCTCGGTCGGCAAGCGCAGATGGCCGCCGTCGTCGAACAGGCTGATGCCCTCTTCCGAACGCGTCAGCAACAGCCCCTGCAGGCCGAGGCGCTGGCGCAGGGCCTGGGCCCGCTGAGCGAGATCGTCTTCGTCGTTCCAGCTGCCGACCACCTGGGCCAGCTCGTTGCGGTTCGGCGTGATCGCGGTGGCGCCGGCGTAGCGGCTGAAGTCGCTGCCTTTCGGATCGACGAGCACCGGTTTGCCGGCGGCGCGCGCCTGCTCGATCATGCGGCCCACGTGCGTGAGGCCGCCCTTGCCGTAGTCGGACAGCAGCACGAGGTCGTGCTGCGGCAGCAGCCGCTCGAAGTCGGCCAGCATCAGCTGCAGCACCTCGTGGTCGGGTTTGTTCTCGAAGTCGATGCGCAGCAGTTGCTGCGAGCGGCCGATGACGCGCAGCTTGACCACCGTCTGCAGCTGCGGGTCGGTACCGAGCACTGCGGCCACACCCTGCTGCTCGAGCAGCTCACGCAGGCTGCGCCCCGGGGCGTCGTCGCCGACCACCGTGAGCAGCGTGCAGGCAGCGCCGAGCGACTTGACGTTCATCGCCACGTTGGCCGCGCCGCCGACGCGCATCTCCTCGCGCGTGACCCGCACCACCGGCACCGGCGCCTCGGGCGAGACCCGCTCGACACCACCGAACCAGTAGCGGTCGAGCATCGCGTCGCCGACCACCAGCACGCGGCTGCGCGCGAGCTGTTCGGTCGACGGCAATGCGGCCGTCATGTCAATCCGAGCGCACGCTCGATCTGCGCGCACCAGCAGTGGCCGACGAAGATGTGCGCCTCCTGGATGCGGGCTGTCGCGCTGCCCGGCACGACGAGCGCATCGTCGCAGAGTGCGAGCAAGGCGCCGCCATCGCGCCCGAGCAGGCCGAAGGTCCGAATGTCCGCAGCGCGCGCCGCCTCGGCTGCGCGCAGCAGATTGGCCGATCTGCCGGAGGTCGAGATCAGCACCAGTGCGTCACCGGCACGGCCGAGCGCCCGCACCTGCCGTTCGAACACCGCCTCGAACCCATAGTCGTTGCCGATACAAGTGAGCGCCGAGCTGTCGGTCGACAGCGCCAGGCCGGCCAGCGGCCGGCGGTCGTCGACCAGGCGGCCGGTCAGCTCGGCCGCGATGTGCTGCGCGTCGGCGGCCGAGCCGCCATTGCCGCACAACATGATCTTGCCGCCGCCGCGCAGCACCTTCGCGAGATCCGCGCCGATGCGCTCGATCTCCGGTTGCTGGGCGGCCAGCGCGTCGAACACCGCGCGATGCTCGGCGAGCGCCTGGCGAAACGGCATCGAGTCGGTCGGCGCGCCGGCGGGCGCGGGTGGCGTCGATGCGATCGGTGGATTCACCGGGGCATTCTGCCATCGCACCCCGCAATCACTGCGCTCACAAGGGCGGCAGTCCGATCAGGCGCCGATACAGGGCCAGGTAGTCGGCGGCGGCGCGGTCCCAGTCGAAGCGCAGCGCGTGCGCCCTGACCGCGGCGGACCGGCCCGGCCTCGTGCTGTCGATGAGGCCTTGCTCGATCACCCGGCGCATGCTCGCCGGGTCGAACGTGTCGAAGTAGTACGCCGCATCACCACCGATCTCGGGCAGGCATGTGCGCCGCGCCAGGAAGACCGGCCGGCCGAAGTACATGGCCTCGATCGGCGGCAGGCCGAAGCCCTCGGTGAGCGACGGGAACACGAAACCCGTGCAATGCGCGAAGGCCCAGGCCTTCTGCGCGTCGCTGATGCCCAGGTGGAACACCACGTTCGGCGGGTGCGGCTGGGCGCGCAGCGCCTTCGCGTCGTCGCCCGGCGGGCCGCACAGCACGAAGCGCATGTCGGGCCAGGCCGCGGCGAGCTCAAGGATCGCCTGCGGGTTCTTCGACGGCGACATGCGACTCAGGTGAAACAGGAACGGCTGACTCGGGTCGACACCGGGCAACGGCTCCTGCGCCGCGGTCGAGAGATCGCGTGCGCCGTTGTAGATCACGTCGAGCGGCCCGGTCCACTGCAGATGCCGGCGCACGTCGTCGGCGGTGTGCTGGCTGATCGCGACCACGTGATCGGTGCGGCGCATCAGCGCACGCGTACGCCGATCGTGGCGCCAGCGCGAGAAGGCCCGCGGGTTGTGCAGGTAGTTGAGGTCGTGCACCGTCACCACGCGCGGACCGACGTCGCGCGGCGGCAGGTTCTTGCTCAGCTGATGCAGCGTGTGCCACAGCTCGTAGCGCACCGGGCGCACGTGACGAAAACGCTGCCAGCGGTTGACCGTGAGGTATCCCACGCCATCGCCGAACAGGCCGACATGCGACTCGCGCAGGTGGATGTCGAACGCGATGGCGTCGCGCTCGCGCCAGAGCGGCGCGGCGGCGGCGATGCGACGGCCGATCTGCAGCACGAACTCGCCCAGTCCGTCCTGCAGCGAACCGGTGTTGCCGAAGCTGATGCCGATGCGGCGCGTCGCAGGCGAGACCATGGCCGATCATAGTCAGGCCGCGTGGCGCGCCGGCCTGCGTGCTAACCTCGCGCGTCGTCGCCCGCACCGGTCCCCGGACACCTTGAAAGTCCTCTTCGACGCGCAGATCTTCCGGCAGCAACGTTACGGCGGGATCTCGCGCTACTTCTGCGAGGTGGCCACCCGCCTGGCGGCCGATCCCGACGTCATGGCCCGCATCGTCGCACCGCATCATCGCAACGGGTACCTGGCCAGCGTGCCGGCGCCGGTGGTCGTGGGCTGGCCGGCGAGCCGATTCAAGCGGCTGGGACGGCTGGCGCGCGCCGCCGCGCGCATGGTCGAGCGCTCGACCGCCGCGCGCCTGCAGCCCGACATCATCCACGAAACCTATTACTGGGGCCCGCTGCTGCAGCAGCCCCGTGCGCGCTGCGTGCTGACGGTCTACGACATGATCCACGAGCGCTTTCCAAGCCACTTCGCGGCCGGCGAGCCGACGTCGGAGGCGAAGCGGCGCGCCGTGCAGCGGGCCGATCATGTGATCTGCATCTCCCACAACACGCGTCGCGACCTGATCGAGTACCTGCAGGTCCCCGAGTCGAAGGTCTCCGTGACTCACCTCAGCGCGAACATGACACCGCCAGCCACGCCGCCGGCCTCCGACGGCGCGCCCTATCTGCTGTATGTGGGCGACCGCGGCGGCTACAAGAACTTCCTCGGCCTGGTGACCGCGGTCGGCGGATCGACGCTGCTGCGCGACCTCGACATCGTGTGCTTCGGCGGCGGCGAGCTGTCGGCCGACGAGTGGGAAGCCATCGACCGCGCCGGCATCGCGCGTTCTCGCATTCGACACAGCGCCGGCGACGACGTCGCGCTGGCCCGGCTGTACGCCGGTGCGCTGTGCTTCGTCTACCCGTCGCTGTACGAGGGCTTCGGCATCCCACCGCTGGAGGCGATGCGTTGCGACTGCCCGGTGGCGTGCAGCAACACGAGCAGCATCCCCGAGGTGGTGGGCGATGCCGGCGCGTACTTCGATCCGTCGGACGCCGGCTCGCTGCGCCAGGCGCTGGAAGAAGTGTCGGGGTCGGAGAGCCTGCGCGAGACCTTGCGCGAGCGCGGCCGGCGGCAGCTGCAGAAGTTCTCCTGGGACCGCTGCGCGGCCGAGACGCTGGGGATCTACCGCGGCGTCGCCGCAGGTTAACGGAGGCGCCATGACCAGAGCACTCATCTGCGGCATCTCGGGACAGGATGGCGCCTATCTCGCCCGACTGCTGATCGACAAGGGCTACGAGGTGTGGGGCACTTCGCGCGATGCCCAGGTGGCGCAACTGGACAATCTGCACCGGCTGGGCATTCATGAACAGGTGCGCACGGTGTCGATGGCGCCGAGCGACTTTCGCAGCGTGCTCGGCGCGATCGACCGCGCGCGCCCCGACGAGCTGTACAACCTGGCGGGGCAGACCTCGGTGGGCCTGTCCTTCGAGCAGCCGGCCGAGGCGCTGGAGAGCATTGCCTCCAGCACGCTCAACCTGCTGGAGGCGCTGCGCTTCCTGAATCGGCCGATCCGCTTCTACAACGCCGGCTCGAGCGAATGCTTCGGCGACACCGGCACCGAGGCCGCGCATGAAGGCACGCCGTTCCATCCGCGCAGCCCGTATGCGGTGGCCAAGTCGACCGCGCACTGGCTGGTGGACAACTACCGCACCGCCTATGGCTTGCAGGCCTGCACCGGCATCCTGTTCAATCACGAGTCGCCGCTGCGGCCACGCCGCTTCGTCACGCGCAAGATCGTCGAGTCGGCACTGGACATCGCCGAGGGCCGCGGACAGACACTGACCCTCGGCAACCTGGACATCTGGCGCGACTGGGGCTGGAGCCCGGAGTACGTGCAGGCCATGTGGGCCATGCTGCAGACCGACTGCCGGGAGGACTACGTGATCGCCACCGGCGAGTCGCACTCGCTGCGCGACTTCGTGGCCGCCGTGTTCGCCGAGTGCGGCCTCGACTGGCAGAAGCACGTCACGCAGGACCCGGCGCTGATGCGACGCTCCGAGCTCGCCTACAGCCGCGGCAATGCCGACAAGGCCGCGCGCCAGCTGGGCTGGAAGGCCGGCCTCACGATGCACGGCGTGGCCAAGGAGATGGTGGGCCAGCTGCGCGCGCAGCGGCGGGCAGATGCCGCCTGACAGCGTGGCGGCAGACACCGCCTGCCGCTTGTGCGGTGGGCTCACGCGGGAGCGCTTTCGCCTCACGCTGCTGGGCCGTCACCCGGTTAGTTACTTCGCCTGCGCGGCCTGCGGCTCGCTGCAGACCGAGACGCCCCACTGGCTCGACGAGGCCTACGCCAGCGGCAACCTGTCGCCACTGGACACCGGTGCGGCGCAGCGTTGCATCGACAACCAGGCCGTCTGCGTCGCGCTCGCGCGCTGGCTCGGACTGCGCAACGTCGTCGAGTTCGGCGGCGGCGACGGCCTGCTGTGCCGCCTGCTGCGCGACCACGGGCTCAATGGCTACAGCACCGACCGCCACGCCAGGCCGGTGTACGCGCAAGGCTTCAGCACGCCGGACTTCGAGTCGCCCGACCTGGTGCTCGCATTCGAGGTAGTCGAACACTTCGCTGACACGCGCAGCGAACTGCAGGCGCTGTTTGCCGGCCGGCCGCGCGCGGTGCTCATCAGCACCGACATCTACTGGGACCAGGGCGCCGACTGGTGGTATCTGTCGCCCGAGACCGGCCAGCATGTCTTCTTCTACAGCCGCAAGGCGCTGCGCGACTTCGGTGCGAGCCAGGGTTACCGGCTTGTCTCCGGCGGCGCCTACTCGCTCTTCCTGCGCGAGGGGTCGTTCAGCGCGGCGCGCGCGCGGGTGGCCCGGCTGCTGCTCAAGCCCAGGCTGCGCACTGTCGAGAAGGCCTGGCTGCTGACACGCACGCCCACCGGCATCTGGCAGGACCACGAGCGCCTGCAATCGCAGCAGCGTAGATAGGCGTCGCCTCGCCAGGGCAACATGGCGCCCCGGACGCAAGGGGACCACCGTCGCTGAGCGCCCGACCGGCGGGACCCGACCCTCAACGGCCGGAAGTCAGTCGCTGCAGCAGCGCGCGCAGCGCCATCCAGCGGCGCGTGAAGCTGCGTCGGTACTTCTGGTCGCGTGACAGCTTGCCGGCGGGTCCGTCGTCTTCCGGATGCTGCAGCGTGACGGTCGACGCCAGCGCCAGCGCAGCCAGGAGATCGTTCTCGTTGGCGTGGGCGTGAGCCACCTCGGCGAGAAAACGACCGATGTGCGGCGGTCGCGAAGCGGAAAACGGAGCCAGATTGGGCCGGAACACATGGAACGCGTGCACCAGGCCCCAGACCTCGGCCTCCGTGAGAAACGCAAAGCGTTCCGCCACGATGCCGGCACACTCGCGCGTGTGCGCCGCGACGTCGGACGAGACACCGCCCATCGTGTAGTGCACCGTCGGCTGTTCGATCGCCGTGATGCCGACGTGCGCGTCGACACAGGCCATCAGCCAGCGAAAGTCGGCCGCGATGCGCAGATGGGTGCCGTATGGACCCGAAGCCTCGTAGGCGCCGCGGGTCGCATAGACGCCGTTGTGGCAGATGTCGGCGCAGCGCAGCCAGCAGCCCGCGTCCAGTCGTGCGGGCGTCCACAGGCTGCGGCGGTCCGGATACGTCGCCCAGGCTGCGCTCAGTACCAGGTGCGCGCGCGGACGGCCGCTGCGCTGGTAGGCCTGCGCCGCCAGAGCCGCCGCATCGGACGTCAGCCAATCGTCGGCATTCAGCACGCACACCAGGTCGCCGGTGGCCAGCGAGATCGCCTTGTTCAGTGCGTCATAGAGGCCGTCATCGGGCTCGGAGACGAAATAGTCGACATGCGCGGCGTGGCGCTCGATCAGCGCCAGTGTGCCGTCGCTCGACAGGCCGTCGACGACCACGTGCTCGACATCCGGCCAGGTCTGGCCTTGCACGCTCTGCAGCGTGCGCTCGAGCGTGCTCTCGCCGTTGCGCACCACGGTGACGTAGGTGACACGCGGCACCTCGGTGCGGGCGCGTGCAGCCTGCAGTCGACGGCCGCCCTCCGAGCGCCGGCGGCCGTCGGCGCGTGGCGGCAGTCTTTCCATCCACCCGGGCCATCGCGATGCCGCGCTCATGCCGGCAGCCCGAGCAGAGCGCGGTAGTGCGACAGATAACCGTCGAGGCAGCGAGCCCAGGTGAAGCGCGCGGCCTGTGCGCGCATGCGCGCGGCGTCGGCCTCGCCGCGCCAGCCGGCCAGGGCTTGTTCCAGCACACCGGCCATCGCCTCGGGCGCGAAGTCCGGCCAGTAGAACGCCGCGTCGCCGCCGACCTCGGGCAGGCTGGTCAGCGTGGATAGGAAGACCGGCTTGCCGAACTGCATGGCTTCGACCGGCGGCAGGCCGAAACCCTCGGCGATCGACGGGAAGACAAACGCACCGCACTGCGCGTACAACCAGGCCTTGCAGGCGGTCGACACATCGAACAGGAAACGCACGTTCGACAGACCCATGCTGCGCGCCTTTGCCTGCACCGCCTCGCTTTCGCCGCTGCGCGGCCCCGCCAGGACCAGCGCGCGGTCGGGCAGTCGCTGCATCATGGCGAGCAGGCTGTCGACGTTCTTCAACGCCGACATGCGGCTCAGGTGCAGCAGAAAGCCGGGCTCGGGCGCGTCTGCGGGAGGCTCCTGCGGCTGTTGGCTGAAGTCGCGGACGCCGTTGTGGATCACCGTGACCGGCATCGCGTCGCCGTGCACGCGCTGCAGGTCGCGCCGCGTGTGCTCGCTGATCGCGACGAAGCTGTCGTGTGTCGCGACGATCCGCGCCAGCCTGCGGTTGCTCTTGAGCAGGAAACCCTGGTCGGCGCCGTAGAGCTGGTTGAGGTCATGGATCGTGGCCACGCGGCGGCGGGAGCCGAGCGGGGGCCGGTACGGGTCGTGCTGGTGAAGCGTGTGCCAGAGCGCGAACCGATCTGCATGCACGCTCAGATAACGATGCGCCGAGCCGGACGCGAGGTAACGCACGCCGTCGCCGAACTGTCCATGCAGGCGCTTGGGCAGGCGGAAGTAGATGCGCAGGCCGTGGCGTTGCTTCAGCTCGTCTGCGCGTGCCGCGAGGTGCTGGCCGAACTGCATGCCGTATTCACCCAGCCCCTCGTACACCGAGGCCATCTTGCCGAAGCACACGCCGATCGCAAGGGTCATGTCGGCCGGGATTGTGCCAGCCGCATCCGCGCCCTAGGCGGTTTGCGACACCGACGCCGGTTCGGCCTGGGCAGGGGCCGCCCAACCGAAGAAGGCGCAGACCTCCTCCCGCCGCGCCAGCGCATCCGCTTCGCCCAGCGCCATCAACGCCCGTGTGTACGGCGCCTCGAACAGCAGATAGCTGGCCAGCGCAGCGCCGCGCGCGTCCTTGCCCGAACCGGTGACGCCCATGCCGCGCAGCAGCGTGCGCACCGGCACCGGCAGCGCACCCTGATGTTGCGCCGCCAGATCGTCCAGCCGCTGCGACGGTGCGATGACCAGCACGTCGATCGGCCGCAGCGCGGTATTCACGCGCGCGGCTTCCGGCAGCAGTGCCAGCGTGTTGTTGATCCGCCGCATGCGCTCGACGTCGACCGCGAGCGCATCGAGGAAGATGTTCGACAGTGCGTGGCCGGCGATCTGCGCCAGGCTCGGGTAGCTGCCGTTGGCCTCGACACGGCGCCCCGGCGGCTCGTGCATGCGGCCGGCACCGATGACCAGGATCTTCTGTGCGCCCAGGTGAACGGCCGGCGAGATGGGCGCCGTCTGTCGCATCGAGCCGTCGCCGAACCACTCGGGCCTGCCATCCAGCGGCAGCGAGGCAGCCGGAAAGACGAACGGGATCGCTGACGATGCCAGCAGGTGTTCGATGCTCAGCGGCCCCTGCACCGCGATGCGCTGCGAGCGCGTCCACGGCTCGATGCGCGCCGCCGCGTCGTAGAACGTGACGTGCAGGCCGGAGCTGTAGCTCGAGGCGCTGATCGCCAGACCATGCAGGTGGCGTTCGCGCAGCATGCGCGGCAGGCGCTCGAGCGGCACCATGCGCTTGAGCAGATCGGCCAGCGGACTGTTGTCGAGCAGCGAGCGCGGTCGTGCCCGCCGCCAGCGCGCGATCAGCCAGCCGATCGACAACATGGTCAGCCACTGCGCGCCGCTGCGGATCACGCCCAGCGAGTCGGCGCGGTACACCTGCTCGGCTTCGAAGCCTCGCCACACCTCGGCGATGCGCTCGATCGCGGCGTCGAAGTCGTCGGCGCCGCAGGCCAATGCCGCGGCGTTGATCGCGCCGGCCGAGGTGCCGACGATGATGCCGTAGGGGTTGCGCCGGGTGTCGGCGCCGCTGTCACGACGGATGCGCGCCAGCGCGCTCAGCACACCCACCTGATAGGCGGCGCGCGCGCCGCCACCGGTAAGGATCAGACCCGCGAGCGGGGTGGCGTACATGGCTGGCGACTGTAGCCGGCCCGACTCGCGACGTCGGCGCGGAAACGGGGCCTATGACAGGTCAATCACCGCGTTTGCCGTGGCCCTTGCCATGACCTTTGCCGCGCCCGCGGTCGTCGTCACGGTCATGATCGCCACGGCGGCCGTCGGCGTGGCGCACATGCTGGTCGTACCAGTCGTGCCGCACGAAGTACACCGGCACACCGCACGCGCCGTAGTCGCGGCAATGCCGGCGCCAGTTCTTGCGATGGCCCGGCGGCACCCACATGTACACCGGCTGCACCGGCTGTGCGACCACGACCCGCGGCGGCGGCGTGGCGACCAGCACCGGCTGCGACACCACCACCGCCGGTTGTGGAAAGCGGCCGATGTCGACGCGACCGTAGACACCGGGCTGGCTGATCTGCACCGACACGCCGACGTCGGTGGCCGACGCCGATGCAGCCAGCACCAGGCCGGCGGACAACGCGAACAAGGTCTTGATCATGGCTTTGCCTCGACTGCTGGAAGAAGATGATCAAAGCCTAACGCGAGGTGACGCTCACACGATGGCCGGCAGCGGCCGTGTTTACCTCCCGTTGCACTGCGAGACCGCGCAGCGCCGCGTCTCGTCTACTCGTACACGATGGCGGCCTGGCCGCCGTGCGCGATCGACTTCCAGCGCGACAGCGCCTCGTCGCTGGGCCAGAAGCGGCCCTCTTCGCCGAGGTCGAGTTCGGCCACCGCCTCGGCGCGCTCGATCGCCAGCCGCACCGGCAGGCCGAGCGTGGTCGTGCCCTGGTTGGTCGTCAGGCGCCGCACCGGCCACTGGCGCAACACCTCGCCAACCGGTGGCACGCCGCCGTTGACGCTGACCGCGAGATAGCGGCCGAAGCGGGCGCGCGCCGCCGGCAAGTCCCACAGCTGCTGCACGTTGAGGCGCAGCCCGCCGGTGAATCGATCGGGCTGCGCGCGGCCTTGCACCACCAGCAACTCGTCCTCGCGCAACAGATCGCGCACCGTCTCCAGCAGCTCCTCGTTGACGACCGATTCGATGCTCTCGCTCATGTCGTCGAGCTTGAAGATCGCGACGCGCCCGCGCTGGCTGTTCACCATGCGCAGCTCCATCACCACGCCGGCCAGCAGCACCGGCTCGCGCGTGTCCACCAGATCGGCGATGCGGCGCTTGACGAAGCGCCGCACCTCGATGGCGCTCTGCTCGAACAGGTGGCCCGACAGGTAGAAGCCGAGCGCCGTCTTCTCCAGCGACAGCCGCTCGCGCACGCCGAACGGCTCCACGCTGGCCAGTGCCGGCTCCTGCGTGGAGGCGGCATGCGAATCGCCGAAGTCGAACAGACCGGTCTGCGACTGGTGCGTCTCCTGCGTGTCGGCCCATTCGAAGGCCAGCGACAGGCTGGCCAGCACCGCCGCGCGCTCGGCGTGCAGCGCGTCGAAAGCGCCGGCCTTGACCAGCGCCTCGACCGCGCGCTTGTTGACGCGCGTGCGATCGACCCGCGCGCAGAAGTCGAAGATGCTGCGAAACGGCCCGCCGCCGCCTTCGGCATCCGCAGCACGCGCGGCGACGATCGCCTCGATCGCGCCGGTGCCGGTGCCCTTCACGGCGCCCAGGCCGTAGCGCACGAGCTTCGGGCCGACCGGCTCGAAACGGTAGACACCGCGGTTGATGTCGGGCGGCTCGAACGCCACACCGAACTGCTTGGCGTCGTGGATCAGCACCTTCAGCTTGTCGGTGTTGTCGATTTCGACGCTCATGTTGGCGGCATAGAACTCCGCCGTGAAGTGCACCTTCAGCCAGCCGGTGTGGTAGGCCAGCAGCGCGTAGGCGGCGGCATGGCTCTTGTTGAAGCCATAACCGGCGAACTTCTCCATCAGGTCGAAGATCTCGTCGGCCTTGGCGGCGTCGATGCCGTTGTGCGTGAGCGCGCCGTTGCGGAAGATCTCGCGCTGCTTGGCCATCTCCTCGGGCTTCTTCTTGCCCATGGCACGGCGCAGCACGTCGGCCGAGCCCAGCGAGTAGCCGGCCAGCAGCTGGGCGACCTGCATCACCTGCTCCTGGTAGACCATGATGCCGTAGGTCTCGCCGAGCACCTTCTCGAGCAGCGGGTGCGGATAGCTCACCGGCTCGCGGCCGTGCTTGCGCGCGCAGAAGCTCGGGATGTTCTCCATCGGGCCCGGGCGGAACATCGCGTTCAGCGCGATCAGGTCCTCCAGCCGGCTCGGGCGTGCGTCGCGGAGCATGCCCTGCATGCCGCGTGATTCGAACTGGAACACCGCTTCGGTCTGCCCCGCGCTGAAGAGCCGGTAGACGGCCGCATCGTCGAGTGCCAGCCGCTCGAAGCTGAAGTCGGCGTGCTGCGGATGGCGCGCGACGATCATCTCCTTGGCGAGCTCCAGGATCGTCAGCGTGGCCAGGCCGAGGAAGTCGAACTTGACCAGGCCGATCGCCTCGACGTCGTCCTTGTCGAACTGGCTGATCGCCGACTCGCTGCCCGGTTGCTGGTACAGCGGACAGAAGTCGGTGATCTTGCCGGGCGCGATCAGCACGCCGCCGGCGTGCATGCCGATGTTGCGCACCAGGCCCTCGACACGCGAGGCCAGCGCAAGCAGCTCGGCCACCTCTTCCTCGGCGGCTTCGCGCTGCTCGAGCTCGGGCGCCTCCTTGCGCGCGTAGATGATCCCGGGGTCGGGCGATTCGGGCAGCTTGGCCAGCGTCACCGTCTTGCCCGGCGGCGCCGGGATCAGCTTGGCGATCGAGTCGACATGGCCGTAGCCCATGCCCAGCACGCGACCGACGTCGCGCAACGCCGCCTTGGCGGCCATGGTGCCGAAGGTGGCGATCTGGCTCACCGCATCGCGGCCGTAGCGGTCCTTCACGTAGTCGATCACGCGCTCGCGGTTGGCCTGGCAGAAATCGATGTCGAAGTCGGGCATCGACACGCGCTCGGGATTCAGGAAGCGCTCGAACAGCAGTTGGTAGTGCAGCGGGTCGAGATCGGTGATGCCGAGCGAATACGCCACCAGCGAGCCGGCACCCGAGCCGCGGCCCGGACCCACCGGACAACCGTTGCGCCGTGCCCAGTTGATGAAGTCGGCCACGATCAGGAAGTAGCCCGCGAAACCCATCTTGCGGATGGTCTCGATCTCGTAGACCAGCCGCTCCTCGTAGCGCGGCCGGTTGGCGTTGCGCCGCGCGGCGTCGGGGTACAGCGCGGCCAGCCGCTGCTCGAGACCGGCGAAGCTCGACGCACGGAAGTACTCGTCGAGCGGGCTGCCGTCCGGCGTGGGAAAGTCCGGCAGCCGCGGCACGCCGAGATTGAGCTGCAGGTTGCAGCGCTGCGCGATGCGCACGCTGTTGGCCAGCGCGCTGGGCACGTCGGCGAACAGCGCGGCCATCTGCTGCTGCGTCTTGAAGTACTGCTCGCGCGTGAAGCGCTTGATGCGCCGCGGGTTGGCCAGCGTCTCGCCGTCGGCGACGCACACGCGGGCTTCATGCGCATCGAAGTCGTCCGGCGTGTGGAACTGCACCGGATGCGTGGCCACCACCGGCAGCTTCAATTCGGCCGCCAGCGCCACCGCCAGCCGCACGTGCACCTCGTGCGTCGGTGCGCCGGCGCGCTGCAGCTCGATATAGAAGCGCCCGGGAAAGATCGCCGCCAGCCGTTGCGCCAGCGCTGCCGCGCGCGGCCGGTCGCCCAGCAGCGCGGCGCCGACCGCGCCCGTGTCGGCGCCCGACAGTGCGATCAGGCCGCCCGCGTGCTCGGCCAGCCAGTCCCATTTGACCCAGGCCTGCGCGCGCTGCACGTTGGCCGTCCATGCCTTCGACAACAACTCGCACAGGTTGTGGTAGCCGCCGCCGTCGCAGGCCAGCACCAGCAATCGCGCCGCCTGCTTGTCGGCGGAGCCGGCCGGCGGCTCCATCCACAGGTCGACGCCGATGATCGGCTTCACACCCGCAGCGCGGCAGGCCTTGTAGAACTTGACCGCGCCGAACAGGTTGCCGAGGTCGGTGATGGCCAGCGCCGGCTGCTGGTCGCTGCGCGCGGCCTGCACCGCATCGTCGATGCGCAACGTGCCGTCGACGACCGAGTACTCGGTGTGCGCGCGCAGGTGGACGAAGCTCATCCGGATCATTGTAGAGAGGGGCCGACGCGGCGCTTCTACAATTCAAGCATGTCGCAGGTGCTCCATCTCGCCGGCTACCGATTCGTGCGGCTGGACGATCCGGCGAGCGTGCGCGAACGCATGTTCGGTGCGGCCGCTGCGCTCGGCATCAAGGGCACGATCCTGCTCGCCACCGAGGGCATCAACTTCAACGTCGCCGGCGCGCCGGCCGCGGCCGACGACTGGCTGCGGCAACTGGCCGACGATGCGCGCCTGGCCGGCATCGACGTCAAGCGCAGCAGCAGTGCGCAGATGCCGTTCAGGCACCTGCGGGTCAAGGTCAAGGCCGAGATCATCCGCATGAACCGGCCGGCGATCGCGCCGCACGCCGAGCGCGCGCCCGCCGTCACCAGCGACACGCTGGTGCGCTGGCTGCGCCAGGGCTGCGACGACGAAGGCCGCGAGCTCGCGCTGCTCGACACCCGCAATGCGTTCGAGGTCGATGCCGGCACGTTCGACGGCGCGATGGACTGGCGGCTCGGCCGCTTCAGCGAATTCCCACAGGCGGTGGCGCGCCATGCCGATGCGCTGCGTGACAGAGCGGTGGTGAGCTTCTGCACCGGCGGCATCCGCTGCGAGAAGGCGGCGCTGGTGCTGCGCGAGGCCGGCTTGCGCGCCTGGCAGCTCGAGGGCGGCATCCTGCGCTACTTCGACGACACCCGCGGCGCCGCGCCCGGCTGGCGCGGCAGCTGCGTGGTGTTCGACGATCGCGGTCGGCTCGACCCGCACTTGCAGCCCGTGCCGCACGCGGCAACAACGTGAGCCGCTGGCTGCTGCGCGTCGTCGGCGCGTTGTTGATGGCCTCGGCGCTGGCGTTGGCGCTGTCGCGCGCGCCTGACCTGCCGGTGCAGGGCCTGGTGGCGCGCTGGGCGCCGCCGCCATCGGACTTCATCGACCTGCACGGCCAGCTGGTGCACGTGCGCGACGAAGGGCCGCGCGGCGATCCGTTGCCGATCGTGCTGATCCACGGCACGTCGGCCAGCCTGCACACCTGGCAGGGCTGGTCGGCGGCGCTGCGCGCACAGCGCCGCGTGATCACCTTCGACCTGCCGGCCTTCGGGCTGACCGGCCCGTTCAGCGGCCGCTATGCGCAGAGCACCTATCGCGGTGACGACTATGCGCGCTTCGTGCTCGACCTGCTGGACGCGCTCGGTGTGCCACGCGCCGTGCTGGGCGGCAACTCGCTCGGCGGCGAGGTGGCCTGGCGCGTCGCCTCGCTGGCGCCGCAGCGCGTGGAGCGGCTGATCCTCGTCGACGCGGCGGGTTATCCGTTCGAGCCGCAGTCGGTGCCGATCGGCTTCCAGCTGGCGCGCGTGCCGGTGCTGAACCGCCTGACCGAGTGGCTGCTGCCACGCGGCGTGGTCGAATCGAGCGTGCGCGACGTCTATGGCGATCCGTCGAAGGTCACGTCTGCATTGGTCGACCGCTACTTCGAATTGACGCTGCGCGAAGGCAACCGACGTGCGCTGGTGCAACGCCTCCAGGCGATGCAGGTCGACAGCGAGTCGTTGGGCGACAACCGTCAGCGCATCCGGGCGTTGAAGATGCCGGTGCTCGTGCTGTGGGGCGGCCGCGACCGTTTGATCCCGCCGGCGACCGCGCGGCTGTTTCAGGCCGACATGCCGACTGCGAAGGTGGTGGTGTTCGACACGCTGGGCCACGTGCCACAGGAGGAGGACCCCGCCGCGACGATGGCCGCGGTGCGTCCATTCGTCGGCCTGGTGCCCTGAGCCAACGGCTGCGCGTTACGGCGCGAGGTCGAACACCAGCACCTCGGCGGCGCGGCCGTCGCTCAGCTGCACTCGCGACTCTTTCTCGAGCATCGCCGCGTCGCCCGCCTGCAGTGCATGGCCGTTGACCTGCAGCGCACCCCGCACGAGATGCACGTACGACAGGCGCCCGGGTACGAGCGGCAGCTCGGCCGACTCGGCCGCATCGAACAGGCCGGCATACAGCGCCGCGTCCGCATGCAGTGTGACGGAGCCCTCGCGGCCGTCCTCCGACGCCACCAGGCGCAGGCGGCCGCGCTTGGCTGCATCGTCGAAGGCCTTCTGCTCGTAGCCGGGGTCGATGCCCCGCTCGCGCGGCAGCAGCCAGATCTGCAGGAAGTGCGTCTGGCCGTCGGGCGCGTGGTTGTACTCGCTGTGCATCACGCCGCGGCCCGCGCTCATGCGCTGCACCTCGCCGGGCACGATGGAGGTGCCGTTGCCCATGTTGTCGCGGTGAGCGAGCGCGCCATCGAGCACGTAGCTCACGATCTCCATGTCGCGGTGTCCGTGAGTGCCGAAGCCGGTGCCCGGTGCGATACGGTCCTCGTTGATCACGCGCAGGTTGCCGAATCCCATGTGCGCGGGGTCGTAGTAGTCAGCGAAGGAGAAGCTGTGGTAGCTCTTCAGCCAGCCATGGTCGGCATATCCACGGTCCTCGGCGCGGCGCAACGTGATCATCGACGGCTCTCCAGGCAATTCGTCTCCCGACTGTAGAACCGGTAAGCGGGCGTTGGGCGATATCGGCTTGAAGCCCACGTTCAAATATGATGAAGACCTGATATGACTGCCCCCAGCTCGCTTCGCTCGCGGCCCCCGAGGGGCGTGTCGGTGTCTTGGGACGGCCCGGCGCCACCGACATGAGCGCCCCCCGACGCAACGCGCTGACGCCCGAAGCCCTCGCGATGATGGACACCATCGCCCGCAGCGGCAGTTTCGCCGCCGCCGCGCGCGAGCTGGGCAAGGTGCCTTCGGCGCTGACCTACAGCGTGCGCCAGCTCGAGGACGCACTGGACGTGCTGCTGTTCGACCGCCGCTCGCGGCAGGCCAAGCTCACCGCGGCCGGCCACGAGCTGCTCGAGCAGGGGCGCCACCTGCTCGGCGAGATCGACCTGCTGGCCAACCGCGTGCATCGGGTGGCCACCGGTTGGGAAACCCAGCTCACGGTGGCCGTCGATGGCGTGGTCTCGCGGGTCACGCTGTTCGAGCTGGTCGAGGGTTTCTACGCCCAGCGCACCGACGGCGGAGCGCCCACCGGTACGCGGCTGCGGCTGCGCACCGAGATCCTCACCGGCTTGTGGGAGGCGCTGGTCACCGGCCAGGCCGACCTGGCGATCGGCGTCACGCATGCCGGCGCGGGCACCGACAAGGACATCGAGACGCGCCCGCTCGGCGAGATCGAGTTCGTCTTCGCGGTCGCGCCTCACCATCCGCTGGCCGCGCACGAGGAGCCGATCGCCGACGAGGTATTGCTGCGCCACCGCGCGGTGGCGGTGGCCGACTCGGCGCAGCGCCTGTCGCCGGCCACCTACAACCTGCTGCACGGGCAGGACGTGCTGACCGTCGCCTCGGTGCAGGCCAAGATCGAGGCGCAGGTGCGTTGCCTGGGCTGCGGCTTCGTGCCCGAACCGCTGGCGCGCGACCACATTCGGCGCGGCTGCCTCGTCGTCAAGCGGCTGCAGCGCGAGCCGCATCGTGCCCGCTTCTATTACGCCTGGCGCGCCGCACCGCAGACCAAGGCCCGCCGTGCCCCGCAGGGGCTCGCGCTGCAATGGTGGCTGCAGCAGCTGGACAGCCCGACCACGCGCCACGCGCTGCTCGAGCGCCATCTCGGCCTGCCCGGCGACGTGGACTGACGCCGATGCCCGCGTACACCGGCCGCTTCGCACCCTCGCCGACGGGACCCTTGCACGAGGGTTCGCTGGTCGCCGCGTTGGCGAGCTGGCTCGACGCGCGAGCGCACGATGGCCGCTGGCTGGTGCGCATCGAAGACCTCGACACGCCGCGCATCGACTTCGGAGCCGACGAGATCATCCTCGGCCAGCTGGCCATCTGCGGGCTGATCGGCGACGAGGCGCCGCTGTACCAGTCGACCCGGCTGCCGGCCTATGAGGACGCACTCGCGCAGCTGGCGGCCGCCGAGCTCGTCTATCCGTGCGGCTGCAGCCGGCGCGAGGTCGAGGAGGTGCTGATCACGCTCGGTTTTCTGCAGGAGCGGCATGACGAACGGGTCTATCCCGGCACCTGCCGCCACGGCCTGGGCGGCAAACCGGCGCGCGCGATCCGCGTGCTCACCTCGCTCGGCAACGAGGACGTCTCGATCCGCTGGATCGACCGCCGGCTCGGCCGCCAATGGCAGAACGTGACGCGCGAGGTCGGCGACTTCGTGCTGAAGCGTGCCGACGGCTTGTTTGCCTACCAGCTGGCCGTGGTGGTCGACGACGCGCACCAGGGCGTCACCCACATCGTGCGCGGCGAGGACCTCGCCGACAACACGCCACGGCAGATCCACCTGCAGCGGCTGCTCGGCCTGCCGTCGCCCGAATACCTGCATGCGCCGCTGGTGATGGGCATCAATGGCCACAAGCTGTCCAAGCAGAACGGCGCCACACCGCTCGACGTGAGCTCGCCGACGGCGGCCCTGCAGCAGGCGGCGCGCGTGCTCGACCTGCCGCGCATCGAGGCCCTGTCGGTGTCGGAGTGGCTGGCCGCTGCCGCGCGGGCCTGGGCGGCGCGATGGGTATCATGACGCCGACCTGATACCGAAAAGCCCGAGAGACATCATGCAAACCACCTCCAGCGGACTGCAGTACGACGACACCGTGGCCGGCGGCGGCGAGACGGCACGCGCCGGCCAGCAGGTCACCGTGCACTACACCGGCTGGCTGCACGACCCGTCGGCGGCCAACGGACGCGGCCGCAAGTTCGACTCCAGCAAGGACCGCAACGACCCGTTCCGCTTCGCGCTCGGCGCCGGGCAGGTGATCGGCGGCTGGGACGAAGGCGTGCAGGGCATGCGCGTCGGCGGCACCCGCGTGCTGCAAATCCCGCCACAGCTCGGTTATGGCGCGCGCGGCGCCGGCGGCGTGATTCCGCCGAACGCGACGCTGGTGTTCGAGGTCGAGCTGCTCGCCGTCTAGCGGCTGCAGGCCGAGCGGCGCTACACTGCGCGCCGGTCGGCAGTTCACCCAGGCGTTGCCGCGCGATTCGCAGTCGCGAGCTGAACCTGCCCTTTGCGTCTCGCTTGCCGGGATCCATCGAATGCGCGCGATCCATCGCGGCAAGTCGGCAGCCCCCGCAGGCCCCTGGCCGGGTCGTACGGATCGTGCGCGGACGACGAAGGAGACTTCGATGACCCGTCTCGCCATTGCCCTGGCCGTGCCCGACCTGTCGGCCTTTGCCCGCGCGCTGTCGCGCACGTTGACCGAACATCAGCAGACGCACGGTGCCCTGCCCTCGCACCAGGCGCTGCTGAATCTCATCGCCCGCGCCGCGGGCCAGCGCAATCTGCAGACGCTGCGCGCCCGATCCGAGAGCACGCGGCACCCGCCTGCGCAGCCGACACCGGCGGCGCCGACGCTGAGCGACAACGCGCGCAAGGCGCTGTCGCAGTTCGACGAGTCGGGCCGCCTGCTGCGCTGGCCACGCAAGTACTCGGTGCAGCGTCTGGCGATGTGGGTGCTGTGGATGCAGTTCGACGGCCGCCGCGTCTACACCGAACGCGAGGTCAATCAGGTGCTGAAGGCCTGGCACACCTGGGGCGACCATGTCACGCTGCGACGCGAGCTGATCAACGACCGCTTGCTGACCCGCAAGAGCGATGGATCGCAGTACCGCAAGCTGCCGGCGCGGCCCGACGCCGAAGTGCGGGCGCTGCTGTCCGCCTGGCGGGCCCGCCGCGATGGGGCCGCGGCCGAGCCGCGGCGCGCAGGCCAGCCGGTCAGACGTTGAGAAAGTGGGCGCGGTAGTACACCAGCTCGTCGATCGACTCGTGCACGTCGGCCAGCGCGGTGTGCGCCTGCGCCTTCTTCACGCCGTCGAGCAGCGCCGGCTTCCAGCGCCGCGCCAGTTCCTTGAGCGTGCTGACATCGAGGTTGCGGTAGTGGAAGAACGACTCCAGCTTCGGCATGTAGTTGGCGAGAAAGCGCCGGTCCTGGCAGATGGTGTTGCCGCACATCGGGCTCTTGCCGGCCGGCACGTGGCGGCGCAGCCACTCGATCAGCGCCGCCTCGGCACTGGCCTCGTCGACCGTGGAGGCCCGCACGCGCTCGATCAGACCGCTCTTGCCGTGCGTGCTCTTGTTCCACGCGTCCATCGCGTCGAGCGCGGCGTCGCTCTGGTGGATCGCGAACACCGGCCCTTCGACGCGCACCCCGAGTTGCGCGTCGGTGACGACGACGGCCACCTCGATGATGCGGTCACGCTCCGGCGACAGGCCCGTCATCTCGAGGTCGATCCAGACCAGGTTCTGCTCGTGCACGGGCAGCGCGGCTTCAGGGGCTTGCGTCTCGGTGTTCATGGCGGCATTGTGGCAGCCCTACACTGCGCGCCATGGCGATCCATCCGCTGACCCTGCTGTTCGCGGCCACGCTGCTGGCGGCGCTTGCCGTCAAGTTCTGGCTGTCGACGCGGCAACTGCGCCACGTGGTGCAGCATCGCGATGCGGTGCCGGCCGCCTTTGCACAACGGGTGTCGCTCGACGCGCATCGCAAGGCTGCCGACTACACCGTGGCCAAGGGCCGCTTCGGCATGCTGGTCAACGCGGTCGCGGCCGCCATCGTGCTCGGCTGGACGCTGCTCGGCGGGCTCGATGCGCTGAACGTTGCCGTGCGCGACGTGGTCGAGCCGCGTTTCGGCGCGCTCGCGTATCAGCTTGCGTTGCTGGCCGCGTTCGCCTTCGTCAGCGGCGTGCTCGACCTGCCGTTCGAATGGTGGAGCAGCTTTCGCATCGAGCAGCGCTTCGGCTTCAATCGCATGACCTTCCGCCTCTGGCTGGCCGACATCGGCAAGAGCACACTGGTCGGTGCGCTGATCGGGCTGCCGCTGGCTGCCCTGGTGCTGTGGATCATGTCGGTCGCCGGAACCTGGTGGTGGTTGTGGGCCTGGTTCGCGTGGACGTCGTTCAACCTGCTGATCCTGGTGATCTATCCGACCGTCATCGCGCCGCTTTTCAACACCTTCGAGCCGCTCGCCGACGAGGCGCTGAAGAGCCGCGTGCAGGCGCTGATGCAGCGCTGCGGCTTCGCTGCCAAGGGCTTGTTCGTCATGGACGGCAGTCGCCGCTCGGCGCACGGCAACGCCTACTTCACCGGCCTGGGCGCCGCCAAGCGCGTGGTGTTCTTCGACACGCTGCTGTCGCGGCTGACGCCGGCCGAGGTCGAGGCGGTGCTGGCGCACGAACTCGGCCACTTCAAGCATCGCCACGTGCTCAAGCGCATCGTCGCGATGTTCGCGCTCAGCCTGGCCGGGCTGGCGCTGCTGGGCTGGCTGGCCTCGCGCAGCTGGTTCTACACCGCGCTCGGCGTGCAACCCAACCTGGCCGCTCCCAACGACGCGCTGGCGCTGCTGCTGTTCGCGCTGGTGCTGCCGGTGTTCGGCTTCTTCGTCGCGCCGATCGGCTCGCTGCTGTCGCGCCGGCACGAGTTCGAGGCCGATGCCTATGCCTGTGCCCAGGCCAGTGGCGCCGACCTGGCCAGCGCGTTGATCAAGCTGCACGAGGACAACGCGGCCACGCTGACGCCCGATCCGGTGTACGTGCGCTTCTACTACTCGCACCCGCCGGCCGGCGAGCGGCTGGCCGCGCTCAAGCTGGCCCCGGCATGAACGCGAAGTCGGCGGCCGAGCTGCGACAGATGCATTGCGGCGCGCTGCCGCAGTCGGCGCGACTCGATGCGCAGGCGCTGTCGGCCCAGCTGCAGGCCGTCAGCCGATGGTCGGTCGTCGACGCCGCATTGGAGCGCGAATTCCCCTTCCCCGACTTCCACCGCACGATGGTGTTCGTCAATGCGCTGGCGCAGATCGCCCATCGCGAGGACCACCACCCCGACCTGCAGCTCGGCTACGGCCACTGCCGCGTGCGCTGGCAGACACACTCGGCCGGCGGCATCACGATCAACGACTTCATCTGCGCGGCACTGACCGATGCGCTGCTCGACGATGACCACTGAATCGTGACGACACGCCGCGGGGGTGTGGTCGGCGCGCATGGCCGGCATTTCATCGTGGAGTCGGACGACGGCCTGCGCACGTTGTGCCACCGGCGCGGCAAGAAGGTCGATTGCGTGGTCGGCGACCGGGTGCAGTGGCAGCTGACCGGCGACGAAGGCGTGATCGACGCGGTGGAGCCGCGCCGCAACTCGCTGTATCGGCAGGACCGCTGGCGCACCAAGACCTTCGCGGCCAATCTCGACCAGTTGCTGATCCTGCTGGCGGTCGAGCCGATGTATGCCGAGTCGCAGCTCGCTCGTGCGCTGATCGCGGCCGAGGTGTCCGGCATCGACGCCTGCATCGTGCTGAACAAGGCCGACCTGCCGACGGCGGATGCCGCGCGCGCCCGGCTCGCACCGTACCGACGCATGGGCATCGCGCTGCACGAGGTATCGCTCAAGGGTGACCGCGACGGCGCGCGCGCCGTGCTGGCGCCGCTGCTCGCCGGCCGCACGACGCTGTTGCTGGGCCCGAGCGGCATGGGCAAGAGCACGCTGGTCAACCTGATGGTGCCCGACGCGCAGGCCCAGGTGGGCGAGATATCGACCGCACTCAACACCGGCCGGCACACGACCACCACCACCACCTGGTACTGGCTCGATTCACAACGCAGCGCCGCGCTGATCGACTCGCCCGGCTTCCAGGAATACGGCCTGCACCAGGTGCGCGCCGAGCAGCTGGCCACCCTGATGCCCGACCTGGCGCCGCACACCGCGTCGTGCCGGTTCACCAACTGCACGCATCGCCAGGAGCCCGAGTGCGCGGTGCGCGGCGCGGTCGACTCGGGCACCATCTCGCCGTCGCGTTATCGCATCTACGAAGAGCTCTACGCCGAGTTGTCGGCCGTGCGCTACTGATCGTCTGGAGCGAAGAGCTAACCGATCAGGTTGGCCAGCGTCAGCAGGGCGAGCAGCAACATCCACAGCACCACCGAGCGCCAGACCAGGCCGACCACGCTGTCGAGGTGACCGACCTGCGGTGCCACGCCGGCGGTGGAGCCGGACGAACCGGCCGCTTCGAGCGTGGCGCCGGACTCGAAGGTCTTCGAGCGGTCCGGCGTCACGCCCGGTGCGGCCGCGCCGCCGAGCTGAACGCCCACGGCGCCGGCTGCCGCGGCGAGGATGACGCCTTCGTTGTCGTGGCGCCAGAGCCCGGCATCGCGCCGCCAGCCGTTGATGGCTTCCTCGAAATTGCCGACGACGGCGAAACCGAACGCGGTCAGGCGCGCCGGCAGGTGGTCGATCCAGCCGAACAGGCGCTGCGAGATCTGCATCAGCCGGTCGTTGGCCGGCACGCCGAGCGCGCGGCTCTTGAACGTCCAGTAGCGGCCGGTGAACTCGGCCATGCGGTAGAGCACCGCGCCGGCCGGCCCGAGCCCGAGCGTGGACAGCACCACGAACCAGAAGAAGACGCCGAAGACGTGGCGATGCGCGGCCAGCAGCGAATGCTCGATCACGTGGCGCAGGAACTCCACGCGCGGCAGCTCGCTCGCGTCGAGATGGCACCACTCGGCCAGGCGACGGCGCGCGGTCAGCTCGTCGCCTTCGTCGAGCGACTTGCGGATGTCGGTGAAGAAATGGCTGAACTGGCGAAACCCCAGCGTCAGATAGAGCACGGCGATGTCGAACACCAGACCCGCCGCCGGCAGCTGCCAGGCCAGCGCGAGGTACACCAGCGCGGCCGCCAGCGTCGGCGTCAGCACCGACACGCACCACACGACCCAGGCGTGGTGCTCGCGGCCGGCGTCGAAGTGGCGACCGGTCCAGCCGACCCACGAGATCAGGTTGTCGTGCACCCAGTTGTCGCGCGGCAGCGGCCGCAACTGCTCGATCACCAGAGCGAACAGAACCGCGAAGAAACTCAAGCCGTGACCTCCGAAGGCTCACGCATGATAACGAGCCGTCGGCGCGGCCTGTCTCAGCGCAGGAACCAGTACAGGTTGCGCAGCATCGCCGCGGTGGCGCCCCAGATGAAGTACTCGCGCGGCTGGCCGCCGGCGTCGTGCCCCTGCCAGGGCATCGACAGGAACTGGCGCAACCCGCCCTGCCATTGCAGCGCATGGCGTCGGTGATGGGCCGGTGTCATCAGGAAGCTCAGCGGCACCTCGAAGGCTTCTTCGACCTCGAAGGCGTCGAGCGCGAGCGTGAAGCCGGGCTGCACCAGCGCGACCACCGGCGTCACGCGGTAGCTGGTCACGGTGGTGTAGGGGTTGAGCTGGCCGAGCACCTGCACGTGCTCGCGCGCCAGGCCGACTTCCTCTTCGGTCTCGCGCAGCGCGGTGTGCACCGCGCTGTCGTCGTGGGCTTCCGCCCGGCCGCCGGGAAAGCTGATCTGGCCGGCGTGGTCGCGCAGGTGCGCCGTGCGCCGGGTCAGCAGGATGCGCGGCCCGTCATCGCGCGCGACCACCGGGATCAGCACCGAGGCATCGGTCGGCTCGACGTCGCGGATCAGCCGGCCGTCGCCGGTGAACTCCGGCGTCCACTCCCGCGGATCGGCGAAGCGCTCACGCAACGACTGTGGCGTCAGGCGCTCGTGCGGCAGGGCCGGCAGATGGTCGTCGGTGCCGACGACCGGTACCTGGTGCGGATCGAAGATGCGCGGCGGCCGATCGGCCATGTCGGCTGTGTGCGGAAGGCGGAGGCGGCCGTCGGCGATGCGCGGCCGCGACCGCTGCTCAGGCCAGCTTCTCTTTGATGCGCGCCGACTTGCCCGAGCGCTCGCGCAGGAAGTACAGCTTGGCGCGGCGCACGTCGCCGCGGCGCTTGACCTCGACCGACGCGATCAGCGGGCTGTAGGTCTGGAACGTGCGCTCGACGCCTTCGCCGCTGGAGATCTTGCGCACGATGAAGCTGGAGTTCAGCCCCCGGTTGCGCTTGGCGATCACCACGCCTTCGTAGGCCTGCACGCGCTTGCGGGTGCCTTCGACGACGTTGACGTTGACGATCACGGTGTCGCCGGCCGCGAAGGCCGGGATGTTCTTGCCGAGCCGGGCGATTTCTTCCTGCTCGAGGGTACGGATCAGGTCCACTGGTTTCTCCGGGGCGATCGTGCCGGCGCCGTGAGCTTGCGAGAGCCCGCCCGGTAGAGGATCGAAAAGTCGAAGATTATAGCCCGGCGGCCCTGAGCATCTGCTCGTCCTCGACCGTGAGCAAGTGCTGGCGGCGGGCGGCCTCGATCAGATCCGGACGGCGGCGCGCCGTCAGCAGCACCGCCTGCTCGCGCCGCCAGCGCGCGATGTCGCCATGGTGGCCCGACAGCAGCACCGGCGGCACCGCCACCGGCCCGTGCGGGCTGGGCAGTTGCTCGGGTCGGCTGTACTGCGGGCCTTCGAGCAGGCCGTCCGAGAAGCTGTCCTGCCGGTGCGACGCTTCGGTCAGCACGCCGGGTTGCAGGCGGGCCACCGCGTCGAGCAGGGCCAGCGCCGGCAGTTCGCCGCCCGACAGCACGAAGTCGCCGAGGCTGATCTCGAGGTCGACATGGGCGTCGAGAAAACGCTGGTCGACACCCTCGTAGCGCCCGCACAGCAGCACGGCGCCGTCGCCTGCGGCGAACTCACGCACCAGCGTCTGGTCCAGGCGCCGGCCGGTGGGCGTGAAGTGGACCAGCGGGGCCGCCGCGGCGCGATCCTGCCGCACGGCGGCCAGTGCGCGTTGCAGCGGCTCGGCCAGCATCACCATGCCCGGGCCGCCACCGAACGGACGATCGTCGACACGGCGATAGGCGTCGCTGGCATGGTCGCGCAGCGGCCATAGTCGAACGTCGATGCCACCGCCATCGAAGGCGCGTCGCGTCACCCCGACTTCGAGGTGCGGCTTGAACAGTTCGGGAAACAGAGTGATGACGTCGAAGCGCATCTGCTTGCCAGCCGGACTAGTAGTCGAGGCCCCAGTCGACGACGATGCGGCGTGCCGCCAGGTCGACCTGGTCGACGTACGCCGCGACGAACGGAATCAGCCGCTCGGCCGCCGCCTTGGCGCTCGCATCGGCGGCCACGACCAGCACGCTGTGCGCGCCGGTGTCGAGCAGTTCCCGCACGGTGCCGAGCACCTCGCCCTGCCGGTTGATCACGCGGGTGCCGATCAGGTCGACCCAGTAGTACTCGTCGACCTCGGCGGCCGGAAATGCGTTGCGCGACACGAAGATGCGGGCGCCGCGCAGGGCCTCGGCAGCCGTGCGGTCGACGCACTGCGCCAGGCTGGCCACGATGCCTTCGCCATGCGACTTGGCCGCGCTGACGTCGACCACCTGCCGGCGCACGATTGCCGTCGGTGACGCCTCGCCGGCATCGAGCAACCATTGACGCGAGTGCAGCAGCACGTTCGGCTGCTCGGCGTAAGGCTGCACCCTGACCCAGCCCTTGACGCCCCACGCCCCGAGCACGCGACCGACCTCGACCGCGTCGTCGGGCCACGCCACAGCGGCCGGCGCTGGAGCCACGACCGGATTCACGACATGTACGCTCGACGTCGGGCCGAGCGCGGCCGTGCCGTCAGGCGGCGGGAGCCGCCGTCTGCGCCTGGGCCTGTCCGACCAGCCGCTTGACGGTGGGCGACAGCTGCGCGCCGACGCCGGCCCAGTAGTTGACGCGATCCAGCGCCAGGCGCAGCGGCTGCTCGCCGCCAGCGGCCATCGGGTTGTAGAAACCGAGCCGCTCGATGAAGTTGCCGTCGCGCCGCGAGCGCGAGTCCGACACCACGATGTTGTAGAAGGGCCGCTTGTTGGCGCCGCCGCGAGCCAGTCGAATCACGACCATGATTGATTGTCGTCCGTCAGTTCGTGATCGCCAACGCCGGGAGACACCTCCGGCTCGGTCAATCGGGTCGATGGCCTGTGGGCCATCACGCATGGCGCTCGTTAGATACGTGCCCGCTTGGTGTCGGACCGGCGCCAAAGCCGGGCATTATATGCGTCCCACCGGTTGCGGCCCCGACACGATGCCTGCCCTGCTGATCCGACCCCGTGTGCCGGGCGACCTGCCATGAGCGGCTATCGCTCCAAGTCGGTGGCGACCTGGCTTGCCGTGGTCGGCGGTGCATTCGGCGCACAGCGCTTGTACCTGCACGGCTGGCGCGACGCGGTGGCCTGGCTGCACCCGCTGCCGACCGCGCTCGGCCTGTACGGCGTCTGGCGCATGCGCACCTTCGGCCAGGACGACGCGCCGGCGACGCTGCTGATTCCGCTGCTCGGTGTGATGCTGACGATCGGCATGCTGTCGGCCATCGTGAGCGGCCTGACACCGGACGAACGCTGGGATGCCCGCTACAACCCCGGGCGACCGCCGCACGGCACCCGCTGGTGGCCGGTGCTGGGTGCGATCGCGGCGCTGATGCTGGGCGGCGGTGTGCTGATCGGCACGATCGCCTTCACCGGCCAGCGCTTCTTCGAGTGGCAGCAGCAACCGCGCGCTGCCGCGGTCGAGCCGGGCGACCCTACAGGAAGCTCAGGCTGATCCAGTAGGCCACCGCGGCCATGAAGGCCGAGGCCGGGATCGTGAAGATCCAGGCCCACACGATGTTGCCGGCCACGCCCCAGCGCACCGCCGACGGGTGGCGCACCGAGCCGACGCCGACGATGGCGCCGGTGATCGTGTGCGTGGTGGACACCGGTATGCCGAGCGCGGAGGCGAGAAACAGCGTCATGGCCCCACCCGTCTCGGCACAGAAGCCGCCCACGGGTTTCAGCTTGGTGATGCGCTGGCCCATCGTCTTCACGATGCGCCAGCCGCCGAACAGCGTGCCCAGCGCGATGGCCAGATAACAGCTCCAGATCACCCAGTTGGGCGGCGCCTTGTCGGTGGCGGCCACGTAGCCGGCGGCCACCAGCAGCATCCAGATGATGCCGATGGTCTTCTGCGCATCGTTGCCGCCATGGCCCAGCGAGTACAGGCCGGCCGACACCAGCTGCAGGCGGCGGAACCAGTTGTCGACGCGCAGCGGCGACGAGCGGCGACAGATCCAGGCCACCAGCACCATCATCAGCGAAGCGAGCAGGAAACCGAGCAGCGGCGACACGAAGATGAAGGCCACGGTCTTGAACACGCCGCCGCCGATCAGGTTGCTGGCGCCGCCCTTGGCGATCACCGCGCCGACGATGCCGCCGATCAACGCATGCGACGAGCTCGACGGGATGCCGTACCACCAAGTGATGACGTTCCAGACGATCGCACCGACCAGGGCGCCGAACACCACGTAGTGGTCCACCTCGCCGGGATCGACGATGCCGCGGCCCACGGTGGCGGCCACCTTGAGCTGGAACACCAGGATCGCGATGAAGTTGAACACCGCGGCGAAGGCCACCGCCTGATGCGGCTTGAGCACGCCGGTGGAGACGACGGTGGCGATCGAGTTCGCCGCGTCGTGAAAGCCGTTCATGAAGTCGAACGCGATCGCCAGCATGACCAGCATGGCGACGACCCAGAACCCGATCTGGACGGTCTGCACGGTCGCGCCGCCGCCGACTCAGGAGTTCTCGAGGACGATGCCCTCGATCAGGTTGGCCACGTCCTCGCAGCGGTCGGTGATCGACTCGAGGTGTTCGTAGACGGCCTTGAGCTTGATCAGCTCGCGCGTGTCGATCTTCTCGTCGCGAAAGAGCCGCGAGATGGCCGAGCGCATCACGCGGTCGGCATCGGACTCGAGTCGATCGATCTCCTCGCAGGTCTTCAGCGCCGCCTCGGCCACCGCCGCCTCGCTGATCTTGGGCAGCAGGCTGACCGCGTGCTGCACGCGCTCGCAGCACTTGTGCGACAGGTCGCCCAGGCGCACCACGTCCTCGGTGAGATCACGCACGTCGTACAGCGACAGCGTCTCGGCGGAGTCCTGCAGCAGGTCGAGCACGTCGTCGAGCGCGTTGATCAGACCGTGGATCTGCTCGCGGTCGATCGGCGTGATGAAGGTCTTGTGCAGCTGGCGGCTGACCTCGGCGGTGATCTTGTCGGCCGCGCGCTCGGCCGAGTCGACCTCGGCGGCGTACTTCTCGCGCAGCGTGGCGTCGGCGTAGTTCTCCACCAGGCCCATGAACGAACGCGCACCCTGGGCGATCAGCCGTCCATGCTCGTTGAACATCTCGAAGAAGTTGCCTTCCCGCGGCAGCAGCTTGCCGAACAGCATCGCCTGGTTCTCCTGGACCGATCCGTCCGCGATGCCTCGCAGCCGCACCGCGCATTCGATCAGCCGGCGATTGTAGGCGGGCTGTCCCAGCTTTCGCGCGGGCCTGCGAAACGCGCGATGTGGTCGAGCAGCCGCTGCACGTCGCCCGGGCGACGCAGCGGATCGAAGCGATCGATGTGAATCATCAGCACCGGCAACTCCGGGTGCGCATCGAAGTACTCGCCATACGCCTCGCCCAGCGCATGCAGGTACTCGCTCTCGATGCGGCGCTCCATCGGCCGGCCGCGCCGGTGGATGCGCTCGCGCAATGCCACGGTCGGCCCGTCGAGCCAGATCACCAGATCGGGCTGCGGCATGTGCGGCGCCATCTGCGCGTGGATCTGCGAGTACAGGCGGAACTCCTCGTCCGACAGCGTGAGCCGCGCGAACAGACGATCCTTGTCGAACATGAAGTCGCTGATCACCAGCGGCGCGAACATGCCCGGCTGGGTCAGCGCGCGGTACTGCTCGATGCGCTGGAACAGGAAGAACAGCTGCGTCTGGAACGCGTAGCGCCCTCCGTCGACGTAGAAGTCCTTCAGGAACGGGTTCTCGTGCGGCCGCTCCAGCAGCAGCTCGGCCCCCAGCGGCGGCGCAAGCAGCGACGCCAGCGTGCTCTTGCCCGCTCCGATCGGCCCCTCGACGGCGATGTGGCGGAAACGCTTCATGGTCGGCGGATCAGGATCGGAAGATGAAGTAGACGGCCCCGCAGAGGCACAGTGTCGCCCACAGGTAGTCCCATTTGAGCGGTTGCTGCATGTACAGCACGGCAAACGGCACGAAAACCGACAACGTGATGACTTCCTGCGTGATCTTCAGCTGCGCGAGCGACAACCCGCTTGCAAAGCCGATGCGATTGGCCGGCACCTGCAGCAGGTACTCGAACAGCGCGATGCCCCAGCTGACCAGCGCGGCCAGCAGCCACGGCTGCTGGTTCAGGTGCTTCAGGTGCCCGTACCAGGCGAAGGTCATGAAGACGTTCGACGCGGCGAGCAGGGCGATCGTCAGCGCGAGCGACGTGTTGAAGGTCATGGCCATCTCACGAGTCCTCGATGCGTTGCAGCCGCTGATCACGCGTCGCCTCGAGCCACCCGGCCAGTGGCCCCAGCACCGGCGCCTGCAGCGACGGATCGATGTCGAGCAGCGGCCGCAGCACGAAGGCGCGCTGGTGCAACCGGGGATGCGGCACTTGAAGCGTCGGCTCGTCGAGCGTCTGCCCACCATAGAGCAGCAGATCCAGGTCGAGCGTACGCGGGGCGTGGCGGGCGCTGCGCACGCGGCCGTGGCGCTGCTCGACGGCCTGCAGTGCGGCGAGCAGTTCCAGCGGACCCAGCTCGGTACGCAGCATCGCCGCGGCGTTGACGAAGTCCGGCCCGGTGGCATCGACCGGCGCGCTGCGGTACAGCGGCGAGCGCCGCATCAGCGTGGTGCGCGGCAACCGTTCGAGCGCACGCAAGCCGCGCAGCACCTGCGCGCGCGGGTCGTCCAGGTTGGAACCGATGCCGACGAAGGCCGTTTCGCCGGACATGGCCGTCTCAGCTCTCGGGCACTGGCGCTGCCGCCTCGCCGGCCGGGCGGGCACCACCCGGCTTGCGGCGGCGCCGACGCCGCTTGCGCGCCACGTCGCCCGCACCCGCGCTTTCGCCGGTGCCTGGCTCCGCCGTTCTGGCATGGCTCGCCGCCGGCTCGCCGTGGCGGCGCGCCCGCTCGGCCTCGCGCGCCACCTGCAGCAGGGCCTCGCGCTCGTCGGCGTCACCGAGTGAATAGTCTTCCCACCACTCGGCGAGTTCGGCGTCGATCTCCTGCGCGTCGGCACGCAATCGCAGAAAGTCGTAGGCCGCGCGGAAACGCGGTTGCGCCACCAACGCGCTGGCCGAGTTGGCCTGGCGGCGCTCGAAGCGCGGCTGCATCAGCCAGATCTCGCGCATGTCGGCGGCCAGCCGGCCACGGCCCGAGACATCACCGATGCGCGCGTCGAACACCGCATCGACGGCCTGCTGCAGCGCCGGAATCGGCGGCTC
>JBGAMU010000140.1:0-10358 GCA_044222685.1 Burkholderiaceae bacterium
GATCAGCGACAGCAGCGACTTCATGCGCCAGCGCCCGCCCTGATAGCCGATCGCCCAGCCCACGGTCAGGCTGCCGATGATGTTGAACAGGCCGATCACCGCCAGCGACCAGGCGCCGACTTCGGGCGGCAGCTGGCACGCCGCGACCACGCCCGGCAGGTGCGTCGCGATGAAGGCGACGTGAAAGCCGCAGACGAAGAAGCCGGCGCACAGCAGCCGGTAGCTCGGCAGGGCCAGCGCCTGCGCGAACATCGCACGCAGGCCTTGCCGCGGCGGCACCGCGATCGCGCCACCTGCGCTGGCGACGGCTGCGCGCGTGCGCAGCACCCAGGCCGCCGGCAGCGCCAGCAGCGTGATCGCGGCCAGGCTCTGCAATGCGACCATCCAGCCGGCTGCCGCTGTGATGCCCTGCGCGATCGGCGCGAAGACGAACTGGCCGAACGAGCCGCCGGCGTTGACCACACCGGCCGCCATGCCGCGCTTGTTCGCCGGTACCAACCGCGTGGTCGCGGCCATCAACACCGCCGGGCCAGCCATGCCGGCGCCGCCGGCGGCCAGCACGCCGATCGCGAGAATCAGGCCCCACGTGCTGGTCATGTAGGGGATCAGTGCCGTGCCGATCGCCACCAGCACCAGGCCGGTCAGCAGCACACGGCCGGCGCCGACCCGATCGGCCACGATGCCGGCCAGCGGCTGCGTCAGGCCCCACCAGAGCTGGCCCACGGCGAAGGCCAGGCTGATGCTGGCCAGCCCGAGCCCGGTGTGGGTGTTCAAGGTGTTGAGGAAGAGGCCCATCGACTGGCGTGCGCCCATCGTCAGCGCGAAGGTACCGGCTGCGGCCAGCAGCACGACAACGAAAGCGGGCGCGAGACTCGGGCGCGGCGCGGCCATTGATGCACTCATGCGTCGGACTCCTCGGTGACGTCCAGATCGTCCAGGCAGGCGTCGAGCAGCTGATGCAGCGTGGCCACGCGTCCCGTTCCGAGCCGCGCATTGAGCGCCAGCTGCGCCTGCTTCCAGGCGCGTTGCCCCTCGGTGCGCTTGTCGCGTCCGGCCGGCGTGGCGGTGACGATGCGACTGCGCGCGTCGGCGCCGGGTCCGACCTCGAGCCAGCCCTGCGCCACCAGCGGCTGCAGGTTGCGCGTGAGGGTCGATGCGTCGAGCTTCATGCGCGCGGCCAACTCGCCGGGCGCGATCGGCCCGAGCAGCACCACATGCGACAGCAGCGAGTACTGGGTGTTCTTCAGCCCGGTCGCCGCGACGTACGCGTCGTAGTGGCGGGTGACCGCACGCGTGAGCTGGCGCAGCTTGAGGTTGGTGCAGCCGCGTGGCTCGGCGACAGCGACCGCGGAAGAGCCGCTGCGCAGTGTGGATTTGCGGATCATGGATATGATTGTAAATACAATTGTTGTACCTGCAATTGATAAGGTCTTGCACGATGACGCCGCCGACTGCCGACGACACCCTCACCCGCTGGCGCGAGCGCGCCGCCGCACTCGACGCCCGCGCCGGCCCGTATGGCGTGGCCCGGCCCGAGCAGTTCGCCGGCAAGACCGGCCTGCAGGCGTTCCAGGCCATGCTGGCCGGCGAGCTGCCGCGGGCACCGATCGCACGGACGCTCGGTTTCCAGCTGGTGGAGGCCGACGCCGGCCACGTCGAGTTCCAGGGCGCGCCGCTGCACGCGCACTACAACCCGCTCGGCACCGTGCACGGCGGCTGGATCGCCACGCTGCTCGACTCGGCCGTGGGTTGCGCGGTGCACACGATGCTGCCGGCCGGCAAGGCCTACACGACGCTCGAGCTGAAGGTGAACTACGTGAAGGCGCTGACCGACAGGGTGCCGCTGGTGCGGGCCGTGGGCCGCATCGTCCACTTCGGTGGCCGGGTGGCCACCAGCGAGGGGCGACTCGTCGCTGCCGATGGCACACTCTACGCCCACGCCACCACCACCTGCTTGATCTTCGATGCGAAGTGACGGCGCCAAGCGAGCACGCCCATGAGAGTCCTGCACACGATGCTGCGCGTCGGCCAGCTGCAACGGTCGATTGACTTCTACACCCAGGTGCTCGGCATGAAGCTGCTGCGCACCACCGAGCGGCCCGACCAGAAGTACGACCTCGCCTTCGTCGGCTATGGCCACAACCCCGAGCATGCCGAGATCGAGCTCACCTACAACTACGGCGTCGACCACTACGAGCTCGGCAGCGCGTTCGGCCATATCGCGATCGGCGTGGCCGACGTCGCCGCCACCTGCGCCGCGGTGCGCGCCAAGGCCACCGCGCTGGGCGGCGCGATCACGCGCGAGCCCGGGCCGGTGAAGGGCGGCACCACGGTGATCGCCTTCATCACCGACCCCGACGGCTACAAGATCGAGCTGATCCAGCGCGACGCGTAGGGGCTGCCGCATGTACCAGCCCGCCCACTTTGCGCAGGCCGACTCAGCCGCGATCCGCGCGCTGATGGCCGCGCATCCGCTGGCCACGCTGTGCCACCAGACCGGTGGCGTGCCGACGGCCGATCACCTGCCACTGCTGTACGACGCCGACGCCGGCCCGCACGGCATCCTGCGCGGCCATGTGGCGCGCGCCAATCCGCTGTGGCGCGAGTCGGCCGGCCAGACCGTGCTGGCCATCTTCCATGGACCGCAGGCCTACGTGTCGCCGTCGTGGTACCCGACCAAGGCCGCCACCGGCAAGGTGGTACCGACCTGGAACTACGCGGTCGTGCACGCGCGCGGCGTATTGAAGGCGGTGGACGATGCCGCCTGGTTGCACGGCCTGGTCGATCGGCTGACGCGTACGCACGAAGGCCCACGCGCGCAGCCTTGGCAGACGAGCGACGCGCCGGCCGACTACCTGGAGGCCATGCTGCGCGCCATCGTCGGCATCGAGATCGAGGTGGTGGCGATCGAGGCCAAGTGGAAGGTGTCGCAGAACCGCACGGCGGCCGACCGCGCCGGTGTCGCCTCCGGCCTGGCCAGCGAACCCGCCGCCAGCGCGCAGACGATGGCGAACATGGTGCCGGTCGAGCGCTGAACGAGACCTGCGGCGTTCAGGCGCCGCTGCGCAGCCGCGCCGCCGCCTGCGCGAGCCGCGTGATGCGCGACCAGTCGCCCGCCTCCATCGCATCGGCCGGCGTCAGCCAGGTGCCGCCACACACCGGCACGTTGGGCAAAGCCAGGTACTGCAGCGCCGTCTCCGGCGTCACGCCGCCGGTGGGGCAGAAGCGCACGTCGGCGAACGGTCCGTGCAGCGCCTTCAGCATCGGCACGCCGCCGGCCGGACCGGCCGGAAAGAACTTGAGGAACGACAGGCCGTCGGCCTGCGCCGTCATCACTTCGCTCGCAGTCGACACGCCCGGCAGCAGCGGCAGCTCGGCCTCGCGACAGGCCGCACCGATCGCCGCGGTGTAGCCGGGGCTGACGCCGAACACGCTGCCGGCGGCGCGCGCGGCGCGCGCATCGTCGGCCGAGCGGATCGTGCCGGCGCCCACCAGCGCCTGCGGCACGGCGCGCACGATCGCCTCGATGCAGCGCAGCGCCACCGGCGTGCGCAGCGTGATCTCGAGCACGCGTACGCCGCCGTCGACGAGCGCCTGCGCCATCGGCACGGCGTGTTCGAGCCTGTGCAGCACGATGACCGGGATCACGGGCCCGTGCGCCGCGAGTTCGAGGGTGTCGTGCATCGTCGTTCCTTCGTTCTAGAGCCAGCTGCAGGCGCCCTGCTCCGCGCTCACCACGTTGCGCCGCAGCCCCGCGAAGAGCTCGCGGCCGAGCCCGTGGCCGTTGTCGTCGGCCTGCAGCGGGTCGATCGTCGCGGGTTCGCGCGTCGCCCACTCAGCCGTGTCGACCAGAGCCTGCAGGGTGCCGACGCGCGCATCGAGCCGCACCACGTCGCCGCTGCGCAGCTTGCCGAGCGGGCCGCCGGCCAGCGCCTCTGGGCTCACATGGATGGCGGCCGGCACCTTGCCCGAGGCGCCGCTCATACGGCCGTCGGTGACCAGCGCGACGCGAAAGCCCTTGCCCTGCAGCACCGCGAGCGGCGGCGTCAGCTTGTGCAGCTCGGGCATGCCGTTGGCCTGCGGACCCTGGAAGCGCACGACGGCGACGAAGTCGCGCTCCAGCTGGCCCGCGGCAAACGCCGACAGCAATGCCTGCTGGCTGTCGAACACGATCGCCGGCGCCTCGATGACGTGGCGCTCCTCGGGCACCGCCGACACCTTGATCACCGCGCGGCCGAGGTTGCCGTTCAGCACGCGCAATCCGCCGGTCGGTGAGAACGGCTCGGCGGCACGGCGCACGATGCCGGCATCACGCGGTTGTGCCGGCGCGTCGCGCCAGGCGAGCGCGCGCCGCTCGAGCGCCGGCTCGCGCGTATAGGCACGCAGTCCGCGCGTATCCACCGTCGACACGTCGGGGTGCAGGCAGCCGGCATCGAGCAGTTCGCGCAGCACGAAGCCGGTGCCGCCGGCGGCCTGGAACTGGTTCACGTCGGCGGCGCCGTTGGGGTACACGCGTGCCAGCAGCGGCACAGCGGCCGACAGGTCGGAGAAGTCGTCCCAGTCGATCGTGATGCCGGCGGCACGCGCCACCGCGACCCAGTGGATCAGGTGGTTGGTCGAGCCGCCGGTGGCCAGCAGCGCGACCATCGCGTTGACGATGACGCGTTCATCGACCAGCCGGCCGATCGGCAGGTGGCGCTGCCCCGGCACGATGGCCAGCAGCGCGCGCACCGATTCACGCGTCAGCGCCTCGCGCAAGGCGTCGTGCGGATGCACGAAGGCGGCGCCGGGCACGTGCAGGCCCATCGCCTCGAGCAGCATCTGGTTGCTGTTGGCGGTGCCGTAGAAGGTGCAGGTACCGGCGCCGTGGTACGCCGCCTGCTCGGCCTGCAGCAGCGCGTCGCGGCCGACCAGGCCCTGCGCGTGCTGCTCGCGCACCTTGGATTTTTCGGTGTTCGACAGGCCCGAGGCCATCGGCCCCGCCGGCACGAACACGCACGGCAGGTGGCCGAAGTGCAAGGCGCCGATCAGCAGGCCCGGCACGATCTTGTCGCACACGCCGAGCAGCAGCGCGCCGTCGAACACGTCGTGGCTGAGCGCGATGGCGGTGGCCATCGCGATGGTGTCGCGCGAGAACAGGCTCAGCTCCATGCCGGGCTGGCCCTGGGTGACGCCGTCGCACATCGCCGGCACGCCGCCGGCCACCTGCGCAGTGGCGCCGAGCTCGCGTGCGGTATCGCGGATCAGCGCCGGAAATCTCTCGTACGGCTGGTGCGCCGACAGCATGTCGTTGTAGGCGGTCACGATGGCCAGGTGGGGCGCCCGCTCGGCCACGATGCGCAGTCGCTGGTCACCCGGCAGCGCGGCGAATGCATGCGCCACGTTGGCGCAGCCCAAGCGATCGGCACCGCGCGCGCGTGTGGCCAGCCGATCCACGCGCTCGAGGTAGGTGCCGCGACCGGCGGCACTGCGGCGCACGATGCGCTCGGTCACGTCGGCGACGGCGGGTTTCAAGGTGGACGGCATGGGGCGAGCGAGCGTTCTCGACGTGTCGGCGCGGACCATTGTCACGTAACCAAGTTACATGGTCAACAGTACCTGAGTTTCATCCCGGCGCCGGTGTGAAGGCATCTCTGGCATCCTATGCAGCCATGCCGACCCTGCCCGCCCGCGATGCCGCCGAGATGCTGCAACGTTGCGTCGCGCAGTGGGGCGGCCGCGACGACCTGTGGATCTTCGGTTATGCGTCCCTGATCGCGCGTCCGGAGTTCGATGCGGTCGAGCACCGCGTCGGCCGCGTGCACGGCTGGCACCGCGCGCTGCGCATGCGATCGCGCGTCAACCGCGGCACGTTCGAACGGCCGGGACTGGTATTCGCGCTGCTGCCCGGGGGTTCGTGCCATGGCGTGGTGTATCGCGTGCCGCGGCGCAACGGCGCCGCCGAACTCGAAAGGCTGTGGGCACGCGAGATGCCCAACGCCGTGTACGACCCGCGCTGGCTGCCGTGCCGCACGCCGCACGGCGACGTGCAGGCGCTGGCCTTCACGCTGAGCCGTCGCAGCCCCAACTTCATCGCCACGCTCGCCGACCACGAGCTGGTGCACATCTTCCGCCACGCCAGCGGCCGCTTCGGCACCACGCTCGACTACCTGATCGAGACCGCCGAGGCGCTGCGCCGGCGTGGCCTGCGTGACCGCGAGATCGAACGGCTGGTCGCGCTGGCCCGTACGCATCAGCTGCTTTAGCTTGCCGCGCATCAGCGCGTCACTGTCGCTTCGATCGTACGGCGGGTCGCCTGCACCGCCTCGGCGAAGGCCGGCTCGGCCTGGTCCACACGCCGCTGTGCGCGCGCCAGCGCAGCCTGCGCGGCGGCGCGATCACCCTGCTCCCAATGCAGCGTCGCCAGGTTGTTCCACGCCGCGGCGCTGTCGTGACGCGCCGCCGCCGCCTCGAAGGCGGTGATCGCGCCGGCACGGTCGCCGGCGGCGGCGCGTGAGTTGCCCAGGCCGATCGCCGCGATCAGGCTGTCGGGCCAGCGCGCGAGCAGCGACTGGTAGACCCGCGCGGCCGACGCGGCCGGCGCGACGCGTTCGAACGCCAGCGCCGCGTCGAGCGTGGCGCGCTCATCGGCGTTGGCGGACAGCTGACCGGGCAACAGCGCCACCATCGCCCAGTGACCGGCGCGCGCCCAGGTGTGCTCGAAAGTGCGCCACGACATCGTCTCGCGCTCGACCAGGCCGCTGCGCAGCACCAGCTCCTCGCGCGCGACATCGAAGCCGACGACGACGGCGTAGTGCCACAGCGGCGCGACGCTCAACCCCAGGTTCTGCAGCACGACTACCGGACGGCCCGCCTGCAGCTCGCGCAGCAGCGCCTCCAGCGACGGCGGCAGGCGCAGCGCCAGCGCGTCGTGGCGACGTGCGCCGGCCAGCATCTCGGCCTGCAACGTGCCGCCGCGCGCCGGCAGGAACACCGCGTCGGCCAGCGCATCGGCGCTCACCTCGCGGCCGATGTACTGCAGCACCATCGCCAGCGACGCCGGCCCGCAGTGCAGCGGCGTCTGCGCGATGAAAGGCACCGCACGCAACTCCACCTGCGGTGCCAGCCCGGGCGGCGGCTGGGCACGCAGCGCCGTCGTCTGCGGGCCGGTCCACGACGCGCAGCCGCCCAATGCCGACAACGCCAGCAACGCCGCGGCGAGCCCGGTCGCCAGCGTGCCGCGCATGGAGCGCGTCAGCGGATCGAACGCGTGAACGGAAAGATCTTGGTGAAGCCGAGGATGTCGGTGATCAGCAGCAGCACGAAGATGAACACCAGCGTGCCCAGCACGTCGGTGGCGCCCGCCGGCGCGCTGTCGATCTGAGCGGCCACGTGCGCCGCCTCGGCGTCGCTGAGCGCGGCGACGCGCGCCCGCGCCTGCTCGACCGACACGCCGCGCTCGGTGAGCGCGGCCACCACGTCGGCGCGCTCGAGCAGGCCGTTCAGCCGGGCGTGCGCGTCGGCCGGTGCAACGGCGCCGCTGACGGCGGCCACCTGCCCGGTGCCGATCAATGCCGCCTGTGCACCCTGGATGAGGCCGGCATAACTGAGGCTGGCGGCGAGCAGCCAGGTCAGTGCGCGTCGGGTCTTGGTCATGCGTGTCTCCTGTTGTGGGACCAGAGGAAAAATCGTAACCGAGAGCGTGCCGCAGGCGTTACAGCGTGTGAGCCGCCGTCGTCCAAGACCGGCTGCGGGCCGCGGGTATCCTCGCCGCGATGAACCCCGTACCCGGCACGACCACCGCGGCGGCGATCGTGCCACCACGCGCCGCGCTCGGCACGCTGGCCGCCGCGGTCGCGCTGGCCTTCCTGCTCGGCTTGCAGGCCCTGGCCACCGACGTCTATCTGCCCGCGCTGCCGGCGCTGGCGAGCGACCTGCGCGCCGCGATGCCGGCCGTGCAGCTCACGATGTCGGCGCTAATCGTCGGCTTCGGCTGCGCGCAGCTGGTGTGGGGCCCGGTGGCCGACCGCTTCGGCCGGCGCCCGGTTCTGCTGGCCGGGCTGGCGCTCTTCACGCTGGCCGCGGTCGGCGCACTGCTGGCGCGCGACATCGTCGAGGTGGTGGCATGGCGCGCCGTGCAGGGCACCGGCATGGCGGCGACGGTGGTATGTGCGCGCGCGATGGTGCGCGACCTGTACGAACCGCACGAGGGCGCCCACGTGATGTCGCGCGCGCTCACCGGCCTCGGCCTCATCGCCATCGCGGCGCCGATCGTCGGCGGCGCGTTGTCGTCGCTGGCCGGCTGGCGCGCCACGATGGTCGCGCTGGCAGCAGCCGGCGCCGGCCTGCTCGCCTTCGTGATCTGGCGGCTGCCCGAGACCCTGCGCGTCAAGAACGCGGCCGCCACGCGGATCGCGCCGCTGGCCGCGCAGATCGGCCGCACGCTCGCGCATCGGGGCTTCCGGGCCTGGGCCGCCCTGGTCTGCTGCACCTATGGCGGGCTGATGGTCTTCCTGGCCGGGTCGAGCTTCGTGCTGATCGACGGGCTCGGACTCGATGCCTGGCAGTGCGGGCTGGCGATGGGGAGCAACTCGCTGGCCTACGTGGCCGGCACGATGCTCTGCCGTCGCCTGCTGCCGCGCCACGGCCTGGCCGGCGCCGTGGTGCGTGCCGCCGGCTTCACCGCCTTGTCGGCGGTGCTGATGGTGACGGTCGCCGTCACCGGCCACGTGGCCGTCTGGACGGTGCTGGTGCCGCAGTGGATCTACGCGCTCGGCCACGGCGTGCACCAGCCTTGCGGGCAGGCCGGCGCCGTGTGGCCGTTCCCACGCGCAGCGGGCGTCGCCTCGGCGCTGGCCGGGTTCGCGCTGGCCGGCGTCGGCATGGGCGTCAGCCTGTGGCTGGGCTGGCATCTTGACGGCAAGGCGCCGCGGCCTTACTTCATCGCGGTGGCGTGCTTTGCCGTCGCCACGTGCATCGTGGCATGGACCTGGGTGCGCCGGCACGGCGAGCCGCCGCGCGCCGTCGTGCCCGCGGCGGTCGTGCCATGACCGTGCTGGCCCTCGCCGGCCCGACGGCCAGCGGCAAGAGTGCGATCGCGCTGCAGCTCGCCCAGCGGTTCGAGCTCGAGATCGTGAGCGTCGACTCGGCGCAGGTCTATCGCGGCATGGACATCGGCACCGCCAAGCCGGGCGCGGCCGAGCGCGCCGCGGTGCCGCACCACCTGATCGACCTGATCGAACCGCACCAGCGTTACTCGGCCGCGCAGTTCGTACACGACGCCCGAGCAGCGATCGCCGCGATCGAGGCGCGCGGCCGCATCGCGCTGCTGGTCGGCGGCACCATGCTGTACCTGAAGGCGTTGATCGAAGGGCTCGATTCGCTGCCCGAGGCCGACGCGGCCTGGCGCGCCGACATCGACGCGCAGGCCGCGCGCGCCGGCTGGCCGGCGCTGCATGCCCGGCTGGCCGCGGTGGATCCGGTCACCGCCGCCCGCCTGGCACCGAACGACGCGCAACGCATCCAGCGCGCGTTGGAGGTCTGGCACGTCAGCGGGCAGCCGCTGTCGCAGCTGCTGGGCCGCGGCGAACGCGCGGCGTGGCCGATCCCCGTGATCGCACTCGAGCCGCGCTCGCGCAGCTGGCTGCACGAGCGCATCGCCGTGCGCTTCGATGCGATGCTCGCCGCTGGGTTGGTCGACGAAGTGCATGGCCTGCGCGCGCGTGGCGACCTGCACGCCGCGCTGCCGTCGATGCGTTGTGTCGGCTACCGGCAGGTATGGCAGGCGCTCGATGCGGGAGGTGACCTGACCGACCTGCGCGAGCGCGGCATCGCCGCGACACGCCAGCTCGCCAAGCGGCAGCTGACCTGGCTGCGCGGCATGGCTCGCCACGCGGTGGCCTGCGACGCGCCCGACGCGGCCGAGCAGGTGCTGCGGCACGCTCGCACGCTGGCCGCCGGCGCACCGGCGGCAATCGGCACACCCGGGAGTTGACCAAAGCACCGCAAGGGGTCTTGTGACCTGCATGCGGCCGATTCGCGCTAGGGTGCAGTCTGAGACCATCGCCCGACAAGGAGAACGCACGATGAACAAGGCGTCGCTGGCCGCCATCGCCGTGCTGCTGCTCACCGCAGCCGGCCTGGGCGGCCTCTACTGGTACCAGCAGCAAGGCCGGCAGACCACCGCGCAGGCGCCGGTCGCGGCGGCGCCGCCGGCCGAGCCGGTGGCGCCGGCGGCCAGCGTGCCGGCGATCCGGCATCCGGTGGATCCCGCGCTGGCGGCATCGGCCCCCGCGGTGCCCGCCGGCACCGACGCCAACGCCACCTGGCGCGCGGCCCTCGGCGAACTGACGAGCCCGTCGAACGTGCTGCGCTTCTGG
>JBGAMU010000141.1:0-10347 GCA_044222685.1 Burkholderiaceae bacterium
GTGCTGCCGGGTGAGTTCGCGCTCGAGTGGCGGGCCCAGAGCCGCACGGCGGTGAACGACATCAACGGCGACTTCGCCGCCGGCTACGGCATCGGATCGCTGCGCTGGAGCCACGGCATCAGTCTCGGCGATGCGGGTGACCTGCAGCTGCTGCTGCGCGTGGACAACGCGGCCGACCGCACGTACGCCGGCAGCGTGATCGTCAACGAGGCCAATGCGCGCTTCTTCGAGCCGGCGGCGCCGCGCAACCTGCTGGCGTCGGTGCGCTGGGTCGCGCGCTGGTGAGCGCCCGGCGGGGCAGGACGCGCCGATCTCAATGCCGGTCGACCCAGCGCAGCTTGCGGTAGATGGTGTTGCGGCTGATGCCCAGCTGCTTGGCGGCCTCGGTGATGTTGCCATTGGCCCGCGCGACCGCCTGGCTGATGGCGTCGTGCTCCATGGCGTCGAGCGACTGGCGCGCCGCGGGTGTCGTCGAGGGTGCGGTGGTAGGGCCGTCGTCCGCCGGCGCACGCGTCTCGTCGAGGAACTCGTCAGGCAGGTGGTGGCACGCCATCACCGCGTCGTGCCCCGCCAGCACGGCGGCGGCGCGCAGCACGTTGAAGAGCTGGCGCACGTTGCCGGGCCAGCGATGACGGTGCAAGCGCTCGAGCACGTCGGCGCCGATCTGTCGCGCCTGTCCCGCGGGTTCGCGGCACAGCAGCTGCTGCGCCAGCAGGGCCAGATCGGAGCGTTGGCACAGCGTGGGCAGCCGCACCGCGAGCCCGTGGAGGCGGTAGAAGAGGTCCTCGCGGAAGCGTCCGGCATCCACCTGCGCGCGCAGGCTTGCCCGGCATGCACTGACCACGGCGGTGCGGTGCGTCGCCGACCCCTGCTGCTCCTGGTCGAGCAATCGCAGCAGCTGCGCCTGTGCGGCCATCGGCAGGTCGGCCACCTCGTCGAGGAACAGCGTGGCGCCGCCGTGGCTGGCGGGCCCGAGCAGGGCTTCGAGCTCCGCGGGCTCGATGCTCGTGCAGGCGACGAAGTGGAACGGCTGCGCGGCACGCACCGTCTCGTGCGCGCACCGCGCGAGCCACTCCTTGCCGGTGCCGGTCTCGCCCTGGATGACCACCGGGATGCGGTGCTCGAGCGCGCGCTGCACGCGCTCGAGCGTCAGTGCGACCTGTGCATCGAGGCCCACGGGCGTCTCGCGCGACTGGCCCGCTGTCGTGTCCGTGGCCATACCGACCGGTACCGCCGCGTCGACGATCGGCAGTTGGCCCATCAGCGTCTCGAGCGTGGCCGCGCGCAGCGGCGCCGGCGCTGTCGCCGCGGCGGGCACCTGGGCCGCCACGGCCTCGGCCAAGCTCGTCCATACCGGCCAGTCGAAGCGGGCGTGCAGGAACAGCGCCCGACCGCCGCTGAACTGCACGGCCATCGGTGTGGCCAACGGCGAGCGGAAGCGGTCGACGAGCGCACCGACCGAAGTGCCGAACAGCGACTCGAGCGTCTGCATGCGCAGCGTGGCGCCGCTCATGCCCAGGTGCTCCAGCGCACCGCGGTGGGCACCGATGATGCGGCCGTCGGGCTTGACCGCGATGATGCCCTCCATCAACGTGCCGATGAACTCGACACGACCGTGAAAATGCAGTCGCATCACGCTGCGGTAGTCGTCGCTGAGCCAGTGGTTCTCGATCATGCGCGCCGACATCTTGACCAGCGCCATCGTGTGCTGGTGGTAGCTGCGGTGGTCGCCCGAGACGTCGAGCACCCCGAGGATGTTGCCGCGCGGATCGAGGATCGGCGCGGCCGAGCAGGTGAGAAAGTGGTTGGCGTGCAGGTAATGCTCGTCGGCGTGCACGAGGGTGGGCTTTTCCTCCATCAGCGCGGTGCCGACGGCGTTGGTGCCCTTCTGAGGCTCTGACCACACCGCGCCCGGCTGCAGCGCCACCTTCGACGCACGGTCGAGGAAATCGTCGTCGCCGATCGCGTGCAGGATGGTGCCGCTCGCATCGGTCAGCACCACCATGCTGTGGGTGTTGACGATCTGGTCGTACAGCAGCTCCATCACCGGCGCCGCATGCGCATGCAGCCGCAGGTTGCGGTCGCGGGCGACCGCGAGGTCGGAGCGGCCGATCAAGCCGAGGTCGGGGCGCTCGATGCGCGACAGGCCGAGCGCGAGGCAACGCCGATGCGATTCGTCGATCGCGTCGACATGGCGTGGGTCGAGGTTCAGCCCGGCGGCGATCGGCCGGTCGGTGTCGTTGCGCCGAGAGCCCTTGCCGCGCTGCGGCGGATAGGCGGAAGCCATGCGCGATGTCTCCTGTGTGCCCGAGGTCGCCGCTTGAATCGCGGTCTGTCGAGTCCGGTGGACCCTCGAGCGAAGCAGGACTTTAGCGCAGTGCCACTCTTTTCGTGCGCGGCGTCACGCCGTGTTTCGTCATCCGTCGTTCGCTGGCGCTGCCGGCTCAGACGTTGCTCGTCGCCCGCACTTCCTCGATCGAGGTGTGGCCGGCCAGCACCTTCTCGATGCCGTCCTGGCGCAGCGTGCGCATGCCTTCTTCGAGCGCGCAGCGCTGCAGTTCCTCGCTGCGTGCGTTGGTCTGGATCAGGTGGCACAAGTCGCGGTTCACCAGCATCAGCTCATGCAGGCCGAGCCGGCCCTTGAAGCCGGTGCGGTCGCACTTGTCGCAGCCGGCGCTGTGGTAGCGCAGCAGGCGGCCCTGCTGGCCGTAGCGCGCGGTCCAGTCGTCGAGCAGCGCCTTCGCGTCCGGCGCGCGCTCGCTGTCGCCGAAGCCGTGCATCCAGTCGCCCACCAGTTCGGCGGTTTCGTCGTGGCTGGCCGGCTGGGCGCTGCGGCAATGCGGGCACAGTCGCCGGACCAGGCGCTGCGCCAGCACGGCGAGCAGGGAGTCCGCGAAGTTGAACGGGTCCATGCCCATGTCGAGCAGCCGCGTCACCGTCTCGGGCGCGCTGTTGGTGTGCAGCGTGCTCATCACCATGTGGCCTGTGAGCGACGCCTCGATCGCGGTCTGCGCGGTCTCGCGGTCGCGGATCTCGCCGACCATGATGACGTCGGGATCGGCGCGCAGGAACGAGCGCAGCGCCTTGGCGAAGGTCCAGTCGATCTTCGGATTGACCTGCACCTGGCGCAGTCCGGGCTGGGTGATCTCCACCGGGTCCTCGGCCGTCCAGATCTTGCGATCCGGCGTGTTGATGTGGCCGAGCGCCGCGTGCAGCGTGGTCGTCTTGCCGCTGCCGGTGGGGCCGACGCACAGCACCATGCCGTACGGCCGGGCGATCGCCTTCTTGAAGCGTGCCAGGTTGTGCTCCGACAGGCCGGCCTTGTCGAGCGGGATCGCGCGTGCCGAGGCGAGCAGGCGCAGCACCGCGTCCTCCAGGTTCTGCGCGGTCGGGATCGTCACCAGCCGCAGCTCGAGCCGCTGGCCGGGCACGAAGCGGCCGAAGCTGATCTTGCCGTCCTGCGGCTTGCGGCGCTCGGAGATGTCGAGGTCGCACATGATCTTCAGCCGCGCGATCAGCGCGTTGCGATAGGTGTGCGGCAGCTCCATGTAGGGCCGCATCACGCCGTCCTTGCGGAAGCGGATGCGCAGCTTGTCGCGGCCCGGCTGCGTCTCGACGTGGATGTCGGACACGCCCTGCGTCTGCGCCTCGACGATCATGGTGTTGATCAGCCGCACCAGCGAGTTGTCGCTCTGCTCGAGCTGGCGCTCCTCTTCGCCACCGGCCTCGATGGTGTGGTGTTGCTGTTCGAGCGACGCGAGCAGCCCCTTGGCGTCGTCGGGCTCGAACTCGATCGGCCGCGACGCGTCGCCACCGCGTTCGGCCGCGCTCCAGACGTCGTAGCCGAGCTTCTGGTAGACCTTGTCGATCGCCGCCGCCAGCGTGCCGCTGCGTGCCAGCGTCGGGACGATCTTCACCTGGGCGACGAACTCGACCTCGTCGATCACCGCCGGTGCCGACGGGTCCTCCAGCGCAACCACGAGCCGGTCGCCGCGCATCAGCAGCGGCAGCACGTTGAGCTTGCGCGCGATGCCCAGCGGCACGCGCTGCACCGCCTCGGGCGTGACCGGAAAGGCGTCGACGTCGACCACCGGATAGCCCATCTTGCGGGCCAGCGCGGTCTGCAGGTCCTCGCGCGAGACGCGGCCTTCGCGCACCAATAGCTCGCCGAGCGGCACGCCGCGGTCGGTCTTCTGCTGCGTGAGCGCCTGCTGCAACTGCTGTTCGGTCACGTAGCCGAGCGCCTGCAGCGCCTCGCCGATGCGCACCATCGGCATGCGCGCCTGCTGTTCGATCGCGGCCAGCAACTGCTCGGGCGACACCACCTGCTGCGTCAGCAGGATGTCGCCAAGCTTGCGCGAGCGCATCGACTGCTGCTCGTCGAGCGCCGCCTGCACCTGCTGGCGCGTCGCCGCCTGCTGCGCCACCAGCACCTCGCCGATGCGTGGGCCGACCTCGAAGCGGTCGTAGGCGGCGCGCGGCACGAAGTGGCGCTGCACGCGGCCGGTGTCGTCGAGCGGCGTGAAGAAGAAGAGACCCGCCTGGTGCTCGACGTGGCCGACCGTTCGCCCCTCGAAGCGGGCGCCGCCGGTGAAGTGCACCGTCAGGCTCAGCTGTGGCCGGTGGTCGACGATATCGGCGTGCGGATCACGCGCGGTCCGCGGCGCCGGCGCAAGCGGTTCGACCAACGTCAGCCGACGAAACTGCGAAAAGCGAAGCGGAAGATTGCCGCGCGCCGGCGGCACCTGCACCTGCGCCACGCCGGCCGCCAGGTCCATCGTCATCAGGCGACCGGGGGTGACCTTGCCGTTCGGCCCCTCGACTTCGCACGGTTCGGCTGCCAGCGGTTGCATGGCAGGCGGGTAGGCCGCGAAGGGTGGCGTCGGCCAGGTGAATGCGGCTGCCCCCGGCACGGTGGCCCGGGCGCCGGCCTCCTTGGGCAACAGTGACAGCGGGGGCTTGGACAGATCGGACATGGGCATCCTCGGCGGCGGACGGTCGCACGCCAGCCTCAGGCAGCCGCGACCACGCCCGATCGTGGCACGCGCACATCCCGCCCATCGCCGGAAATGAGGTGGGATCAGCCGGCAAACCGCCGGCTACGGCGCTACGAGCGCATGCCGGCCGGCAGCGCCAGGACGATCTGAGGCACCAGGTAGATCAGCCCGATCGCCGCCACCATCAGGAAGAAGAACGGCAGCGTGACCCTGGCGATCCAGCCGATCTCGCGCTGCGTCATGCCCTGCAGCACGAACAGGTTGAAGCCCACCGGCGGCGTGATCTGGGCCATCTCGACCACCAGCACGATGAAGATGCCGAACCACAACGGGTCGATGCCGGCCTTCTGCACGGTCGGCATGATCACGCCCATCGTCAGCACGACCATCGAGATGCCGTCGAGAAAGCAGCCCAACACCACGTAGAACAGCATCAGCGCGAACAGCAACTGGAACTGCGTCAATCCGAGCGTCGCAATCCACTCGGCCAGGTGTCGCGGCAGGCCGATGTAGCCCATCGACAGCGTGAGGAACGACGCCCCGGCGAGGATCATCGCGATCATGCAATACAGCCGCGTGCCGCCCATCAGCGACTCGCGAAAGGTCTTCCAGTCGAGCGAGCCCTGCACGGCCGACAGGATCAGCGAGCCCACCACGCCGACGGCAGCGGCCTCGGTGGCGGTGGCCACGCCGCTGTAGATCGAGCCGAGCACCGCGGCGATCAGCAACACCACGGGTATCAGGTAGCGCGACTCGCCGAACTTGGCCGCGAGTGGCAACGGCGCATCGGGCGCCGGCACACGCGTCGGGTTCATCCAGCCCCAGACGATCAGGTAGCCCGAGAACAGTGCGGCCAGCATCACGCCCGGCAGTACGCCGGCGATGAAGAGCTGCGCGATCGACACGTCAGCGGTGACGCCGTAGACGATCATGATGATCGACGGCGGGATCAGCAGGCCCAGCGTGCCGGCGCCGGCGAGCGAGCCGATCGCGATGTCGTCGGGGTAGCCGCGGCGCTTGAGTTCGGGCAGCGTCATCTTGCCGATCGTGGCGCAGGTGGCGGCGCTCGAGCCCGACACTGCGGCGAAGATGGCGCAGCCCACCACGTTGGTGTGCAGCAGGCGGCCCGGCAGCGCTTGCACCCACGGTGCCAGGCCGCGGAACATGTCGTTGGACAGCCGCGTACGGAACAGGATCTCGCCCATCCAGATGAACAAGGGCAGGGCGGTCAGCGTCCAGCTCGACGACGATCCCCAGATCGTCACCGCCATCGCGTCACCCGCGGGACGGGAGCTGAACAGCTGCATGCCGATCCACGCCACGCCCGACAGCGCCAGGCCGATCCAGACGCCGCTGCCGAGAATGAGGAACAGCGCGACGATCAGCAGCGTCGTGATCAGGATGTCATTCATTGTGGAGGGCCTCGTCGCTGCTGGGCTGCGCACGTCGGCCGCGCCACTCGAGCACCAGCTCGTCGACGAATGCCACCGCCAGCACGATGGTGCCCGCGGCCATGGCCAGTTGCGGGATCCACAGCGGCGTCGCGTCGTTGGACGTCGACACGTCGTTGAAACGCCAGCTCTGCCAGGCCAGACGCGTGCTGTAGAACGCCGACAGCAGCGCCAAAAGGCAGGCCATGCCCAGCGCCCACAGTTCCAGCCCGCGGTGCGCCCGCCCCTTCAGTGCCGACAGCAGCAGCGTCACCCGGATGTGCTCGCCGCGTTTGAGCGTATGCGCCAATGCCAGGAAGCCGGCCGCGGCCATCATGTAGCCGGCGTAGGCGTCGGTGCCGGGTAGGTGGAAGTGCAGCTGGCGACCGAGGATCGACAGCAGCACGAATCCGAGCAGGCCGACCATGCAGACGGCCGCGAGCGCGGCCGCGCCGTCGTACAGCGCGTCGAGGGCGCGGCGCACGGGCAGGGCTTACTTGCGGTAGGCGTCGACCAGCGCCTTGCCTTCCGGGCCGGCCTTGTCGAGCCATTCGGTCAGCATCGTGTCGCCGACCTTCTTCATGTCGGCCTTCAGCTGCGCCGACGGCGGCACGATCGTCATGCCGTTCTTCTTGAGCAGGTCGAGGTACTCGACGTTCTTGGCCTTGGCCAACGCCCAGCCGCGCACTTCGGCGTCGGCGCCGGCCTTCAACACGGCGGCTTGTGTCGGCTTGTCGAGCGCGTCGAACGCGGCCTTGTTGACCAGCACCGCGTTCTTCGGCAGCCAGGCCTGGGTGTCGGTCCAGAACTTCAGGTGCTCGTACGTCTTGGTGTCGTATCCGGTGGCGCCCGACGACATGTAGCTCTCGATCACGCCGGTGGCCATCGCCTGCGACAGCTCGGCGGCCTGCACGGTGACCGGCTGCGCGCCGACCAGTTCGGCCACGCGGCTGGTAGCCGGGCTGTAGGCGCGCCACTTCACGCCCCTGAGGTCAGCGGCGGTGCTGATCGGCTTCTTCGCGTAGATGCCCTGCGGCGGCCACGGCACCGAGTACAGCAGCATCATGCCCTGCTCGCCAAGCTTCTTTTCCAGCAGCGGCTTTTGCGCCTTGTAGAGTTTCTCCGAGGTCTCGAAGCTGTCGGCCAGGAACGGCAGGCCATCGGCGCCGTAGATCTGCCACTCGTTCTGGAAGTTGGCCAGCAGGATCTCGCCCATCTGCGCCTGGCCGCCCTGCACGGCGCGCTTGATCTCGGGCGCCTTGAACAGCGACGCGTTGGCGTGCACGGTGATCTTCAGCTTGCCACCGGTGGCCTTGTCGACGTCGCCAGCGAACTGCACCAGGTTCTCGGTGTGGTAGTTGGTGGCGGGGTAGGCCGCTGGCAGGTCCCACTTGGTCTGGGCGTGGGCGGCGACACTGACGGCGAGCGCGGCGGCGGCGCTCAGCAGGGGACGGGAAAGGCGCATGGACACTCCTCGGGGTTCGATGAACAGGCTGCAAGCATGAGGCGTGCCGCAGCGCGGTCAATCCGGGACAGATCGGAGGCCACGCCTCGGGACGAACCCCAGGTCGGATTGCAGTCTAGAAAGGTTGACGATAAAGTGTCAACAAATTGTTAAGGTTTTAGTGAAAACACCGACCCCTCGCAAGGCCGCCGGCTCGCGGGCCGCGGCGCTGCCGCGCCCCGGCGGCATCGTCTCGTCGTCGCATCTCGTGTCGCCGAAGAGCGTGGAGTTGTCGGAGTTCGAGTTCGGCCTGATCGTGGCCTGGAACGCGTTCTCGCGCTGGGCCGTGCGCTGCATGGCCGCGGCCGGCTGCCCCGACCTGACGATCACCGACGTGCTGCTGGTGCACCACCTGTGCCACCGCGCGCGCAACAAGAAGCTGGCCGACATCTGCTTCGTGCTGAACTACGAGGACACCCACGTCGTGGCCTATTCGCTGAAGAAGCTGGTCGCCGCCGGCCTGGCGCAGGCCGACAAGCTGGGCAAGGAGGTCTTCTACAGTCCCACTGCGCAGGGTGAGGCCTTCGTCCAGAACTACCGCGCCGTGCGCGAGGATTGCCTGGTGAAGAGCCTGGACACCGAACTCAATGCCGACATCGGCGAGCTCGCACGGCTGCTGCGCACGATGTCGGGCATGTACGACCAGGCGGCCCGCGCGGCAACGTCGCTGTGACGGTGCTCGGCGTGCTGATGCTGGATACCCGGTTTCCGCGTGTGCGCGGGGATGTCGGCCATCCCGGGAGCTTTGACGTGCCCACGCGCTATGCGGTGGTGCACGGCGCCTCGCCGCGGCGCGTGGTGCGCGAAGCCGATCCCACGCTGTTGCGGCCGTTCATCGAGGCGGCGCGTTCGCTGGTCGCGCAGGGTTGCACCGCGATCACCACCAGCTGCGGCTTCCTCGTGCTGTTTCAGCGCGAACTGCAGGCGGCGTTGCCGGTACCGGTGTGGACGTCGAGCCTGCTCAAGCTGCCGCAGCTGAAGCGGCCCGGCGTGGTCACCGTGGATGCAGCGTCGCTCGGTGCGGCTCATCTTGGCGCCGCAGGGGCGCCGGCCGACACGCCGGTCGAGGGTCTGGCGCCCGGCTGCACGTTGCAGCGCACATTGCTGGAGGATCTGCCGGCGCTCAACCAGGCCGCCGCCGAGGCCGAGGTCGTCGCCGCCGCCCGGCGCCTGGTGGCGCGCGAGCCCGCGATCGACTCGCTGGTGCTCGAATGCACCAACATGCCGCCCTATGCTGCAGGCGTGGCGCACGCCACCGGCCGGCCGGTGCACCATCTGTTGACGTTCGTGCATGAACGTCTGAAGGACCTTGCATGAGCCCTAGGGCCGCTCCCAAGGCGAATTCCGGAGTGCGAAGCACGGAGGATGCCCAATGAACACTCAACCGCGCTGGCAGTTCTGGATCGACCGCGGCGGCACCTTCACCGACGTGGTCGGCCGCGCGCCCGATGGCGCGCTGCGCACGCTGAAGCTGCTGTCGGAGAACCCCGAACAGTACGCCGACGCCGCGGTCGAGGGCATCCGCCGGCTGCTGCAGCTGGCACCCGGCGCGCCGATCACGCCGGCGCAGGTGGAGTGCGTGAAGATGGGCACCACGGTCGCCACCAACGCGCTGCTCGAGCGCAAGGGCGATCGCACGCTGCTGGTCACGACGCGGGGTTTCCGCGACGCGCTGCGCATCGCCTACCAGGCCCGTCCGCGCCTGTTCGACCGCCACATCGTGCTGCCGGAGCTGCTGTACGAGCGCGTGATCGAGGCCGACGAGCGCGTCGGCGCACGCGGCGAGAGGGTGATGCCGCTCGACGAGCCGGCGCTGCAGCGGGAGCTGCACCAGGCGTTCGACGCCGGCATCCGTGCCTGCGCGATCGTCTTCCTGCACGGCTACCGCTACACCGACCACGAGCGTGCCGCCGCGGCACTGGCGCGTGACATCGGCTTCACCCAGGTCAGCGTGTCGCACGAGGTCAGCCCGCTGATGAAGCTGGTGTCGCGCGGCGACACCACGGTGGTCGACGCCTACCTCAGCCCCATCCTGCGCCGCTACGTCGACCGCGTGGCCGCGCAGATGCCCGGCGTGCGCCTGTTCTTCATGCAAAGCAGCGGCGGGCTGACCGAGGCGCACCGCTTCCAGGGCAAGGACGCCATCCTCTCGGGCCCGGCCGGCGGCATCGTCGGCATGGTGCGCACTGCGGTGGCCGCCGGGCACGGCCGGGTCATCGGCTTCGACATGGGCGGCACCAGCACTGACGTGAGCCACTACGTCGATGGCCCGGCCGGCGGGTTCGAGCGCACCTTCGAGACCCAGGTGGCCGGCGTGCGCATGCGCGCGCCGATGATGAGCATCCACACCGTTGCGGCGGGCGGCGGCTCGATCCTGTCGTTCGACGGCGCGCGGCTGCGCGTGGGCCCGGAAAGC
>JBGAMU010000142.1:0-10344 GCA_044222685.1 Burkholderiaceae bacterium
AGAGCATGCCCAGAATCTGGACCACCGTCGTCGGCTCCTACCCGGTTCCCGACTGGCTCGTGGCCAACCCGTCGGAGCAGGCCCTGCTCGACGCCACGCGCGTGGTGATCAGCACGCAGGAGCAGGCCGGCGTAGACGTCGTGTGCGACGGCGAGCTCTACCGCTTCGACATCGACCACCCCGAGACCAACGGCATGATCGAGTACTTCGTGCGGCCGATGGACGGCATCACGCAGCGCTTCTCGTTCGACGACCTGATCGCCTACCGCTCGAGCAGCGGCATGAAGTTCCGCACACGGCCGCCCGGCACCGTGGTCGGCCCGATCGGCCACGGCAGCCTCGATCTGCCGCTGGCTTGTGCGCGGGCCAAGGCGCTGGCGACGCGCACCTTCAAGTTCACGGTGACCGGCCCGCACATGCTGGCCAAGACGCTGATCAACAAGCACTACCGTGACACGCCCGAACTGACCCATGCGATTGCCGACGCGCTGGCGGCCCAGGTGCGCCACCTCGACGCCGACATCGTGCAGATCGATGAGGCCAACCTGCCGGGCCATCCGGACGAGTGGCGCTGGGCCGCGTCGGCGATGAACCGTGTGCTCGATGCGGTGAAGGGGCAGGCGGCCGTGCACCTGTGCTTCGGCAACTACGGTGGCCAGACGATCCAGAAGGGCAGCTGGGACCAGCTGATCGGCTACCTGAACGAACTGCATGCCGACCACGTGGTGCTCGAGTGCGCGCATCGGCCGCCGGAGGAACTGCAGGCCTTCAAGGGCCTGAAGCCCGAGATCGGCTTCGGCCTCGGCGTGGTGGACATCAAGGCCACCGACGTGGAGAGTGCCGACGAGGTGGCGCGCGCGATCGAGCGTGCCGAAAAGCTGCTCGGCGCCGGAAGGGTGCGCTACATCCACCCCGACTGCGGCTTCTGGATGCTCAAGCGCTCGATTGCCGACGCGAAGATGCGCGCGCTGAGCCTCGGGCGCGACCGCTTCGAAGGCCTGACGCACTGACCATCGAGAGGTTCGATCCCATGTCCGCGCTGCCCATGCGTTTCGCGTCCGTCGAAGCGCTCGAAGATTTCATGACCGAGCCAACGGCCGGTCTGGTGGCCGATCTCGCGCGCGTGGACGGCGACATCCTGGTGCTCGGCGTCGGCGGCAAGATGGGGCCGACGCTGGCGCGTCTGGCCAAGCGGGCGGCGCCGGGCAAGCGCGTGATCGGCGTCGCCCGTTTCTCGGACCCTGCCGTGAAGAGCGCGCTCGAGCGACACGGCGTCGAGTGCATCGGCTGCGACCTGCTCGACCGCGCCGCCTTGCAGCGTCTGCCCAACGCCCGCGACGGCGTGCGCAACCTGGTGTTCATGGCGGGCCACAAGTTCGGTGCCGCCGGCAACGCGTCGCTGACCTGGATGATGAACGTCGGCGTGCCGGCCATGGTGGCCGAGACGTTCAGCGAACTGCGCACGGTGGTCTTCTCCACCGCCTGCGTCTATCCCTACGTGCCGGTCGACGGTCCAGGCGCCGACGAACAGGTGCCGAGCACACCACCGGCCGGCGACTATGCCAATTCGTGCGTCGGCCGCGAGCGCATGTTCGAGTACGTGTCGCGACAGCGCGGCACGCCGGGGCGACTGGTGCGCCTGTCGTACGCCATCGACATGCGTTATGGCGTGCTGTACGACGTGGCGAGCACCGTCTTCGCGGGCCAGCCGCTCGATCTGACGATGGGTTATGCCGATGTCATCTGGCAAGGCGACGCCAACGAACAGTCGTTGCGGCTGCTCGCGCATTGCACGACCCCGACCTCGCCGATCAACGTGACCGGGCCACGCCACACCTCGGTGCGATGGCTCGCCGGCGAATTCGGCCGGCGCTTCGGCCGCCAGCCGGTGTTCAAGGGGCAGGAGGCGCCGACCGCCTGGCTGCTCGACACCTCACAGGCGCAGGCGCTGTTCGGTGTGCCGCGGGTGCCGATCGAGACGATGATCGACTGGGTGGCCGACTGGGTGCAGCAGGGCGGCCCGAGTCTGGGCAAGCCGACGCACTTTTCCACTCGCGATGGCAAGTACTGAGGCCGCCGCGTCCATCGTGCCGTTGTCGGCGGCCGACGTGCCGCAGGCGGTCGAGCTGTCGGCTTCGGCGCACTGGAACCAGAGTGTCGACGACTGGCGGATGATGCTGGCGCTCGGCGAGGGCTACGGCATCCACGCCGTGGACGAGCAGGGCGTGCCGCGCCTGGCGGCCTCGGTGGTGCTGCTACCCTACGGCGGACGGTTTGCGTGGGTCAGCATGGTGCTGGTGTGGCCGGCGTTCCAGCGCCGTGGACTGGCGTCGACGCTGCTGCGCCACGCCCTGTCACTTCTCGGGTCGCGTGGCATGGCCGCCGTGCTCGACGCCACGCCGGCCGGCTACGACGTGTACGTCCACGAAGGCTTCAAGCCGACCTGGGGATTTGCGCGATATCGCCGCGAGGGTGCGGCAGGCGCGCAGGTCACCGCGCCGGCACCGACCACCGCTTCGCTGTGTGAGTCGCATGGGTCCGACATCGAATCCTGGGACACGCCTGCGTTCGGCGCCAACCGTCTGCCGCTGCTGCGTGCGCTGGCCAGTCGCTGGCCCGCGGCGGCGCGCGTGGTCGAGCAGGGCGGCCGCGTGCGTGGCGCGATGTGGGGCCGCGAGGGCCGCGAGGCGCACCAGATCGGGCCGCTGCTGGCCGATGATCTGCCCACCGCCCAGGCGCTGATCTCGCACGCGCTCAGCGAGGCGCCGGGGCCGGTCTATCTCGATCTGCTCGACGAACGCCGCGCCGCGCTGTTGCCGTGGCTCGAGCGGCAGGGCTTCGTATTCCAGCGACCGTTCACCCGCATGGTGTGGGGCATCGACAAGGCGCCGGGCGACACGCGCCGCATCTGGGCCGTCGCCGGCCCGGAGCTCGGCTAGCGCCCGCGGCCTGGCTCGGGCCGCGTCACTTGGTCATCTTGATCGAGCGGTCGAGGAACTCGTTGGTGTAGGTGCTCTTCACGTCGAACGGCTTGTCGACGCCGATGTATTCCTTCACCAGCTCGTAGTCGGCCGCCATGCGGGCGTCGTCGTGGATGCCGAGCGCCACCTCGCGTGAGAACTTGTCGCTCATCAGCTTTTCCACCAGCTGCCAGTTGGTGAGCTCGTTGTCGAACTTCAGCGCGCCGTTGGCGTCGATCAGCGCCTGCACGCAGGGGTTGGGCTCCTTCACGCAGGCGGCGAAGGCGCGCTGCGTGACCTTGACGAACTTGTCGACCAGCGGCTTGTTGGCCTTCAGGTATTCGGCGTTGACGATCACCGAGTTGCCATATGGATTGAGCCCGGCGTCGCGCCAGGCCAGGAAGCCCATGTCGTCGCCCAGCTCGCGCTGGAAGATATGGTGGATGTTGTAGAACGACGTGGTGACGTCGATCGACTTGGCCTTCAGCGCCGCCAGCTTGCCGTTGGCGTCGATGTTGACCCAGGTGACCGACTTCGGGTCGATCTTGTTCGCCTTGGCCAACGCCGGCCACATCACGCGCGCACCGTCGCCGGCCGGGTTGCCGATCTTCTTGCCGGCGAAGTCCTTCACGCCGGTGATGCCCGAGCTCTTGAGCCAGTACATGCCCTGCGGCGAGTTGGCATAGACGTTGAACACCGCCACCGTGTCGGCGCCCTTGCCCTTGGCCACCAGCACGCCGCCCATGTCGGCCAGGCCGAAGGGCGTGGCACCGGCGCCGACCCGTTGCGTCGACAGCGCCGAGCCCTTGCCGGGCTCGAGGTTCAGGTCGATGCCCTCTTTGGCGTACCAGCCCAGCTTCTTGGCGTAGTAGTAGGGCGCGTGGTCGCCGCCCGGCACCCAGTTGAGGATGAAGTCGACCTTGGTCTGCGCCTGTGCGGCGCCACTGGCCAGGCCGGCCGCGAGTGCGGCACCGAGGATGAAGCGATTGAACATGCGGGTCTCCTGACGAGGGCGATGGAGTGGGTTGCGCGTTGACGCTGGCACGGGGCTGCGTTAGAGTAAATTCACCGACTGGTGACTTCGGCCAAAGTATAGAACCGGGGCTCCCGCCCACAACGCCCGACGGGCCTGCGAGCTCGTACAGAATTTCCCTTATGACGACCCCAGGTGCCTCCCTGCCCGCCGACGTGCACGCGCTGCTGCGGCAAGGCGTGGTGATTCCGGCACACCCGTTGGCGCTCGACGCCCTGCGCCAGCTCGACCCGCGGCACCAGCGTGCGCTGACGCGCTATTACCTTGACGCCGGCGTGGGCGGCCTGGCCGTCGGCGTTCATTCCACGCAGTTCGCGATCCGCGAGGTGGGTCTGTACGAGCCGGTGCTCGAGATGGCGGCGCGCTCGGCGCGCGAATGGACGTCGCGTCCGCTGGTGCTGATCGCCGGGCTGGCAGGCCGCACGGCGCAGGCACTGGCCGAGGCCGACATCGCACTCAAGCATGGTTATCACGCCGGCATGCTGTCGCTGGCCGCGATGAAGGGCGCATCGGTCGACGATTTGATCGCGCACTGCGAGGCGGTGGCCGCGCGCATACCGCTGATCGGGTTCTATCTGCAACCGGCAGTGGGCGGCATTCACCTGCCGCCGGCGTTCTGGCAACGGTTTGCCGCGATCGAGAACGTCGTGGCCATCAAGATCGCGCCGTTCAACCGCTATCGCACGCTCGACGTGATCCGCGGGGTCGTGGCGGCAGGGGCCGAAGACCGCGTCACGCTCTACACCGGCAACGACGACCATATCGGGCTGGACCTGCTGGTGCCGTTTGCCGTGCGCCGCGGCGATGAAACCGTCACCGTGCGCATCCGCGGCGGCCTGCTCGGCCACTGGAGCGTGTGGACACGCAGCGCGGTACAGCAGCTCGAACGCTTTCAGCGCGCCGTGGCACACGGCCCGGTGCCGGCCGATCTGCTGGCGCTCGATTCGCGCATCACCGACTGCAACAGCGCCTTCTTCGACGTCGCCCACGACTTTGCCGGCTGCATCGCCGGCTGCCACGAGGTGCTGCGCCGGCAGGGGCTGCTGCAGGGCACCTGGTGCCTCGATCCGGCCGAGGGGCTGTCGCCCGGTCAATCGGCCGAGATCGACCGCGTCTGCCGCGAGCATGCCGACCTGTCGGACGACACCTTCGTCGCCGAGAACCTGTCTCGCTGGCTGGCATGAGCAACGGAGCCGCCGGCAGCGACCGCACGAACTCCCGCCTCGGCCACTACGCGCTCGGCGTGCTGGCGCATCTGCTGCTGCTGCTGGCGTGGTACCTGTTCGTCAAGCTCGGCAAGGTGCCGAAGTTCGTGATGCCGTCGCCGGCGGACACCTGGCAGGCGCTGATGGTGCCCGACTACGGTTGGTGGACCAACACCGCCGTCACCGCCACCGAGATCTTCGGCGGCTACGGCCTGGCGCTGCTGGTGGGGGTGCTGCTGGCGCTGCTGTTCACCTGGTCGAAGACGCTCGAGTCGCTGATGCTGCCGCTGCTGGTGACGCTGAACATGATCCCCAAGGTGGCGCTGGGGCCGCTGATCATCGTGTGGTTCAAGTACGGCGTGTTCCCGAACTCGCTGATGGCCTTTTCGATCGCGGTGTTCCCGATCCTGCTGACCACCGCGCGCGGGCTGCGCGAGATCGAGCCCGACCTGCTCGACCTGGTGCGCTCGCTGCACGGCTCGCGCTGGCAACTGTTCACCAAGATCCAGTTGCCGGGCGCGCTGCCCTACGTGTTCTCGGGCATGAAGGTCGCGGCCATCCTGGCGGTGGCCGGCGCCATCGTCGGCGAGTTCCTCGGCTCCGATCGCGGCCTCGGCTACCTGATGCTGCAGGTGCAGGTCACGCTTGACACGCCCGCGATGTTTATGGCCGTCGGCCTGATCACGCTGCTGGGCATGCTGCTGTACGGCATGGTGATGTTGCTCGAACATCTGCTGGTGGCGAAGGATGCGCGCGTCTCATGAGCGATCGCCGGGCCGCCCCAAGATCGCGACCCCCCCTCGGGGGGGCCGGCGCGCAGCGCCGCAGGGGGCGCAGGTGAGCGCCGAGGCCTTCATCCACCTGGGCGGCGTGAGCAAGGCCTACCGGCGCGGCCGGCAGCAGCACCTGGCGATCTCCGACGCCTCGTTCGACGTCGAGGCGGGCGAACTGGTGTCGCTGGTCGGCCCGTCGGGCTGCGGCAAGTCGACCCTGCTCAAGATTCTCGCCGGCCTGCATGCGCACGACGCCGGCGAGGTGCGCATCGGATCGGCCACGCACCCGTTCGACCCGAGCCGCGATATCGGCATGGTGTTCCAGGCGCCACTGCTGCTGAAGTGGCGGCGCATCCTCGACAACGTGCTGCTGCCGGCCGAGCTGCTCGGCCTGCCGATGGCCGCAGCCCGCACGCGGGCGCGCGAACTGCTCGCATTGGTGGGGCTGGCGGGGTACGAGGACAAGTACCCGTACGAGCTGTCGGGTGGCATGCAGCAGCGGGCCGCGATCGCCCGCGCGCTCGTGCACGATCCCAAGCTCGTGTTGATGGACGAGCCGTTCGGCGCGCTGGACGCACTCACCCGCGAGAAGATGAACCTCGAGCTGCTGCGTATCTGGAAGGAATCGGGCAAGACCATCATGTTCGTCACGCACGGTATCTCCGAGGCCGTGTTCCTCGGCTCGCGCGTCGTCGTCTTCACGGCGGGTCCGGCCCGGATGGCGGACAACTTCCAGATCGGCCTGCCGCACCCGCGCACACTGGACATGAAGACCCACGAGCAGTTCGGTCTGTACACCCGCCGCATCTACAAACTGCTGGGCATGGAATGACTGGCTGGACCGAGGACCCGCCCGCGCGTGCCGACATCGACGCCCAGCCGGGCGCGATGCTGCTCGAGTTCGGCACGTCGTGGTGTGGCCACTGCCGCCGGGCGCAGCCGCTGATCGACGAGGTGCTGGCCGAACGCCCGCAACTGCGCTACCTGAAGGTCGCCGACGGTCCGGGTCAGCCGCTTGGCCGCTCGTTCGGCGTCAAGCTGTGGCCGACGCTGGTGTTCCTGCGCGACGGCGTCGAGGTGGCCCGCGAGGTGCGGCCGCCCACGGCTGGCGTCATCCGCGCCGCGGCCGACCGGGTGCTGGGCCAGCCCTGACCGATCCCCGGCGGGCGGCGCGATCAGTCGCGGACCAGGTAACCCAGCACCAGATCGGTCATGTGCGACAGGCGCTCGACCAAGGCCCGCGTGCCGAGCAGGTCGCGGTCGAAGATCGTCGACAGCGTGTGGCAGTTGCCGAGATAGAAGTACGCCAGGCCGGCGATCGAGATGTAGAGCTGCACCGGGTCGACTCCGGCACGGAACACGCCAGCGCGGTGCCCGCGCTCCAGCACACCGGCCAGCCTCTGGATCAGCGGGGAGTGCATCGACAGGATCTGCTTCGACTGCTTGAGGTGGCGCGCGCGATGCAGGTTCTCGCTGTTCAGCAGCGTCATGAACTCCGGATGCGCGAGGTAGTAGTTCCAGGTGAAGGCGATCAACCGGCGGATCGCTTCGGTGGGCTCTTCCTGGGTGAGGTTGAGTTGTCTCTCTTCGGTGCGGATGCTTTCGTAGGCGCGCTCCAGCACCGCGAGGAACAGGCTCTCCTTGCTTTCGAAGTAGTAGTAGATCAGCCGCTTGTTGAGCCCGGCGCGTTCGGCGATGCGGTCCATGCGGGCGCCGCCCAGACCGTGGGCGGCAAACTCCTGCAGCGCGGCATCGAGGATGTCCTTCTGCGATCGGTCGGCGTCGCGGGCGCGTGGTTCGGTGCCGGCCTTGGCCTTGGGCTTGTTCTTCGTCGTCATCCGGTGCTCTCGACGGGACGCGAGAGTATCGCGGCACGGCCAGTGGCCGGGCAAGCCTTCGCATAATGCGTGCTGGATCCGATGCTGGAGAGCACGTCATGAGTTCGCGCGTTGCCGGTCATGCACTCGTCGAGGCCCTTGTCGCGCAGGGCGTCGACACCTGCTTCGGCGTGCCGGGCGAGAGTTTCCTCGCCGTGCTCGACGGCTTTCACGAGCATCGCGACCGCATCCGCTTCATCGCCTGCCGCCAGGAGGGCGGGGCCGCCTTCATGGCCGACGCGCAGGGCAAGCTGAGCGGCCGGCCCGGCGTGTGCCTGGTGACGCGTGGCCCCGGCGCCAGCAACGCCGCCGTCGGCCTGCACACCGCGCTGCAGGACTCGACGCCCATGGTGCTGCTGGTCGGCCAGGTGGCGAGCGACCAGCGCGACCGCGAGGCTTTCCAGGAGGTCGACTATCGCCAGATGTTCGGCCCCGGCACGCTCGGCATGGCCAAGTGGGCGGCGCAGATTGACAGCGCCGACCGCGTGCCCGAGTACGTGGCGCGTGCCTTCCACACCGCACTGCAAGGCCGCCCGGGCCCGGTGGTGCTGGCGTTGCCCGAGGACATGCTGGTGACGCCCACGCAAGCCGCGGTGTTGCCCCGCGCCGAGCCAGCCGCCGCATGGCCGGCGCCAGGCCCGCTGCGCGACCTGCGCCAGCTGCTGCTGGCGGCACGGCGGCCGCTGATCATCGCCGGCGGCAGCGGCTGGGATGCCGAGGCCTGCGCGGCACTGCAGCGGTTCGCCGAGAACTGGCAACTGCCGGTGGGCTGCGGTTTCCGCTTCCAGGACACCTTCGACAACCGTCATCCGCTCTACGCCGGCGACGTGGGCATCGGCATCAACCCGAAGCTCGCCTCGCGCGTGCGCGAGGCCGACCTGATCATCGCGCTCGGCGTGCGCCTGGGCGAGATGACGACCGGCGGCTACTCGCTGCTCAGCGTGCCGCGGCCGGCGCAGAAGCTGGTGCACGTGCACGCTGGTGCCGAGGAGCTCGGCCGCGTCTACCACGCCGACCTGCTGCTGCAGTCGTCGATGGCGCTGGCCGCCAAGGCGTTGGAGACGCTCGCGGCGCCCAACGAGCTGCCGTGGCGGGCCTGGGCCGAGTCGGCACAGGCCGACTATCGCGGCAATCTCGAGGCACCTGCCGTGAGCCCGCTCGACCTGGCGCAAGTGATGAAGACGGTGCAGCGGCTGGCCCCGGCCGACAGCGTGTACACCAACGGCGCCGGCAACTTCAGCGGCTGGCTGCACCGCTACGTGCAGTACCACGGCCTGCAGCACCACGGCCGCACGCAGCTCGCGCCGACCTCTGGCGCCATGGGCTACGGGCTGCCGGCCGCGGTCGCGGCGGCCATCCTGTGCCCCGAACGCACCGCGATCAACGTCGCCGGCGACGGCGACTTCCTGATGACGGGGCAGGAGCTCGCCACCGCCACCGCACACGGCGCCGGACGCGGGCGCGGCAAGCTGGTCTCCATCGTCGTCGACAACGGCAGCTACGGCACCATCCGCATGCACCAGGAGCGCGAGTACCCGGCGCGTGTCAGCGGCACCGAGCTGGCCAACCCGGACTTCGTGATGTTCGCCGGTGCCTTCGGCTGGCGCGGCGCGAGGGTCGACCGGACAGAGCAGTTCGAGCCGGCGTTCGCCGCAGCGCTGTCGGCCGATCGGCCGACGCTGCTGCACTTGAAGCTCGACACCGACGTGATCACCACGCGCACCAGCCTGCAGGCGATCCGCCAGTCGGCAGTCAAGCGGTTGGGCAGCTGACCGGTCGCATTGCGCGCGTCGTGGACACGAGTCCGAGCACCCGCTGGGTAGAATCGTCTCTATCGGGGTGTAGCGCAGCCTGGTAGCGCAACTGCTTTGGGAGCAGTGGGTCGAAGGTTCGAATCCTTTCACCCCGACCAGTCCTCAAGAGGCCGAACGACGTCCGGATGAACCTCAAGCACCTGGAATCGTTCGTGCGGGTGGCCGAACTCGGCAGTTTCAGCAAGGCCTCGCGGGTGCTCGACGTTGCGCAGCCCGCGCTAAGTCGCCAGGTGCGGCAGCTCGAGACCGATCTGCGCGAGACGCTGCTGCTTCGCAACGGCCGCGGCGTGTCGCTCACCGACGCCGGCAAGCGGCTGTTCGAGCATGGCGTGCAGATCCTGCAGCAGGTGGCGCTGGCCCGCGAGGACCTGGGCGCGCAGCGCGACAGCGCCGTCGGCCACGTCACGATCGGCATGCCGCCGAGCATCGGACGCCAGCTGACTCTGCCGCTGATCGAGGGCTTTCGCGAGCGCTGGCCGCGCGCGCGGCTGACCATCGTCGAAGGCCTGAGCGCGCACATCATCGAGTGGATCGCCGGCGGGCGGGCCGACCTGGGCCTGCTGTACAACCCCGAGGCGCAGCCGGCGCTGGAGATCACGCCGCTGATCCACGAGCGGCTGTGCCTCGTCCAGCGCGCCACCGTCGCACGCAAACGGCAGCGAACCTTGCCGGTGAAACTGAG
>JBGAMU010000143.1:0-10230 GCA_044222685.1 Burkholderiaceae bacterium
GTTCAGCGCCAGCGACAGCTGGCGCAGCCGCCAGCCGAGCAGCCGCGTGTCGACCGGCCAGGCGACGATGAGCTCGGGCTCGTAGTTGGTCTCGCGAAAAGGTCGTGACTCCTGTCCGTTGTAGACCTGCCAGCGCGACGACTGCGTGTAGCCGCCCCACACGGTGGCCGGCGTGCCGAACGGCTGCTCCCACAGCTTGGCCTTCAGGCTCAGCTGGTACTTCACCTCCACCGGTCGCAGACCGAGCGCCTCGTTCACCGAGTGGTCCGGGGCGGCGCTGAACGGCAGCTGGTTGATGCGGTCGGTCCAGGTCGCCGGCAACAGGTACACCGGCTTGTAGGCACGCGGATAGAACAACTCACCGCGGCGCCGGCCGTCGAGGTCCCAGCGGTCGTCGTACAGCGACGGTGCCGGCGCGCCGCCGGCGGCCCCGGCATCGGGCAGCGGGTCGGGTCGCGCGACGCCGGCCGGGATGACGCCGCGCCGATGTGCGCGGTCGTAGCAGGCCAGCCGCGCCGCGTCGTCGTCGATGCGCACGCAGTCGGCGGCGGCCGCGGCGGCACTGCCGGCCTGCGCCAGGCCGAGGCCGGGGCACGAGGCCAGCAGCGCGACGGCAGCCGCACGGCGGGCAAGGTGCGTGAATGTCGTCATGCGGGTCTCTCGCGATCTCCAACGACCACAATGTGCCAGAACGGCGACCCGGCGCGGACCGCCGGCCCGACAATGCGGCGCCGACGCGACTATCGCCGCGCCGCACGACCACGACATGCCGACCCCGACCGAATTCGCCCACGCGCTGGCGCTGGTGCCGCTGACGCTGCTGCCGATCATCAACCCGCTGGCCGGTGCGCCTGTGTTCACCGTGACCGCCGGCGCCGATCCGTCGGCGACGCGACAGCTGGCACGCCAGGTGGCGATCAACTGCTGGTTCATCCTGGTCGCGTCGATGCTGGTCGGCACCTACGTGCTCGAGCTGTTCGGCATCTCGCTGCCGATCGTGCGCATCGGCGGCGGGCTGCTGGTAGCCGCATCGGGCTGGCGCATGCTGAACCACAGCGACGACGACGAGGTGCAGGCCGCCGTCAAGCGCACGCAGCGCATCGCGCTGACGCGCGCCGAACTGGTCAAGCGCAGCTTCTTCCCGCTGACGTTTCCGCTGACCACCGGCCCCGGCACGATCGCCGCCTCGATCGCCATCGGCGCCGGCCTGCCGCGCCAGCCGGCGCTCTACGTGGTCGGCGCCGTCGTCTCGATGATCGGCGCCACGTTCACGGTGGCGGTGATCTACCTCGTGTACCGCCACGCCCAGGCGCTGCTGGCGCGGCTGGGCGAGGTGGGCACGCTGGTGATGACGCGCATGATGGCCTTCGTGCTGCTGTGCATTGGCATCGAGATCCTGTGGACCGGCTGGGCCGAGCTGAACGGCATCCACGCGCGCTGATGCGCGCTCGCCATCGCCAGGTCAGTCGTCGCGTTCGCGCTCTGGATGGCTCAGGCCGTCGGGCACGGTGCCAGCCCAGTCGCGCTCGGCGCTCTCGAACTCGGCGAAGTCGGACTCCGTCACGCTGACCGACGCGCCGACGTCGAAATCCTGCAGCCGCGAGTCGGTCTCCTCGCGCCGCGTGGCGGCCACCTGCAGCGGACGCAAGCGGGTGATCAGGTGCTCGAGCAACGCAGACGGGCTGTCGGCGGCGAGCCATTCGAGCTGGTCGAGCGCCTCGGCGAGCACCCGGCCCGACATCGACGCCGCGCCGGCCCAGCCCTTGCGTTCGAGCATGTCGTGCACGAAGACGAGCTGGCGCATGGTGCGCGACGTGTGCTCGGCCTCGTGCGCCAGCAGCCGGTCGCTCAGCTCGGTGCAGAGCTGGCTCGGCGTCGGTGTGTCGTCGACCGCTCTGGCGCGGCGGCGCTCGGTGAGCACCACGGCCACCTTGCCGTCGCGTCGCTCGACGCTGAGCGGGCGCACCAGCAGGCCCTTCAGCCGGCGCAACGGCGGCGCTGCACCTTCGGGCGCGCGGCGGTCCTTGGACGACTTCTGGCGAGTGCTCTGGCGCGTGGGTGACCGGGTGGCCATGGCAAAAGCCTCCTGCAAACACACTGCGGCCGAGCGTAGCGGGATGCCCAGGTGCCGAGCGTTCGCAGTTCACGCTTCGCCGCGAGCCCGGCAGCCCGTCGGCCGCCGGCTGCGCGCAGGGTGTGACGCGTGTCGCGACACGGGCGCCATCACCCCGCGAACAAGTGGCGAGCTGTCTCAGTCGTCGTGGTGGCGGCGCTCGCTCAGGAACTGCCACGTCGCGGCCCAGGTCTGCGGCGAGTTCAGGATGCCCAGGTGCGTGGTCCGCAGCACGGGATCGAAGACGCCCTGGCCGAACAGATCGACCTGGCGCGCGCCGCGCAGCTCCGCGCTGCGCGAGAAGTCGTTCGGCCGCCCGAAGGAATCCTCCGCCGGCACCGGTGCTAGGAAGCCATCCTGCAGCGCGAAGTAGACGAAGCCGGTGTCGGCATTGCGGATCACCAGGTAGCGGGTCGGCCCCGGCGTCTCGTCGCGGTTGAGCTGCCGCAGGAACGGCGTCTTCGGCGAACCGAGTTCGGCGCACACCTCGCTGCTCGGCGTGAAGCCGCCGAGGTCCGGCGCCTGCCAGTAGTTCAACGTGTTCGGCGAGCAGTTGATGATGCCGTGGTTGGGACCGTCGATCGCCACCAGGCGGCGTACCGTGCGGTAGGCATCGTCCTGCCGCATCCATTCGCGCGCGATCGTCACGCCGAGGCTGTGGCCGACGATGTCGACCTGCTTCGCGCCGGTATAGGCCAGCACTGCGCGCACGAAGCGGCGCAGGTCGGGCACGTTGGCGGCGTTGGTGTGGGCCATGCGCGAACGCCGCGTCTGATCGGCATTGACATCGCAACGGTCGCCCTGGTAGCCCAGGCCCCACAGTTCGCTCGTCGCGTAGCCATGATCGGCCAGGTACTGAGCCAGCCGCTGGATGTGGCCGTAGGTCGGGTTGCACGCCGTCGGGAACGGCGTGTCGTTGTTGCCGTGCAGGAAGATCACCGGTGTGCGTGTCACCGGCCCGGCGGCGCCGAAGCCGATCACCGGCTTCTCGAACGACGTGTCCTCGATGACGGGAAAGTCCGTCGGCAGCGTGTTGCCGACGGTACCGCCGGCTTGGGCGGCTGCCGCCACCATCGTGGCCGCGGCGACCACTAGGCGGCGTAGTGTGTTGTTGAGAGCGAGGTTCATGTCTGTCTCCTGGGAAGGTAGGGGGCCACGTTCATGCTGCGAGGAAGCGCTCGACCAGCGCGAAGTGCTCGGGTGTATTCAGTGCCGGCGCGTGTCCGCAGCCGGCGATCTCGACGACCACGGCACGCGGACCGCGTGTGCGCATCGCCTCGGCCACGTCGGGCAGCAGCAGGTCCGACGTGGCGCCGCGCAGCGCCAGCACCGGGATGTCCAGCGTGTCCCACTCCCGCCATTGCGTGTAGTCGTCCGGATGGACGGCGAACTGGCGCACCATGGCCGGGTCGTAGTGCGGCGTCACGCGGCCATCGGGCAGGCGGCGGATCGACGTCTCGGTGAGGCGCCTCCACTGCGCGTCGCTGAGCCAGCCGTAGGGCTTGTAGATCAGCCGGAAGTACGCCTCCAGTTCGCCGACGGTGGCAAACGCACTCGGGCTGCCGGCGTAGGTCAGGATGCGTTCGCGTGCCGCTGCCGGCACCTCGGGGCCGATGTCGTTGAGCACCAGCTTGCGAATGCGCCCGCGCAACGCGTGCGCGGCGGCGCGCAGGCCGATCGCGCCGCCCATCGAGGTGCCGATCCACAGGCAGCGCTCGACCTGCAGCCGATCGAGCAGCTCGACGGCCAGGCGCTCGTAGAACGCGAGACAGTATTCCTGATCGGGCGACGGGCTCCATTGGCTCAGGCCGCGGCCGATCGTGTCGGGGCAGATCACCCGATAGCGCTGCGCCAGATGCGCGGCGATGTCGTCCATGTCGCGGCCGGTGCGCGCCAGCCCGTGCCAGGCGACGACCACCTCGGCATGCCCGCGACCCCACTCGGTGTAGTGCAGCTCGCGGCCCGCGACGACGGCGTAGTTCGAGGTGAAGTCGCTCATGGTGTGGGTGGGCGGCCGGCGGCGACCGCGGCGCGCAGCCGGCCGACGATGCCACTCGGGAAGTGATAGACCGCCAGCACGAACAGCACGCCCAGCCAGAGCAGCCAGCGGTCGGGCGACACCACCTGCCCGATCAGCGGCACGCCCTCGAGGGCCGACTGGCCGAGCTTGAGCAGGTCCTGCAGGTAGTTCTGCGCGAGGACGAAGATCACGCTGCCGACCACCGCGCCGTACAACGTGCCCATGCCGCCGATCACCACGATCAGCAGGATGTCGAGCATGATCTCGAAGCTGAGCGTCGTGTCGGGCCCGGTGTAGCGCAGCCACAGCGCCAGCAGCGCGCCGGCCAGCGTGGCGAACAGCGCGGCCAGCACGTTGCTCAGCGTGCGGTAGACCACCGTGCGAAAGCCGATCGCCTCGGCGCGGAAGTCGTTCTCGCGGATCGCCTGCAGCACGCGGCCGAACGGCGAGTTGACGATGCGCAGCAGCGCGAGGAACAACACCACCACCGCGACGAACAGCAGGTAGTAGGTGAGGATCCTGCCGTCGACGGTGACGCCCAGCAGCGGCGCGGCGAGCGGCTCGAACGACGGACTCAGCGCTTCAGGGTTCTTGAAGGTGAGCCCGTCCTCGCCGCCGGTCACGTCGCTCAGCTGCGAGGCGAGCGTCTGAAATGCCGCCGCCACCGCGAGTGTGATCATCGCGTAGAAGATCGCCTTCACGCGCAGGCTGAACAGCCCGATCAGCAGCGACAGCACGAGCGAGATCGCGAGCGCCGCCGCCACGCCGAGCGCGATGGCGCCGAAGCTGGGTTCCAGCCGCGACGACGCGATCGCCACACCGTAGGCGCCGATGCCGAAGAACATCGTGTGCGCGAAGCTCACGATGCCGGTGTAGCCGAGCAGCAGGTCGTAGCTCGCCACCAGCAGCACGAAGACCAGCATCTTGGCCGCCGCGCCGAGCGCCTTGCTGCCGGGGAACAGGAACGGCGCGACCGCGAGCGCGAGCACGATCAGCACCAGCGCGGCAGCGAGCCAGCGGCTGCGCGGCAGGTCGTGCGAAAGAAGGCGATCGATCATCGGTTGGTCACCGGATACAAGCCCTGCGGCCGCCACAGCAGCACGGCGACCATCAGCCCGATGTTGGAGAAGAGGGCCACCTTCGGCGCCAGGAAGCCGGTGTAGTTGGCCATCAGCCCGACCAGCAGCGCGCCGACGAAGCAGCCGAGCGTGCTGCCGAGGCCACCGATGATGATCACGATGAACAGCAGTACGTTGACCTGCGCGCCGATCTGCGGCGTCACGTTCTGCTGGTACAGGCCCCACAACACGCCGCCCAGGCCGGCCAACGCACTGCCGGCGACGAAGACGCCGACGAACAGGCGCCGGATCCGATAGCCGAGCGACTCGACCATCTCGCGGTCCTGCACGCCGGCGCGGATCAGCAGGCCGATCTTGGTGCGCGCCAGCGTCCAGGCCATCGCAGCGAACACCACCGCGCCGATCACCATCGCCAGCACGCGGTAGCGCTCGATCGCCGCATCACCCAGCAGGTACGAGCCGCGCAGCGCCTCGGGCAGCGGCAGCGGCACCTGCTGCGGCCCCCAGACCACCTTGATGATCTCCTCGCCGACGATCATGCCGCCCATCGTGATCAGGATCTGCTTCAGGTGCAGCCCGTACACCGGCCGCACGATCACGCGCTCGAAGGCCCAGCCGACCGCCGCGGCCACCGCCATCGCGGCGAACATGGCGACGAACACGAGTGTGATCTGCGCCGCGCCGGACCCTTCGGCCCAGCCGCTGGCGCCGCCGATCACGCTGGTCGCGACGAAGGCGCCGAGCGCGATGAACACGCCGTGGCCGAAGTTCAGCACGTCCATCAGTCCGAACACCAGCGTCAGCCCCGACGCGATGATGAAGACGATCATGCCCATCGCCACACCCGCCGCGGTCAGCGTGAGCCAGGTCGACGGCGAGCCGATCAGCGGCAGCGCGAGCAGCGCCACCGCGCCGAGCAGCGCCAGCGGCTTCCAGTCGAACGACGCCTTCGGCACCGCCGCCGTCTCGGCCGTCACCGCGTTCATTGGTGCACCCCCAGCGACAAGCCCAGCAGCCGCTGCTGCATCGCGTCGTCGTCGGCCAGCTCGCGCATCGCGCCGGCGTGCACGACGCGGCCGTTGTCCATCACCGCGACACGGTCGCCGAGCGAACGCGCCATGTGGAAGTTCTGCTCGACCAGCAGGATCGTCGTCTGCTGGCGCTTCAGCTCCCTGAACGCCGTGATCAGGTTCTGGATGATCGACGGAGCCAAGCCCTTGCTCGGCTCGTCGATCAGGATCAGCGCGCGCGGCTCGACGATGGCGCGCGCCACGGCCAGCATCTGCTTCTGGCCGCCGGACAGCTTGCCCGCCGGATAGAGCCAGAACTTCTTCAACGCCGGAAACAGCGAGAAGATCCAGTCGAGCCGCTGACGGTCCAGTTCGCCGGCGTGGCGCGCGGCGCGTGCGGCCAGCACCATGTTCTCCTGCACCGTCAGGTCGGTGAAGATGCCCATCGCCTCAGGCACGTAGGCGATGCCCTTGGCGGCGATGTCGGGTGTGGCCAGGCCCTTGATCGAATGGCCCTGGAAACGCAGCTCGCCGCCGCTGGCCGGCCACAGGCCCATGATCGTGCGCAGCGTCGTCGTCTTGCCGGCGCCGTTGCGGCCGAGCAGCATCGTCACCTGGCCCGCCGGCACCTGCAGGTCCACGCCATGCAGGATGTGGTACGCGCCGATGTGCGTCTGCACCGCGCTGAGCTCGAGGATCGGCGGCGTCACGCAGGCTCCTCGGCGGCCATGCCCAGGTACGCCTGCTGGACAACCGGGCTCGCAATCACCGCCGCCGGTTCGCCGTCGGCCACCAGGGCGCCGTTGTGCAGCACGACGATGCGGTCGGACAGTTCGCGCACCACGTCCATCTTGTGCTCGACCAGCAGGATCAGCCGGTCGCGGCGCGCCTTCAGCGCGCGGATGAGGTCCAGCACCACCGGCACCTCGTCGACGCTCATGCCTGCCGTCGGTTCGTCGAACATGTAGACCACCGGGTCGAGCGCCATCAGCAGCGCCACTTCGAGCTTGCGCTGGTCGCCGTGCGGCAGCGCGCTGGCGAGGGCGTCGCGCTTGTCGTCCAGGCGCACGCTGGCGAGGATGGACCTCGCCTCGTCGATCCAGGCCTTGTGGTCCAGCCAGACGCGCCAGATGTCGATGCCGCCCCGCCCTCGACCCTGCTCGCGCGCCTGCACCGCCAGGCGCACGTTCTCCTGCACGCTCAGCTTGGGGAACAGCTGCGTGAGCTGGAACGCGCGGCCGAGCCCGCGGCGCGTGCGCAGCGGCGCCGGCAGCGCGGTGATGTCGGTGCCGGCCAGCAGGACCTTGCCCTCGCTGGCCGGCAGCTGGCCCGAGATGAGGTTGAAGAAGGTGGTCTTGCCCGCGCCGTTGGGGCCGACGATGGCGGTCAGCGTGCCCGGCTCGAAGGCGCAGCTCACGTGGTCGACCGCGACGTGGCCGCCGAAGCGGATCGTCAGGTCGCGGGTCTCGAGCAGGGCGGTGGTCACATGAGCCCCCTACGGCCTGCGGCCGGTCCCCCCGAGGGGGAGCAGCGCCTTCGGGCGGCCGTGCGGCGCATCAGCACGTCCCGTGCACGAAGTGCCCGCGCGGCGACTCGCGCAGGCTGGTGTTCTGCCACCACCAGCCGAGTTTCTGACCCGACCCGCGCCCCACCGCGCTGCCGACACCGCTCCAGATCGCGCGCCCGGCCCAGACATGCCAGCCGTTGAGCGCCTGCACGCAATGGCGCGCCGCACCGGCCAGCCGCTCGACCATCGCGACGATCGCGCCGACCTGCGTGCCGCCCTTCTGCGCGTAGTCGATGCCGGTGTAGCCCCACCAATCCCAGCAGCCGTTGGTGGCCTCGGCGCTCGTCTGCGGGTACAGCACGACGATGCGGTTGTTGTCGGCCCAGCGGTTGTAGCCGGTACGGCGGGCATAGGTGTCGCCCAGCGCGTCGGCGTTCTGGCCGCAGCCGTGCAGCGCCACGTGCAGCCGGCACGGCGCCGCGCCGCTGCCGCGGCACTCGGCCGGCACGAAGAGATAACCCTTCGGCCCCATGCCACGGCCGGCGCCGACGAACTCGAGCTGGTCGAACTCGAGCAGCTGCCCGCGCAGCGCGCCGTCGTTGCGCGGCGCCAGCGGGCCGACCAGGTGCTTGAGCAGATCGCCGGCGATGTCGACGTCGCAGTCGTTGATGAACGGCATGCCCTTGTGCGCGCAGGCACTGCCAAAGTCGTCGGTCGGCATGCCATGCTCGGCCGGCACGTCGGTGCGGTGCACGATCTGCGCCGCCGGCACGAACGCCGCGTAGAACGCCTTCAGGTCGGCCACCAGCGCCGGCACCACCACGCTGTCGCGGCTGCCGGCGAACAGGTAGACCTTGCTGGCCCGCAGGTGGCTGGTCGCGTCGATCGTGCCGGCCGCTGCCCAGGTGCGTGCGGTGGCCTCGAGCGCCGGCACCGGCGGCGCGCTGTCGCGCGTGAGGCAGCGCGTGGTCGCCAGCGTGGCCAGGCCCTGCGCACAGTAGTACGGCCCGGCGGCGATGACACCGGCACCGTGGAACAGCGACGACCACGCCACGTGCAGCTGCACCGCCATGTAGCCGCCCGAGGACAGCCCCGACACGGTGGTCTGCGCGCGGTCGAGCACCAACTGCGGCAACGGTGCGGCCGCCGCCTGAAGGGCGATCAGCGCAAACAGTGCGCCCGCCAACACCGATCGACCCCAGCGGACGCCGTGGATCCGGCTTCGCCGGTCCACTGGCGTTGCCCCCTGGGGGGAGGCGCCGCAGGCGCTCCGGGGGGGGTGAATCACCTCTTGTTGCGGATCGGGATATTGAGTTCGCTGGCCGGAATGACGCGCACCAGCTCGGGCACGCCCCAGGCGAAGGCCGGATCGTTCTTGATGCGGAAATGGAACATGTCCTGCATCGCCTGGTGGTCCTCCTTGCGGAAGGTCATCTTGCCTTTCGGCGTGTCGAAGCTCATGCCTTCCATCGCCGCGATCAGCTTCTCGGTGCCGGTGTCGCCGTTGGTCTTCTTCAGCGCGGTCACGATCGCCATCGCGGCGCTGAAGCCGCCGGCGGTGAAGAAGTCCGGCGGTGACTTGAACTGCTTGTAATGGTTGGCCACCAGCCACTCGTTGACCGGGTTCTTCGAGATGCCGAAGTAGTAGTACAGCGCACCCTCCATGCCCTCGAACTGCTTGTAGGCCACCATCGCCGGCAGGATGTTGCCGCCGGTGGCGAGCTTGATGCCGTAGCGCTTGTCGAGATCCATGTCGGCGATCTTCGGGAACGGCGTCGGGTTGCCGGCCCAGCCGACCGAGATGTACTTCTTGCCCGGCTGGTCCTTCAGCTTGTCGACGATGCGCTGCAACCCGGCGGTGAAGTCGGTGGTGCCGGTGGGCAGGTATTCCTCATGGACGATCTTGGCCTTCTTGGTGAACTCCTTGGCCGCCTTCACGCCGTCGCGGCCGAATGCGGTGTCGTTGGCCAGCGTGGCCACCACGTTGCCGGCCTGGTCGAGCGCGGCGGCGTTGGCGGCGGCATCCTGGCTCGAGCTGCGGCCGGTGCGGAAGATGTACTTGTTCCACTTGTCGCCGGTGATCGAATCGGCCACCGCCGGCTCGACGAGCAGGATCTTCTTGTACTCCTCGGCCACTGGCAGCATCGCCAGGCCGACCGGCGACGCAGTGGGGCCGACCGCGATGTCGACCTTGTCGTCGGCATAGGCGGCGGCCAGCAGCGTCTTGCCCACGTCGGGCTTGCCCTGGTCGTCCTTCTCGATCACGGTGATCTTGCGGCCGGCCACGGTCATCGTGCCGCCGGTGGCGTAGTCCAGCCCCATGTTGAAGCCGACGATGGTCTGCTTGGCATAGGCCTCCAGCGGCCCGGTCTTGCTCGCGATCAGCGCGATGCGGACTTCCTTGCCCTGCGCCCAGGCGGCGGGCGCGCCGCCCAGAGCGGCAGCCGCGGCCAGCGCGAGGGTGGTGACGAGCGCGCCGCGGCGGCGCGTGGTGGTGGATG
>JBGAMU010000025.1:0-51311 GCA_044222685.1 Burkholderiaceae bacterium
CGTCGGGCCGACGTCGCCCGGCGCGACGACGCCGAGGCCGCCGCCCTCGATCATCGCCGGCCCGCCCATGCCGATGCTCGACCCGCGCGTGGCGATCACGAGATCGCAGCTGCCGAGCAGCGCCGCATTGCCGGCGAAGCAGTAACCCTCGACGATGCCGATGCGCGGCACGACGCCCGACAGCGCGGCCAGCCGATGGAAGGTGGTGACGTCGAGCCCCGCCACCACCGGCCAGTCGACGTCGCCGGGCCGGCCGCCGCCGCCCTCGGCGAACAGCACGAACGGCAGCCGGTAGGCAGCGGCCCGCTCGAGCAGGCGGTCGGACTTCATGTGGTTGAACGCGCCCTGCGTGCCGGCCAGCACCGAGTAGTCGTAGGCCATCGCGGCGCAACGCGCGCGCTCCTCGCCGAATGCCGCGGCGTCGACCAGGCCGACGCCGGTGATCAGGCCGTCGGCGGGCGTCTGGCGCTGCAGGTCGTCGAGCGCGCGGCGGCTGCGCTGCGCGGCGACCGCGAAAGCGCCGTATTCGACGAAGCTGCCCTCGTCGAACAGGGCCGCGATGTTCTCGCGCGCCGTGCGCCGGCCCTGGGCATGGCGCGCCGCCACCATGTCGGGGCGCGCCGCGTCGGCCAGCAAAGCCCGCCGGGCCTGCAGCGTGGGCGACGGACCTGCCGCGGGCTTCGGCGTCGCCGCCGGGGCGGCCGCCCCGGCCCGGACCATGCCCGGCACCAGGTCGACCAGCGCATCGCCGATCTCGACCGCATCGCCGACCTTCACGTGCAAGGCGCGCACCACGCCGTCGCTGTCGGCCTCGATCGGGAACTCCATCTTCATCGACTCCAGGCGCAGCAGCACGGCGCCGCGGGCGACGTCGGCGCCGACGGCGCATTCGATGGCGGCAACAGCGCCCTGCACGGTGGCGCGATGGATCACGAGGCGGCTCATGCGCGACAAGACGAGTGGGAAGGCGACCCGCATTGTGCGGGCGGCCGTGCGTGCCGGGCGTGCATGCATTCCCGCTAGACTCGCTGCGCGATCTCGGCCGATGAATCAACCACAAGTCACGCTGGACGCCGTTGCCGCTGCGCTCGTGCTGGTCGACGCGCAGGGCCTCGTCACCGCTGTCAACGCCCCGTTCAGCGCGCTGACCGGCTGGACGGCGGCCGACGCGATCGGCCGACCGGTCGATGACTTGTGCGCACCGGGCCAAGCGGCTGCCGCGCTGGCTGCGGCCTGCCGACACGCGCCATCGTCGGCGGCGGGCGGCGACACGGCACTCGACATCGAACTGCGGCACGCTGGCGGCGCTACGCTGCCGGCCAGCGCACGGATCCGGGCCTGGCCGCCGGGCGTGTGCGTGACCTTGCTCGACCGTCGGGCGCAGGAGACATGGCGCGCACGCGCCGAGCATGCCGACGAGATGCTCGGCCTGGCACAGGATTTCGGCCGCGTCGGGCTGTTCGAGCGCGACGTGCGCACGCTCGCCGGTCGCTGGGACCGGCACCTGCACCGGCTGTTCGGCATCGGCGCCGACCAACCGACACCGAGCTTCGACGAGGCCAGCCGCTTCATCGTGCCGCAGGACCGCGACCGCGTTCGGCGCGCCTTCATCGATTCACTCGCGCGCTCCGGCACCTACGAGGTGCACTACCGCATCGCCGGCGCCAATGGCACGACGCGTCGCCTGCGCTCGCAGTGGCAGGTCAAGGACGGCGCCGACGGCCGCCCCGAACGCGTGCAGGGCGTCATCACCGACGACACCGAGACCTGGCGCCTGGCCCACTCGATCAGCGAGACGCAGAGCCAGCTGACGCTGGCGGTCGAGCTCGGCCGCATCGCGATCTGGCGCCATGACCTGCGCAGCAACCGGCTCTACTACAACGACCAGGGCTGGCGCATTCTCGGCCTCGACCCGCGCCCTCAGGGACTGACGCTCGACGAGGTGCGGGCGATGATCCACCCGGACGACCAGCCGCAGGTGCGCGCAGCGCTGCAGCGGGCGCTGAACAGCGACGGCCCGGTCGACATGGAAGCGCGTTATCGCCATGCCGACGGCCGCTGGCTCGACATCCTGACCCGGCGCGTCACCGAACGCGACGAAGCCGGCACGCCGGTGGCGTTTCTCGGCGTGGCGATGGACCTCACCGACCGTCTCGGCGAGCAGCGCCGGCTGCAGGAGCTGACTCGCCGTCTGGACATGGCCACCACCGCGGCCGGTGTCGGCGTCTGGTCGTACGAAGTCGACAGCGGCAAGGCGCACTGGAATGCGCAGATGTACGCCGTGCACGGCCTGCCGCCTGATGCGCCGGCGCCGGGCTGGCCGACCTATCTGACCCGCTTCGTCGCGCCGGCCGAACGCGACGAGCTCCGGCGCGGCATGGACCGACTGTTGGCCGCGGCGTCCGACGACGTCACGCGTGCCGAGATGCGCATCGTGCGCAGCGACGGCGCCGTGCGCGAGCTGTCGGTGCGCGCACGTGCGCTGCGCGAAGGCGATGCGATCCGCATGATCGGCACCATGGTCGACGTGACCGATCACCGCGCCGAGCAGCTCGCGCTGCGCGAGGCGCACGCCCGCATCTCGCTGGCCGCCCGCTCGGTCGGCGTCGGCATCTGGGAGACCGACTCGCGCACCGGCGAGGGTGTGTGGGACGAGCAGATGTGGCGCCTGCGCGGCCTCGAGCCCCGCGGACCGCGGGCACCGCCCTATGCGGAACGGCTCGCGCTGGTGCATCCCGATGATCTCGAGTCGTTGCAGCGGACCTTCGGCACGATTTCGCCGATCAACCGGCCGTCGAGCGTGGAGTTCCGCGTGCGCTGGCCCGATGGCAGCTGGCACTGGCTGGCCTCGCGTTCGACGCCGGTTTTCGACGACCAGGGCCGCGAGATCCGCCGCCTGGGCGTGAACTGGGACGTCACCGAGGCGCGTGGCGCCGAACAGGCGCGGCAAGCGCGGCAGGCCGCGCAGCGCGAAAGCCTGGCCAAGTCGCAGTTCCTCGCCCGAATGAGCCACGAGCTGCGCACGCCGCTGCATGCGGTGATCGGTTTTGCCCAGCTGCTGCTGGCCGACCCGGCGCTGCCGGCGACCGGCGACACGCGCGAGCGCATCGGCCACATCCGCGCCGCCGGCCAGCACCTGCTGGCGCTGGTCGACGACGTGCTCGATCTGTCGAGCCTCGATGCCGGCGAGATGCGGCTGGACAGCCGCTGCGTGGCGCTCGACGCCGAGGTCGACGCCGTGCTGCCGATGGTGGCGGCGCAGGCCGCCAGCCTGGACGTGCGCATCGAGCGCACGGCGCTGGCGCACGCGGTGCAGGCCGATCCGACACGGCTGCGCCAGATCGTGCTGAACCTGCTGACCAATGCGGTCAAGTACAACCGCCGCGGCGGCAACGTGCGCATCGACGCACGCGCCGATGGTGCCATGGTGATCCTCGAGGTGCACGACAGCGGCCGCGGCCTGTCGCCGCAGCAGCTGGCACACGTGTTCGAGCCGTTCAACCGGCTCGGCGCGGAGCGCGAGGGCATCGAGGGCACCGGCATCGGCCTGGCGATCGTGAAGATCAACGTCGAGCGCATGGGCGGCACGGTGTCGGTGCGCAGCGAGGCCGGTGTCGGCAGCTGCTTCGAGGTGCGCCTGCCGGTCGGTGTGGCGCAGGCGCCGGAGCCGGCCGCTGCCGGCGCCGGCCCCGCTCCCGCCACGGCGCCAGCGCCGCGGCGGCCCGGTGCGCGGGTGCTCTACATCGAGGACAACCCGGTCAATGCGCTGATCGTGCGCGAGCTGATCACCCAGCGACGCGACCTGCAGCTCGACGAGGCGCCCGACGGCTGCAGCGGCATCGAGAGCGCACGCCGCGCCCTGCCGGACCTGATCCTGCTCGACATGCAGCTGCCCGACATCGACGGTATGGAGGTGCTCAAGCGCCTGCGTGCCGACCCGGCCACGGCGGCGATCCCGTGCATTGCGCTGTCGGCCAATGCGATGCCCGACGACATCCAGACGGCACTGAACGCGGGCTTCGCCGACTACTGGACCAAGCCGCTCGACTTTCGGATCTTCATGAGCGCGCTCGATTCGCTGTTCGGCAAGGTGTCGGCCTGAGGCCGTCAACCGTCGATCAAGCCCTTGTCGCGCAGCATCGGCTCGATGCTCGGCGCGCGGCCGCGAAACGCCCGATAGGCGGCACCGGGCTCGACGCTGTCGCCGCTGGCATAGACCCAGCGCCGCAGCCGCTCGGCGACCTGCGCATCGAACGGATCGCCGGCCTCGACGAAGGCGTCGAACGCGTCGGCGTCGAGTACCTCGGCCCACAGGTACACGTAGTAGCCGGCCGCGTAGCCCGAGCCGGCGAACAGGTGCTGAAAGTGCGGCAACCGGTGATTGAGCCCCGCGGCGGCGGGCAGGCCGCGCGCGGCGAGCACCTGCTGCTCGAAGGCCACCACGTCGTCCACCGGCTGCTGGCTCGCGTGCACGGCCATGTCGACCAGCGCGCTGGCGGTGTAGCGCACGGTCTCGTAGGCCTGGCCGAAGCGGCGGGCCGCATCGATGCGATCGATCAGGCTGTCGGGAATCGGCTCACCGGTCTGCCAGTGGCGCGCATGGGTGCGCAGCACCTCGGGTTCGCCGACCCAGTGCTCGAACAGCTGCGACGGCAGTTCGACGAAGTCGCGCAGCACCTGCGTACCCGACAGGCGCTCGAAGCCGACGTCGGACAGCAGACCGTGCAGGCCGTGGCCGAACTCGTGGAAGAGCGTGCGCACGTCGTCGAGCGACAGCAGCGTCGGCGTGCCGGCTTCGCCGCGGGCGAAGTTGTTGTTGTTGAGGATCACCGGCTGCGCCGCGAAGCCGTTGCGGTGCTGCCAGTGCAATGCGCTCATCCAGGCGCCGCTGCGCTTGCCGGCGCGAGCGAAGTTGTCCTGCAGGAACAGGCCGACCGTGCGGCCGTCGCGGTCGTTGACTTCATAGGCACGCACGTCGGGGTGGTAGGCCGGCAGGTCGTACTGCTCGCGGCGCACCTGCTCGGCCCAGTAGCGCCAATCCCACGGTTCGATCTCGCCGGTCACGCCGTGCGCACGGCGTACCGTATCGAGCATCGCGCGCTCGCGCTCCAGCGCCGGCACCGCGCGCGCCCACACCTCGTCGAGCAGACGCCACACCTGCGACTGCTCGCGCGCCATCGTGTCGGCCAGCGCGTAGTCGGCGTAGCTCGCATGACCGTGCAGCGCCGCCTGCTCGCGCCGCAACGCCAGAATCTCGCGCGCGATCGGCCGGTTGTCGTTGGCGCCATCGTGCTCGCCGCGCGAGATCCACGCCCGCCAGGCCGCCTCGCGCAGCTCGCGCCGCTCGCTGAAGGTCAGGAACGGCACCACCAGCGACCGCGCCAGCGTGATGACATGCGCACACTCGTGCGAGCGTTCCAGCGCAGCCTGCCGCGCCGCCGCGCGCACGAACTCGGGCAGCCCGGCCAGATCGGCCTCGGTGCGCAGCGGCAGCACGAAACTCGCCTCGTCGTGCAGCACGTTCTGCGCGAAGGCGGTGGTCAATTCGGCCAGGCGCTGCATCACCTGCGCATACCGCTCGCGGTCGGCGCTGCGCAGGCGGGCGCCGGCGCGCACGAAGTCGAGGTGCACGCGCTCGAGCAACCGCTGCTGCTCGGCCGTCCACGGCAGTGCCGCGCGGTCCGCATACAGGCGATCGATGCGCTCGAACAGGGCTCCATCCATGTAGACGGCGCTCCAGTGCGCGGCCAACGGTGCCGCCATCTCGCGCTGCACCGCCTGCAGTTCCTCGTTGGTGGCCGACGCGGTGAGGTTGTGGAACAGCGCCTCGATGCGCGACAGCGCTCGCCCCGACGCATCGAAGGCGGCCAGCGTGTTGTCGAACGACGGCTGGGCAGACTGGCTGCCGATCTGCGCGAGCTCGCGGCGGTGCCGGGCCATCGCCTGTTCGAACGCCGCGCGGAACTGGCCCGGCCGGATGCTGCCGAAAGGCGGCAGTCCGAAGGGCCCGTCCCAGGGCGCGAGCAGTGGATTGACGGCTTGGTCCATGCGGTAGGGTTCGCCAGCGGTACGGCCGCGGCCGACGTCGAGAGCGCGCATGATGCCATTGTGGAGCCCGCCCTTCGGACCGGGTAGCCCCGCTTGCCGCAAGGGGGATGGATGTCGCAGACTGCGCCGCCGCGACGAAGATGCGGCGGCGAATCCGGAGAACAACGATGCGCATCGTCAAATGGATTCTTGGGATCGTGCTCGGCCTGGTGCTGATCCTGTGGCTGGGCGGCTATGCGCTGAGCCCGACGTTCAAGGTCACGCGCTCGGTGCGCATCGACGCGCCGCCGGCTGCGGTGTATGCATTGGTGGCCGATCCACGGCCCTGGAAACAGTGGACGGTGTGGAACCGGCGGGATCCGAAGATGACGATCGAGTACTTCGGTCCGCCGAGCGGCGCGGGTGCCGGCTGGGCCTGGAAGAGCGCCAGTGAAGGTGACGGTCGCATGACCTTCACCGCCGCCGATCCCGATCGCCGCGTGGCCTTCGAGCTCTACTTTCCGGACTTCGGCACCACCTCGACCGGCGACCTGTCCTTCGCGCCCGACGGCAGCGGCACGACGGTGACCTGGACCATGAACGGCAACATGGGCAGCAATCCGCTGTTCCGCTGGATGACGCTGTTCACCGACAACATGGTCGGCAAGGACTTCGAGGGGGGCCTGGCCAACCTGAAGGCGCTTGCCGAACGCAAGCCGTGATGCCCGAGAACGACGTCGACCCCTATCTCTGGCTCGAGGACGTCGAGGCCGACGCGGCGCTGGCCTGGGTGCGCGCACGCAACGCGGCGGCACGTCGCACGCTCGAAGCGCACCCGGCGTTCGTCGCGATGCGTGACGGCATTCGCGCGGTGCTCGACTCGCGCGACCGCATCCCGCAGGTCGTGCGCCGCGGCGACGCGCTGTACAACTTCTGGCAGGACGCCGAGCATCCGCGTGGCCTGTGGCGGCGCACGACGCTGGCTGAATACCGCAGGGCCGAGGTCGCCTGGGAGGTGCTGCTCGACGTCGACGCGCTCGGCCGCGACGAAGCGGTCAACTGGGTGTGGGCCGGCGCCAGCTGCTTCGATCCGGCATCGCCGCTTTGTCTGGTCAGCCTGTCGCGGGGCGGTGCCGACGCCAGGATCGTGCGCGAATTCGATCTCCGGTCGTGCCGGTTCGTCGCCGGCGGATTTGAGTTGCCCGAGGCCAAGAGCCAGGTCGAGTGGCTAGATGCCGACACGCTGCTCGTCGGCACCGATTTCGGCCCGGGCTCGCTCACCGACTCGGGCTACCCGCGCGTCGTCAAGCGCTGGCGGCGCGGCGAGCCGCTGTCGCAGGCCGAGACGCTGTTCGAGGCCGAACGCGCCGACGTATCGGCCTGGTTCAGCGTCGACCGCACGCCCGGCTTCGAGCGCACGCTGATCGGCCGCTCGGTCGACTTCTACAACGACAGGAGCTGGCTCTGGCGCGACGGCCGCCTGGTGCCGATCGACAAACCCGCCGATGCCACGCTGCACTTCTGGCGCGATCGCCTGTTGCTCGAGCTGCGCAGCGACTGGTCGGTGGCGGGCCGCACGTTCGTCCGCGGCAGCCTGCTGGCAGCCGATGCCCAGGCCTATCTGGCCGGGCGCCGAGAACTGCAGGCGGTGTTCGAGCCGACCGCCACGCGCTCGCTGGCCGGCTACGCCGCGACCCGGCATGCGCTGGTGCTCAACGTGCTCGACAACGTGGCGAGTCGCCTCGAGGAGTGGTATCCCGACGGCACGCGTCGCGCGGTCGGTGCGCCGTTCCCCGGCACGATCTCGGTCGCTGCATTGCACGATCCGCTGGTGGCCGGCCCGGACCCGCTGGCCGACGCCTACTGGCTCTCTTACGCGGACTTCCTGACGCCCGACTCGCTGCGGCTCGCGCGCGTCGGCAGCGACGCGCACCAGCCGTTGAAATCGCGACCCTCGTTCTTCGATGCCGCGGGCATGCGCGTCGAACAGCGCTTTGCCACGTCGCGCGACGGCACGCGGGTGCCCTACTTCGTGGTCTGGCCGGCCGGTGCCAGCGCCGACGGCAACAACCCGACGCTGCTGTACGGCTACGGCGGCTTCGAGGTGTCGTTGCAGCCGTGGTACTCGGGTGCCTATGGCAGCGCGTGGTTCCGCGGCGGCGGCGTGCTGGTGGTGGCCAACATCCGCGGCGGCGGCGAGTTCGGCCCGGCCTGGCACCAGGCCGCGACGCTGGCGCACAAGCAGGCGAGCTACGACGACTTCGCCGCCGTCGCCGAGGACCTGATCGCGCAGCGCATCACCCGCGCGCGCCACCTCGGCATCCAGGGAGGCAGCAACGGTGGGCTGCTGGTCGGCGCAGTGATGCTGCAGCGGCCCGAGCTGTTCGGCGCGGTGGTGTGCCAGGTGCCGCTGCTCGACATGCAGCGTTACCACCGGCTGCTGGCCGGCGCGTCGTGGATGGCCGAGTACGGCGACCCCGACCAGCCTGAGCAATGGGCCTGGATCGCGCGCTACAGCCCGTACCAGAACGTGCGCGCCGGCACGCGGCTGCCGCCGGTGTTGCTGATCACCAGCACGCGAGACGACCGCGTGCACCCTGGCCACGCCCGCAAGATGGCCGCGCGTTTGCTCGAGCAAGGCCACGACGTCACTTACTACGAGAACATCGAAGGCGGCCACGGCGGTGCCGCCGACAACGCGCAGCGCGCCGACATGATGGCGCTTGAGTTCAGTTTTCTATGGCAACGACTCGCCCGCTGAGGACATTGACGATGACATCGATGAACTCTGCCGCGCAGGCCGTGCTCGACTTCTGGTTTCGCGCCCCGGGCGAGGCCGGGTACCACCGCACCCGCGCCGAGTGGTTTCGCAAGGACGACGCCTTCGACGCGCAGATCCGCTCGCGCTTCGGCGCGTTGATCGAGCAGGCACTCGCCGGCGGTCTGGCCGACTGGGCGGCGCATCCGGCCGGCGCGGTGGCGCAGATCGTGGTGCTGGACCAGTTCACGCGCAACGTGTTCCGTGGCAGCGCACGGGCCTTCGCCGGCGACGCGCTGGCGCTGGCTGCCGCACGCGCACTGGTCGCCAGCGGCGCAGACCGCGCGATGCCCGGCGTGCGCCGGCAGTTCGTCTACCTGCCGTTCGAACACGCGGAAGACGTCGCCTGCCAGGACGAGTCGATCCGCCTGTTCACCCAGCTCGGCCGCGACGAGCCGGCGCTGGCCGAGCTGCTGCCCTGGGCCGAGCGGCACCGCGAGATCGTCGTGCGCTTCGGCCGCTTTCCGCACCGCAACGCGCTGCTCGGCCGGGTGTCGACGGCCGAGGAAGCCGCCTTCCTGCAGCAGCCCGGCTCAAGCTTCTGACGGCGCCTTGGCTTCGCGCTCCTGCAGCAGCCGCCACATCACCTTGCCCGAGCCGGACTTCGGCAGCGCGTCGACGAACTGCACCAGGCGCGGCACCTTGTAGGCCGCCATGTGCTCGCGCGACCAGTCGATGATCTGCTGCTCGCTGGTCGAGCCACGCGCCGCTTCGCGCAGCACGACCACCGCCTTCACCGTCTCGCCGCGGTAGGCGTCCTTGGCGGCGATGATGCAGGCTTCCTGCACGGCCGGGTGGCGGTACAGCAGCGCCTCCACCTCGGCCGGCCACACCTTGAAGCCGCTGGCGTTGATCATGCGTTTTAGGCGGTCGGTGATGAAGAAGTAGCCTTCGTCGTCCATGTGGCCCAGGTCGCCGGTGCGGAAGAACGGCTTGCCGTCGAGCTCGATGAAGGCCGCCTTCGTCGCCTCGGGGTGGCCCCAGTAGCCCTTGAAGATCATCGGGCCGTTCGACACGATCTCGCCGGTCTCGCCCTGCGGCAGCTCGCGCCCGGTGTCGGGGTCGACGATGCGCGAGTCGGTGCCGAAGATCGGGATGCCCAGGCACTGCAGCTTGGCACGCTCGGGCAGGTTGGCGTGCGTGGGCGCCGCGGTCTCGGTGAGGCCGTAGCCCTCGGCGAAGGTGATGCCGAATTCGCGCTGCAGCCGCTCGGCCACCGCCTGCGGCATGGCCGCACCGCCCCCCGACACGTAACGCAGGCTCGACAGGTCGAAGCTCGCGTAGTGGGGGCTGCCGAAGAGATCGATGATCATCGTCGGTATGCAGGTCCAGTGCGACACGCGGTGGCGCGAGATCAGCCGGCCGACGAGCTCGCGGTCCCAGCGCGGCACGATCACCGCGGTGGCGCCGCTGGCCACGCTGGCGAGCACGGAGTACACGAAGCCGGTGATGTGGAACATCGGCACCACGGCGAGCGACACCGACTCGGCGCTGCCGTGGCCCCACAGGCCGCCGCCGACCACGTTGTGCATCAGCGTGCGATGGGTGTGCATGCAGCCCTTGGGCAGCCCGGTGGTGCCCGACGTATAGGGCAGCACGGCGAGGTCGTCCGGACCGGCACGATGCGGCCGCGGCGTGTGGCCGGCGGTCAGCGCGTCGCGCCAGCGCGTGGCCCGCGCCGGCAACGCGTGCCCGGCCATGAGCCACTGCCACACCGGTGCAGCGGGCCGCTCGGCCGGATCGGGTTCGCCCTCGGGCAACGCATCGGCGAAATCGGTCACGAGCATTTCGCGCAGGCGTGGCCCATCGGGCAGCGCGGCGTCGGCCGCGGCGACGATGGCGGCGAGATCGGACGTGGTGATCGCCACCCGGGCGCCCGAGTCGACGATGTAGTGGCCGAACTCGTCGGCCTTGTTCATCGGGTTCACCGGCACCACCACCGCGTCCGCGCGCAGGATGGCCTGCACGGCGACCACGTACTGCGGACAGTTCTGCATGAACACGATGACGCGGTCTCCGCGCTCCACGCCGCGCGCCTGCAGCCAGCCGGCCAGCGCGAGCGCCTGCGCATGCAGCTGCGCGAAGCTCAGCTCACGGCCGACGAAACGATAGGCCGCCTTGTCGGGGTAGCGCGTCGCACTGACCTCGAGGTTGAACCACAGCGAGGTCTGCGGCAGCACGAGTTCGCGCGGCAGGCGCGCGGGCCAGATCTTGTGATGGGGCCGGTTGATGGCAGGCATTGCGAGGGCGGCGTGAGCAATCCCGGCTGTGTACCCGAAAGCGGGTGGGAGCCGCATCGTGTCGAACCCGCGTGTCGCGCAGGAGATCCTGCGCGGAGACCGCGCGTCAGCAGCGCATCACGACGCGTTGACGGTGCGGCGCGTGCGATCCTCGATGGCGCGCACCTTCTGGCACTGCGGATGGTCCTGGAACGCGGGCTTCTCGCACTCGCGCACGAGACAGCGGTGCAGCGCGATCAGGTGTCGTCCGCTGCAATGATCCCGCGGGTTGCCCACGGCCGCTGTCACGACGGGCGGCGCCGGGTCGGCCGCAGCCACCGGCTCGGCGACCGAGGCTGGCACTTCGGTCATGGCGCCATGCGGCGACGGTGACGCTGCCGCCGAGGGCCGACGCAGGGGAGTCGGCACCGGTCTGGGCCGTGCCGCCGGCGCGGCGGGCTCCGCGGCAACGCCTGCGGTCGAACGTGCCGCGATCGGTTCGTGCACCGGCGCCGGCGCGACCGGCACGGCGGTCGCCGGCGCCACCGCAGCGGCCGCGGTTGTAGCGGGCGCATGCGCCGCGACGCGGGTCGCGGCGTCGCCGATGGCGGGCTGCAGATTCCACACGATGGCGCCGGCCACCAGGGCGAGTATCGCGGCGGCCAGCGCCCAGACGCCGAAGCCGACGACGCGGCGCGGCTGCGGCGCGATCGCGATCGTCGGCACCGCCACGTCGACCAGGTCGACCGGCGGTGCGGCGTCCACCTCGGTGTTCTGCCACGACGTGTCGGACTCGACGGGTTCGCGCGTCGGCACCGGCAGGCGCCCGGCGAGCGCGGCCCGCACCTCGGACGCGTTCTGCGGGCGATCGGCCGGGCGTGGCGAGATCATCCAGTCGCACACCTGCAGCAGCGTGTCGGACAGACCACCCTGCCCCGAGCCGGCGAGTCGCGGCTGGTCGTCGCTCACGGCACGCGCGGTCGCGGCCATCGGCGGCTTGCCGGTGATGACGAAATGCAGCGTCGCACCGAGCGCGTAGAAGTCGGTCCACGGACCTTGCCGCAGCCCGGTCGACTCGGCGTACTGCTCGATCGGCGCGTAGTTCGGCTTCAGGATCGCAGTGAGCGTGTGGCTGCGGTCGCTGATGACGCGGCGCGCGGCGCCGAAGTCCAGCAGCACCGGCGGCGCGTCGGGACTGACCAGGATGTTGTCCGGCGCGATGTCGCGGTGATAGACCGCCTCGCGATGCATCACCTCGAGCGCGCCCAGCAGCTGGTCCAGCCAGCGGCGAATCCAGGCCTCGTCGAGCGCCCAGGATGGCGACTGGCGCAGTTCGCGCAGGGTACGGCCGCGGTAGAGCGGCATCACCATGTACGCGGTCCCGTGCTCCTCCCAGAAGCGCAGCACCTTGACCAGCGACGCATGGTCGAAACGCGCCAGCAGCTTGGCTTCGTTGACGAACGAACTCAATCCGAGGGCGAAGGTCTCCGCATGCGACTGCGACAGCAGCGACACCTGGTGCTTGCCAGTGCGGCCGGCCAGCGCCGCGGGCATGTATTCCTTGATCGCGACCTCGCGCTCGAGCGAATGGTCGAAGGCGCGATAGACGATGCCGAATCCGCCCGCGCCGATCACGCCGCGAAGTTCGAACTCCTGCAGCCGATGACCGATCGGCAATGCATTGGCGGCATCGAGTGACGAAGCGGTGCTGGCCATGTTGCGAACGAGCTTAAGACATCGATCGTCGAGGCGCCGCGTGCAACAACAGTTGGTTTCGTGACCGGCTTCTCGCGCACGCGCGTGCCGCCTTCGCCCCCGGCACGGGGCAATCGATGTGCCAACGGCCTGCCTAGAATGCCGCGCAGGATGTGACCTCGTGTTTCCGAAGCCTTCCTTCGCGCTCCCTCCGCCGCCTGCCGATCCGTTCAAGGTCGGCCGGCGTCGCCTCGTGCTGGCCGCCACGATGGCCCTGTGCGCGCCGCAGGCGGTGCGCGCCGAGGCGTTGCCCGATCCGCAGGGGCCGGTGGTTCTCAGGCTCGGCGGCAAGCTCAGGCGCACCAACGACGGGGACCACGCCAACTTCGACATGGCGATGCTCGGGTTGCTGCCGCAACGCAGCTTCACGACCAAGACACCGTGGTATGCCCAGCCGCGCAAGTTCACCGGACCGCTGCTGCGCGACCTGTTGCAGCTGGTCGGCGCCCAAGGCACGACGATGCGTGTCTCGGCACTGAACGACTACCGCATCGACATCCCGTTCGACGACGTGATGCGTTTCGACGTGATTCTCGCGTGCCTGCTCGACGACCAGCCGATGACGGTGCGCGAGAAGGGGCCGCTGTTCATGATCTATCCGTTCGACAGCACCCCCCAGCTGCGCAACGCCCTGTACTACAGCCGCTCGGTATGGCAACTCAAGGCAATCGATCTGCTGTGACGGCGGACCCCTCCGTGACGCGCTCCCCGTGGTTCGGCATCACCGGCATCGTGCTGCTGGTGACGGCGCTGGCCACGGTCCTCGTGCAGTCGCGCCAGTACGCGCTGCTCGAGCAGACCGTGCAACGCCAGGACGACTACCTGGTGGTCAACCTGTATCAGGCGGAGACCGAATACCTGCGCCTGCGCGAGCAATGGAACCTGGCGCTCGCGGAACCCGACCGAGCGCGCGAGCTGCTGCAACTGCGCTACGAGATCTTCGTCAGCCGCATCGCCCTGCTGCGCACCGACCGGGCGAGCCGCGCGCTGTCGCGCCCGCAGTCGTATGCGGCGACGATGCGCGACATCGGCGAATTCGTCGACCGCGCCGACCTCTACCTCGGCCAGACGCCGCGCGCCCAGCTGAGCGCCGCGTCGCTGCAGGCACTGCACACCGATCTGCGCGCGCTCGATGAACCGATCCACCAGCTGCTGCTGGGCGCCGCGCACCGCGTGGCCGAACAGGTGACCGAACGCCACCGCTCGATCCGCGTGCACAACCGCGTCGGTCTGGCACTCACCGGCTCGCTGCTGGCGCTGGTGCTGCTGTTCGGCTTCATCGCGCTGCGGCGGCTGCGGCAGGTGCAGGAGGCCCAGCGCGCCGCCGAGGCGCTGGCGGCACGACTGCACGACGCGCGCGCCGACGCGCTGCGTGCCAGCCAGGCGAAGAGCGAATTCGTCGCCAACATGAGCCACGAGATCCGCACGCCGTTCCACGGGCTGCTGGGCATGTTGTCGCTGCTGCAGGAAACGCGGCTCGACGCTCGCCAGCAGGACTACCTGTCGAGCGCGGCCGACTCCGCACGCCACCTGCTGGCGCTGCTGAACGACATCCTGGACCTATCGAAGATCGAGGCCGGCACCTTGTCGCTGCTGCCGCAGTCGCTCGACCCGCATGCACTGTTGCGCGGCGTCGAACACTCGATGCGCCCGCGCGCCACCGCCAAGGGTCTGGTCCTGCGCACCGAGGTGGACGGCGACGTGCCTGCGCCGGTGCAGCTCGACGGCACGCGCACGCGCCAGATCCTGATCAACCTGCTGACGCATGCGGTGCAGGAAACCGACTCGGGCAGCGTGACGCTGCGCTGCCGCGTCGACCGGACGATCAGCGCCGCGCCGATGATCGAGTTCGCGGTGACCGATACCGGCGTCGGACTCGACGCGGCGGCGCTCGAGGGTTTGTTCGAACGCTTCGGGCGGGTCGACACGTCACGTTCGCGGCGCGAGCAGGGGTCGGGCCTGGGGCTGGAGATCGCGCGCAAGCTCGCTCGCCTGATGCGCGGCGACCTCACGGCCACCAGCACACCGGGCCAGGGCAGCGAGTTCTGCCTGCGCCTGCCCCTCGTGCTGCCCGGCAGCTCCGCGGTCAGCGCGGCGGGCGAAACCACCGCTCCGATGCCGGTGCCGGCGCAGGCCGCCACGCAGCGGCGCGCGCTCAACGTGCTGGTGGCCGAGGATCACCCGGTCAATACGCAGTACATGGCCTCGCTGCTCGAACTGCTCGGCCACCACACCACCTTCGTGCAGAACGGCTGGCAGGCCGTGCAGGCGGTGAAGGAGCAGACCTTCGACATCGTGCTGATGGACGTGCACATGCCGCTGATGGACGGCATCGTCGCCACCAGCACGATCCGTGCGCTCGAGGGCCACGCCACGCAGATGCCGATCGTCGGCCTGACGGCCGATACGCTGCCCGACACACGCGAGCGCTGTGTGGCCGCCGGCATGATGGAGGTGATGAACAAGCCGCTCGGCATGCCCGAGTTGAAGGCCCTGCTGATCCGCCTGTTCGGCTCGGCAGCCGGCATGGCGGGCACGACCGAGCCGCCGAAGGCCCCACCCGACACGTCGCCGCTGATCGACCGCGCGCTGCAGGCGCGGCTGCTCGAGCTGCTGCCGCGTTCCGAGACCCTGGCGCTCTTCGCGGCGCTGTTCGCGCAGGCGCGCGAGGCCTCGCAGCGCATGCACAAGGCGCTGCGCGCGGCCGATGCCGCGGAGCTACGCCAGGCGTCGCATGGGGTCAAGGGTGCCGCGCTCAACCTCGGCCTGCGCGCGCTGGCCGATGCCGCCGATCGGGTCAACCAGCAGGCCGATTCGCTGAACGCCACCCAGCTGGCGCTCGCTCTACAGCGCTTCGACGAGACGCTGGCCGCCAGCCACAACCTGTGCGCCAGCGAAGGGCTGGTCGAAGCGGCACCCGCGCCCTGACGCGGCGCGGCGCGGCTACACGACGACGGGCTCCGGCTCGAGCCGGATGCCGAAGCGGCCGTACACGCTCTCCTGGATCGCGCGCGCCAGCACCAGCACCTCGGCGCCGCTGGCGCCACCGCGATTGACCAGCACCAGCGCCTGTTTGTCGTAGACACCGGCACGGCCGATCGACTTGCCCTTCCAGCCGCAGGCGTCGATCAACCAGCCGGCCGCCAGCTTGTAGCTGCCGTCGGCCAGCGGGTAGTGCACGATGTGCGGGTCGCGCGCGATGATGTCGCGGCATTGCTCGGCGCTGACCACCGGGTTCTTGAAGAAGCTGCCCACGTTGCCCACCTGGGCCGGGTCGGGCAGCTTGCCGCGGCGGATGGCGCAGACCCAGTCGTAGATGGTGCGGGCGTCGGGTGCGGTGTTGCCGGTCTCGGCGATCTTGCGTTCGAGGTCCAGGTAGCCGAGCACCGGCCGCCAAGGCCGCGGCAGCTTGAGGCGCAGCCGCGTGATCACGCTCTTGCCCGCCAGGCCACCGTAGCCGCTTCGCTTGAACGCGCTGTCGCGGTAGCCGAAGCGGCAGGCCACCGAGTCCACCGTGACGCTGCGGCCGGTGACGAGGTCCACCGCGTCGAGCGACTCGAAGCGCTCGCGCAGCTCGAGCCCGTAGGCACCGATGTTCTGTACCGGCGCCGCACCCACGGTACCGGGTATCAAGGCGAGGTTCTCGAGCCCGGGCCAGCCGTTGTCGAGCGTCCAGGCCACGGTGTCGTGCCAGTTCTCGCCGGCACCGACCTCGACGATCACCGCATCCGCTCGTTCCTCGACCAGCCGCCGGCCCTTCACTTCGACGCGCACCACCACCGCCTCGGGGTCACGCGTGAGGATCAGGTTGCTGCCCGCACCCAGCACCAGCTTGGGCGCGCGGCCGAGCTCCGGGTGGTCGACCAGACGGCGCACGTCGGCGTCGCTCGTCACGCGCACCAGCGTGTGGGCGATGGCGGGCAGACCGAACGTGTTGTATGCACGCAAGGCCACGCCATGTTCGACGGGCAGTGCGCCGTTGGATGTGGGCATGGCAGAATTTTCGCCGATCCGCTGATCTGTCAACATCCACACATGCCCAGCTTCGATGCCGTCGTCGAACCCAACCGCGTCGAACTGCGTAATGCGGTCGACCAGTGCCAGCGCGAGATCGGCACGCGGTTCGACTTCAAGGGCAGCAGCGCCGCCATCGAACTGAGCGAAGAAGCGCTGACGCTGCTGGCCGACAGCGACTTCCAGCTCGGCCAGGTGCGCGACATCCTGCTCGGCAAGCTGGCCAAGCGCGGCGTCGATGCGCGCTTCGTCGAATTCGACGGCGACACCGAGCGCATCGGCGGCGACAAGGTCAAGCTGATGGCGCCGATCAAGGCCGGCATCGCTGGCGACGACGCCAAGCGGCTGCAGACGCTGATCAAGCAGAGCAAGCTCAAGGTGCAGGCCGCCATCCAAGGCGACGTGGTGCGCATCAGCGGCGGCAAGAAGGACGACCTGCAGTCCGCCATCGCGCTGCTGAAGCGCGAAGTGACCGATCTGCCGCTGACGTACAAGAATTTTCGAGAATGATGGACCACCCCCGTAACGGCCTTCGGCCGCCCCCCCTCAAGGGGGCGCCACTGGCGAACCGGCGTAGCCGGATTCGCGGTGGCCACTTGGGCGCAGCTGGCGTCTTTGGCGCGCTACTGTTTTCGACTCTTGCTCAGGCGCAGAGCGTCTCGCTGGCCGGCAGCATGGGCGACAGCAAGGCGCTGCTGATGATCAACGGCGCGCCGCACACGGTGGCGGTGGGCACCACCGTGAAGGGCGTGACGCTCAAGCGGATGATGCCCGGCGCGGTCGAGGTCGAGATCGGCGGCAAGCTGCTGCCGGTGACGATGGGCGGCTCGCCGGTCAGCGTGGGCAGTGGCGGCGGCAGCGGCGGCGGGCGCGAGATCGTGATCCCGGTGAGTTCGGGTGGGCACTTCGTCGCGGACGGCCAGATCAACGGCAGGGCCACGCGCTTTCTCGTCGACACCGGCGCGACGATGGTCGCGATGAGCAAGAGCGAGGCCGAGCGGCTCGGCGTGAACTGGAAGAACGGCCAGCGCAGCCTGACGCAGACCGCCAACGGCGTGGTGCAGACCTACCTGGTGTCGCTCAACTCGCTGCGCATCGGCGATGTCGAAGTGTTCAACGTCGACGCCGCCATCGTGCAGGCCGAGATGCCGATCATCCTGCTCGGCAACAGCTTCCTGGCGCGCTTCTCGATGCGGCGCGACTCCGACGTGCTGCGCCTGCAGCGCAACTAGACGGCCATCGGCAACAACAGGCCGCTGGCGAGCTCAAGCGGTCAGCCGACCGTGCTCCAGCCGGGCCTGGCGCTGGCAGCGCGCCGCCAGATCGGTGTCGTGGGTCACCACCACGAACGCCGTGCCGCGTTGACGGGCCAGGCCCAGCATCAGGTCGAACACGACGGCCGCGGTATCCCGATCCAGATTGCCGGTCGGCTCGTCGGCCAGCACGCAGGCCGGCTGCGTGACCAGCGCGCGCGCCATCGCCACGCGCTGGCGTTCGCCGCCCGACAGCTCCGACGGCCGGTGCTCCACGCGCTCGGCCAGCCCCACCGACGCCAGCATCGCGCGCGCCGCCTCGCGCGATGCGGCCACCGATTCACGCCGGATGCGCAGCGGCATCGCCACGTTGTCGAGCGCGCTCAGTTCGGGCAGCAGGTGGTGGAACTGGTAGACGAAGCCGAGGTGCCGGTTGCGCCAGGCGCCCTGCTCGGCCGCCGGCATCGACGCGAAGTCACGCTGCATCAGCGTCACGTGGCCGGCGGTCGGCGCCTCCAGGCCGCCCAGCAGGTGCAGCAGCGTGCTCTTGCCCGAACCCGACGCGCCGACGATCGCCAGCGTCTGCCCGGCGCGCAGAGTGAGGTCCACGCCCTGCAGCACCGCCACGTCGAGCCCACCTTCGGTAAAGCGCTTGGTCAGCCCCTCGGCCTGCAACACCGCTGCGTCACTCATACCGCAGCGCCTCGGCGGGATTGACGCGCGACGCGCGCCAGCTCGGGTACAGCGTGGCCACGAAGGCCAGCGCCAGCGAGATCAGCGCGATCGGCACCACGTCGGCCACGCGCGGGTCGCTCGGCATGCGGCTGATCACGTAGATGCTGCCGGGCAGGAAGGCCACGCCCAGCGTGCGCTCGATCGCCGGCACGATGACGTCGATGTTGAGCGCCACCAGCAGCCCCAGCAGCACGCCGGCACCGGTGCCGATGATGCCGGCCGCCGCGCCCTGCACGACGAAGATGCCCATGATCGAACGCGGGCTCGCGCCCAGCGTGCGCAGGATCGCGATGTCGGCGCGCTTGTCGGTCACCGTCATCACGAGTGTGGACACCAGGTTGAACGCCGCCACAGCGACGATCAGCGTCAGGATGATGAACATCAGCCGTTTCTCGATCTGCACCGCGTCGAACCAGTTGCGGTTGGTGCGCGTCCAGTCGCGCACTGTCAGCGTGGGGTCGAGCGCCACCTGCAGCTGCTGTGCGACACGGCGCGCGCTGTGCAGGTCGGCCAGCTTGAGCTGCACGCCGCTCGGCCCTTCGAGCCGGTACAGGCGCTGCGCGTCCTCGAGGTGGATCCACGCCAGCGCGCTGTCGTATTCATAGTGGCCGGAGTCGAAGGTGCCGGCCACGGTGAACTGCTTCAGCCGCGGCAGCACGCCGGCCGGCGTGATCTGGCCGCTCGGCGCGATGATCGTGACCGAATCGCCCTCGCGCACGCCGAGCTGGCGCGCGAGCTCGCTGCCCAGCACGATGCGCCAGGCGCCCGGCTGCAGTGTCGCGAGCGTGGTGTCGCGCAGTCGCGCGGCCAGCTCGGTGACCTTGGCCTCCTCGGCGGGCACGATGCCGCGCACGACCGCGCCGCGCATCTCGTCGCCGCGCGCCAGCAGCGACTGGTTGGCGATGAACGGCGCCGAGCCGATCACCGCCGGGTTCTGGCTCGCCCGCGCCGCCGTCGCATGCCAGTCGGCGAGCGCACCGCCGCGTCCGTCGAACACCTCGACGTGTGCGATCACGCTGAGCATGCGGTCGGTGACTTCCTTCTGGAAGCCGTTCATCACCGACAGCACGATGATCAACGCCGCCACACCGAGCGCGATGCCGAGCATCGACACGCCGGAGATGAAGGAGATGAAACCGTTGCGGCGCCCGGCGCGGCCGGCGCGGGTATAGCGCCAGCCAAGTTGCCATTCATAGGGCCAGCTCATGGGGTGGGCATGCTAGCAGGGCCTCGCGTGGTCCCCGTGCGGGAGGCCGACCGGATAATCCGCGGCAGTGATGCATCTGATCGTTCCCTTCGCGAGCGTCGTGTCCCAGGCGGGCCGGCAGGCCGCGACGACGCTCGAGCTGCCGCACCTGCAGCGCCTGCTCGCACGGGCCACGCCGGGCGCTCGCGTCGGCGGCGGCGACGAAATGTCGCTCTCGCCGCCGCATGAGACTGCGTTCGCACAGCATTGCGGCTGGCGCATCGATGACGGCCGCATCGCCTGGGCGGCACATCACGCACCGCGCGACGGCATCGATCCGGGCGGGCAGGCCTGGGGATGGCTGACGCCGGTGCACCTGCACCTGGGCACCGAGCAGGTGTCGATGGCCGATCCCGAGACCCTGTCGCTCGACGAGGCGACGGCGCGCGAGTTGTTCGAGTCGGTGCGGGCCCTGTTCGAGAGCGAGGGCTTCGTGCTGCGCTTTGCCACGGCACTGCGCTGGTACCTGTCGCATCCGAGCCTGGCCGAGCTGCCCACCGCGTCGCTCGACCGCGTGATCGGCCGCCACATCGATGCCTGGCTGCCCGACGCACCGGCCGCGCGGCTGGTGCGCCGCCTGCAGAGCGAGGTGCAGATGCTGTGGTACGGCCACGCGATCAACGACCGGCGCGAAGCCGCGGGCCTGCTGCCGGTGAACTCGCTGTGGCTGAGCGGATGCGGTGTCGCCGCCGACGTGCCGCAGCCGGCGCAGCCACCGCAACGCGACGATCGCCTGCGCACGCCGGCGCTGGCCGAGGATTGGGCCGCCTGGTGCGAGGCCTGGCGCCTGCTCGACGCCGGCCCGCTGGCGGCGCTGGTCGGCTCGGCGGCGGCGCACACGCTCACGCTGGCCGGCGAGCGTCACGCCGCGTCGTACACGCTGGGCACGGCGCCTTGGTGGCAGCGCTGGCGTGCGCCGTCGCCGACTGCCGTGCTGGAGTCGCTGTGAGCGCGCGCACAGCCCGACGACTGGCCTTCCACCCGCGAGGCCGGCGATGACGGGCGCGGTCACGCTGGTCGCGCGCGACGTGCCGCCGCGGGTGTGCTTCGCGCTCGAAGCAGCCGGTGTGCACCCGCTGCTCGCCCGCTTGTTCGCCGGCCGCGGCGTGCGCACCGCCGACGAACTGGCCAACGACGCGGCGCGCCTGCTGCCACCGACGCTGCTGAAGGGCGCCACCGAGGCGGCCGTGCTGCTGGCCGACACGATCGAGGCCGATCGGCGCATCTGCATCGTCGCCGACTACGACTGCGACGGTGCCACCGCCTGCGCGGTGGCGATCCGCGGCCTCGCGCTGCTCGGTGCGCGCCGCGAGGCGCTGCGCTACGTGGTACCCGATCGCCGCGTGCACGGCTACGGCCTGACGCCGGGCATCGTCGACCTGGCGATGCTGCACGCGCCGGCGCTGCTGGTCACGGTGGACAACGGCATCGCCAGCCTCGAGGGCGTGGCGCACGCGCGAGCGCTCGGCATGGCGGTGCTGGTCACCGACCACCACCTGCCGGCGCAGCGCGACGGCGTGATCGAGCTGCCCGAGGCCAACGTGATCGTCAACCCCAACCAGCCGGGCTGCGGCTTCGACAGCAAGGCGCTGGCCGGCGTCGGTGTGATGTTCTACGTGCTGCTCGCGCTGCGCGCCGAGCTGCGCCGGCGCGGCCGTGTCGACGACACGACGCAGCCGCGCCTGGAGAGCCTGCTCGACCTGGTGGCGCTCGGCACCGTGGCCGACGTGGTGAAGCTCGACGCCAACAATCGCCGGCTCGTCGCGCTCGGCCTGAAACGCGTGCGCGCCGGCCGCATGCAGCCGGGGGTGGCCGCGCTGCTCGCGGCGGCAGGCCGCGAGGCGGCGCGCTGCAGCGCGTTCGACTTCGGCTTCGCGATCGGGCCCCGCATCAACGCCGCCGGACGCCTGGCCGACATGACGCTCGGCATCGAATGCCTGCTGACCGACGATGCAGCGCGTGCCCAGCAGCTGGCGGCCTCGCTCGACGGCATCAACCGCGAGCGCCGCGAGGTCGAGGCCGGCATGAACGAGCAGGCCCACGCGCTGATCGACGGCTTCACCGGCGACGGGCCGGCACCGCCGGCGGTGGTGGTGTTCGACGCCGGCTTTCACGAAGGCGTGGTCGGCATCGTCGCCGGCCGCGTCAAGGATCGTCTGCACCGGCCGACCTTCGTGTTCGCGCGCGGCGCCGACGGGGCGTTGAAAGGCTCCGGCCGCTCGATCGCGGGCTTCCATCTGCGCGACGCGCTCGACCTGGTGAGCAAGCGCCATCCGCAGGTGCTGCTGCGCTTCGGCGGCCATGCCATGGCGGCCGGCTGCACGATCCACGAGACCATGTTGCCGGTGTTCGAGCAGGCGCTGCAACAGGTGGCCACCGAGTGGCTCGACGACGCGGCACTCGAGCGGCGCCTGTGGAGCGACGGCGCGCTCGAATCCGAGTGGTTCAGTAGCGACACCGTCGCGGCACTCGACGCGCAGGTCTGGGGCCAGGGCTTCGACGTCCCGGTGTTCAGCGACGAGGTCGAGGTGATCGCCCAGCGGCTGGTCGCCGACAAGCACCTGAAGCTCAAGCTGCGCGTCGCCGGTGCGCCCCGCGAGGCGATCTGGTTCGGCCGCGTCGAGCCGTTGCCCGCACGGGTGCGACTGGCCTTCCGCCTCAGCCTGGATCGCTTCCAGGGGCTCGAGCGTGTGCAGCTGGTCGTGCAGGCGATGGCGCCGTGATCGCCTCACGCGGCACAGGGTGTTCGTCGCGATGAGAGCATCGAGCATGAACTCACCCGTTCGACCTCGATGCCTGCGCGCCACGGCCTGCGGCCTGCTGCTGGCGGCGCTGGCATCGCCTCACGCCACGGCGCAGCCGGCCGCGCCCGCCAGGGCGGTGACCGTGGCCTCCGGGCTGAATCACCCCTGGGGTCTCGCCTTCCTGCCCGACGGGCAGATGCTCGTCACCGAGCGCGGTGGCACCATGCGCCGCGTCAGCGCCGACGGTCAGCGCATCTCGCCGCCGCTGGCCGGGCTGCCGAGCGTGCGCGCCGCCGGCCAGGGCGGCTTGCTCGACGTGACGATCGACCCCGACTTCGCGACCATGCCCTGGGTCTACTGGTCGTACAGCGAGGCCGGCGACGGGGGTTCGGGCACCGCCATCGCGCGCGGCCGGCTGCAGGGCGACGCGCTGACCGACGTGAAGGTGATCTTCCGCCAGCAGCCCAAGGTGGGCGGCAACGCCCACTTCGGCTCGCGTTTCGTGTGGGCGGGCGACAAGACGCTGTGGGTCACGCTCGGCGACCGAATGCAGGACAGCCCGGGCCGGCCGACCAGGGACCACTCGCAGAACGCGGCCAAGCACCTGGGCAAGGTGATCCGGCTCAATCGGGACGGCACGGTGCCGGCCGACAACCCGTTCGTCAACACGACCGGCACGCTGCCCGAGATCTACAGCCTCGGACACCGCAATCCGCAGAGCGCGGCGCGCCATCCGGTCAGCGGCGAGTTGTGGGTGGTCGAGCACGGCCCGCAGGGCGGCGACGAGATCAACCGCGTGCAGCCCGGACGCAACTACGGCTGGCCGCTGCGCAGCTACGGCTGCCCGTACGGCTCGCCGGTCGGCAACGAGTGCCGCGTCGCCGGCGGCACGCATGCGCCGGATTTCGAGGAACCGCTGACGACCTGGGTGCCGACCTCGATCGCGCCCAGCGGCATGGCCTTCTATACCGGCCGCGGTTTTCCCGAGTGGCAGGGCAACCTGTTCGTCGGCGCCCTCTCCGGCCAGGCACTGTGGCGCGTGGTGCTCGACGGCAACACGGTGAAGTCGCGCGAGCAACTGTTCGCCGATCTCGGCCAGCGCATCCGCGACGTGCGCCAGGGCCCCGACGGCTGGCTCTACCTGCTCACCGACGCATCCAACGGCCGAATCGTGCGCATTCAGCGTTGAACCCCGACTCGGGTGCCGGGCCGGGCACGGCAGCTGCCTAGAATTCGCCGGTGCATTCACTCAACGCCGACCTGCATTGCCACTCGATCGTCTCCGACGGCACCCTGACGCCCGAAGCGCTGGCCGCGCGTGCCAAGGCCAATGGCGTGGAGCTGTGGTCGCTGACCGATCATGACGAGCTCGACGGCCAGGCGCGCGCCGCGGCCGCCGCGCGGGCGCTGCAACTGCGCTACCTGGCCGGCGTCGAGATCTCGGTCAGCTTCGCCGGCAAGACGGTGCACATCGTCGGCCTCGGCATCGACCCCGACGACGGCGCACTGCGCGACGGCCTGAAGCACACCCGCGGCGGCCGCGAACGGCGCGCGCGCGAGATGGCCGATGCGCTCGAGCAGGCCGGGCTGCCGGGCGCGTTCGACGGTGCGCTCGATCATGCCGGCAATCCCGAGATGATCTCGCGCACGCACTTCGGGCGCTGGCTGGTGCAGACCGGCCGCTGCAGCGACATGCAGGAGGTGTTTCGCCGCTACCTCACCGAGGGCAAGCCGGGCTTCGTGCCGCACCGCTGGGCGGCACTCGGCGACGCGGTGCGCTGGATCCGCGGTGCCGGTGGCATCGCGGTGATCGCGCACCCGGCGCGCTACAAGTTCAGCGCCAACGAGGAGTTCGCGCTGTTCTCCGAATTCAGGACCCACGGCGGCCGCGGCGTCGAGGTGCTCACCGGCAGCCACAGCGCGGCCGACAGCACCCGCTATGCCAAGACCGCGCGCGAATTCGACCTGCTCGCCTCGCGCGGCAGCGACTTCCATTCGCCCGAGGAAAGCCGCACCGACCTTGGCAAGCTGCCGGCGCTGTCGGCCGAGTTGACGCCGGTGTGGAGCGCGCTCGCGCACCGCGTGCACGGAGCCGCTTGAACGCGCCGGCGTGTGCGGGCCCTGCCGGCGGCGCTGCCTGACGCACCATGTCGCAGTACTTCGAAGTGCATCCCGACAACCCGCAGCTGCGCCTGCTCAAGCAGGCGGCGCAGATCCTGCACGCGGGTGGCGTCTGCGCGGTGCCGACCGACTCGAGCTACGCGCTGGTGTGCCACCTCGACGACAAGGATGCCGCACAGGCGCTGCGCCGCATCCGCGGCGTCGACGACAAGCACCACCTCACGCTGCTGTGCCGCGACCTGTCCGAGCTAGCGAGTTACGCGCGCGTCGACGACCGGCAGTACCGGCTGCTCAAGCACGGCACGCCCGGGCCCTACACCTTCATCCTCGAGGCGACCAAGGAAGTGCCGCGGCGGCTGTCGCATCCGTCGCGGCGCACGATCGGGCTGCGCGTGCCCGATCATCGCGTCACGCAGGCGCTGCTGGCCGAGCTGGGCCAGCCGCTGCTGGCCACCACGTTGATCGCGCCGGGCGAGCACGAGCCGATGAACGATCCGCAGGAGATCCGCGCCCGCCTGCAGCGGGTGCTGCAGGCCGTGGTCGATGCCGGCGCCTGCCCGGCCGAGCCGACCACGGTGATCGACCTCACGCCCGAGGAGCCGCAGCTGATCCGCCAGGGCCGAGGCGACCTGGCCCGGCTGGGGCTCACCGTTCCGGGCTGACGCGTGCGGCGGCGGCGCCTACAACGCCGCGGTGACGACGACCTCGATCTTCCACTCCGGCTTGGCCAGCGCGGCCTGCACGGTGGCGCGCGGCGGCGTGTGGCCGGCGACGACCCATTGGTCCCATACCGCGTTCATGCCGGTGAAGTCGGCCATGTCAGTAAGGAAGATCTGCGCGCGCAGGATCTTGGTCTTGTCGGTGCCGGCGCGCGCGAGCAACGCATCGACCGCGGCCAGCACCTCGCGCGTCTGGCCGGCGATGTCCTTGGCGCCACCCACGGCCACCTGCCCGGCCAGGTAGCACACGCCGTTGTGCACGGCCATCTCGCTCATGCGCGCGCCGACGTCGAATCGTTGGACCATCTAGTGGTGTCCCTTCTTGGTGTGGTGCCCGTGGCCATGTCCGTGGCCGTGGTGCGAATGCGCCGCCGCCGGCGGCGGCGCATTCTGGCCAAGCCGCGATTCGGTGCCGGCCAGCAGCTTGCGGATGTTGGCGCTGTGCCGCCACACGAGCAGCAGGCTCATCACCGCGATCGCCAGCGCCAGCGGCGACGGCTCCCAGATCAGCAGCTGATAGAACGGCGCGAACAGCGCGGCCGTGATCGAGGCCAGCGACGAGTAGCGGAAGAATGCGGCGATGATGACCCAGGTGAGCAGCGTGGCGCCGCCCAGCCAGGGGTTGAAGCCCATCAACACACCGGCCGCGGTGGCCACGCCCTTGCCGCCCTCGAAGCGGAAGAACACCGGCCACAGATGGCCGAGAAACGCGGCCAGTCCGACCATCCCGATGGTGATCTCGCCGAAGCCGAAACGCGGCGACAGCCACAGCGCGAGCATCACCGGCACGTAGCCCTTGAGCGCGTCGAGCGCCAGCGTCAGCACGGCGGCGGCCTTGTGGCCCGAACGCAGCACGTTGGTGGCGCCGGGGTTCTTCGAGCCGTAGCTGCGCGGGTCGGCCAGCCCGAACAGGCGGCTGACGATGACGGCGAACGACAGCGAGCCGATCAGGTAGGCCGCAACGATCGCGGCGAGGCTGTAGACCGTGGGCATTGGAAACGAGGCGGCAGGACCGGGCGCGAGTGTACGCGCCGCCACGGCGGTCGCGGCAGCGCCGGGCGGCACGAGGCTTGCTCTGCGGCACGACGGCTACACTTCGCACGATGTCGCGCCCGATCTGGCTCAACCGCTGCACCCGCTGGACCACGCTGGTCGCGCTGGTGCTGGCGACGCTGGCGCCGGGCATCGCGCATGCGCTGCGCCATGAGCGCGGCCAGGCGCTGCCGTGGCAGGAGATCTGCACCGCCACCGGCGCGATGCGCGTGATCGCCATCGGCGACAACGGCGCGCCGGCGAAGGCCCATGCCTTCGAACAGTGCCTGACCTGCCTGCTGCACCACGGCGCATCGGCTCCGCCGCCAGCGTGGCCGGTGCTGGCGGTCGTCGAACCGGCGCTCGCCGCCGAACCACCGCTCTTCCTGCACGCACCGCGCACGCCGCACGCCTGGCGTGCCGGGCAACCGCGCGCGCCACCCCTGCTCGCCTGACCTCGCCTTGACGACCCTGTGCCCGCGGCGACTCAGCGGCGTGGCGCGAGTGGCAGGGTCTCGAGGCGTCGGCCGTCTGGCGCAATGCGCGCGCGGCGGCGCCCGCCCACACTGACTCACCCAACCGAGGAACGACACCATGACCCCTTGCAAGCTCACCGCACTGGCCATCGCCGGCACGCTGGCCTTCGCCGCCCAGGCGCAGACCACCGTCAAGGACCCCTGGGTGCGCGGCACGGTCGCCAGCCAGAAGGCCAGCGGCGCCTTCATGCACATCACGTCGGTCGGCGGCGGCAGGCTGGTCGGCGCCAGCTCGCCGGTGGCCGGCGTGGTGGAGGTGCACGAGATGGCAATGGACGGCAACGTGATGAAGATGCGCGCCGTGCCTGCGCTCGAGCTGCCCGCCGGCAAGGCGGTCGAGCTCAAGCCCGGCGGCTACCACGTGATGCTGATGGACCTGAAGCAGCAGCTCAAGCCCGGCGAGACGGTCCCGCTGACGCTCACCATCGAGGGCAAGGACGGCAAGCGCGAGACGGTCGAGGTGAAGGCGCCGGTCAAGCCACTGACCACGCCCGGACACGACATGAAGCACTGAGTCGCTACGGCGCGGCCACCAGCTTGAAGACCTTGCCGGTCTCGCCGAAGGGACCCATGCCTTCGTGCGTGAGCACGTAGATCTCGCCGCTGCGGTCCTCGGCCAGACCGATGATGCGGCTGTCGATCTGCAGCACGCGCTCGTGGGGCCAGAGCGCGCCGGCCGGGTCTTGGGGTCGCGCCACGAAGAGCTGCCCCGAGGGCTGTCGGAAGGCGGCACTCCAGTCGCTGAACAACAGCCTTCCGCGCAGGGCCGGGATGGCGTTGCCGCGGTACATGCGGGCGCCGGTGATCGCCGTGCCGACACCGCGCAGGCCCAGTTTCGACGTCGGATGTTGCACCTGCATGTTCGCGTACTCGACCACCGGAAGCTCAAGCGCCTGGCCATTGACGTCGGTTCGCGGGCAACTCGCCGGCGGCTCGCGCGGCTTCAGCCGATCGACGCAATGCGCGCCCTCCATCAACGGCCAGCCGAAGTTGCCCGGCCTGCGTACGCGATAGGCCGCCTCCCACAGTGTCTCTGCTGTGGCGGTGATGTAGAAGTCGCCGCTGCCGTCACGGTCGAACGCGATGCGATACGGATTGCGAAAGCCCCAGGCGAACACCTCGGGTCGGCCGGCCCTGCCGACCAGCGGATTGCCCGCCGGCAGTGCATAGCCGGGGAAGCCGCGGTCCACGTCGATGCGCAGCACCTTGCCGAACAACGAGTGCAGGTCCTGCGCCAGGTGATCCCAGATCAGCAGCTCGGCCGGTACGTCGAAGGCCTCGTACAGCACCTTGGGGCCGACACCGTGCGACGCGCCGCTGTCGCCGAAGCCGATGTACAGCAGGGCGTCGGGTCCGAAGGACAGCGCGCCGCCGTTGTGCTTGCGGCTCGGCCAGTCCTGCTCGAGCAGCACGCGTTCGTGCGCGAGCTCCGCCGGCCCCAGCGAACCCGGCTTGACGCTGAACTCCGACACCCGCTTGGTGTGGTTCCAGGCCTTCGGTGCCGTCGCGCGCAGCGGCGCGCTGTACAAGGCCACGAAGCGGCCGTTGCGCGCGAATTGCGGGTGCAGGGCAAAGCCGAGCAGGCCGCGCTCCTCGAAGTCGTCGGCCAACGGCAGCATCTGCGGCCGCAGGTCCAGGAACGGTTCTGCCGCGAGGGTGCCGTCGGGCCGCATGACGCGGACCACGCCGTTCTGCTGCACCACCAGCATGCGACCGCTGCCGTCGGGCAGCTCCTCGAGCTGGATCGGGGCGACGAGTCCCTGCGCCACCGGCTTCAGCGACAAGGTCTGCGCCGCGGCCGCACCGGCCAGCGCCAGCGTACCGATCATCAGATGCATCAGGCCGCGAAGCACGCGCATGGTCACCTCCCCGTGGACGTTGGAATGTCGATTCAGATCGCGCACTGCACGGTGCGGGCGCCGAGCCGATCGGTCAGCACCGATGGCGCCAGCCCCACCAGGTAACCGCGCCGCCCCCCGTTGATGTAGATGCGCGGCAGCGCGAGCACGCTGGCCTCGACGAAGACGCGCATCGCCTTGCGCGTGCCGAACGGCGAGGTGCCGCCGACAAGGTAGCCGCTGTGCCGCTGCGCCACCTCGGGCTTGCAGGGCTCCACGCTCTTGACGCCGATCTCGCGCGCCAGGTTCTTGGTGCTGACCTGGCGGTCGCCGTGCATCAGCACGATCAGCGGCTCGGCGCGATCGTCCTGCATCACCAGCGTCTTGACCACCGCATGCTCGTCGACGCCGAGCTGGCGCGCCGATTCGGCGGTGCCGCCATGATCGACGTAGTCGTAAGGGTGTTCGGTGAACACCACCGCCTGCGCGCGCAGCCACTCGGTGGCCGGCGTCGCGCTGACGTGCTTGTCCTTCTTCGCCATCGCCTCACTGCCCCGGATCTCGAATCTCCCAGCGCACGCGGTCGATCGCGGCCAGCAGCTCCGGCGACAGCGTGGTGCCCCAGGCGTCGACACACTCGTCGAGCTGCGCCACGCTGATCACGCCGAGTATGGTGCTGGCGACACGCCAGTTGCCGTAGACGAAGGCGAGCGCCATGCGTGTCGGCGTCAGGCCGTGCTCGCGCGCCAGCGCGTTGTAGCGGCGCGCCGCGGCCAGCGTCTCGGGCCGACCCCAGCGTTGCGTGCGCACGCGTTCGAAGCGTGCCAGCCGGCCCGAGTCGGGGCGCGACACGTCGACGCCGCGCTCGTCGTACTTGCCGGTGAGTGTGCCCATGCCGAGCGGTGAGTACGCGAGCAGCGACACGCCGTCGCGGAACAGCACCTCGTCGAGGCCGTTGTCGACGGTGCGGTTGACCAGCGCATACGGGTTCTGCACCGACACGATGCGCGCCAGGCCGTGTGCCTCGGCCGCGTGGACGAACTGCGCGACGCCCCAGGGCGTCTCGTTGGACAGCCCGATGTGGCGCACCTTGCCCGCGCGCACCAGCCCGGTCAGCGCCTGCAGCTGGTCGTCGATGCTGGTCTGCGGGCGTTCGAGCTTGGGGTCGAAGTACATCACGCCGAAGCTCGGCACGTTGCGGTTCGGCCAGTGGATCTGGTAGAGGTCGATCATGTCGGTGCGCAGGCGCTTCAGGCTGTCGTCGCAGGCGCGGGTGATCTGCGCGGGCGTCAGGTCCAGGCTGCCGCCGTGCACCCAGTCCATGCCGCGCGACGGGCCGGCGGCCTTGCTGGCCAGCACCACACGCTGGCGTACGCCGGGCCGGGCCGCGAACCAGCGGCCGATGTAGGTCTCGGTCAGGCCGTAGGTGTCGCGCCGCGGCGGGAAGGCATACATCTCCGCCGTGTCGATGAAGTTCACGCCGCGCTCGAGCGCGCGGTCGAGGATGGCGTGCGTGGTGGCTTCGTCGACCTGCTCGCCGAAGGTCATGGTGCCGAGGCAGACGCGGCTGACACGCAGGTCGCTGCGCCCGAGGGTGACGTGGTCCATGTGGATGGTGCGTGGGTCCGAGGCTCGGCAGTGTGCCCGAACGCGCCGGCCGCCCGCCGCGGCGCCGCGCTTGGCCGGACGCGAACCCCGATCGTGGCCCTGTTCACGCATCTTTACCTGTCCGCGCTGAAACAGGACTTGCCAGCGTCAACCGGATGGACATATATTCCATTTCATAAATGGACAAACATTCCATGAACGACCTGACCACTCCCTTCCCGGGCGGCGCCGAGGCCACCGATGCCCGCGCCCGCATCGCGCTGCGGGCCGCGCTGGCACTGCTGGTGCCGCTGGCGCGCTGGCTGGTGCGCAACGGCGTGACCTACTCCAGCTTTGCGCCGGCACTGAAGACCGTGTTCGTCGAGGCGGCGCGGCGCGAACTGGCGTCGCACGACGGCAAGATCACCGACTCGTCGCTGAGCGTGCTGTCCGGCGTGCACCGGCGCGACATCCGCGAGATGGGCGAGTCGGCCACGCCGTCGGCCGCGCAACCAAAGGCGCCCTCGGTGGCGTCTCAGGTGTTCACCCGCTGGCTCACCGACGCCAAGCTGCGCGGCCGCGACGACCAGCCGAAGGCGATTCCCAAGACCGGCGAAGGCCTGTCGTTCGATGCATTGGCGCGTCAGGTGTCGAGCGACGTGCACCCCCGCACGCTGCTGGCCGAGATGCAGCGCCTGGGCCTGGTGGCGGTGGACGGCGACACGGTGCACCTGCAGGCCCAGGCCTTCGTGCCGCAGGAAGGTTTCGAGGAGATGACCGATCTGTTCTCGGCCAATGTGTCGGACCACCTGGCCGCCGCGGTGCACAACCTGCAGGGCATCACGCCGAAGTTCCTCGAGCAGAGCCTGTTCGGCAGTGGCCTGTCGGCGAAATCGGCCGATGCGCTGGGCGCCACGGCGCGCAAGCTGTGGAAGGACGCCTTCCGCCAGATGGCCACCGAGGCCGGCGCACACCTGAAGCGCGATGCGAAGAACGAGGACACGCCGATGCGCATGCGCTTCGGCGTCTATTTCTTTGCCGAGCCCAAGGACGGGCCGGCACCGACGGCGCCGCGCACCGCGCGCGCCCGCACCACGACCCAGTCAACCCACGGGAGCACACGATGAACCCCCTGATCCACCATACACGCCGGCTGATGCTGGCAGCCGCCACCGCGGCCTCCTTGCTGGCCGCCTGCGGCGGCAGCGACGGGCTCGGCTCCGGCGGCACCGGCTCGGCGCCGGAGACCTTTGCCACCGGCACGGTCGACGGCTTCGGCAGCATCTTCATCGGCGGCGAGCGCTGCGACCATGTCGGCGCGCGCATCACGTGGGACACGGTGGCCAGCGATCTCGAATCGGCCGCCGAACCGAACCCCGACGTCAAGCTCGGCCAGCGGTTGGAGGTCGACCTCGTGGGCGGCGACCTGTGCCGCATCGTCGCGGCGCGCATCGCGCCCGAGGTCATCGGAGTCGTCAGCGCGACCAACCCCAACCTGGTCGTGGCCGGCGCCACCGTGCTCGTCAACACCGATCCGGCCACTGGCCCGGTCACGGTGTTCGACGGTTATGCCAATGCAGCCGACATCACCGTGGGTGACCGCATCGAGGTGCACGGCAAGGCGGTTCCGAACGGTGCCGGCGTGGCGATCCAGGCCACCCGCATCGAGCGCAAGCCCACCGATCCCACATGGGTTCGCGTGGCCGGCGTGATCAGCAATCTGAACACGACAGCGGGCACCTTCAACCTCGGCGGACTGACCGTGCACTACGGCGGCGGCACGACCATCGTGCCGGCCGGCTTCGATCTGCGCGACGGCTTGACCATTGCGATGTGGAGCAACGGCCCGGTGGTGGGCAATGACGTCAATGCCCGCTACATCCGCGTGCTGCGACGCCAGTTCGCCGACCAGCAGAAGGTGCGCGTGCAGGGCCCCGTGCGTGGCTGCAACGCAGCGAACCCCTGCACCGCGTTCTCGGTCGACGGCATCGACGTGCTCGTCACCAACGACACGGTGTTCCGCGGCAGCGCCACGGTGGCCGACATCGCCGACGGCAAGACCGTGCATGTGCGCGGCACCTTCGACGCCACGAGCGGCAAGCTGGTGGCGCGTGCGGTGGCGGTGCGGGCGGCCTCCGACGGCGTGGTCACGCTGCTCGGCAGCGTGAGCGACTTCACCGACGACGGCACGACCAAGACCTTCCGCGTCCGCGGCGTGCCGGTGAGCACCGACGGCAGCACCGTGCTCGGCTGCACGATCGGCGACGACAAGATCGTCGCCGTGGCCGGCCAGATCGTCGGCTCCACGGTGGTGGCCGATCGCATCGAATGCCCGGCGCTCGCGGTCGGCACGATCGTCGACGCCTACGGGCCGATCGCCGACTTCGACGGCGCAGCCAAGACCTTCCACGTCACCGGCCGCCCGCTGCTGGGCCTGGCCACGCTGCACTGGGACGACAACACCGTATTCAGCAACGGCGCCTCGCCGGCGTCGCTGGCCAACGGTGACTACGTGGCCGTGCGCGGTGTCTACATGGGCCCGGGCAACGGCTTCCTGCTGTTGCGCGTGGTGAAGGACCAGACGCCACCCACCTCCCCCGGCGGGTTGCTGTTCAGCGCGGTGGGCATCGCGCACCACGTGACGGGCACCTCCATGTGGGTCAACCGGGTGCCGATGGTCATCGCGCCGGCCAGCGTGGTCGACCCGGGCGTCGTCAACGGCGCAGTGGTGCGCGCCTGGATCTACCGGAACAACGGCGCCTGGGAGGTGATCAGGGCCTACCCGGTGAGCTGGTAAGTCACCGAACCGCCATCAGCAAGGGCCCGGCATGACCGGGCCCTTCTTCTTGGCCCAGCGCAATGGGTCAGCCGCCGCGCGCGGCCGCCCGCTCCTGCTCCAGCTTGCGCAACACGTTGCGCTGCACCTTGCCGGTGGTGGTCATCGGCAGCGCGTCGATGAATTCGATCTCCTTCGGGTACTCGTAGGGCGCGAGCTGGCCGCGCACGTGCTGCTGCAGCTGATCGATGAGCGCCGCATCGCCGGTGAAGCCGGGCGCGAGCACGACGAAGGCCTTGACCAGCGCGCCTCGTTCGGCGTCAGGCTTCGGCACCACGGCGGCGTTGGCCACCGCGGGGTGCTTGACGAGGCAGTTTTCCACCTCGCTGGGACCGATGCGGTAGCCGGCGGCCTTGAACATGTCGTCGCTGCGACCCTGGTACCAGAGGTAGCCGTCGTCGTCCATCACCGCGGTGTCGCCGGTGCGGCACCAGCTGTCCGCCGGATCCTCGGTGAACTTGGCGCGTGTGGCCGCCTCGTTGCGCCAGTAGCCAAGGAAGAACACCGGGTCGGGCTCGCCATGGACGTCGAGCCGGTGCACCGCCACGTCGCCCGGCGTGCCGCGCGGGCACTCACGGCCCTCGTCGTCGATCACCGCCACGCGGTGCCCCGGGTAGGGTCGGCCCATGCTGCCGGCGCGCGCCGGCCAGCCGGCGGCCGGTCGGCCGTGCGCGTCGTGCGAGCGGCTGCAATTGCCGACGATGTAGTTGATCTCGGTCTGGCCGAACATCTCGTTGACCGTCACGCCCAGCGCATCGCGGCAGTAGCCGAACACCGCGTCGCCCACCGCCTCGCCCGCGCTCATGATCGCGCGCAGCTGCAGCTGGTAGTGCTCACGCGGCGATGGCACCGCCTTCATCATCGCCTTCAGCGCGGTCGGGAACAGGAAGGTGTGCGTGACGCGATAGCGCTGCATCAGCTCGAAGGCCTTGATCGGGTCGAAACGGCCCTGGTAGCCGAGGATCTCGCGGCCGAAGTACAGCGTCGGCAGCAGCGCGTCCATCAGGCCACCCGTCCATGCCCAGTCCGCCGGCGACCAGAAGACGGCATCGTCCTGCGGAAACCAGTTCTGGCTGCAGACAAAGCCGGTGAGGTTGCCGATCAAGCCACGGTGCGCGATCAGCGCGCCCTTGGGCGGGCCGGTGGTGCCGCTGGTGTAGATCAGCACCGCGGGGTCGTCGGCCGCGGTGTCGACCGCGTCGAACCCATCGGGCTCGGCGCGCAGCGCCTCGAGCCAGTCGACGTCGCCGCGACCCTGCGCGCCGCCGACGGCCAGCACGCAGCGCAGCGCGGGCGCTCCGGCACGCGCGGCCATCAGGTTGTGGATCGCCGACTCGTCGACGATGGCGCAGACCGCCGCGCTGTCGTTGAGCCGGTAGCCGAGCGCGTCGACGCCGAACAGCATCGACAGCGGCATCGCGATGGCGCCGAGTTGATACACCGCCATGTGCGCGACCGCGGTCTCGATGCGCTGCGGCATCACGATCGCCACGCGATCGCCGCGCTGCACGCCGAGCCGGCGCAACGCGTTCGCCGCGCGGTCGGCCTGGCGTTGCAGCTGGCCGTAGCTGACGCGCAGCCGCGTACCGTCGGCCTGCTCGATGCGCACCGCCACCGCGTCGGGTGTGTCGCGTGCCCAGCGCGCACAGCACACCTCGGCGATATTGAAGCGCGCCGGCACGTGCCAGCGGAAGCCGCCGTGGATGGCGTCGTAGCGGTCGTCGATCGACCCAGCGGACGCCGCGGAACCGGCTTCGCCGGGCCGCTGGCGGCGCCCCTTCGGGGGGAGGCGCCGAAGGCGCTCCGGGGGGGTCATGTCAGCGCGCGAAACGTTGCAGCGCCGTCCCGGTGACGCGACAGATGCGCCAGTCGGGCATCACGGTGGCGCCCATCTTCTCGTAGAAGCGGATCGCGTTCTCGTTCCAGTCGAGCACGCTCCACTCGAAGCGGCCGTAGCCGCGCTCGACCGCCAGTGCGCCCAGGTGCAGCAGCAGCGCGCGGCCGAGGCCGCTGCCGCGATGCGCCGGCTGCACGTACAAGTCCTCGAGGTACAGGCCCGGCTTGGCGAGAAAGGTCGAGAAGTTGGTGAAGAAGAGCGCGAACGCCACCACCTGGCCGTTCACCTCGCCGACCATCGCCTCGGCCGCCGGCCGCGGACCGAACAGGTGCGGGTGCAGCGTCTCGGGCGTCACCTGCAGCAGGTGAGTGAGGTGCTCGAACTCGGCCAGCTCGCCGATCAGCCCGACCACGGCCGGCACGTCGCGCGGCTCGGCCGCGCGCAGGGTGAATGGGGTGCTCATGGCGGGATTCTGTCACCGGCGCTACAGGCCGCCGGCGCCCCCTGCCCTACAGTGCCGGCCATGCCCGACACCGTCTACCGCCCGCGTCGCGCGGCGCAAAGCTACTTCATCCCGGCACGCGGCCTGCGCCACCATGTGCAGATCTGGGGCACGCCTTCGCAGGTGAGCGCCGAGCGGCCGCTGATGGTGCTGACGCATGGCTGGATGGACGTCGGCGCGTCGTTCCAGTTCGTCGTCGATGCGCTGGCCGACGGCCGCGCGGTGGCGGCGATCGACTGGCGCGGCTTCGGTCGCACCGTGGCGCCGCCGGTCGACTGCTACTGGTTTCACGACTACATCGGCGACCTCGATGCGTTGCTCGACGCGTTGTCGCCCGCCGTGCCGGTGGACCTGCTCGGCCACAGCATGGGCGGCAACGTGGTGATGAGTTATGCCGCGGTGCGGCCTGCGCGTGTGCGCCGCCTGGTCAACGTCGAAGGCTTCGGCTTGCCCGAGACCAAGCCCGAGCAGGCGCCCAAGCGCCTGGCGCAATGGCTCGACGAGCTGAAGACGCCGCAGCGCCTGCGCTCGTACGCGTCGCTCGCCGAGGTGGCCACGCGGCTGCGGCAGAACAACCCGCGCCTGAGCGGCGACCGTGCGGCCTGGCTGGCGGCGCACTGGGCCGAGCGGCGCCGTGACGGCCGCTGGCACGTGCTCGGCGACCCGGCGCACCGGCGCGTCAACCCGATGCTCTACCGCAAGGACGAGATCCTCGCCGGCTGGCGGCTGATCGCCGCGCCGACGCTGTGGGTCGAGGGCGATGAGACCGATCCCGACCGCTGGTGGGGCCACCGTTATCCGCGCAGCGAGTTCGAGGCGCGCATCGCACAGGTGCCGCAGCTCGAACGCGCGCGCCTGGCGTCGTGCGGACACATGGTGCACTTCGACCAGCCTGCGGCGCTGGCAGAACAAATCCACGGCTTTCTCGCCTGACCGACCGCACCGAGATGCCCTCTGGGCCCCGTCATCGTTCAGCCGCCCCAGCCATCAGGTCAATCGCTGCGCGAGCGATTCTTCTCCCAGATGGCCAGCAGGATCATCACGTATGACACCAGGCGGACCCAGTAGAAGACAGGGGCATCCTCACTGAGCGCCTTTGTCCAGGCGATGGCTACCCGATTGATCGTCTCGATCCAGAACGAGAGCATCAGGTAGAGAAAGAACCGGTCGCCCGTACTGCGCCAATAGCGCAGAAAGAACAGCCCGATGACGAACGAACCGATCGCAATGCTGCCCAGGAGGAACTGATTCATGATCAACGGCCTGATGAGTCCATGATCAGCCCGAACAGCAGCAACAGCACCGCCGCCAGGGCCACCGCCAGGCGCCAGGTCGAGAGGTCCACCTCGATGAAGACCACGCGGTCCGCGATCAGCAACAGGTTGTTCAGCGTCAGGCCAACGAAGCACGCGCCGCTCCACATCAACAGGCGAAACCGCGTGCGCGCATAGCTGCGCAGCAGCAGCCACGCGCAGGTCGCGGCGGTCAATGCGCACAAGCCATAGATGAACTTGTCCATTCAGCGCTCCTTGCGTAGCTTGAACGCGTCGGCAAAGCGATGCGCGCTCTTGGCGACGGCGTCGTGAATCAAATGGGTGACCCCGATCATCTCGGTGTCGTACACCTTGGCAAGACGATCAACGAGGGTGGCCAATACCTCGTCGCGAGGGCCGTAGCGGTACCGTGTCGCACCCGCAGGCCCGATCTTCGCCACGGCGCCAGCGCCGCAGAGCGCCTCCGCAAGCTCGAGCGCGCGTGGCTCTTCGATGTACAACATACGGGCGAGCTCGGCACCCGCGAGCTCGGCCGACGGTGCACGGTGAAAGATGAGGAGCGCTTCCAGGTAGGGCACGGAAGGAATGCTCGTCAGCACAAACCGACGGATGTCCTCGGGAATCATGTCGTCGCATTCATGAGCATGGCGCCTGCTTCGACCGATCCTCGGTACGCCCTCTCAATGGCAACCGCAGCGCGGGCTGGTCAGCCCATCTCACGCGGGGCCATGATGTGCGCAGCGAGTCGCGCCGATCAGCACTTCAGAACGTCGCGAAGCGCGCCTTGAATTCGAGCGCGGCCTGGTTGCCGCGCGCGTTGGCGATGATCTGGTAGGCCGTCTGCAGCAGCGGCCCGAGCTGCTCGCGCGACGCGGCCTTCTCCATCTTGATTGCTAGCGCCTCGCCGGTCGGCCCGGTCAGATCGTTGAACGCGCGGACTGCCTCGGCGCGGAACTTGTTGAACGACGTCCCGTCGAGATCTCCGTGCCCGGTGGCAGGTGCCGCGGCCTTCGCCGGCTTGGGCGGCGCATCCGCGACGACCGAGGCGACCTCGATGTACCCCTGCCGGATCAGCTCCTGCAAGGTCTCGTCGGGGTTCTGCGGGATCAGCTTGCCCAGGTCGTCTGCGCTACGCGATCCGTCCACGAGGATCAGCGCGGTGCGCAATCGCGGCATGAGCCGGTTGGCGCGTGTGGCGACCTCGTCGACACCCTTGGCTGTCTTGCGGAAGATCGTGGCCATGCCGAGTTTCCTAACGATTCGATTCGCTGCGGCGTCCCCGCTGCAGGAAGAAATGCACCGTTCCGGACCCTGATAGCTTACATCGGCTCGCCGGCGTGGCAACCTGCGAGCGGCCCTGCGACCCGGAATTTTGCCCACGATGCGCCCGCTTGCGCGCGCACGCAACGGGTTTTCTCCGACCGAGCGGGCCGGCGCTCGGCGCCCACAATGGGCCGATGGCCAGTCCTCCTTCGACCACGGCGAAGTCCGAGCTGCGGCCCTGGGTGGTCGGGCTCGGCTACGTGATCTGCTTCCTGCTGCTCGACTGGGTCAGCTACATCCGCCCCTTCGAAGGCCTCAACATCACGCCATGGAATCCGCAGCCCGCGCTGGCGATCGCCTTGCTGCTGCTGCGGCAGGCGCGCTGGCTGTGGCTGGTCTGGCTCAGCCTCGTCACCGCAGAGCTGGCCGTGCGCGGCGTGCCGCAGGACTGGTTCGTCACCCTCGCGACCACCGGCGCCCTGGCGCTGTCATACGCGGCGACGGCGCGGGCGCTCGGCATGGGTCCGGATCACAGCCTGTCGCTGTCGACTCGACGCGACCTGCTGTGGTTCGTGGCGGTCGTGCTGGCGGGCTCTCTGCTCAGTGCAACGGTCTACGTGACATCGTTGGCCATCGCCGGACTCGTGTCCGGCAGCCCGCTTCACGAGGCCATCGTCCGCTACTGGATCGGCGACGCGGTCGGTCTCGTCGTCCTGCTGCCGATCCTGCTGGCCCTGCTCAATGCGCAGCGGCGCACGTCGCTGGTGATGGCCGCGGCCAGTCGAGAGTGGTGGTTGATCGCAGCTGTCGCCGTCGTGCTGCTCGCGGTCGTCTTCGGCCAGTCCGACCCGAACCTCTTCAAGTTCTTCTACCTGCTCTTCCTGCCGGTGGTATGGGCTTCGGCACGACTGGGCCTGTCCGGCGCCGTGCTCGTGTCCGCCGTGACCCAGGTGGGGCTCATCGTGGCCGTGCAGACCGCACCGAACGCGGATCTCACGGTGTTCGAACTGCAGGTGTTGATGGCGGCCGCCGCGCTGACCGGCCTGGTGCTGGGCGTGGCCGTCGACGAACGCGAACGTGCGGCCGCCGAGTTGAAGGGCAGCCTGCGGCTGGCCGCTGCCGGCCAGATGGCCGCCGCGCTGGCGCACGAGCTGAGCCAGCCGCTGACCGCACTGAACAGCTACGCGCAGGCCTCCCAGCTGCTCGTGACCTCTGCCGCTGTGCCGGACACCGAGCGTCTGTCGCGCCTGGCCGAGGTGTCGCAGCGCATGGCCGCTGACGCGCTACGCGCCAGCGATGTGGTCAAGCGGTTGCGTGACTTCTTCCGCTCCGGCAGCACGCAACTGCAACCCGTGCAGCTGTCGATGCTGCTCGAGGAGACGGTGGCGGCCTGTGAACGCCACGCCGAGGCGCTGGGCGTGCAGGTCCGCCGCGAGGTGGCCGACTCGCTGCCTGCGGTGCTGGCCGATCCGGTGCAGCTCTCGGTCGTCCTGCGCAACCTGGTCACCAATGCTCTCGAGGCGTCGTCGGGCATGGCCGATGGCCGCGTCGTGCTGTCGGCGCGCCGATCCGCCGGCTCGGTGCGCGTGGAGGTACGCGACAACGGTCCGGGCGTCGACGCTGCGCGTCTTCAGGCCTTGTTCGAGCCCGGCTCCTCGGACAAGCCCGGCGGCATGGGCGTGGGGCTGAGCATCTGCCGCGCCATCGTCGAAGCGCACGGCGGCGCTTTGTGGGCCGAGACGGGCACGTCGGGGCACTTCTGCTTTACCCTTCCGGCCGATCCACCTGGAGAAGTGCTTGCATCGTGACACGGTCTTCATCGTCGATGACGACGCGTCGGTGCGCGACTCGCTGTCGCTGCTGCTCAGCCTGCGCGGCTACGCGACGGCCACGTTCGGCAGCGCCGAGGACTTCCTCGCCGCGGTGCGCCCCGAGTGGCGCGGCTGCGTGGTGCTGGACATCCGCATGCCGGGCATGTCGGGGCTCGAGCTTCAGCGCAGTCTGCGCGACAGCTGCCCCCATCTGCCGGCGATCGTGATCACGGCGCACGGCGACGTGGCCGCCGCACGCCAGGCCTTTCTCGCCGACGCCGTCGACTTCATTGAGAAGCCGTTCGACGGGGACCAGTTGCTGCGCGCCATCGATCTGGCCCTGGCCGGTGCGCGGGCGGTCGCCGACGCCAGGCAGGCCACGCCGCGCAGGTCCGGCCACGACGTGCTGTCGGCACGCGAGCGCGAGGTGATGGCACTGATGATCAAGGGGCTGCACAACCGGCGCATCGCCGAAGAGCTCGGCATCAGCCATCGCACAGTCGAAGTCCACAAGGCACGGGTGATGGAAAAGCTCGGCGTGCGCAACATGATCGAGCTCGTGCGGCTGGTGGACCAGGGACGCTCCTGACACCGCCTCCGTACGGGCTGCACCGTACGGTGGTGCGCGAATTTTCGCGGGCGGGCAAAGCACGTACGCTGCGGACGTGCACCCTCTTCGTCCCGAACCCAGGCTGCGCGAGACACAGCGGCGCCGGGATCGGTGATGAACCACATCCAGACCATCGGCACCAGCCTGTTCGCGCTGGCGCTCGTGCACACGTTCTCGACCAAGTTCTTCGAGCGCATGGCCCATCGGCGCCCCGATCACGCCGGCATCTGGCACCTGCTCGGCGAAGTGGAGGTCGTGTTCGGCTTCTGGGCCATGGTGCTGGTGCTGGCGATGATGGTGCTGCTCGGCAGGACGCCGGCCACCGACTATCTGGACTCGCGCGACTTCACCGAGCCGATGTTCGTCTTCGCCATCATGGTGGTGGCGGGCAGCCGGGCCGTACTGAGCCTGACGCGCAATCTGGTTGATGCCATCGCGATCCGCATCCCGCTGAGCGGCGCGACGGCCTTCTATTTCCTTGCGCTGGCGCTGGTGCCGCTGCTGGGCTCGCTGATCACCGAGCCCGCCGCCATGACGCTGGCGGCGCTGATGCTGCGCGACCGCATCTTCGGCGCGGGCGGCGTGTCGCAGCGCCTGAAGTACGCCACGCTCGGCGTGCTGTTCGTCAATGTCTCGATCGGCGGCACGCTGACCCCGTTCGCCGCGCCGCCGGTGCTGATGGTGGCCGCCAAGTGGAACTGGGACTTCATGTACATGCTGACCCATTTCGGCTGGCGCTCGAGCTTGGCCGTGGTCATCAACGCGATGGCGGTGACGGTGCTGTTTCGTCGCGAGCTGATCGGGCTGGCCCGCCTGCCGACCGGCACCGTGGTCGGGCTGCCGCTGTGGGTCACGGTCCTGCACATCGTGTTCCTGGCCGCGGTGGTCGGCTTTGCGCACCACCCGCCAGTGTTCCTGGGGCTGCTGCTGTTCTTCCTCGGTTTTGCCAAGGCCTATCCGATGTTCCAGGACCGGCTGATCCTGCGCGAAGGGCTGCTGGTCGCCTTCTTCCTGGCCGGCCTGGTGGTGCTGGGAGGGCAGCAGCAATGGTGGCTGGAACCGCTGCTGCGGGGCATGGATGCGAACACCGTGTATTTCGGCGCCACCGTGCTGACGGCCGTGACCGACAACGCGGCCCTCACCTACCTGGGCTCGCTGGTCGAGGGCCTGAGCGAGGAGTTCAAGCTCGCGCTGGTGGCTGGCGCGGTGACCGGCGGCGGACTGACCGTGATCGCCAATGCGCCCAACCCGGCCGGCTTTGCGATCCTGCGCGGCCAATTCGAGGACGAAGCCATCCATCCCCTCGGCCTGCTGCTCGCGGCCACGCCGCCCACGCTGGTGGCGATCGCGGCCTTTCGACTGATCTGACGATGGAGACAACACCATGCCCGTCAATCTGTGGACCGACCTGACAGAGTGGTGGCGCACCGTGACGCCGGACTTCGCCTTCCTGCTGGCCCTGCCAGTGCTCGTGGCGGCGGCCGGCGGGCTGGCCGAGTGGGTGCGCCAGCGACGGCGCTGAGTCACGGCGCCGTCACCGCGGTAGCGGTCGTCGCGCGTGCATTGATGGGATGCGGATGCCAGCCAAGGAGCGCCAGCATCACCAGGAAACCGACGACATACGCCACGGCGATGTGCCAGCCCGCCCGGAGCCAACCCCACACCGAGCGGGCCTCCGGATAGATGTTGGACAAGGCGACGCCGGCCGATGAGCCGAACCAGATCATCGAGCCGCCGAAACCCACCGCATAGGCGAGGAAGCCCCAGTCGTAGCCGTCCTGCCGGATCGCCAGTGCAGTGAGCGGGATGTTGTCGAACACCGATGACAGGAAGCCCAGCCCCAGCGTGGTGGGCCATGACGCCGGCGGCAGGTGCTGCACCGGCATCAGCGAGGCGCACCACACCAGCGCGAGCAGGAACACGCTGCCCTTGAAGGCGCCGGGCAGCAGATTCCAGCTCGGCTGCCGGATCGGCGCCATCACCAGCAGCGCCAGCATCACGGCCACGCCGATCACCGGGAACCGGCCGAGCATGTCCGGCGCATAGAGGTTGAACCACACGTTGGCGGCAATGGCTGCCAGCAGCACGAAGGCCACGATGGCCAGGCGAACGTAGTGCACGCGCTCGCCGGCCGTGTCGTCCTTCTGGATCGGCTGGTAGGCATGCTGCTGCTTGGCGGCCACGGTGCCGAAGATCAGCAGCGCGGCCAGGCCGCCGGCATAGGCCTCGAGCACCCACAATGGGTTGGCGCCGGCGATCCACATCATCGTGGTGGTGGTGTCGCCGACCACGCTGCCGGCGCCGCCGGCGTTCGATGCCGCGACGATGGCGGCCAGGAAGCCGATGTGCACGCGCCGCTTGTACAGCACCGCGGCCATGGTGCCGCCGATCATCGCGGCGGCGATGTTGTCGAGGAAGCCCGACATCACGAACACGCCGCACAGCAGCACGAAGCCGCCCTTCCAGTCGTCGGGCAGCAGGTGCGGCAGCTTGTCGGTGACGTGGCTGCGTTCGAAGTGATCGGCCAACAGCGCAAAGCCGAGCAGCAGGCCGAGCAGGTTGGCCAGCGTGACCCATTCGTGGCCGGCATGCGCGGCCAGGCCGGCCAAGCCGGCACCGGCCTTGAAGCCGGTGAACAGCAGCTGGTACAGCGTGATGACGAAGGCGCCGGCCAGCGCGACGTTGAGCGTGTGGTGATGGAACATCGCCACGCCGAGCAGCGTGAGCGCGAAAAGCATGAAATCGACCGGTACGCCAAGAACCGTCATCGCGGCGTCTCCTCGAGGTCTGTGCTTGTGGTGTGGACTGTCAGCGCGGCGCGCCATTCTAGGTTTGCCCTTGCGCAGGGCCCGTACGGGCTGCACCGGCGCGGGGCCGGCCCTTGTGTCAGCGCTGTACCCAGCGCCGCTGCGCGGCCAGCCTGCTGGCCGCCCGAAAGCCGGGGCGACTCATCTGCGTGCACGCCCTCGGCCACAGCTTGAGCAGCAGCTCGGCGGTGGCCAGCGTGTCGGCCGCAGCCTGGTGGCGCACCGCGCAGTGGATGCTGAAGTGCGCCATCCATTCGTCGAGCGCACGGGCCTTCACGTCGGGATAGAGCACCGCGGCCAGCGGCTCCAGGTCGAGCCACGGGTTGGCCAGCCGGCGACCCAGCGCGTCGTTGCATCCCCGCTCGATCAGCGTGCGGTCGAACGCCGCGTGAAATGCCAGCAGCGGGGCATTGGCCACAAAGTCCGCAAAGGCCTGCAGCGCCAGCTTGGCGTCGACACCGCCGCGCTGGGCACCGACGCCGATGCCGTGCAGCAGGATGTTGGCCTTGTCGGGCGCCGCGGGAGCGTCGGGCTGACGCAGCACCACCTCGAAACTGTCGCCGAGTGCGATGCTCGCGCGTCGTTCGGCGAAGTGCACACCGATGGCGGCAATGGCCAGCAACCGGTCGTGCGCCGCGTCCAGTCCGCTGGCTTCGACATCGAGCACGATCCAGCGTGAATCGTCGATCGCGACGCCGCTGCCGCGTTGCCACCAGGCCTGCCACCGGTTCCACATGCTGCGGCGCGCCTAGCGTCGATAGTCCAGCACGATGCGCTGCTGCACCAGTTGCGCGGTGCGCAACGCGGACTTGAGCGCTTCGCGCTGTGCCGCGTCGAGGTCGTCCCACGCCACCCAGTTGCGCGACTCCGGATCGGCGCCGTCGTCGCGACCGCGCTGCACCTGCAGGCGCAGCCGCTGCAGCGTCTCGAAGCCGCTCAGCCAGGCGGTCGACTCCTCAGCCGGCACACGCATCGCCGCCGCGGCCGCCTGCAGCCGACGATTGGTGGCGGTCTGGGCAATCGCGAACGCCAGTGCCCACAGGCGACCTGCATCCACGTACAGCGCGGTGCCGCTCTGCTTCAGGTCGAACATCGCGCGCCCCTGGCGCGTCTCGGTGACGACGCGGCCGAACCAGTTGAGCGCGACGTGATTGCACAGCACCACGTCGGCCATCTGCTTGATGAAGCGCGGGTTGGACGCGGCCTTCGATTGCAGGCGTTCGAGCAGCGGCGCCGCCAGGTCGAGCGCACCGACCAACGGCCGCACGTCGAAATAGATGCGCGCGGCCAGCAGGTCGTTGCCGCTGCCGTGCGCCATCCAGTGGTCGAAACGCTGGACCCACTCGTCGGCAGTCAGGCAGCACAGCGGCTGGCCGGCCATGATGCGGCCGTCGCACAACGGGTAGCCGCAGGCGGCAAGCACGTCGTTCACCTGCGCGCCGAAGGCCAGCCAGCGTTCACGCGCGCCGGCGGCGAACACCAAGCCGTTGTCCTGGTCGGTGGCGATCGTCTGCTCGCCGCGACCCTGCGAGCCGAAGGTCAGCCAGCAGGCCTGGCGCAGATCCATCGCCATCGCAGCGGCCGTCTGCTCGACCACCTGGCGCGTGACCGCGTCGTTCAGCTCACTGATCAACCGCGTGGTGGCCAGCACGTCACCACCATCGCCCAGCCCCTCCGCGGCGAAGGCGCGAATCCGGCCCGCCGCCGCCACCAACTCGGCCGTGCCGCGCGCACGATCGATCGCCGCGCGCACCGCGTGCGCCGACGGGGGCGGTGCTGGCCCGGCGTTGGCCCGTTCGGATGCGTGCGGCCTCGTCATCAGCAGGCCTCGCCTCAATAACGCAGCCTGGCGTGCGAGGTGCGCTGCGACGCCTCGCGCGCCTGGCCCAGCGTGTGCACGCCACGCTCGGCCAGCAGCGGCAGCAGCTTGAGCAGCACCTCGCCGGTGACGATCGCGTCGCCGAGCGCCGTATGGCGCCCGAGCACGGCGACGCCCAGGCGCTCGGCGATCTGCTCGAGGTGGTGTTCGTCGCTGGTCCGGCCGCTGTGCACGGCCTCCGACAACAACAACGTATCGAGCACCGGCTGCTCGAATGCCACGCCGGTGCGCTCGCGAGCGAGTTCCAGGAAGCGCATATCGAAGGCGGCGTTGTGGGCGACCAGCACGGTGTCGGCGCAGAAGCGCGCGAAGCCCGGCAGCACCTGCTCGAGAGCCGGTTGGTCCTTCAGCATCTCGTCGCCGATGCCGTGCACTTGCAGCGCCTGCTCACCCACCGCCCGGCGCGGCCGCACCAGGCGGTCGAAGCATTCGTGCTCGAGCAGGCGCCCGTTGACGATGCGCACGGCACCGATCGAGATGATCTCGTCGCCGCCCGAAGGCGACAAGCCGGTAGTCTCGGTGTCGAACACGGTGAAGGTCAGCGCAGTGAGCGGCGTGTCGTCGAGCGCCGCGCTCTGGCCGGGCTGGTGGAACAGATCGAAGTCGTAATACACGGGGCGGCTGCGCACCGCCGCGACGTTCGGCAGCCGCTCCGGCCGAGCGCGCGGCAGCTGCAGGCAGACGGCGTGAGGCTCACCGGCGACGCCGGCCCGCGCCCAGCTCTCGGCCCCGTGTTGCGCCAGCACCTCCTGCACGCTGGTCTGGCGCCCCTGCGAGCCGAGCGAGAACACCTGCTGCTCCCACTGCTGCAGTCGTTCGGCCGCCAGCGCAACGCCGGCCCAGCGCAGCTCGATCCGCGCGAAGCGGCCGTCCCCGGTGGCAGCCAGGGTGAACGTGCCCACGCCCAGTTCAGCGTTCAGGCCCGCGGCCAGCTGCGTCAGCGCCTGCACCATCGCGTGGCTGTCGAGCTGCAGCCACAGCGGATCGGCCGACGGCTCGACCCTGGGTTGCACACCCGTTCCCGCGTCCACGCTGCGCTGCACGGTGAACAGCAGGTCGTCCGCCAGCATGTCTTCGCGCGGCCAGGCGCTGCGCAGCGGATCGGCACCGCGCGCGAGTGCCTCGTCGAGCTGGCGCACGAGGCGCGCCGACTCGTCGTCGATCACCTGCACGAAGCGGCCACGCCGTGGCTCGTCCATCAGCGGAAAGCGCTGCAGCGTCTCCGCCGCCGCGCGCAGACTGCCCAGCGCCGCGCGCTGCCCCTCGGTGAGCTGGTGCAGCAAGGCCTCGCGCCGGCTGTCGCTTTCCACCGCGCGAGTGATGTCCTCCAGGATCAATACGTAGCCGCTGTCACCACCGACAGCGTCATCGCGCACGAGGACCATCTGCACGCGCAGCAGCTGAAGCCCTTGTCCGGCAGGCGCTTCACCCTGTGCCGGTGGCCGCCGCGTGGTGATCAGCTGGGCGGTCGGCGATGCGCCTGGTTGTGCGGCGCGCCGGCTGGCCTGGTCGAGCGCATGCACGATGGCGGCCTTGTCGAGCACGCCGAACACCGAGCGACCCAGACCGATGCTGCCGCCGTTCATCCCGCTTGCCTCGCCCGCACCATCGGTCTCGAACAGCGCCGCGGCATGCGCGTTGTAGAGCAGGATGCGGCCGTCGTGATTGCAGACCAGCACGCCCTGCGTCAGCTCCGACATCAGCGCCGCCAGTCGGCGCGTCTCCTGCGCCAGGCGAGCCTGCGCCTGAGCGATGCGCTCGTCGACGTCGCTCTGGGCCGAGGCGAAACGCAGCGCCAGCTGCTCGGTCGCCCGCGCCAGCTCGCGCATCTCGGGCGAGCCGCTGGCGGTGATGGCGTGCCCGGGGTGGCTGCTGGCCACGATGCTCACCGCTTCGCGCAGCCGCGTGGCGGCCAGCGGCCAGGCGCGGTGCCAGGGCCGCAGCAACAGCAGCAGCAACACCGGCAGCAGCAGCACGAACAGCACCACGAACGCGCCCCGCCCGGCCAGCGCGGCGCTCAGCGATTCGCGTTGCGCCGCGTCGGCCTGGCTCCACAGCACGAACGCCAGCGTACCGGCCCAGGCCAGCGTGAACAACGACAGCACCGTCGTCGCGATCAGCAGCGAGCGGCCGGGCCTGCTCATCGGGTGTCAAGCGGCATCGGGGCCGCGCTGCAGCTGCCGCGCCACTTCGGCCAGCAGCTCCTGGATTGCGAACGGCTTGGTCACGTAGGCATCGGCGCCGACGGCCAGGCCCTTGTGCACCTCGACCTCGCGCCCCTTGGCGCTGAGCATGACGACCCGAATGCCCCGCCAGGCCGGATTGCCGCGGATGCGCTGGCAGACGTCGAAGCCGCTCAGCTTGGGCAACATCACGTCGAGCAGGATCAGGTCGGGCGGCTCGGCCGCCACCGCATCGATGGCCTCCTGGCCGTCGCGCGCGACGCGTACGCGGTAACCCGCGTCCTCGAGCAGGAACTCGAGCGACAGCACGATGTTCGGCTCGTCTTCGGCTATCAGGATCGAACGACTCATCAGCGGCTGGCTCCATCGACGGACGCCGCGGCGCCCGCCACCGGGCGTGCAGCATGCCGTGGCAGTGTGAACGAGAAAGTGGCGCCCGCGCCCGGCGTGCTGTCGACCCACAGCCGTCCGCCCAGACGCTGGATGATCTCGCGGCTGATCGGCAGTCCGAGTCCGGTGCCTTGCGGCTTGTCGGTCAGGGTGTCGCCGACCTGGCGGAACTTCTCGAAGATCGATTGCTGGTCGGCCGGGTCGACGCCGATGCCGTTGTCGCTCACATCGACCTGCAGTTCGTGCGGGTGCACGTGCAGTGCGATGGTGATCCGGCCCCTGCCCGGCTCGCAGAACTTGGCCGCGTTGGACAGCAGGTTGAGCATCACCTGCATCAGCCGGTCCCGATCGGAGCGCAGCAGCGGCACCTGATCCGGCAGCACGAGCGTCAGCTGCACCGTGCGTTCGCGCAACAGCGCGGCGGTGCTGGCGGCGGCGTCGTCGATCAGCGCGCGCAGGTCGACGTCGCTCGAATGCCAGTCGGCGGCGCCGGACTCGAGCTTGGCCAGATCGAGCACCTGGTTGATCAGCCGTGTCAGGCGCTCGCTCTCCTTGACGATCACGCCGACGAAATGCGCCCGGCGATCGGCGTCGAGGTTGGGGCGCGATTGCAGGATCTCGGCCATCGCGCGGATCGAGGTGAGCGGCGTGCGCAGCTCGTGGGTGACCGTGGAGATGAAGTCGTCCTTCAGGCGGTCGAGTTCCTGCAGCCGCCCATTGGCCGCGCGCAGCTCGGCGGTCGCGGTCTCGAGTGCACGCGACTTCTGCTCCAGCTGGTGGCTGTAGGCGATGACCTGCGAGGCCTCGTCGAGGATGTGCAGCACGTCGTCCATGCCGAGTGGCTCCTCCTTGACGACCGAGGCCACCATCACGCGCGCCGACGAGGCGCCGATCGCACCGGCCAAAAGGTTCTCGCTGAAGCCGACCAGCTGCGTGTCGGGCTCGATCTGGTCGACAGAGCTCAGGTCGCGCCGGCGCGCGTAGTCGGCCAATGCGCTTTCTGCGCGCGCAGGCCCGAGAAATCGCGACAGCAGCGCCGAGACTTCCTGCACCGAGGCACTGCCGCGCCAGGTGCTGCCGGGCAGGCCTTCGCGCTTGAATGCATCGACGAACAGCTGGGCCTGCGTGCGTTCGCGCACGCCCTGGCGTCCCAGCAGCGACACCGACACGTAGCCGCCTACATTGACCAGCATGCTCCAGAAGAGCGCGTGGCTGATGTCGTCGAGCCCGTTCAGGCCGAACAGCGCCAGCAGCCCGGTGAGTGCGCCCGCGCGGGTGCCCTTCTTCCAGTACATGCCGCCGAGCATCGCCGGCGCGAACTGCGCCACCGCGGCGAACGAGACCAGGCCGATCGCCACCAGCGCGTAGGCCTCGCCGGCGGCGCGGTAGTACACGTAGCCGAGCATCATCAGCAGCACGATCGCGCCGCGGCGAATGGCCAGCAGCAGGCCGGTCAGGTCGGCGCGCTGCGCCAGCGCCAGCGCGCGCCAGCGCAGCAGCACCGGCATCACCAGGTCGTTGCAGATCATCGTCGACAAGGCGATCGTCTCCACGATCACCATGCCAGTGGCCGCCGACAGACCGCCGATGAAGACGAACAGCGCCAGCGCCTCCTGGCCGTGCGCCATCGGCAGCGTGAGCACGAAGGTGTCGGCGTCGATCTGGCCGGGCTGGAAGTGCATCAACCCCGCAAAGGTGATCGGCAGCACGAAGATGTTGATCGCCAGCAGGTACAGCGGGAACAGCCAGACGGCCTTGGCGACATGGTCCTCGTTGACGTTCTCGACCACGCCGATCTGGAACTGGCGCGGCAGAAAGAGGATCGCCATCATCGACAGCACCACCAGCGACGCGAAGGAGCCGAACGCGCCGGGATCGAGCGTCATCAGCTTCTGCAGGCGTGGCTCGCGGGCGGCGCGCGCGAAGACGTCGCCGAAGCCGTCGTAGACCACGTAGGTGACGAAGATGCCGACCGCCAGGAAGGCCAGCAGCTTGACGATCGACTCGAACGCGATCGCCGCCACCATGCCTTCGTGGCGCTCGGTGGCGTCGAGATGGCGGGTGCCGAACAGCACGGTGAACGCGGCCAGCAGCAGCGCGACGTACAGGGCCTTGTCTTGCAGCAGGTCCACCGCCTGGCCCTTGGGCGGCATCATCACGGCGGGGTACTGCAGCAGGATCTCGAAGCTGGCCGACACCGCCTTCAGCTGCAGCGAGATGTACGGGATGATGCCGACGACCGCGATCAGCGTGACCAGCCCGCCGAGCAAGGCGCTCTTGCCGTAGCGCGCGGCGATGAAGTCGGCGATCGAGGTGATGCGATGCGCCTTGCTGATGCGGATCATCTTGCGCAGCACCACCCAGCCGAGCAGGAACACCAGCGTCGGGCCCAGATAGATCGGCAGGAAGCCCGGCCCGCTGGCCACCGCGCGGCCGACGCTGCCGTAGTAGGTCCACGACGTGGCATACACCGCGAGCGACAACGCATAGACGGCCGGATGCGCGATCACCGAGCGCCCGGCATCGGCGCGCTTGTCGGCGAAATAGGCAATGCCGAACAGCAGCCCGAGGTAGGCGATCGAGAACAGCAGGATGACGCCGCCGATCAGCATCGCGGCATCAGCCCTTGCCTTCTGGCGGCGGCCGGTCGCGGCCCGCACGCACCGTCCACGCCGCCAGCACGATCAGCGCGGCCCACACGCCGAACAAGTAGGCATAGAGCAGCGGAACGCCGAACACCATGCCGCCGCGGTTGAACAGTGCCATCAACGGATAGGTCAGCACCAGACAGCCCAGCGCGAACAGCGCCACCAGGCGTTCGGCATGTTCGGCTCGCAGCGTCATCGCGTCTCCAGCGCTGTCCCGTGCACCGTGGCGGCACCTGGGGTGCAAACGATTCTAGAGAGCGTGGCTGTTCTGCCGGTGCGGGTTGCCCCGGAGGGTGACTCGCGTTCCGGTGGATCAATTGACGCCTTCCGAACCATTGCTACGTCGAAGCGGCGCGGCAGACGGTACCCGCCCGCCACGCTGAACGACCGAGCGGTTCGAAGTTCCGTCGTCAAGAAGCCCAGTGGTTCTCGCGGAGCCGTGGGCGTGGGCTGTGGGGTCCGGGAGCGAATGGGAGGCGGCGAGCAGCGGAGCAGGAAGGGGGAAGTCTGGCGCGTCAGCGCCAGACCGGCGAACGCGGGCTTTATGCGGCGCCGCGTTCAGCGGCGCTCAGCGAAGTTCGCGTTCGCCGCCCCTTGCTGCGAGCAGCGCAGCGAACCCTGGCCGCG
>JBGAMU010000186.1:0-2197 GCA_044222685.1 Burkholderiaceae bacterium
AGCCGCCGAGATCGCGCAGCGCCTTGAGGGTTCGGCTGGAGCGGTTCTGCGTATTGCAGATCAGCAGCACCGGCTGCGCCGGGTCGACGGGAATCTCGGCCAGGCGCTGACGCAGCTGGCTCATCGGCAGCAGCCGCGCGCGCGGCGCCACGCCGCCGTCCTGCTCGCCGCTCTCGCGGATGTCGATCAGGACGCTGCGGCCCGACTCGAGCTCGCTGCGCGCCGTCTCGAGGCTGACCGAGAGATCGTCGGCGCGGGCGGGCGCAAAGGCGGCCAGCGATGCGGCGCAGGCGAGCGCCAGCAGGGCGCGACGGCGCGGATCAGGGTTCATGGCGGGGCTCCGGTTGGAACATCAGTCGGTGATGATATTCCTCCCCGGTCTGCAGCTCTCAGCGACCCTTTGCCGACCAAGACCTGCCGGAACACCGGCCATCGGCCGTCGCTTCAGCGCAGCAGTGACTTCAGGATCAGCGTCGCCACGGATCCGAACGGTGGCCGCAGCAGGCCGCTCAGGTTCCACTTGCCTTGCTGGTAAACGCCCTTGGCGTGGCTCAGCGCTCTGAAGCCTTCGATGCCGTGGTAGGCGCCGATGCCGCTGGGGCCGACGCCGCCGAACGGCAAGTCCTCCTGCGCGTAATGCATCAAGGTGTTGTTGACCGTGACGTTGCCCGAGGTCGTCGAGGCCAGCACCTTGCGGATGCTGGCGCCGTGGCTGCCGAAGTAGTACAGCGCCAACGGACGTGGGCGTGCGTTGACGAAAGCGATGGCTTCGTCGAGTTCGCGGTAGCCGATCACGGGCAGCACAGGGCCGAAGATCTCCTCCTGCATCACGCGCATCCGGTCGGTGGCACCCAGCACGACGGTGGGCGCGATGTGGTGAGGTCGGGCTGCCGCGTCGGCCGGGTTGACGCCGACCTCGTGCACCCGCGCGCCTTGGCTGCGGGCATCGTCGAGCAGCGCGTGCAGGCGCTGAAAATGGCGCTCGTTGATGACGGAGGTGGAGTCAGTGCTCTTGGGCCCGGCTGGGTACAGGCCGCGCACGGCCTGGTCGTATTCGCGCACGAAGTCGTCGAGCGCGTCTTGATGCACCAGCACGTAGTCCGGCGCGATGCAGGTCTGGCCCGCGTTCGCCAGCTTGCCGTAGGCGATGGCCGCAGCGGCTTGGGCGAGCGGGTGGCCCGGTTCGACGACCACTGGCGACTTGCCGCCGAGTTCGAGCGTCACCGGCACCAGGTGCTCGCTCGCGGCACGCATCACCGCGCGCCCGACCGGTGTGCTGCCGGTGAAGAAGAGGTGGTCGAAGGGCAGCGATGCGAAGGCCCGGCCGACAGCGTCATCGCCAGTGACCACGGCCACCTGTTCCGACGCGAAAGTCTGCGTCACCAGGTCCACCAACAGCGCACTCGACGCCGGCGTGAACTCCGACGGCTTGATCATCGCCCGATTGCCCGCCGCGAGCGCCGTGGCCAGCGGCATCAGCGCCAGCGATACCGGGTAGTTCCACGGTGACATGATGCCGACCACGCCGAGCGGCTGGTACTCGACCCAGGCGCGTGCGGGCTGGAAGGTCATCGGCACGTGGCGCCGCTGCGGCCGCATCCAGCTGCGCAGCTTGCGGCGCTGGTAGTTGATGCCCTGGATGATCGGCAGGATCTCCATCGCGGCCGTCTCATACGTCGAGCGATGCCCGAAGTCCTGGCGCAAGGCCGCTTCGATCTCGGGCTGACGCGCGAGGATGGCCGACTTCAGTTTCAGCAGATCAGCACGACGCTGATCCAGCGTCGGCGCGCCTTCGCGCAGGAAGGCGGCACGCTGGGCGGAAAGCAGGTCCGGCATGCGGCTGGCGAACGACGCGGTCATGGCGGGTGAAACGATGGCGTTCATGGCGATTCCAGTTCGAGTGGGGTGTCGGGGTCGTCGTCGTCGCGTGGTGCCTAGCGCCGGTAGTAGCCGACCCCGACCAGCAGGCGGCCTACCTTCTGCAACAGCGCGTGCTTGCGTTCGACCTGGCCCGTGACGGGGTTGGGCCAGAGGTAATCAGCCTCGGCGCGGTGCTGTCGCGCGACGAGATCCTTCATCGACTGCACGATCGGCTGGCCGGCGGCGTCACGCAAGGCCGTCGCGTCGCTGCCGATCAACCCGCGATCGATGCCGTGCGCGACGAAGCGGCTGTTGGCGAGGTCGATCACGAAGACGT
>JBGAMU010000026.1:0-44174 GCA_044222685.1 Burkholderiaceae bacterium
GATGCCGCTGCCCGAGGTGAGCGAGATCGATCTCGCGCAACTGCGTATCGAGCTGCAGTCGATCCGCAAGCTGCTGGTCAACTGAGTGTGGCGCGCGCCCTATAATCGCCAGCTTCGTCGGGGTGTAGCGCAGCCTGGTAGCGCACTTGCATGGGGTGCAAGGGGTCGCGAGTTCGAATCCCGCCACCCCGACCAATGGTGAAAACGCAAAGGGCCGAAGGCATCATCGCCTTCGGCCCTTGTCGTATCCGCCACGCGGGCTGCGCCTGCTGTGGCTGCTACTGCAGCGTCACCTCGACGCGGCGTGCATCGGCGCTGGCGCCGGCGTTGATCTGCTCGGGCTTCTTCAGCTCGAGCTTGCCTTCGTCGACACCGGCCGTCTTGAGCGCATCGCGCACGGCGAACGCGCGCTGCTTGGCCAGCTCCGCGTTCATCGCCGGGTCGCCGGTGGCATCGTGGAAGCCGCTGACCACGGCCTTCTTGCCGGAGGACACGCCCTTGATCACGCCGGCCAGGGCGACCGCAGCCCCGTTGGGCAACTCGGACTTGCCGCTGGCGAAATAGAACTTCACCACCTCGCCTTCGACCTTGATCGACGCCGCATCGGCCGCCGCGGGTGCGGCCGCTGTGGCTTGGGTCGTCTGCGATGTCACCGCAGCCGGCGCCGCGGCATGCGCCTTGGCCGCCGTACCGCTGGGCAACGGGAGCAGCGGCACGATCAGCAACGCCACGATATTGATGATCTTGATCAGCGGGTTGACAGCCGGACCGGCCGTGTCCTTGTACGGGTCACCGACCGTGTCGCCGGTGACGGCCGCCTTGTGCGCCTCGCTGCCCTTGCCGCCGTGGTGGCCGTCTTCGATGTACTTCTTGGCGTTGTCCCACGCGCCGCCGCCGGTGCACATCGAGATCGCGACGAACAGACCGGTGACGATCGTGCCCATCAGCAGGCCGCCCAGGGCCGCCGGCCCGAGCAGCAGGCCGACGATGATCGGCACCACCACCGGCAACAGCGACGGAACCATCATCTCCTTGATCGCCGCAACGGTCAGCATGTCGACCGCCTTGCCGTACTCCGGCTTGGCGGTGCCTTCCATGATGCCCTTGATCTCCTTGAACTGGCGGCGCACTTCCACCACCACCGAGCCGGCCGCGCGGCCGACGGCTTCCATCGCCATGGCGCCGAACAGGTAGGGGATCAGGCCGCCGATGAACAGGCCGACGATGACCTTCGGGTCGCTCAGGTCGAAGGCGATGCTCATGCCGCGGCCTTCGAGCGAGTGCGTGTAGTCGGCAAACAGCACCAGCGCGGCCAGGCCGGCCGAGCCGATGGCGTAGCCCTTGGTCACCGCCTTGGTGGTGTTGCCCACCGCGTCCAGCGGGTCGGTCACGTCGCGCACGCTCTTCGGCAGCTCCGACATCTCGGCGATGCCGCCGGCGTTGTCGGTGATCGGACCGTAGGCGTCGAGGGCCACGACGATGCCGGCCATGCTGAGCATGGACGTGGCAGCCACCGCGATGGCATAGAGCCCGCCGAGCTGGTAGGCGGCCAGAATGGCCAAGCAGACGAACAGCACCGGCCAGGCGGTCGAGCGCATCGACACGCCGAGGCCGGCGATGATGTTGGTGCCGTGGCCGGTGGTCGAGGCCTGCGCGATGTGCTGCACCGGGCTGTACTGCGTGCCGGTATAGAACTCGGTGATCCACACCATCGCCGCAGTCAGCACCAGGCCCACCGCGCAGGCGCCGAACAGCGCCATGGCCGACACGGTGCCGCCGCCGGCGAGGGTGACGGCCTGCGGGAACATCGCCGTGGTGACGAAGTAGAACGCGATCAGCGACAGCACGCCGGCCACCGCAAGGCCCTTGTACAGGGCGGGCATCACGTTCTTCATGCCGGGGCTGGCCTTGACGAAGTAGCAGCCGATGATCGACGCGATGATCGACACGCCGCCCAGCAGCAGCGGGTAGACCACCGCATTGACGGTGGCGCCGGTGACCATCAGCGAGCCCAACGCCATGGTGGCGATCAGCGTCACCGCGTAGGTCTCGAACAGGTCGGCCGCCATGCCGGCGCAGTCGCCGACGTTGTCGCCCACGTTGTCGGCGATCACCGCCGGGTTGCGCGGGTCGTCTTCGGGAATGCCGGCCTCGACCTTGCCCACCAGGTCGGCGCCGACGTCGGCGCCCTTGGTGAAGATGCCGCCGCCCAGACGCGCGAAGATCGAGATCAGAGACGAGCCGAAGGCGAAGCCCAGCAACGGCTTCAACGTCGTGCTGTCGACCTTGGTGCCACCGCTCACATAGAGAAAGAACAGGCCCACGCCCAGCAGGCCGAGGCCGACCACCAGCATGCCGGTGATGGCGCCACCCTTGAAGGCGACATCGAGCGCGGGGCCGATGCCCTTGGTGGCCGCCTGCGCCGTGCGCACGTTGGCGCGCACCGACACGTTCATGCCGATGAAGCCGCAGGCGCCCGACAGCACGGCACCGAGCACGAAGCCTGCTGCGGTGCTGCCGCCCAGGAAGATCGTGATCAGCACGGCCAGCACGACGCCGACGATGGCGATCGTCCTGTACTGGCGCGCCAGGTAGGCTGCCGCACCCTGCTGGATGGCCCCCGCGATCTCCTGCATGCGGGCGTTGCCCGCATCCTGGCTCAGGATCCAGCTGCGCTGGACAAAGCCATAAATCACTGCGGCAAGACCGCAGGCCAGCGCCACGTAGAGCGCCATGGTGGTGGACATGGAGTGTTCTCCTTCCTCGTTTTTGAGCTTCGGATTCGATCGCGCTGCCGTAAACGACCACAGCCCGTCCTGCGGTCGGCCGGCGAAATCGCCCGGCGCGCATCCTATAGGAACTTCTGTGTCCGGCCGTCAGTGCAGCGCAAGGACGATCCGTAAAATCGGGGTTTCCCCGGTGGAAGCGAGCTCCGCATGAGTCTGCACAACGTGACGCCCGGCAGCATGGCGCCGGAGGAGTTCAACGTGATCATCGAGATCCCGATGAACGCCGACCCGATCAAGTACGAGGTCGACGAAGACTCGGGCGCGATCTTCGTCGATCGCTTCATGGCCACGTCGATGCACTATCCGTGCAACTACGGCTACATCCCGCAGACGCTGGCCGACGACGGCGATCCGGTCGACGTGCTGGTCATCACGCCGGTGCCGCTGATCCCGGGCGTCGTGGTCACCTGCCGGCCGATCGGCGTGCTCAAGATGGACGACGAGGCCGGCGGCGACAACAAGCTCGTGGCGGTGCCGATCGACAAGATCCTGTCGCTGTATACCCAGTGGCGCAAGCCCGAAGACATGAATCCGCTGCGCCTGCAGACTATCCAGCACTTCTTCGAGCACTACAAGGACCTCGAGCAGGGCAAGTGGGTCAAGGTGATCGGCTGGGAGGGGCCCGACAGCGCCCGCGAGGAAGTCCGCACCGGCATGCAGGCCTGGCGCGACCGCAAGCCGCGTTGAGCCTTCGCGCCATGCGCTGAACCTCCTGGCCGCGGCCGAGTCCATCGAAACCGCGTTTCGTCGTCGAGCGCCGTTGCAGGCGACGAGGCCTGCCTACACTGTCGCCGCGCCCGGCATCCGGGCAGGAGTCGCCATGCGTGTGCTGTTCGTTGCTGCCGCCTTGATGGCCGTGCTGTCGTCGTCCGTCGACGCGCAAGCCGCCGTTCCCAAGCCTGTCCATCAGGTCGAGGGCATCTCCGAGTACGTGTTGCCCAACGGCCTGCAGGTCCTGCTGGCGCCCGACGACAGCAAGCCGACCACCACCGTGAACCTGACGGTGCGCGTCGGCTCGCGCCACGAGAACTACGGCGAAACCGGCATGGCCCATCTGCTCGAACACATGGTGTTCAAGGGCACGCCGACGACACGCAACGCCTGGGCCGAGTTTTCCAAGCGCGGCCTGCGCGCGAACGGCTCGACCTGGGTCGACCGCACCAACTACCACGCCAGTTTCGCCGCCAACGAAGACAACCTGCGTTGGTATCTGGCCTGGGAAGCCGACGCCATGGTCAACAGCTTCATTGCCCGGCGCGATCTCGACACCGAAATGACGGTCGTGCGCAACGAGATGGAGATGGGCGAGAACAGCCCGGGCCGCATCCTGTTCGAGAAGACGATGGCGGCGATGTTCCAGTGGCACAACTACGGCAAGTCGACCATCGGTGCGCGGGCCGACGTCGAGAACGTCGACATCGGCCGGCTGCAGGCGTTCTACCGCACCTATTACCAACCCGACAACGCGACGCTCATCGTGTCCGGCCGGTTCGACCCGGCCAAGGTGCTGGGTTGGGTGCAGCAGTCGTTCGGCCGCATCCCGAAGCCCAAGCGCGTGCTGCCGCGCCTGTACACGCTCGATCCGGTGCAGGACGGCGAGCGCAGCGTCACGCTGCGCCGCGTCGGCGGCACGCCGATGACGATGCTCGGCTACCACATACCGCCAGGGGCGCATCCGGATTTCGCGGCGATCGAGCTGATCGCGCTGATCGTCGGCGACAGTCCGTCGGGGCGGGCCCACAAGCGGCTGGTCGATGCGGGACTGGCCTCCAGCGTGTACGGCGAGGCGCTCGCGCTGGCCGACCCCGGCTTCGCGCTGATGGGCGCGCAGTTCAGCGCCGGCCAGGACCCCAAGCGTGGCACCGACGAACTGACGGCGGTCGTCGAGGGGTTCGGCGCCCAGCCGGTGACCGACGAGGAATTCAAGCGCGCCCAGGTCAAGTGGCTGAAGAACTGGGACCAGCAGTACACGAATCCGGAGGCCGTGGGTCTCGTGTTGTCGGAGACTGTCGCGCAGGGGGATTGGCGCCTTCTGTTCCTGCTCCGCGACCGCGTGAAGGCATTGACCCATGAGGACATCCAGCGCGTGGCGCAGTCGGTCTTCGTCGCCGCGAACCGCACGACGGCGTCCTACGTGCCGACCGAGCGACCGCAACGGGCGCCCGAACCGCAGCGGGTCGACGTGGCGCAGCAGATGAAGTCGTTCAAGGCGCAGGATGCGGTGACGGCGGTGCCGCCGTTCGACGCCACCCCGAGCCTGCTCGATGCGAAGACCCAGCGTGTCACTCTGCCGAGCGGCATGAAGCTGGCGCTGCTGCCCAAACCCACCCGGGGGCAAGCCGTGCGGGTGGCGATGCAACTGCGCGTCGGCGACGAGCGCAGCCTGACCGGTCTGCGCGAGGTCGGTGAGTTCACCGCCGCGATGCTCGACAAGGGCACGACGCAACTCGATCGCCAGCAGATCCAGGACCGGCTCGACGCCTTGCGCACCGAACTGTCCATCGTGGCCAGTGGCGACGAGGTGCAGGTCTCGCTGATCTCTCGCCGCGAGACCGTCGTCGACGCCATCGCGCTGCTGGCGCGTGTGCTGCGGGAGCCGTCGTTTCCGGCGTCTGCGCTGGAGGAGCTGCGGCGCCAGACGCTGGCGGAGCTACAGACACAGCGTGACGATCCCGAGGTGATCGTCGGCAACGCGCTTGCGCGGCGCGGCAATCCGTATGCGCGCGGCGATGTGCGTTACGCGCGCAGTTTCGACGAACAGGTGGAGGATGCGAAGGGCGTCACGATCGAGCAGGTGCGTGCGTTCCATGCCCGCTTCTATGGCGCCGGCCAGGCCCGCTTCGCTGCCGTCGGCGACTTCGATCCCGCTGCCGTGCAGCGCGCGCTGTCCGAGGGGTTCGGCAACTGGCAGGCGCAGTCGCCGCCATCGCGCGTCGAGCGGCCACCCTACGCGGTGGTGGCGGGACGCGACGTGATCCGTACGCCGGACAAGCAGAACGCGATGCTCGGTGTCCAGCTGCGCTGGCCGGTGTCGGACAACGACGCGGTCTATCCGGCGCTGGCGCTGGCCAACTACATTCTCGGCAGCGGCGGTGATTCGCGCCTGTGGAAGCGCATACGCGAGCGCGAGGGGCTGTCCTATGGCGTGTGGACGAGCGTGGCGTGGGGCGACCTTGACGTTCACTCGGTCTGGAGCGGCAACGCGATCTTCGCGCCGGCCAACCGTGACAAGGTCGAAGCAGCCTTCCGGGACGAGCTGTCCCGCGCGCTTCGCGACGGCTTCAGCGATGCCGAGGTGCAGAACGCCCGGCAGTCGCTGCTCAACTTCCGCCGGCTGTCGCGTGCACAGGACGATCGTCTTGCGCAGACGCTGGTGCACGATCTCGAGCTGAATCGCACCTTCGAGTTCGCCGATCGAATCGACAAGGCACTCGCCCGAATCACCGCGACCCAGGTGAACGCCGCGCTGCGGGCTCATCTGAAGCCCGATGCGCTGGCCTTCGTGCTGGCCGGAGACTTCAAGGAGCCCTGACGCGCGCGGCCGGCGAAGCCGGGCTCAGTCTCGGCTCCTGAACGGATCGCGTTCGTTCAGTTCGCCGACGTAGGCCTCGATCCCGCGGCCCTCTTCGCGCAGATACTGATCGACGGCTTCGGCGAACGCAGGATGGGCCAGCCAGTGCGACGACTGCGTGCGCACCGGCAGCAGGCCGCGGGCCATCTTGTGCTCGCCTTGCGCACCGCCCTCGAAACGCTCGTAGCCGTGCGCGAGACACCACTGCAGGGGTTGGTAGTAGCAGGCCTCGAAGTGCAGACAGTCGACGTGCTCGAGCGCGCCCCAGTAGCGCCCATAGGCGTTTCGCCGCTGTGGATCCAGTGCGATCAGCGACGCCGCGATCGGCTCGCCGCCCCGCTGCGCGACGAAGAGCAGCCAGTGCTCCGGCATCGATTGCGCCATGCGCCGGAAGAAGCCGCGCGACAGGTAGGGCGTCGAACGATGCTCGCGGTAGGTGTTGACGTAGCAGCGGTAGAAGAAATCCCAGGCGCCCTCGTCGATGTCCCGGCCCTGCAGGATGCGGAACTCGACGCCCACATCGGCTACCTTGCGGCGCTCCTGCAGGATCTTCTTGCGCTTGTCGCGCTGCATGCACCGCAGCAGCTCGTCGAAGCTGTTTGGTTCGCCGGAAGACGACCGGTCCCAGTGGAACTGAACGCCTTGGCGGGACATCCATGCCGCCGACGACATCGCGGCGCGGTCGGCCTCGTCGTGGAACAGCACGTGCAGCGAAGACACCTGTGCGTCGCCCGCATGGGCGAGGGCCGCCGCTGCCAGTGCCGCACGGGCGGCAGGGTCGCGGGCCAGCAGCCGGCTGCCTGGTACCGGCGTGAAAGGCACGGCGATCAGCAGTTTGGGGTAGTACTCAAGGCCGTGGCGCTGGTAGGCATCCGCCCATGCCCAGTCGAAGACGTATTCGCCGTAGGAATGGCCTTTGAGGTACATCGGCGCCGCCGCGCAAAGGTCGCGGCCGCGCCAGAGCGACACGAAGCGCGGCGTCCACCCGGTTCGGCCGACGGCGCTGCCGGTCTGGTGAAGGGCAGCGAGGTATTCATGGCGCATGAAGACCGTCGGGCACGCCTGCACCTCGAGCAGCGCGTTCCAGGCTCGGGCGTCGAGCGCCGAGGGATCGTCGTCGATCCGGATGACATAATCGTTCGCACTCGGTTCGCTCACTGATCGGGCTCTCGTGTCCATGGTTCGGGTCGCGCTCGCACAGATCGATGCCACGGTTGGCGACCTGGCCGGAAACGCCGCACGCATTGTGGAGTCCGCACGCCAGGCCCATGCGGCAGGCGCACGCGTGATGATCGCGCCCGAGCTCGCATTGTCCGGCTACCCACCCGAAGACCTTCTGCTGCGCCCGGCCTTCATGCAGGCCTGCGAGCGCGAGCTGGCACAGCTGGCGATCGAGCTGGCGGCTTGGCCGGACCTGACCGTCGTCGTCGGTCATCCGGCCTTGGCCAGCGGGGTGCCGGCGTTGCGCAGCAAGTCGATCGCGGTGCCCGAGCGTTTCAACGCGGCGTCGGTGCTGCGGGGCGGCCGAGTGCAGGCAACGTATTGCAAGCGTGAACTGCCCAACTACCAGGTCTTCGACGAGAGACGCTATTTCGTCAGCGGGCGCGACGCGCAGCTCGGGCCGGTCGTCTTCGAGGCGAGCGGCCTGCGCTTCGGCGTGCTGATCTGCGAGGACGCATGGTTCGACGAGCCGGCGCAGGCGACGCGCGGTGCGGGGGCCGACGTGTTGTGCGTCCTCAATGCGTCGCCGTTTCACCTCGGCAAGGCCGAGGAGCGCGAGGAACGCATGGCGCAGCGCGCTCGGGCGGTGGGCTGCCCGCTGCTCTACGCGCACCTGGTCGGCGGGCAGGACGAGGTGGTGTTCGATGGCGCTTCGTTCGCGGTCGATGCCCAGGGCGTGACGCGCGCCCGCGGGAGCAGCTTCGCGTCCGGTCTGGTGATTGCCGACGTGCGGGCCGACGGCAGCGTGCAGGGCGGGTGCGAGGCGCTTCCCGCGCTGGAAGAGCAGGCCTGGCGGGCGTTGGTGACGGGCGTGCGCGGCTATGTCACCAAGAACGGCTTTCCCGGCGTCATCATCGGCTTGTCGGGCGGCATCGACTCGGCGCTGGTGCTCGCGATCGCCGTCGATGCGCTGGGGGCGGCTCGGGTCCGCACGGTGATGATGCCGTCGCCCTACACCGCCGACATCTCGTGGATCGACGCCCGCGAGATGGCGCATGGCCTGGGTGTGCGCTACGACGAGATACCGATCGCACCGATGTTTGACGCCTTTCGCAGCAGCCTGGCTACCGAGTTTCGAGGCCTGCCGGAAGACGCGACCGAAGAGAACATCCAGGCGCGCATCCGCGGTACGCTGCTGATGGCCTTGTCGAACAAGCACGGATCGATCGTGCTGACCACCGGCAACAAGAGCGAGATGGCCACCGGCTACTGCACGCTCTACGGCGACATGGCGGGCGGCTTCGCCGTGATCAAGGACGTGGCCAAGACGCTTGTGTATCGGCTGGCCCGCTGGCGCAATGCCCAGCCCGGTTCGCGCGTGGATGGCGGTGCCGGCCCGATCATCCCGGAGCGCATCATCACGCGCGCACCGTCGGCCGAGTTGCGGCCCAACCAGACCGACCAGGACAGTCTGCCGCCGTACGAGGTGCTCGACGCCATCCTGCAGCGCTACATGGAGGAAGACCAGAGCATCGAACAGATCGTGCAGGCCGGCTTTGCCCCGGCCGACGTCGAGCGGGTGACGCGCCTTATCAAGATCAACGAGTACAAGCGGCGCCAGGCGCCGATCGGTATCCGCATTACCCATCGTGCGTTCGGGCGTGATTGGCGCTACCCCATCACATCGAAGTTCCGTGCTTAAATCCGGCTGAAGCACGATCGAATCGGGAGTCCGGAAATGAAGCAGATCACCGCCATCATCAAGCCGTTCAAGCTCGAAGAGGTGCGCGAGGCGCTGGCCGAAGTCGGCGTGTCGGGCTTGACGGTGACGGAGGTGAAGGGCTTCGGCCGCCAGAAGGGCCACACTGAGCTCTATCGTGGTGCGGAGTACGTGGTCGACTTCCTGCCGAAGGTCAAGATCGAGGTCGTCGTCAAGGATGGCGAGGTGGATCGCTGCATCGACTCGATCGTCAAGGCGGCCAAGACCGGCAAGATCGGCGACGGCAAGATTTTCGTCACCGCGGTCGAGCAGGTGGTGCGCATACGCACCGGCGAGACCGACGAAGCCGCGGTCTGATCCGCCGGCTCCGGCGCCTCCTCAGATGCGCCGGAAGTCGTCGGGCGCCACTGCCCGAGCGGCCTTTGCGGCCATCGCGTCGAGCAGAGTCTGCGGATCGGCATGCAGGTCGATCATGTCCATCTGGGCGCGGGTGACGAACCCGGCGTTCACCGCGTTCTCGAGCATGGCCTTCATCGGCGCAAAGTACCCGGCCACGTCGAGCAGGCCGATCGGCCGGTCGTGATAGCCGAGGTGCTGCCAGCTCCAGACTTCGAACAACTCCTCGAAGGTGCCGATGCCCCCCGGCAGCGCCACGAAAGCGTCGGCGCGGTCAGCCATCAGGCGCTTGCGTTCGTGCATGGTCTTGACGACCAGAAGCTCGTTCAGCCCACGATGCCCGGCTTCGCGCTGCATCAGCGACTCGGGGATCACGCCGGTGACGCGGGCACCTGCGGCCAACGCAGCGTCGGCCAGCCGTCCCATCAGGCCGGCGCCGCCGCCGCCATACACCAGCTGCCAGCCCCGCCGCCCGATGGCGGTGCCCAGCGCAATCGCGCCTTGTTCGTATGCCGCCTGCGTGCCGAGCCGCGAACCGCAGTACACGCACATCGTGAGGGCGCTGCTCACAGCAGGCCCCATCGATGCGCCAGGGCGGTGCACCAGACAGCGGCGCACAAGATCAGCGCCAGCATCACAGCGGCGCTGCCCACGTCCTTCGCCTGCTTGGCAAGCGGATGCAGTTCGAGCGAGATGCGGTCGACGGTGGCTTCGATAGCCGAATTGAGCAACTCGACGATCAGCACCAGCACCACCGACCCCGCCAGCAGCACGGCCTCGATCCAACTCGTCGCCACCCAGTAGGTGGCCGGCAGCAGCACGGCTGCCAGCGCCACCTCCTGCCGGAATGCGCTCTCCGCCTGCCATGCACAGACCAGGCCTTGCAGCGAGTGCCCTGTCGCACGGGCGATGCGGTCGATTCCGGTGCGGCCCTTATGCGGGTTGCTCATGCCGCCGATTGTGCCGGCACCTGTGATGAGGCTCGCAAGTCGACGAGCCGCGTGCCGCAGGCCACGTCGTGCAGAAACTGCCGATCGGCCCGCAGGCGCGCGAGCAACGCGTAGCACGACATGCCCGCGAGCAGCACGACGAAGGCCGCGCCGGCGCCCGGGATGCCGGCGTAGTGCACCGAGGCCAGGGCCGGCAGAAACCACAGCCAACTCAACACATAACGCGCCAGCGCGCGCCACTGAGGGACCGAGCCGCCACCGCGCAACTCGACGCGCAGGTGCCAGGTCTTCATGGCCAGCGTCTGGCCACCCCGCGACCAGAAGCCGACGAAGTAGATGCCGAGCACGACGAACAGGAAGGCCTGCAATCCACCGCTGCCCTGCAGGGCGTGGCGCTGCTGGGTCAGCGCCGAGTACAGATAGCCGAACACCATCACGACGCCGAACAGCAGCACACCTTCATACAGCATGCAGGCCAGCCGGCGCGCGATCGACAACGGTTGTGCCGCCGGTTCGAGCGGCGACGGCCCGCGGCCAACCGTCATGGGTTCCTGGGCTGCGATGCGCCAGCGGCGCGTGTGGCGGCTCCTTGCGGGCCGCGCTTGGGCAGCAGTGTCGTGCGGTCGACGAAACCGGGTGTTGCGGCGATCTTCGGCATGCCCGCCTGCTGATGCGGCGGGGGCGTCGCCTGTCGAGTGACCAACGAGGTCGTCGCTCCGGGGGCGGCCTGCACGACGGTGGGTCCGACCGCCTTGCTCGCAGGCGCGGTCTGCGATGGATTCGCGACGATGTTTTGCTTGGCTCTGGCGTCACCCACGGGCTGCGCTGTCTTGGCGCCCGGCCTGGCGGACATCGGGGGGACGGCGTCGGGTCGGCCGCGAGTCGCCAGCGCCTTGCGTTCGCCCTCCGGCAAGGCCTGGTAAGCCTGCCATTGGGCCTGGCGCTCCTGTGGCGGCAACTGCTTGGCCTCCTGAAAGTGCAGTCGAGCCTGGCCGCGCTCGGCCGGGCTCAATCGCGACCACTCGGCCATGCGCGCCTGCAGGCGCTGCTGCTCCGCCGGCGGAAGCTTGGGGTAGCGACCGGCGATTTCGATCCACTTGGCCTTGCGGCTGGCATCGATGGTGTGCCATTCGCCTTGCAGCGGCGCCAACGCGGTGCGCTGCTGCGGTGTCAGCGACTGCCAGGCTGGACCGCCGGCAGCGACAGGCGCGGCATTGCGGGCTTGCGGAGCCGGCGACTGCGCCTGAGAGACGATCGGCACCGCTGCGCCGACGCAAATGACCGTCACCGCGATCAGCGATGGGAGGAAGTTGCGAAGGTGTCCCCTGCCGCGCATGCTCGATTTCACTCCGCCGCGGGCGGAGCCTTGAGCAGGAATTCGACGAATCCAGGGTCGCTGTACGCCTGCGGCGGCAGTTCGTCGACCAGCAATGCGGCATCGATCTCGGCGGCCGCCGAGATCTGCTGCTCGCTGTAGCGGTGCTGGATCAGCAACAGCCCGCCCAGCAGCACCGCCAACGGGACGAACGACGCCAGACGCAGCCACCAGGAGGGGGAACCGCCCAACGCCAGCATGGCGCCATGCCCCTGCACGACGACCGCAGGCTGCGCCGACAACTTGCGCAGCACCCGCGCCCGGTCAAGGGCCTGCAGCCGGGCGACCTTGAGTCGCTCGGTGACTTCGTGGGGAACCTGCGCGGTGCCGTCGGCCAGAAGACCGATCACGCGATGAGCGAATCGAGCCTCCAGGGCCTCGCGGGGTGGCGTGGACAGGAGCGAGTTGGCTTGGTGGTCGGCGGGCGGGCTCATAGTGTGATTCCCTTCGCGCGCAGCGCCTTTGACAGCGCATGCACCGCTCTCGAACAGTGCGTCTTGACACTGCCCTCCGAACAACCCATGGCTGCCGCCGTCTCTGCGACGTCGAATTCCTCCCAGTAACGTAGGAGGAACGCCTCTCGTTGACGCTGTGGCAACTGACGCACCTCTTCCTCAATCAATAGCAGGATCTGGGCCCGCCCGACGCTGTCGGCGGCGCTCTCGGCTCCCATCGACCCGTCGGCGGTCGCCAGAGTTTCCAGCAAGTCGAAGTCGCCGCCGTCGCCGTCGGACTCGAAGTCCGAGAAGTTCTGCACTACCGCGTTGCGCACCCGCTGGCGCCGGAACCAGTCCATGGTGGCGTTGGACATGATGCGCTGGAACAGCAAAGGCAGTTCCGCCGGCGGTCGGTCAGCGTACTTTTCCGCCAGGCGAATCATCGAATCCTGCACGATGTCGAGCGCGGCCTCGTCATCACGGACCGCATACACCGTGCGTTTGAAGGCCCGCCTCTCGACGCTCTTCAGGAAATCGGAGAGTTCTTTGTCTGTCGCCAACTGGGCTGGCCCCGGTCCGTGTGCGTCCGGCCTTGTTTTAGGCCGGGTGATTATTGCATCGGGCCATCGGCGGCCTCGGGGCACAGGGCAGGGCGCGTCGGCAGTGCGATAATGCTGCTTCGCACAACAGTTTCATGCGGTTCGATGCCGTAGCCAACCGGGCTGCGAGCAGATCGGCCGACCAGGTTCCAAATCCGCCTCACGAGGGCGTGAAGAGGGGCACCGATGGTTTTTCGTCAGAGAAAATCACAGAGGTTCTAGATGAGCATGTCTGCCGCGGAAGTCAAGCGCGCCGCCTCGGCGCCGCCGCAATCCCCCATCGCGCCGACGGAGCCCAACGGCTCCGACATCCTCGTTCGCTGTCTGCAGGCCGAAGGCGTCAAGTACGTCTGGGGCTACCCGGGTGGCGCGGTGCTGTATATCTACGACGCGCTGTACAAGCAGGACAGCATCCAGCACGTGCTGGTACGGCACGAGCAGGCGGCCGTGCATGCGGCCGACGGCTATGCGCGTGCCACCGGCGAGGTGGGCGTCGCGCTGGTCACCTCGGGTCCGGGCGTCACCAATGCCGTGACGGGCATCGCGACCGCCTACATGGACTCGATCCCGATGGTCATCGTCACCGGCCAGGTGCCGACGCCGGCGATCGGGCTCGACGCGTTCCAGGAGTGCGACACCGTCGGCATCACCCGCCCGATCGTCAAACACAACTTCCTTGTCAAGGACGTGCGCGACCTCGCGCTGACGATGAAGAAGGCCTTTCACATCGCTCGCACGGGCCGGCCTGGGCCGGTGGTGGTTGATGTGCCGAAGGACGTGTCGCTGAAGACCGCGCCGTTCGTCTACCCGGAGCGGGTGGAAATGCGCTCCTACAACCCGGTCCGCAAGGGGCATGGCGGCCAGATCCGCAAGGCCTTGCAGTTGTTGCTGCATGCCAAGCGGCCCTACATCTACACCGGCGGCGGTGTCGTGCTGGGCAACGCGGCGCGTGAACTGCGCGAACTGGCGGACCTGCTGGGCTATCCCTGCACGAACACCCTGATGGGGTTGGGCGCCACGCCGGCCAGCGACCCCAAGTTCCTGGGCATGCTCGGCATGCACGGCACGTACGAGGCGAACATGACGATGCAGCACTGCGATGTGCTGCTGGCGGTCGGTGCGCGTTTCGATGACCGTGTGATCGGCAACCCCAAGCACTTTGCATCGGTCGAGCGCAAGATCGTCCACATCGACATCGATCCGTCGTCGATTTCCAAGCGGGTCAAGGTCGACATTCCGATCGTCGGCGACGTCAAGGATGTCCTACAGGAACTGATCCAGCAGCTGAAGGAGGGCACCGCACGGCCCGATGCCTCCGCACTGGCTGCCTGGTGGAGCCAGATCAACGAGTGGCGGCGTCGCGAGTGCCTCAGCTACAAGCGCAGCAGTGAGGTCATCAAGCCGCAGCAGGTGGTGGAAACGCTGTGTGAGCTGACGCGGGGCATGGACACGTACATCACCTCCGACGTCGGCCAGCATCAGATGTGGGCAGCGCAGTTCTATCGATTCGAGGAGCCGCGCCGCTGGATCAACAGCGGAGGCCTCGGCACCATGGGTGTCGGCCTGCCGTACGCGATGGGCATCAAGCTGGCCAAGCCGCAGTCGGAGGTGTTCTGCATCACCGGCGAAGGGTCGATCCAGATGTGCATCCAGGAGCTCTCGACCTGCGCGCAGTACAAGACACCCGTGAAGATCGTGTCACTGAACAATCGCTACCTCGGCATGGTGCGGCAGTGGCAGCAACTCGACTACGGGGGCCGCTACTCGCACAGCTACATGGACGCCTTGCCCGACTTCGTCAAGCTGGCCGAGGCCTACGGGCATGTCGGGTTGCTGGTCGAGCGTCCGGGGGATGTCGAGCCGGCGCTGCGCGAGGCGATCAAGCTGAAGGATCGCACGGTGTTCCTCGACGTGCGCACCGACCCCACCGAAAACGTCTGGCCGATGGTGCAGGCCGGCAAGGGCATTTCGGAGATGCTGCTGGGCTCCGAGGATCTGTAGGCCAGCTGCCTCGGGCGACGGCAGGCGTCATCGCGCCGCGCCGCACCGACCGAGGCCAGCCGGCCAGAGCGGACGCGAAGCCTGATCGAACCACCGTCATCGAAGAGCGTGCCACAGCGCGGCGGTTACCGCTGCCGACGCCCAAGAGCGCGAAGGACGAGAGAACATGAAACACATCATTGCTGTCTTGCTGGAAAACGAGCCAGGCGCCCTGTCGCGGGTGGTGGCGCTGTTCTCGGCGCGCGGCTACAACATCGAGAGCCTGACGGTCGCGCCGACCGAAGACGCCTCGCTGTCGCGCATGACGATCGTGACGACCGGGTCCGACGAAGTGATCGAACAGATCACCAAGCACCTGAATCGGCTGATCGAGGTAGTCAAGGTGGTCGACCTTACCGAGGGCAGCTTTACCGAGCGCGAGCTCATGCTGATCAAGGTGCGCGCCGTCGGCAAGGAACGCGAGGAGATGAAACGCATGGCCGACATCTTCCGCGGCCGCATCATCGACGTCACCGACAAGAGCTTCACGATCGAATTGACCGGCGACGCGTCGAAGCTCGATGCGTTCATCGATGGCGTGGACCGCACCGCCATCCTGGAAACGGTGCGCACAGGCACCAGCGGCATCGGACGGGGCGAGCGGATCCTCCGTGTTTGACTCTTCCGATTGCCACGGCAACACTCAATCAATCTCACAGGAGCTACGCGACATGAAGGTCTACTACGACAAGGACGCCGACCTGAGCCTCATCAAAGGCAAGAACGTCACGATCATCGGTTACGGTTCGCAGGGCCACGCCCATGCGCAGAACCTGAACGACAGCGGCGTCAAGGTCACCGTCGGCCTGCGCCGAGGCGGCGCGTCATGGTCCAAGGTCGAGAAGGCTGGCCTGCGCGTGGCCGAAGTGGCCGATGCCGTGAAGTCGGCCGATGTCGTCATGATCTTGCTGCCGGACGAGCAGATTGGCGCGGTCTACAAGAACGACGTCGAGCCCCACATCCGCAAGGGTGCGTCGCTGGCCTTCGCGCACGGCTTCAACGTGCACTACGGGCAGGTCGTGCCCCGTGAAGACCTCGACGTCTGGATGGTGGCGCCCAAGGCGCCCGGTCATACCGTGCGCAACACCTACACGCAAGGCGGTGGCGTGCCGCATCTGATTGCCGTGCACGCCGACAAGAGCGGCAAGGCGCGCGACCTCGCGCTCAGCTACGCGGCAGCCAACGGCGGCGGCAAGGCCGGCATCATCGAGACCAACTTCCGTGAAGAGACCGAGACCGACCTGTTCGGCGAGCAGGCCGTCCTGTGCGGCGGCACCGTCGAACTCATCAAGGCCGGCTATGAAACGCTGGTCGAGGCCGGCTACGCGCCAGAGATGGCGTACTTCGAATGCCTGCACGAGCTGAAGCTGATCGTCGACCTGATCTACGAGGGCGGCATCGCCAACATGAACTACTCGATCTCGAACAACGCCGAGTACGGTGAATACGTGTCCGGCCCCAAGGTCATCAATGCCGACACCAAGGTGGCGATGAAGAAGATGCTGGCCGACATCCAGAGCGGCGAGTACGCGAAGAGCTTCATCCTCGAGAACCGCGCCGGCGCGCCGACGCTGCTGTCACGCCGCCGACTGATGTCCGAGCACTCGATCGAGGTGGTGGGCGAGAAGCTGCGTGCGATGATGCCGTGGATCAAGGCCAACAAGCTGGTCGACAAGAGCCGCAATTGACGGCGGCTCGTCGCGCGACGCTCGCACCCACATGAACGATCCCGCCTCGCCCCACGATGGCGTCGCCTCCGACGTGGTGGACGCACCGCGTCCGCGACGCAAGGGGATCTACATACTGCCCAACCTGTTCACGCTTGCGTCGCTCTTCGGCGGCTTCTATGCCGTCGTGATGGCGATGAACGGACGGTTCGAGAATGCGGCGATCGGCATCTTCTGTGCGATGGTGCTCGACAGTCTGGACGGGCGCGTCGCCCGCATGACCAACACGCAAAGCGCGTTCGGTGAGCAGATGGACAGTCTGTCCGACATGGTGAGTTTCGGCGCCGCGCCGGCACTGATCGTCTACGAATGGTCCCTCAAGGGGCTGGGCAAGCTGGGCTGGATCGCGTCCTTCGTCTATTGCGCCGGTGCGGCGCTGCGTCTGGCGCGCTTCAATACCAACATCGGCGTCGTCGACAAGCGTTATTTCCAGGGACTGCCGAGTCCGGCAGCTGCCGCCCTGGTGACCGGCATGATCTGGGTATTGGACGACTACGGTGTACGTGATGCCGGGCGTATCGACTGGCTGGCCTGGACGGCGTTTGTCGTCACGCTGTATGCGGGACTCACCATGGTGACCAACGTGCCGTTCTACAGCTTCAAGGATGTGAGTTTCAAGCGCTCGGTGCCCTTCATCGTCATCGTCGCGATCGCGCTCGGCATTGCGGTCATCAACATTCATCCGCCGCTGGTGCTGTTCGCCCTGTTCTGCGTCTACGGGCTGTCGGGCTACGTGGTGTACGCATACCGACGATCCAAGGGCAAGCCGGTCAGCGTGATCGCCACATCGACCGACGAGCCGGACGAAGAGGGCTTGCATCGCTAGGCCGGTTCGCGTGCTATATTCGATCCCATGGTCATGCAACGCTTTGCCGCGACGCTGCTACTAGGCGCATCCAGGGTGCGCTGACCAGACTCGACCACGTTTCCTGCTCAACGGCCCGCTCGTGACTCACACAGCGGGCCGTTTGCATTTTTGCGGCTGTCTTCTTCCAGAGGCTTTGACATGGCTGAGAAACTGATCATCTTCGACACCACCTTGCGCGACGGCGAGCAATCACCCGGCGCATCGATGACGCGCGACGAGAAGCTGCGCATCGCGCGGCAGCTGGAACGGCTGCGGGTCGATGTCATCGAGGCCGGGTTTGCCGCATCGTCGAACGGTGACTTCGAGGCGGTCAAGGCAATCGCAGCCGCCGTGCGCGAAAGCACTGTGTGCTCGCTGGCGCGGGCCAACGACCGCGACATTGCGCGTGCGGCCGAGGCTCTGAAGGGCGCTGCGCGCGCGCGCATCCACACCTTCATCGCCACCAGCGCCTTGCACATGGAGAAGAAGCTGCGGATGACGCCGGAGCAGGTGCTGGAGCAGGCGACGCTGGCGGTGCGGTATGCCCGCAACCTTTGCGACGACGTGGAGTTCTCGCCGGAGGATGGTTATCGCTCGGACCCTGACTTCCTGTGCCGGGTGCTGGAGGCCGTGATCCGCGAAGGCGCGACGACGGTCAACATTCCGGATACCGTGGGTTACGCAATTCCCGAGCTGTATGGCGGGTTCCTCGCCAGCCTTCGCGAGCGAGTGCCAAATTCGGGCAAGGCGGTCTGGTCCGTGCATTGCCACAACGATCTCGGCATGGCTGTCGCTAACTCGCTGGCCGGCGTGAAGCTCGGTGGTGCGCGCCAGGTCGAATGCACCATCAACGGCTTGGGCGAACGGGCGGGCAACTGTTCGCTCGAGGAGGTGGTGATGGCCTTGCGGACGCGCCGCGATTACTTCGGGCTCGATGTCGGCATCGATGCCACGCAGATCGTGCCGGCATCTCGCATGGTGAGCCAGACCACCGGCTTCGTGGTGCAGCCCAACAAGGCCGTCGTCGGCGCGAATGCGTTTGCGCACGCATCGGGCATTCACCAGGATGGCGTGCTGAAGGCGCGCGACACCTACGAGATCATGCGCGCCGAGGATGTCGGCTGGGCGGCCAATCGCATCGTTCTCGGCAAGCTGTCCGGCCGCAATGCGTTCAAGCAGCGCCTGGAAGAACTCGGCATCGAACTCGAGTCCGAGGCCGAGGTCAATGCCGCATTCCTTCGCTTCAAGGATCTCGCCGACCGCAAGAGTGAGATATTCGACGAGGACATCCTCGCGCTTGTCGCCGACGAGAGTACCGCCAATCAGCATGAGCACTATCGACTCCTGGCGTTGCGTCAGCAAAGCGAGACCGGCGAGCGCCCCCATGCGCGCGTGACGTTCACCTTGGGCGACGAGGAATGCCAAACTGAAAGCGACGGCAACGGTCCCGTCGATGCCAGTCTGAAGGCGATCGAGTCGAGAGTGAACTCCGGCGCCGAGCTGGTGCTGTATTCGGTCAACGCCATCACTACGGGGAGCACCGAGTCGCAGGGGGAGGTCACCGTTCGCCTGCAACTGGGGGGGAGGATCGTCAACGGTGTGGGCGCTGATCCAGATATCGTTGTGGCTTCGGCGAAAGCCTATCTGGCGGCGCTGAACAAGCTGCACCACAACGCGGAGCGGGTGCAGGCTCAGGGCTGATTCAGTGTGGTCCGCACGGCTCGGTCCGTGCGGAATTGACACTTCCATCTCACTTGAGGAAAACTACCTAAGCTTTTGATATTGCCGGTTTTTTTCCTGACAGTTAGACTCGCCCCGTCGGCAAGTCGACCGATGCGTTCGTGACAGCGCATGCACACAATCAAGCGGGAATCGTCGTTGGGAATGTCCTTGGCGGGCTGGACCGTCGCAGCAGCCGTGTTTGCCTTCGGTCTGTTGGCGCTTCCGGCTGTGGCTGCCGAATCATCGGCCCAGCGGTCCGCTAGCAAGTCATCGGCAAAGTCGAGCACGCCCTCGGCGCACAAGCGCCGCAAGGTCCGCGTGGTGGCCACACGACCTTCGGCGGCGGCGCTGCAAGGCCTTCGCGCGGCCGAGGATCCGCTGGAGCTGAAGTCCAGCGTCGCGCTGGTGGTCGACCAGGACACCGATGAGGTCCTGTTCAGCAAGAACCCGGAGGCGGTGTTGCCGATCGCTTCGATCACGAAGCTGATGACCGCCATCGTGGTGGTCGATGCAGAGCAGTCCATGGACGAAGCCCTGCGCGTGCAGCGCGTGGCGCTCGACACGCCCCGGAACAACCGCTCCCGGCTGAAGGTCGGTGCCGAGTTGTCGCGCGGCGAGTTGATGCATCTTGCGCTGATGTCCTCGGAGAACCGTGCCGCCTTCGCGCTCGGTGCGAACTATCCCGGAGGCATGACCGAGCTGGTCGCGGCGATGAATCGCAAGGCGCAGGCTCTGGGCATGCACGATTCGCACTTCGTCGAGCCAACCGGGTTGTCGAGCAAGAACCAGTCGAGTGCGCGGGACTTGGCGGTGCTGGTCAAGGCGGCCTATCTGCATCCTGTGCTGCGCGAGTACTCCACATCACCCGATGCGTCGGTCCCTGTGGGCCGTCGCATGGTCCAGTTCCGCAACACGAACTCATTGGTACGCAGTCCGATCTGGGAGATCGGCCTGCAGAAGACCGGCTACATCTCGGAGGCTGGCCGTTGCGTGGTGATGCAGGCGCAACTTGCGGGCCGCAAACTCATCATGGTGCTGCTGGACAGCGCCGGCCGTTACTCCCGTGTCGGCGACGCAGAGCGCATCCGGCGCTGGATCAACACCACGTTGCCGGCGCAACAGGCGTTGCCGCGCTCGTTGCCCGAAGCGGCCCCGGCGCTAACGGCCGCGGTGACCGAGAGCAGTGGAGATCTGGGCCGCAGTGGCTCGGACTCGTTCTAGCCACGACTCCTCGAGCCGGTCGGCGGGAGCCGACACCGAAAGGCCGGCAACCAGGTTCGACTGATCGTCGAAGATGCCGGCGGCCAAACAGCGTACGCCCAGTTCGAGCTCCTCGTCATCCCGCGCCACCGCGGTCTGACGGACTTGGGCCAGTTCGCGCTCCAGCTTGGGCAGGTCAGTGATGCTGTTTCGGGTGTGCCCGGCCAATCCGGTACGGGTGGCATAGGCACGTACTCGCTGCGGGTCGTCGAAGGCGAGGAACAGCTTGCCCACCGAGGTGAGGTGCAGCGGCGCTCGCCCGCCGACGGCGCGCACGACCTGCATGCCGGACCGCTCGCTGTAGGTTCGCTCGATGTAGATGATCTCGTCGCCCTGGCGCACCGACAGGTTGACCGGCTGGTGCGTGAGCTTGTGCAACTCGCGCATCGGCCCGATGGCCGCGTCGCGCACGTCGAGCCGGGCCTTGACCAGGTTGCCGAGTTCCAGCAGCCGCATCCCCAGGCGGTAGCTCCCGGCTTCGGGTCGGTCGACGAAACGGCCGATCACCAGGTCGTTCAGGATCCGGTGCGCCGTCGACGGGTGCAATCCTGTGCGCTCGGTCAATTGCTTGAGCGATACCGGATCCTGGTGCGATGCGAGCACGTCCAGGAGGTCGAACATCCTTTCGATCACCTGGATCGCCGGGCTGGGCGACCGGGCGGGTGAAGTGGCCTGCTTTCCTGTCATGGAATGCATTCTTGCATAGCGGAAGACGAGGGCGGTGCCGACTCGATCAGGCAGGTCTTCATTCGTCTCGACAAAGGCTGCGCGCCGCCCGCAATCCCGATCGAACAGCGCCCTCCAAGGTGGCGGGATACGGTCCTTCTACATAGTCGCCGGCCGCAGTGAGCCCGGGTGCAATCGCCATCGTCGGCCGCTGCAGATCCGGCGTGCAGGCAAACGTGGCGCGGCGCTCGGCCGCAGCATGCAGCACCGTCGGCGGTTCGCCGCCGAACTGAGCCGGCAGCTCTCGCGTCGCTTGGCTGCACACCCGCTGAACCAGCGCGTCGAGCCCATCGATAAGCCACGCAGCGGCACCGCTGACAACGAACGCCAACATGCCCTCCGAATGGCCCAGGACCTCGAGATCGAACACGAACTGCGCAGGGTTGTCCCCGTCAGCGCGCAGCGCCAGCATCGGCAGATTCAATGGTGGCCCCGGTCGCCGCAGATAGACCGTGGCAATCGCCTCGTGCCTCAGGGCGTCGGCCTGTGCCGACCAATCGGGCGCGACGAGGCGGACGAGGCGCGCGGCTTCAACTGCGGTACACGCCAGGACGACATCGTCAAACAACTGCCCGTCGACGAGCCAGCGGTCAGTCGTGGCCTTGATCTCATTCACCCGCCTGCCGAGCAGGACCGTCGCGCCGCGCTGATTCAGCCACTCCACGGCGCGCCGCGGCAGCAGATCGGACAGGCCCGCGCGCGGCAACAGCAGATCGGAACCGTCGGGCGTGGCGAACAATGCGTCGGCCAGGATGCGCAGGAACACGGTGGCGCAGGCCTGCTCGGCGGGCGTGTTCATGGCCGCCACGCAAAGCGGCTCGATGAGCCCCGAACGCACAGGCTCAGGCAAGCCGGCGCACAACTCGCTGACTGTCGCGACGCCCGGATTGCGCATGCCATGGCGGCGCCAGCGCCAGGCCGTGCGCAGGAAACTCCATCGAGCGGCGAATGTCCACCCGCGAGCGGTCAACACGCCGAGAGCAAAGCCGACGAGCGGCGGGCCGGCGGTCACCCTGAGGCCACGACCATCCGGAAATCGCAGCTCCAGCGGCCGACGCATGAGGAGTGCATTCACGTCGACACCGATTCGGCCCATCAACGCAAGCGTCTCGCGATAGGCGCCGATCAGGATGTGCTGTCCGTTGTCGACCACGCCACCTCCCGGCAGCGCCACGCTGCGAGCGCGACCCCCGGGGTGTGGCGCCATGTCGAAGACTGTGACCCGAAGGCCGTCTTCGCAGGCGTGCACTGCGGTTGCCAGGCCCGCCCAGCCTGCGCCGACTACGGCCAGCGAACGCGGTGGCGTCCCCACTACGCGCCGCGCCACTGCGTGCGCGCCGCAATCCAGAACTTGCGCAGCGGCGTCAATGACGTTCGCTGGTGAAGAACGCGAAAGCCGTCGGCCTCGATCTCACGCAGCAGGGCGCGGTAGATGTTGGCCATCATCAGGCCAGGTTTCTGTGACGGGCGGTCCGCCTCGGGAAGTGTCTGCAGTGCGGAGTCGTAGGTGGCGTGCGCCCGTGCAGCCTGGTAGCGCATCAGCGACAGGAAACGGTCGCTGTAGCCCCAAGGCGCCTTGCGCTCGAGGATCTCGCCGGCCTTGACACCGAACTGCTGCAGCTCGGCCACCGGAATGTAGATGCGGCCGCGCCGTGCGTCGTCACCGACATCGCGAATGATGTTGGTGAGTTGCAGCGCCAGGCCGAGCTGGTGGGCATACGCCACCGTCGCCGGCTGCGTGCGGCCGAAGATGCTGGCCGCCACCTCGCCGACAACGCCGGCAACCCGGTGGCAATAGGTCTTCAGACCCGCGAAGTCGAGGTAGCGCGTCTGGTCCAGGTCCATCTGGCAGCCATCGATCACCGACAGCAGGTGATGCGGCTCGATGTCGTATGGGGCCGCGTGCGGTATCAGGGCCTGCATCACGGGGTGGTTGGCCTTGCCGGCAAATGCACTCGCAACCTCTTCGCGCCACCATTGCAGCTTACGCGCGGCGACAGAAGGGTCACTGACTTCGTCGACCACGTCGTCCACTTCGCGGCAGAACGCGTAGAACGCGGTGATCGCCGCCCGGCGCGGCGGCGGAAGAAAGAGGAACGCGTAGTAGAACGACGATCCGCTCTGCGCCGCCTTGCGCTGCACATACTGTTCGGGCGTCATCGCAGCGCGTCCGGCCGAAACTGCGCGGGCGCGTAGTGCAATCCGCGCCAGAGCAATGTGGGCGCATCCAGCGCCGTCAGGCGAGGACGCTGCAGGAACGAGCGAAACCCCATGTCGCGGATCTTCTCCAGAATGCGCCAGCCGCCGTGCACGACGAGACGCAGTTCCCAACCGGCGCGGCCCGGTATTCGCGGTGGCAGCTTTGCGCCCCGCGCCATTATCTCGGCTGACCATCCCACCAGATCCCGTACCAGGCGTCGCGACGCTTCTTCTTGCGAAGCGAGCGACCCGGCCTGGACCGCGAAGTGGTTGCAGTCGTCCATGGGCAGATAACAACGGCCGCGCGGAAGGTCGACGCTGAGGTCCTGCCAGAAATTGATCAACTGCAAGGCAGTGCAGATCGCGTCCGACGCGTCGATCGACTGCGGGTCTTCGATCCCGTATAGATGCAGCAGCAGACGACCGATCGGATTCGCCGATCGACGGCAGTAGTCGAGCAGCTGCTCCCGCGATCCATACGCGGGGTTGCCGCTGTCCTGCGCGAAGGCGTCGAGCAGATCCTCGAGCAGAGGCACCGGGAGTTCAAAGCGGCGCAGCACATCGGCCAGCGGGTGGAAGACCTCGGGCCATTCGTCGGCTTGGAGGCCGAGGTCGTCGGTCGAGCCGTGTGCGACGACGCGACGCAGCACCTGCCGGTATCGCGTCAATGCCTCTCGACGCTGCGACTCCGGTGCGACGCCTTCGTCGGCGATGTCGTCTGCCGTTCGCGCGAAGGCGTAGATGCTTCGGATCGGTTGTCGAAGCCGTGGCGGGCACAGGATCGACGCGACGGGAAAGTTCTCGTAGTGACCGGATGCCACGCAGCGATTGTCCACGGGCTTCCCGTGAGGGCATGGTTTGACAGCCTGATGTCGGTCAAATACAGTACTGACCGGTCAGTCAGTAACCGAGAAGATCAACATGAACGGCTTGCGCGCTGCGCTATTGACGCCCGTCGCGGTAATGCTCGCGGCCTGTACGCCGCCGCCAGCGCCTCCCGAACCGGTACGCGCCGTGCGCATACAGACAGTGGCGCTCGGCACTGCTGCGGGTGAGTACGAGTACGCCGCCGAGGTGCGCTCGCGCACCGAGTCGCGGCTCGGTTTTCGCGTCGGCGGCAAGCTGGCCAGCCGACGCGCCAATCTCGGCGACAGTGTGCGCGCCGGTCAGGTGCTGGCACAACTCGATCCGGCGGACTTGCGACTGAGCGTCGAGGCGGCGCAGGCTGCGCTGACCGCGGCGCAGGCCAACTACGAATTCAGCACGGCGGAACTCGGGCGCTTTCGCGAACTGAAGAACCAGGGCTTCATCAGCGGGTGGGAACTCGAGCGGCGCGAGACGGCGCTCGCCGCCGCCCGTGGTCAGTTCGAACAGGCGAAGGCGCAGGCCCACGCGCAGGGCAATCAGGCGCGCTATGCGAACCTCGTCGCCGACGCCTCGGGTGTGATCACGGCGGTCGAGGCCGATCCAGGAACCGTCGTGGCCGCTGGCGCGCCGGTCGTTCGGCTGGCGCACGACGGCCCGCGCGACGTGGTATTCAACGTTCCGGAGGACCGTGTCGCCCCGCTGCGGGCGTTGGCCGGCAAGCCCGGCGCCGTGCAGGTGCTGCTGTGGTCGGACCGCACGAAGTCGCTGGCGGCGACGGTGCGCGAGGTGGCCGCTTCCGCCGATCCGGCGACCCGCACGTTCGTCGTCAAGGCCGACATCGGCCAGGCGCCCGTGCGGCTCGGCCAGACGGCAACCGTCAAGATCAGCACGCCACCGGTGAAGGGGATGGTTCGATTGCCGCTGCCGGCGGTGGTCGAGCAGCAGGGCGCTCCTGCCGTCTGGCTGCTCGATAAGAGCAGCATGACCGTCAAGCCGCACGCCGTGCAGGTGGCCGGTGCCGAGGGCAACGACGTTCTGATCGCCGCCGGCCTTGTCGAAGGGCAGACGGTGGTCACCGCGGGCACTCACGTGCTCACGACCGGACAGAAGGTGCGGCTCTACGCCGAGCCTGCGTCGTCTGCGAAGCGCTAGGCCGTGGATCCGCAGACTTTCGTGGTCGAAGGCGGCGAGCCGGCTGGCGCGAGGCGATTCAACCTGTCGCGCTGGGCGCTCGAACACCCTGCACTGACGCGCTACCTGATGGTCGTGTTGCTGGTGCTGGGTTCTGCGGCGTACTTCCAGCTCGGCCAGGACGAAGACCCGCCGTTCACCTTTCGCGCGATGGTCGTCCAGGCCTTCTGGCCCGGTGCCACCGCGCAGCAGATGGCCGAGCAGGTGACCGACAAGATCGAGAGGTCGTTACAGGAAGTGCCTTACGCCGACATCCTGCGCAGCTACACGAAGCCCGGCGAGTCGCTGACGATCCTGCAGCTGAAGGACTCATCACCACCCCGGGAGGTAGCCAACAGCTGGTACCAGGCGCGCAAGCGCGTCGGCGACATGCGCAGCACGCTGCCGCAGGGCGTCGTGGGGCCGGTCTTCAACGACGACTTCGGCGACGTCTACGGCTCGATCTTCGCGTTGTCGGCCGATGGCTTCAGCGACGAGGAACTGCGCGTGTTCGCCGACGACGTGCGCTCGTCGCTGCTGCGTGTACCCGACGTGGCGAAGGTCGACCTGTTCGGTGCGCAGCCCGAGAAGCTGTTCGTCGAGATCTCGCACCGCCGCCTGGCCCAGCTGGGCCTGGACATGAACCAGGTGCTGGCACAACTGGGCGCGCAGAACGCGGTGGAAGGTGCGGGAGTGCTCAATGCTGGCAGCCAGAACCTGCAGGTGCGCGTGGCCGGCGCGTTCGACTCGGTGGAGGAGCTGCGGCGCTTTCCGATCCGCGCCGTCAATCCGGCGACCGGCGTGGCGAGCACGCTGCGCCTGTCGGATCTGGCCGAAATCCGCCGCGCGGTGGTCGATCCGCCCACAGTCAAGGTGCGGCACCAGGGCAAGGCCGTCATTGCACTCGGTGTATCGATGTCCAAGGGGGGCGACATCATCGCGCTCGGCAAGGCGTTGCGCGACCGGGCGGAACAGCTGCGCCACGAGTTGCCGGTGGGCATCGAGCTGGCGCAGATCCAGGATCAGCCGCGCGCCGTCTCGCGTTCGGTCGGCGAGTTCATACGCGTACTGTTCGAAGCGGTGGCCGTCGTGCTGCTGGTGAGTTTCATCAGCCTGGGCCTACACACCCGGCCGCTGCGCATCGATATCTGGCCCGGCATGGTGGTCGGCATCACGATCCCGTTGGTGCTGGCGATCACCTTCGTCACGATGTACTACTGGGGCGTCGGGCTGCACAAGATCTCGCTCGGCTCGCTGATCATCGCGCTCGGCCTGCTCGTCGACGACGCGATCATCTCGGTGGAAATGATGGTGCGCAAGCTCGAGGAAGGCTACGACAAGATGCGCGCCGCCACCTTCGCCTACGAGGTGACTTCGATGCCAATGCTGACCGGCACGCTGATCACCGCAGCCGGCTTTCTGCCGATCGGGCTGGCGAGGTCGGTCACCGGCGAGTACACGTTCGCGATCTTCGCGGTGACCTCGGCGGCGCTGCTGATCTCGTGGTTTGTCTCGGTCTACTTCGTGCCGTATCTGGGCTCATTGTTGCTTCACACGCGCAGCAAGGTCGGCGGTGGCCAGGCGCATGAGCTGTTCGACACGCCGTTCTACAGTCGATTCCGCCGCATGGTGCACTGGTGCGTCGCCCACCGCTGGATCACCATCGCGCTGACGCTGGCGCTCTTTCTGGCCGGACTGGCCGGCATGGGTCGTGTGCAGCAGCAGTTCTTCCCTGACTCGAGCCGGCCCGAGGTTCTGGTCGATCTGTGGCTGCCCGAGGGTGCCACGATCCAGGAGTCCGAGGCGGTGGCGCGTCGCTTCGAAGCCCGCATGCTGCGCGAGCCGGGTCTCGAGTCGGTCAGCGTCTGGATCGGATCGGGCGTGCCGCGCTTCTACCTGCCGCTCGACCAGATCTTTCCGCAGTCCAACGTGAGCCAGACCATTCTGCTGGCCAGGAGCGTCGAGCAGCGCGAGTCGATCCGCAAGCGGCTGCCGGCACTGCTCAGCGAGGAGTTCCCCGAGGTTCGTGCGCGGGTCAAGCTGCTGCCCAACGGGCCGCCGGTGCCTTACCCCGTACAGTTTCGCGTCGTCGGGCCCGACGCCAGGGTTGTGCGCAGCTGGGCCGACCAGGCCAAGGTGATCCTGCAGGCCGACCCGAGCATGCGCGGTGTCAATGACAACTGGAACGAGTCGATCAAGGCCATCAAGCTGGAGATCGACCAGGACAAGGCCCGCGCGCTGGGCGTCACCAGCCAGTCGATCGCGCAGGCGTCACGCACCATCCTGTCGGGCACCAACATCGGGCAATACCGCGAGGGCGACAAGCTCGTCGACATCGTGTTGCGGCAGCCGCTGGAGGAGCGCAATGCCATCACCGACATCGCCCAGGCCTACCTGCCGACTAGCGGTGGCAGGTCGATTCCGCTGACGCAGATCGCCCACGTCGGCTTCGGCTTCGAACCGGGGGTGATGTGGCGCGAGGGGCGCAAGTTCGCGATCACGGTGCAAGGTGATGTGGTCGACGGTGTGCAAGGCCCCACGGTCACGCAACGCGTGTGGCCCAAGCTCGCTGCACTGCAGTCGGGCATGCCACCCGGCTATTCGATCCAGATTGCCGGCGCCGTGGAGGAAAGCAGCAAGGGGCAGGGATCGATCGCCGTCGGCGTGCCGGTGATGCTGTTCATCATGCTGACGCTGCTGATGCTCCAGCTGCACAGCTTCTCGCGTGCGATGCTGGTGTTCCTCACCGGTCCTCTCGGTCTGGCCGGCGTGGCGGCGGCGCTGTTGCTGCTGGACAGACCGTTCGGATTCGTGGCGCTGCTCGGCGTCATTGCACTGGTGGGCATGATCATGCGCAATGCGGTGATCCTGATCGACCAGATCGAACAGGATCGCATGCGAGGCGTCGACACCTGGACAGCGATCGTCGAAGCGGCCGTACGCCGCTTCCGGCCGATCGTGCTGACGGCAGCCGCTGCCGTGCTGGCGATGATCCCGCTGTCACGCAGCGTGTTCTGGGGTCCGATGGCGGTGGCGATCATGGGTGGTCTGGTCGTCGCCACGGCGCTCACGCTGCTGTCGCTGCCGGCGATGTACGCAGCCTGGTTCCGTGTCCGGCCTGCGGGCAGCGCGGCGGGATAAAATCGCAGGTTCTCCGTACCAGCAACCCGTGGCTTGCGCAGCGAGCGTGCCACGTGGGTCGATGGGCGCGGCGACCCCGGGCGCGGGTGGCGAAATTGGTAGACGCACCAGGTTTAGGTCCTGACGCCCTTACCGGCGTGCCGGTTCGAGTCCGGCCCCGCGCACCAGCATCCTTGACACAAGAGCTCCAACATGGCTGTCCAAATCGAAACCCTTGAAAAACTCGAACGCCGCATGACGTTGACCGTGCCGGCCGTGGAGATCAGCAACGAAGTCGAGACGCGCTTGAAGAAGCTGTCGCGCACCGTGCGCGCCGACGGATTCCGCCCGGGCAAGGTGCCGATGTCGGTGGTGGCGCAGCGCTACGGCTACTCGGTGCAGTACGAAGTGATGAACGACAAGATCGGCGCCGCCTTCGCGAGCGCCGCCAACGAGGCCAAGTTGCGCGTGGCCGGCACGCCGCGCATCACGCCGAAGGAGGGCGCGCCCGAAGGCACGATGGCGTTCGACGCCACCTTCGAGGTCTATCCTGAAGTCAAGGTCGGCGAACTGGCCGGCGTCGAAGTCGAGCGCGTCACCTGCGAGGTGTCCGAGGCGGCGATCGACCGCACGGTCGACATCCTGCGCAAGCAGCGCCGCACTTTCGCCCAGCGGCCGGCGGCCGAAGGCGCCGAACCGACCGACCGCGTGACGATCGACTTCGACGGCAAGATCGACGGTGAGTCGTTCGCTGGCGGCAAGGCCGAAGCGTTCAACTTCGTGATCGGCGAAGGGCAGATGCTCGAGCAGTTCGACAAGGCGGTGCGCGGCATGCGGGTCGGCGAGTCGAAGACCTTTCCGCTGCAGTTCCCGGCCGACTATCACGGCAAGGACGTCGCCGGCAAGGAAGCCGACTTCATGGTCACGATGAAGAAGATCGAGGCGCAGCACCTGCCGTCGATCGACGAGAGCTTCATCAAGTCGCTCGGCATCGCGGCCGGCACGGTCGAGGCGCTGCGGGCCGATGTCAAGAAGAACCTCGAGCGTGAGGTCAAGTTCCGCGTGCTGGCGCGCAACAAGTCGGCGGCGATGGATGCACTGGTCAAGGTGGCCGAGCTTGACGTGCCCAAGGCGTTGGTGGAGTCCGAAGTCGAGCGCATGACCGAAGGCGCGCGCGAAGACCTCAAGAAGCGCGGCGTCAAGGACGCCGACAAGGCGCCGATCCCGAGCGAGATCTTCCAGCCGCAGGCCGAGCGCCGCGTGCGCCTGGGTCTGGTGGTGGCCGAACTGGTGCGCCAGCACGCGCTGCAGGCCAAGCCCGAGCAGCTGCAGGCGCACATCGAGGAGCTGTCGCAGAGCTACGAGAAGCCGGCCGAGGTGGTGCGCTGGTATCTGTCGGATCGCAACCGCATGGCCGAGGTCGAAGCGATCGTGATCGAGTCGAACGTCACGCAGTTCATCCTCGGCAGGGCCCAGGTGGTCGACAAAGCCTTGCCCTTCGACGAACTGATGGACACCTGAGCGCCATAATCGGCGCAACTCAATCGCAAGCTAGTCGTCTAAGGATCAATCATGAGTGCGTGGGAACCGACGGGTCTGGGCGTGGTGCCGATCGTCATCGAGCAGTCGGGCCGCGGCGAGCGCGCGTATGACATCTACAGCCGATTGCTGCGCGAGCGCATCGTGTTCCTGGTCGGCCCGGTGAACGACGCGGTGGCCAACGTGGTGGTCGCGCAGTTGCTGTTCCTCGAGAGCGAGAACCCGGACAAGGACATCTTCCTGTACATCAACTCGCCTGGCGGCAGCGTCAGCGCCGGCCTGTCGATCTTCGACACCATGCAGTTCATCAAGCCGGACGTGTCCACCATGTGCCTGGGCATGGCCGCCAGCATGGGCTCGTTCCTGCTGATGGCCGGCGCCAAGGGCAAGCGCCTGGCGCTGCCCAACTCGCGCATCATGATCCACCAGCCGTCGGGCGGCGCGCAGGGGCAGGCCACCGACATCGAGATCCAGGCACGCGAGATCATCAAGACCCGCGAGCAGCTCAATCGCATCTATGCCGATCGCACCGGGCAGACGTACGAGAAGATCGCCGCCGACATGGAGCGTGACTTCTTCATGTCGCCCGACGAGGCCAAGGCCTACGGCCTGATCGACCAGGTGATCGACAAGCGTGCGTAATCCACGTCGCCTCCGGCACCCTGGCAGGGCGCACAGACCGGGCAGCGGCCCTGCTGTGGGCATGGACTATCATTGTTCGCAGGGGAACTAGACGGGCGATTCGCGCGTACACACCCACATGGCCGACAAGAAGGGCGCCTCCGGCGAGAAGGTTCTGTATTGCAGCTTCTGCGGCAAGAGCCAGCACGAGGTGAAGAAGCTCATTGCCGGGCCGTCGGTGTTCATCTGCGACGAGTGCATCGAGCTTTGCAACGACATCATCCGCGATGAGGCGCCGGCCGAAGGTGCAGGCGCCAAGACCGCCAAGTCCGAGCTGCCCACGCCGGCCGAGATCAAGAACAGCCTCGACCAGTACGTGATCGGCCAGGAGACCGCCAAGCGGACGCTGTCGGTCGCGGTCTACAACCACTACAAGCGACTCAAGCACCTGGGCGGCAAGGACGACGTCGAGCTGACCAAGAGCAACATCCTGCTGATCGGCCCCACCGGCTCCGGCAAGACCCTGCTGGCACAGACGCTCGCGCGCCTGCTCAACGTGCCGTTCGTGATCGCCGACGCCACCACGCTCACAGAAGCCGGGTACGTGGGCGAAGACGTCGAGAACATCATCCAGAAGCTGCTGCAGAACTGCAACTACGACGTCGATCGTGCACAGCGTGGCATCGTCTACATCGACGAGATCGACAAGATCTCGCGCAAGTCCGACAACCCGTCGATCACACGCGACGTCTCGGGCGAAGGCGTGCAGCAGGCGCTGCTGAAGCTGATCGAAGGCACCATGGCGTCGGTGCCGCCGCAGGGCGGCCGTAAGCACCCGAACCAGGACTTCCTGCAGATCGACACGACCAACATCCTGTTCATCTGCGGCGGCGCGTTCGACGGCCTGGAGAAGGTGATCCAGAACCGCACCGAGCGCTCCGGCATCGGCTTCGGCGCCACCGTGCACAGCAAGACCGAGAAGCGCGCGGCCGATCTGTTCCGCGACGCCGAGCCGGAAGACCTGATCAAGTTCGGCTTGATTCCCGAGCTCGTCGGCCGCCTGCCGGTGGTGGCCACGCTGGGCGAGCTGACCGAGGACGCGCTGGTACAGATCCTCACTGAGCCGAAGAACGCACTGACCAAGCAGTACCAGAAACTGTTCGCGATGGACGGCGTGGAGCTCGAGGTGCGGCCCTCGGCGCTCGCCGCCATTGCCCGCAAGGCGCTGGCCCGCAAGACGGGTGCACGCGGCCTGCGATCGATCATGGAAGCGGTCCTGATCGACACCATGTTCGACCTGCCCACGCTCGACGGCGTCGCGAAGGTCGTGATCGACGAGCACATCGTCCAGGACGGGGCCAAACCCCTGCTGGTCTATCGGGAACAGGCAAAGGCCAGCGCCTGAAGTCCTCGCCCGTTTTGCCGATACTTGAGTTTGTCGTCTCAGGCCTCATGTCGGCTTGAGAAAGAGAGGATCGTTATGTCTGGCCACCCGGTTCTTCCGCCTGATTCCATCACGCTGCCGTTGCTACCGCTGCGCGACGTGGTGGTGTTCCCGCACATGGTGATCCCGCTGTTCGTCGGCCGTCCGAAGTCCATCAAGGCCCTCGAGGCGGCCATGGAAGCCGGCCGCCAGATCATGCTGGTCGCCCAGAAGGCGGCCGGCAAGGACGAGCCCAAGGCCGACGACATGTTCGGCGTGGGCTGCGTGTCGAGCATCCTGCAGATGCTCAAGCTGCCCGACGGCACGGTGAAGGTTCTCGTCGAGGGCCTGCAGCGTGCCACCACCAACCAGATCACCGAGCAGGACGAGTACTTCGTCGGCGAGGTCGTTCCGGTCCCACCGGGCGGCGAGACCACGCCCGAGGTCGAGGCCTTGCGCCGCGCGGTGACGCAGCAGTTCGACCAGTACGTCAAGCTGAACAAGAAGATCCCGCCCGAGATCCTGACCTCGATCGCCGGCATCGACGACCCGGGCCGTCTGGCCGACACGATCGCCGCGCACCTGCCGCTCAAGCTCGAAGCCAAGCAGTCAGTGCTCGATCTGTTCGCGGTGGCCAAGCGGCTGGAGAAGCTGCTCGAGCTGCTCGAGCATGAAGTCGACATCCTGCAGGTCGAGAAGCGCATCCGCGGCCGCGTCAAGCGCCAGATGGAGAAGTCGCAGCGCGAGTACTACCTCAACGAGCAGGTCAAGGCCATCCAGAAGGAACTGGGCGACGGCGAGGAAGGTGCCGACCTCGAAGAACTCGAGAAGAAGATCAAGGCCGCTCGCATGCCCAAGGAGGCGCGCAAGAAGGCCGACGCTGAGCTCAAGAAGCTCAAGCTGATGTCGCCGATGTCGGCCGAGGCCACCGTCGTGCGCAACTACATCGACACGCTGGTCGCCCTGCCGTGGAGCAAGAAGACCAAGATCAAGCACGACCTGCGGCATGCCGAGGACGTGCTCAACGAAGACCATGCGGGCCTGGACAAGGTGAAGGAGCGCATCCTCGAGTACCTCGCGGTCCAGCAGCGCGTCGACAAGGTCAAGGCACCGATCCTGTGCCTCGTGGGCCCCCCTGGTGTTGGCAAGACCTCGCTCGGTCAGAGCGTGGCGCGTGCCACCGGCCGCAAGTTCGTCCGCATGGCGCTCGGTGGCGTGCGCGACGAGGCCGAGATCCGCGGCCACCGCCGCACCTACATCGGCTCGATGCCGGGCAAGGTGCTGCAGAGCCTGTCGAAGATCGGCACGCGTAACCCGCTGTTCCTGCTCGACGAGATCGACAAGCTCGGCATGGACTTCCGCGGCGACCCGTCGTCGGCGCTGCTGGAAGTGCTTGATCCCGAGCAGAATCACACCTTCAGCGACCACTATGTCGAGGTCGACTTCGATCTGTCCGACGTGATGTTCGTGGCGACGTCGAACTCGATGAACATTCCGCCGGCTCTGCTGGATCGGATGGAAGTAATCCGCTTGTCGGGCTACACCGAGGACGAGAAGGTCGACATCGCGCAGCGCTACCTGTTGCCCAAGCAGCGCAAGAACAATGGCGTCAAGGACGAGGAGATGGAAGTCACCGAGTCCGCGATCCGCGGGATCATTCGCTACTACACCCGCGAGGCCGGTGTTCGTTCGCTCGAACGCGAGATCTCCAAGATCTGCCGCAAGACGGTCAAGGGCATCCAACTCAAGCAGACCGACGGCAAGGTGGTCGTCAGCGAAGAGAACCTGAACGAGTACCTCGGCGTGCGCAAGTTCGACTTCGGCCGCGCCGAGAAGAAGAACCAGGTCGGCCAGGTGGTTGGCCTGGCGTGGACCGAGGTCGGCGGCGACCTGCTGACGATCGAGGCTGCCGTGATGCCCGGCAAGGGCAACATCATCCGCACCGGATCACTGGGCGACGTGATGAAGGAGTCTGTCGAGGCGGCCCGGTCGGTGGTGCGCAGCCGCGCGCAGCGGCTCGGCATCAAGGACGAGATGTTCGAGAAGCGCGACATCCACATCCACGTGCCGGATGGCGCCACCCCCAAGGACGGGCCGAGCGCCGGCGCTGCGATGACGACGGCGTTCGTGTCGGCACTCACCGGCATCCCCGTCAAGGCCGACGTGGCGATGACTGGCGAGATCACGCTGCGCGGTGAAGTCACCGCGATCGGTGGCCTGAAGGAGAAGCTGCTCGCGGCGCACCGCGGCGGCATCAAGACCGTGCTGATCCCGGAAGAGAACGTCAAGGACCTGCAGGAGATCCCCGAGAACGTGAAGAACCATCTCGAGATCGTGCCGGTGCGCTGGGTCGATCGCGTGCTGGAACTGGCCCTGGTGTCGGTGCCGCAAGCGCTGCCCGACGAAGAGGTCACGCCGAAGGTGGAGCCGGCCAAGACCGAAGTGGCCAAGCCGGCACTCGGGGGGGATGTGCTGCCGCACTGACGTGCGTTGGCTATAATGCGCGCCTGCCGTTCGGGGCAACGTGACCGGCAGACGACGCGGGAATAGCTCAGTTGGTAGAGCGCAACCTTGCCAAGGTTGAGGTCGGGAGTTCGAGACTCCTTTCCCGCTCCAGATTCAGCGAAGGGGAAGCCGAGAGGCTTCCCCTTCGTGCGTCAGCCCCGGCAGATTTGACGGCCTGTGGGAGAATTCGGCCGGCGGCGCGATAGCAAAGCGGTTATGCAACGGATTGCAAATCCGTCCAGCCCGGTTCGACTCCGGGTCGCGCCTCCAACGACAAGCGGCCGGTTTCCCGGCCGCTTTCGTTTTGCGATGCAAAGGCCCTCAGGCGGGTTGATTCGTCGCCTTGCGTCGCCGCGCCGAGGCACCCGCGCCGAGCAGGCCGAGTGCGAACAGCGCGACGCTGGTCGGTTCGGGCACCTGTGAGGCGAAGTCGAAGCTGGTCGTCTTGGAACCGTCATGGGTGATGTCGGCCACGAGAGTCAGCGAGAACGGGTTGCTCAGATTGAGCGTCGTCAAGTTCTGATGCGAGAACGCGAAGCCACCGGTGGTGCCGGTGAACAGTTGGGTCGTCTGCCCGAATGCCACATTGCCATCGTCGGCGTAGGCAGCGTAGGCGACAGTGCCCTGGGTGGTGCCGCCGATCGCGCTGGTAATCGACAACGGACCGCCGGACCCGTACGTCAGATCCGTCTCGGTCAGCGAGATGCGCAAGGTGCCGCCGCTTCTGCTCGACACGCTGACCGTGTTCAGATCGATACCCCAGATGTCGGACATGCCGACGCCGAGGCCCGTGGTGGCGTTCAGGAACCAGCCGCCGGCCGACCCGACATGCATCACGACGCCGTTGCCGGACCACCAGTCTCCGATCGCGTCATCGACAAGGGTGACGTCGGTCCCGACCGTCGAGAGGTCGTCCAATGTCAGCGTGAGCGTCGCGTTCGATGACAGAGGCACCAGTCCCATCAGCAGGGCGGCGGACACGGCAATCAAGGATCTGTTTTTCATGGGTGCGCTGTGGATAGCGGGGTCGATGGAACCGGCTTGTAGTGAAACAGAGCCCCTGAAGGGGCGAAACCCTTCAACGCGGTACCGCCCCCTGTTCCGGGGCTCGAGCGCCTCTCGTCCGGGTTGCGCAGATGGCCATCGATAATCGCGGCGCACCGCCGGCCCGGATGGCGAAATTGGCAGACGCAGCGGACTTAAAATCCGCCGCCACTCGAAAGAGGGCATGTGGGTTCGATCCCCGCTCCGGGCACCATCTGCCGATGCCGGTTGTGGCATCGCTGCCACGCCGGGCGCGCAGCCGGCGGGATCCGGGAACGCTGTAGCAAGGAGCGGCCGATGGCCTGGTTCCCGCAGGACGCGCTGAACGACGGTGTGCGCAGGCGCGAAGTGTTCGGCTGGGCGATGTACGACTTCGCCAACTCGGGCTACACCACGGTCGTCCTGACGGCGGTGTTCAACGCCTTCTTCGTCGCTGCCGTGGCCGGCTCGGCGGCATGGGCGACGCTGGCGTGGACGGCGGCCCTTGGGTTGTCGCGCGGCATCGTGATGCTGACCATGCCTTCGCTCGGAGCGTATGCCGATGCGCGGGCCGCGAAAAAGCGTCTCCTGATGGCCACCACCGCGGGCTGCGTGCTCGCGACGGCCGCGTTGGCCCAGGTGGGGCCGGGCGACGTGGCCCTGGCCTTCGCGCTCATCGTGTTGTCAAACGTCTTCTATGCCTACGGCGAGTCGTTGACGGCGGCCTTCCTGCCGGAGTTGAGCCGGCCGGAGGCGCTCGGACGCGTGTCGGGCTGGGGCTGGAGCTTCGGCTACTTCGGCGGCATGCTCACGCTCGGCTTGAGCCTGGCCTACGTGATCAGCGCGCAGGCGCGCGGCGCGACCGCGTCGCATTTCGTTCCCGTCACGATGATCATCACCGCCACCATCTATGGAGCGGCGGCGCTGGTCACGTTTCGCCTGCTGCGCGAACATGCGTTGCCGCAGCCCGAAGCCGCCAGACACGCCGGCATCGCCACCTCGCTGGCCCGACTGCGGCAGACCTGGCAACAGGCGCGCAGCTATCGCGACTTCGTCTGGCTCATGGTCTGCGGCTTCTTTTACCAGGCCGGCATCGCGGTCGTCATCGCACTGGCGGCGGTGTACGCCGAGCAGGTGCTCGGCTTCAAGCAGACCGACACCATGATGCTGGTGTTCCTGGTCAACATTGCCGCCGCGCTCGGCGCGTTCGTGTTCGGCTACTGGCAGGACCGCATCGGCCACAAGCGCGCCCTCGGCGCCACGCTGCTCGGCTGGGTGCTGATGACGGTGCTGGCCTTTCTGGCCACGTCGGCAACGCTGTTCTGGATCGCCGCCGTCGTCGCCGGGTTGTGCATGGGTTCGAGCCAGTCGGCGGGCCGCGCGATGGTGGGTGTCTTCGCGCCGCCACGGCGGCTGGCCGAGTTCTACGGCCTGTGGACCTTCGCCACCAGCCTGGCCTCCATCGTCGGGCCGGTGACCTATGGTGTCGTCACCTGGGCGACCGCGGGCAACCACCGGCTGGCCATCCTGTCGACCGGGTTGTTCTTCGTAGTCGGTTGGTTGGCCATACGTCCGATCGACATGTCACGCGGGGCAACCGCGGCGCAGCACGCCACCGCATAAAATCGTCGATTCCACTTCAACGTGCATGGCAAGAAAGTCGGGGGCGACAAGTTCATGAAGGTCCTGGTCAGCGTCAAACGCGTGGTCGACTACAACGTCAAGGTACGCGTCAAGTCCGACGGCAGCGGTGTCGACATCGCCAACGTCAAGATGAGCATGAATCCGTTCGACGAGATCGCCGTCGAGGAGGCGATGCGTCTGAAGGAGAAGGGCGTCGCCACCGAGGTGATCGCCGTCAGCTGCGGCGTCACTCAGTGCCAGGAGACCCTGCGCACCGCGATGGCGATCGGCGCCGACCGGGCGATCCTGGTCGAGACGCCTGACGGCCTGGAGCCGCTGGCCGTGGCCAAGCTCCTGAAGGCCTTGGTCGACAAGGAGAAGCCGGGCCTCGTCATCCTCGGCAAGCAGGCCATCGACGACGACTGCAACCAGACCGGCCAGATGCTGGCCGCGCTGGCCCAGCTGCCGCAGGCCACCTTTGCCTCCAAGGTGGAGATCGCCGACGGTATGGCCAGCGTCACCCGCGAGGTCGACGGCGGCCTGGAGACGCTAAAGATCAAGCTGCCCGCGGTGGTGACGACCGATCTGCGCCTCAACGAGCCGCGCTACGTCACTCTGCCCAACATCATGAAGGCCAAGAAGAAGCCGCTCGAGGTCTTGAAGGCAGCCGATCTGGGCGTGGACGTGACGCCGCGCATCAAGACGCTCAAGGTCAGCGAGCCGCCCAAGCGCGGCGCCGGCGTCAAGGTGCCCGACGTGGCCACTCTCGTGACCAAGCTCAAGAACGAAGCCAAGGTGATCTGACATGTCCGTCCTCGTCATAGCCGAACACGACAACACCTCGATCAAGGGCGCCACGCTGAACACCGTCACGGCCGCGCTGCAATGCGGCGGCGACGTGCACGTGCTGGTGGCCGGCGCCGGCGCTGCGGCGGCCGCGAAGGCGGCGGGGCAGATCGCCGGGGTCACCAAGGTGATGCACGCCGACGCGCCAGGGCTCGACCACGGCCTCGCCGAGAACGTCGCCGCCCAGGTGGTGGCCATAGCCAGGTCGTATTCGCACATCCTGTTCCCGGCCACCGCCAGCGGCAAGAACGTCGCGCCGCGCGTCGCCGCGCTGCTCGACGTGGCGCAGATCAGCGATGCCAGCAAGGTGATCAGCGCCGACACCTTCGAGCGTCCGATCTACGCCGGCAACGCGATCGCCACCGTGCAGAGCAGCGACGCGATAAAGGTGGTCACCGTGCGCACCACCGGGTTCGATCCCGCGGCGCCCAGCGGCGGCAGCGCCGCCGTCGAGTCGCTGGCGGCGGTGGCCGACAGCGGCCTGTCGAGCTTTGCCGGCAGCGAGATCGCCAAGAGCGATCGGCCCGAGCTCACGGCGGCCAAGATCATCGTCTCCGGCGGCCGCGCGATGGGTTCGTCGGACAAGTTCACCGAGGTGCTCACACCGCTGGCCGACAAGCTGGGCGCGGCGCTGGGCGCCAGCCGCGCCGCCGTCGACGCAGGCTATGCGCCCAACGACTGGCAGGTCGGCCAGACCGGCAAGATCGTCGCGCCGCAGCTCTACATCGCCTGCGGCATCAGCGGCGCGATCCAGCACCTGGCCGGCATGAAGGACAGCAAGGTCATCGTCGCGATCAACAAGGATCCCGAGGCGCCGATCTTCAGCGTCGCCGACTACGGGCTCGAGGCCGACCTGTTCACCGCAGTGCCCGAGTTGGTCAAGTCGCTGTAGATCCGACCCACGATCCACACTGCCAGGAGACCCACGATGAGCTACCGCGCCCCCGTCAAGGACATGCTGTTCGTGATGAAGGAGCTGGCAGACATCGATGGCGTCGCGCGACTGCCGGGATTCGAGGAGGCGGGCTTCGACACCGCGCAGGCCGTGCTCGAGGAATGCGCGCGCTTCAACGAAGGCGCGGTGGCGCCGCTCAACTGGGACGGCGATCGTCTGCCCTCGAGCCTGAAGGACGGTGTCGTCACCACGACGCCGGGCTTCAAGGAAGCGTTCCGCCAGTTCTGCGAGGGCGGCTGGCAGGGCCTGCAGCATCCGGTGCAGTTCGGCGGCCAGGGCCTGCCCAAGACCATCGGCGCCGCTTGCGGTGAGATTCTCAACAGCGCCAACCTCAGCTTCGCGCTGTGCCCGCTGCTGACCGACGGTGCGATCGAGGCACTGCTGACCGCCGGCTCGCCCGAGCAGCAGCAGGCGTACATCCCGCACATGATCTCCGGCCAATGGACCGGCACGATGAACCTCACCGAGCCGCAGGCGGGATCTGATCTCTCGCTGGTGCGCACGCGTGCCGAGCCGCAGGCCGACGGCAGCTTCCGGCTGTTCGGCACCAAGATCTTCATCACCTACGGCGAGCACGACATGGCGGACAACATCGTCCACCTGGTGCTGGCGCGCGTGACCGGCGCACCCGAGGGCGTGAAGGGCATCTCGTTGTTCATCTGCCCCAAGGTGCTGGCCGACGGCGCGCGCAACGACGTGCACTGCGTCAGCATCGAGCACAAGCTCGGCATCAAGGCGAGCCCCACGGCGGTGCTGCAGTATGGTGATCACGGCGGGGCGGTGGCCTATCTGATCGGCCAGGAGAACCGGGGCCTCGAGTACATGTTCGTGATGATGAACGCCGCGCGCTACGCGGTGGGCGTGCAGGGCATCGCGCTGGCCGAGCGGGCCTACCAGAAGGCCGTGCAGCACGCGCGCGACCGCGTGCAGAGCCGGCCGGTCGACGGCTCGCTGCCGGCGGCGGCTCCGATCGTCCATCACCCCGACGTGCGGCGCATGCTGATGACGATGCGCGCCCTCACCGAAGGCTGCCGTGCGATGGCGCTGGTGGCCGCAGCGGCGTACGACGCCGCGCACGCGCATCCCGACGCGGCAGTGCGCAAGCAGAACCAGGCTTTCTACGAGTTCCTGGTCCCACTGGTGAAAGGCTTCTCCACGGAGATGAGCCTCGAGGTGGCCAGCCTCGGCGTGCAGGTGCACGGCGGCATGGGCTTCATTGAAGAGACGGGTGCGGCGCAGTACTACCGCGACGCCCGTATCCTGACGATCTACGAAGGCACGACGGCGATCCAGGCCAACGACCTGATCGGGCGCAAGACCGCGCGCGACGGTGGCGGCGTGGCGCGCGCGATCGCGGCGCAGATCGAGGTCACCGAGGGCCTGCTTTCGAAGAGCCAGAGCGATGCGACGAAGGCGATGCTCAAGCGCCTTTCGGCCGCACGCCGCGCCTTCCTCGAGTCGGTCGACTTCGTGGTGGCTGGCACTCGCGGCAATCCGAACGCGGTGTTCGCCGGCAGCGTGCCGTACCTGATGCTCGCGGGCAACCTGATGGCCGGCTGGCAGATGGCGCGCGCGCTGCTGGTGGCCGAGCAGCGGCTTGCCGCCGGCGACGATCCGCCGTTCATGAAGGCCAAGATCGCCACCGCACGCTGTTATGCCGACCACGTGCTCTCGCGCGTGCCCGGTCTGCGCGATGCCATCGTCGAAGGTGCCGAGGGCGTCACCAGCATGGCGCTCGAGGCATTCTGATCGCGGCATGGCGGCAGGCCGTGCGGGCGTCGCAGCCGCGACAGGACGGCTGCTGACGCGCGTTGCACACTCGCCGTATTGACATCCACCGGAGCCTCGCGTGCCGCTTCCCGCCGTCCTGTCCCATCTGTCGTTGCCGGTCATCGGCGCGCCGCTGTTCATCGTCAGCAATCCGTTGCTCGTGATCGAGCAGTGCAAGGCCGGTATCGTCGGTTCGATGCCGGCGCTCAACGCGCGGCCGGCCGAGCAGCTCGACGAGTGGTTGGCCGAAATCACCGAAACCCTCGCCGCGTGGAACCGCAGCCATCCCGAACGGCCGGCAGCGCCCTATGCGATCAACCAGATCGTGCACAAGACCAACGAGCGCCTCGACCACGACATGCAGGTCTGTGCCAAGTACAAGGTGCCGATCGTGATCACCTCGCTCGGTGCACGCACCGACGTCAACGAGGCGGTGCATGGCTGGGGCGGGGTGGTGCTGCACGACATCATCAACAACACCTTCGCGCACAAGGCGATCGACAAGGGTGCCGACGGGTTGATCGCGGTGGCGGCCGGTGCCGGCGGGCATGCCGGCGTCAAGAGCCCGTTCGCGCTGGTGCAGGAGATCCGCGAGTGGTTCGACGGCCCGCTCGCGCTGTCGGGCTCGATCGCCAACGGCGGCGCGGTGCTCGCCGCACAGGCGATGGGCGCCGACTTCGCCTACATCGGCTCGGCCTTCATCGCCACCGAGGAGGCACGCGCGTCGGACGCCTACAAGCAGTGCATCGTCGACAGCTCCAGCGACGACATTGTCTACTCGAGCCTGTTCACCGGCGTGCACGGCAACTACCTGAAGCCGTCGATTCGCGCCGCCGGCATGGACCCCGACAACCTGCCCGACAGCGACCCCACCAAGATGGATTTCGGCAACGCGCGCAAGGCCTGGAAGGACATCTGGGGTTGCGGGCAGGGCATCGGCGCGGTGAAGGCGGTGGTGCCGGTGCGCGATCTGGTGGCGCGGCTGCAGGCCGAGTACGCCGCCGCGCGCCGACGCGTCGGAGTGGCTGCGTGAGCATGCAGCGGCTGGTCGTCGACAACGTCCGGCCGTTCGACAGCCGCCAGGGCCGGCTCGGACCGCCCTCGCGCATCGTCATCGAGTCCGGCCGCATCCGCGAGGTGACGGCAGAGCCGCGTCAGGTCGACGACGCGCAGCACATCGATGGCGGCGGCCGTGTCGCGCTGCCCGGCCTGATCGATGCGCACGTGCACGTCACCGCGGCCTCGCACGACCTGACGCGGCTGGCGTTGCAGCCGCCGTCGCTGATCACCGCCGAGTCGAGCCGCATCCTGCACGACATGCTGCAGCGCGGCTTCACCACCGTGCGCGATGCCGGTGGGGCCGACTTCGGCCTGCAGGCCGCGGTGGCGCAGGGCCTGTTCGAGGGCCCGCGCCTGTTCATCGCCGGCTTTCCCGTCTCGCAGACCGGCGGCCACGCCGACATGCGGCCGATGGGTGTGCGCCAGCGCGAGTTCTTCTGCAGCTGCGCCGGGCTCGGGTTGATCGGCGCGATCGCCGACGGCGTCGGCGAGGTCCGCCGCGCGGTGCGCGAGCAGGTGCGCAACGGCGCCAACCAGATCAAGATCATGGCCGGCGGTGGCATCGCCAGTCCGTCGGACCCACTCGAAGGCACGCAGTTCTCGCTCGAGGAGCTGCGCGCGGCCTGCGAGGAGGCCGACGCGGCCAATCTGTACACGATGGCGCACGCCTACTCGCCGCGCGCCGTCACCCGCGCGGTGCAGGCCGGTGTGCGCTCGATCGAGCACGGCAACCTGATCGACGAGTCGACGGCCAAGGTGATGAAGACCGAAGGCGCGTTTCTCGTGCCCACGCTGTCGACCTACGCCGCACTCGCCGACGAAGGCGAACGACTCGGTTGGTCGCCGGCGATGCTCGACAAGCTTGCGCTCGTTGGCCAGCGCGGCATCGACGCGGTGCGCATCGCCGCCGCCGCTGGCGTGCCGGTGGTCTTCGGCACCGACCTGCTCGGCCACATGCACGCCCGGCAGTCGGGCGAATTCGCCCTGCGCCAGCAGGCCATGTCGGCCGTGCAGGTGCTGCAGAGCGCCACCTGGACCGCGGCGCGCCTGATGCGCCAGGAAGGCCGGATCGGCGAGCTGGCCGCCGGCGCCCATGCCGACCTGCTGGTGGTAGAAGGCGACCCGACCCAGGAACTCTCGATGCTCGCGCGCCCCGCCGGCCTGCGCCTGATCGTACAGGCCGGCCGCGTCGTCAAGAACACGCTCGCCTGAGCGCGCCCTGATCACGCCGCCGATTGCGCCAATACCGCGCGGTGCGCCCAAGCGGACACCGCGGATCCGGCTTTGCCGGTCCGCTGGTGTTGCCCCCTCGAGGGGCAAGCGGCCGGTAGGCCGCTTCGGGGGTGGGCCTACTTCACCGAGGTGAACCGCGCCTCGGGCCGATCGTCCGACCGGTGCACCGTGCTGACGTTCTGCTTCATGGCCCACGGCCGGATCTGGTGGTGCAGCGGCACGAAGAAGTACTCGTCGCGGGTGCGGACCAGCGCGTCGCGGATCATCGCGTTGCGCTTGGCGACGTCGGTCTCGGTCTTCATCGCGTCGGTCAGCTGGTCGACCTTGGCGTCGCTCAGCTTGACGAAGTTGAAGTTGCCGTCGGGGCCGCCGCTGCGCGTGCGCACCAGCGACTGCAGCGAGTACTGCCCGTCGTAGGTGGCCACGCCCCAGCCCAGCATGTAGGCCGAGGTGTCGAAGTTCTGCACCTTGGCGATGAAGGTCGACATGCCCTCGGCGACGAGGCGCACCTTCAGGCCGATGCGCGCCCACATCGAGACGACGTTCTGGCAGATCTCCTCGTCGTTGACGTAGCGGTTGTTCGGGCAGTTGAGCTGGAACTCGAAGCCGTTCGGGTAGCCGGCCTCGGCGAGCAGTTTCTTGGCCTTGTCGACGTCGACCTTGGCCGGCACGTCGATCTCGTTGCTGTGGCCGTTGACGCCCGGCGCGACCATGATGCCGGCCGGAATCGACAGGCCGCGCATCGTCGTGCGCTTGATCGTCTCGCGGTCGATGGCGATGTTCAGCGCTTCGCGAACGCGCTTGTCCTTGAACGGGTTCTTGCCCTTGACGTCGGAGTACTTGAGCTCGTCGCTGCCCTGGTCGAGCGCGATGAAGATGGTGCGCACCTCGCCGCCATCGA
>JBGAMU010000027.1:0-43868 GCA_044222685.1 Burkholderiaceae bacterium
CAGCATGAACAGCCGACCTCGCGCTACACACAACTGGCTCACACCGTTGCAGGTCTTCGCTCAAACCCTGGCCGGCTCTCATCAAGCTGCGCCCTCAGTTCAATAACCCGGCTGTTGCACTTCGGTCTTGAAACCGCCCAGCCCATTGCCAGGCGGTGGGCCACTGCCAGCCGGGCAGTGCGAGCGGCAGGCTGAACAGGCTGATGGTGAGCGACTGCCACAGCAGGATCACGCCGTTGGACTCGCTGCGCGTCAGCGCCTTGGTGATCAGGAACGACGCAGCGAACAACGGCGCCGACGCCAGCATCACCAGGTTGTACAGGCCCGCGCTGCCGTTCAGCTTGGGGCCGACGACGATCAGCACGCCGGCGAATCCCACCAGCGTGGCGACCCAGCGCTCCCAGCGCATCGGCTCCTTGAACACGACGTAGGCGCCGATCATGATGAACAGCGGCGTCGTGAAGCCGATCGCGGTGGTGTCGGCCAGCGTGATGCGCGGCAGTGCGATGAACCACAGGCACAGCCCCGCGGTGTGCACGCCGCCGCGCCAGAACTGGCCGCCGATCTGCTTGGGCCGATAGTTCGCCAGGCCGCGATGCCAGGCCAGCGGCAGGATCAGCAGCAAGGCCATCAGGTAGCGCAGGAACTGGGTCTCGAACACGTCGATCTGCTGCGACAGCAGCCGCATCAACGCGTTCAGCAGCACGAACAACGCACCGGCCAGCGTGGTCCACAGCAGGCCGCGCACGGTGGGCGGCAGCGCGGACAGGCGCTCCAGCAATGCGCGGCGGCGGGCACGCCAGCAGCCATCTTCGCAGGCGAAGACTTGTGTTCCGCCGACTTTCATGCCGGCATCATCGTGCCGGCGCGCTTCCCGCCAGCGAAGGACCCGTCGGTGCCACCACGCGCGCCGTGTGGCGCGCGATCACCGACTCCTCGTCGGTGTGCAGCACCCAGACCGCCACCGCGCTGTCGGCGGCCGAGATGCGCTCGGCCTGCGCCGCGTGCGCGCGGTTGTCGAGCTTGAGGCCGAGCCAGGCCAGGCCACGCACCACGTGTTCGCGCACCGCGCGCGCGTTCTCGCCGATGCCGCCGGTGAAGATCAGTGCGTCGATGCCGTGCAGCGCCGCCGCCATGCCGGCCACCTCGGCCTGCACGTGCTCGACGAAGTATTCGATCGCAGCGCGCGCGCCCGGCGCCGACGACTTCTGCAGCAAGCGCAGGTCGCTCGACAGGCCCGACAGGCCGAGCAGGCCCGACTCGCGGTACAGCAGCTGCGCCACCCGCTCGGGCGCCATGCCGAGCTGCTGCTGCAGGTACAGCACCGCGGCGGCGTCGAGGCGCCCGCAGCGCGTGCCCATCGGCAGCCCGTCGAGCGGCGAGAAGCTCATCGTCGTGGCCACCGAGCGGCCTGCCAGCATGGCGCACATCGAGGCGCCGTTGCCCAGGTGCGCCACCACCACGCGCGCGGCGGCGAGCGCCGGCTCGCGGGCGGCGAGCTGGGTGTGGATCGATTCGTACGACAGGCCGTGGAAACCGTAGCGCCGAACCCCCGCGTCGTGCAGCTCGGCCGGCAGCGCGAAGCGCTGGTGCACCGGTGGCATGGTGCGGTGGAAGGCGGTGTCGAAGCAGGCGACCTGCGGCGCATCGGGAAACGCCTGCATCGCCGCGCGCACACCTGCCAGGTTGTGCGGCTGGTGCAGCGGCGCCAGCGGCTCGAGCGCGGCCATCGCGGCGAGCGAGTCGTCGTCGATACGCACCGGCGCGTCGAAGCGCACGCCGCCGTGCACGATGCGGTGGCCGACCGCGACGACGCGCGCCTCGCCGATCTGCGCCAGCACCTGCTGCAGCGCATCGGCATGCGTGGCGCCGCCGCTGCCGCCCAGCCCCTCGACCTGGCCGCTGGCCACCCGCTCGCCGGGCGCGCCGTGCAGCTCGAACAGCGCGTACTTGACCGACGACGAGCCGGCGTTGAGCGTGAGGACGTGCGCGCCGCCGGTGGCCGGCTCAGCCGGCCCGGGGGTGCTCAAACGTAGTCCTTGTACTTGTCGAGCAGGCGGATCGGCTTGGCCAGCGCGTCGCGGCGGAACGGGTCGCCGAGCTCGCGCGTGCACATGATCTCGACGACGGTGGTCTTGCGGCCGTTCATCTGCAGGTCGATGGCGCGGTTCAGCGCCTGGCCCACGCCGTCGAGCGAATCGACCGTGATGCCCTCGGCGCCCATCGCCTTGGCTATTGCCGCGAAGCTGGCGTTGTCGAGCTCGCCGGCGACGAAGCGGCGGTTGTAGAAGTCGACCTGGTTCTTCTTCTCGGCGCCCCACTGGCGGTTATGGAACACCACCGCCGTCACCGGAATGTCGTGGCGCACGCAGGTCATGATCTCGCCCATGCTCATGCCCCAGGCGCCGTCGCCGGCGTAGCTGATGGCCGGCCGGTGCGGCGCCGCCACCTTGGCGCCGATGATCGTGGGCAGCGCATAGCCGCAGTTGCCGAAGCTCATCGGCGCGAAGAAGCTGCGCGGCTCCTGGAAGCGCAGGTAGCTGTGCGCGATCGAGTTGATGTTGCCGATGTCGGTGGACACCATCACGTGCGCGGGCATGGCCTTCTCGAGTTCACGCAGCACCTGGCGCGGATGCAGCCACTGCCCGCCGGAGAACGGCTTCTCGCCTTTGGCCTCCTCGATCATGTCGAGGCTGTAGGCGTCGCGCTCGTGCGTCCACTCGCCGAGCTCCTTCTCCCAGGCGTCCTTCTCGGCCTTGGTCTTGGCGGCACGCTCGGTCTTGGTGGCGTCGCAGGCCAGCGTGCGGCTGGCCAGCCGCGACAGCAGTGCGACGGCCGCCGCCTTGGCGTCGCCGCAGATGCCGACGTCGCACTTCTTCACCAGGCCGATCATCTTGGCGTCGGCGTCGATCTGGATCAGCTTGGCGTTCTTCGGCCAGTAGTCCATGCCGTACTGCGGCAGCGTGCCGAACGGGCCCAGCCGCGTGCCGAGCGCGATCACCACGTCGGCCTGCGAGATCAGCCGCATGCCGGCCTTGCTGCCCTGGTAGCCGAGCGGGCCGCACCACTGCGGATGGCTGGCCGGGAACGAGTCGTTGTGCTGGTAGCTGTTCACCACCGGGCAGCCGATGCGCTCGGCCAGCGCGATGGCTTCCTTGAAGGCCTCGCCCATCACGACGCCGCCGCCCGCGATCATCACCGGGTTCTTGGCGCTGGCGATGAGATCCGCCGCGGCGTTCAACGCCGCCTCGCCGCCGGCGCCGCGCTCGATGCGGATCGGCTTCGGGATCTCGCACTGGATCTCGCCGTAGAACAGATCGCGCGGGATGTTCAGCTGCGTCGGCCCCATCTCGAGGATCGCGCGGTCGAACGCCCGCGCGGTGAACTCGGCCATGCGCTTGTTGTTGTTCACATGCGCCTGGTACTTGGTGAACTCCTGGAACATCGGCAGCTGCGACGCCTCCTGGAAGCCGCCTAGGCCCAACGTCATCGTGCCGGTCTCCGGCGTGATCACCACCACCGGCGAATGCGCCCAGTAGGCGGCTGCGACCGCGGTCACCGCGTTGCTGATGCCCGGGCCGTTCTGGCCGATGATCACGCCGTGGCGGCCGCTCGCTCGCGCATAGCCGTCGGCCATGTGGCCGCCGCCCTGCTCGTGCACCACCGGGATCAGCCGGATGCCCGCGGGCGCGAAGATGTCCATCGCGTCCATGAAGGCCGAGCCCATGATGCCGAACATGGTGTCGACGCCTTGCGCGACGAGCGTCTCGACGAAGGCCTCGGACGGCGTCATCTTCTGCACGCCTTGCACGACGGTGCGGGCGGCGATCGGTTGCGGTGCGTTCATGGGTCTGCCCTCGAGGTGTCTGGCCGGCACTCACTATAGGCAGCGCCCCAGGCAGCGTCAATCGAAATCCCGGAATCCGATACGCCGCATGGTCAAAAGCCGGAACACCGCTATCATCCCGGCCCATGAAGCTCGTGCGCCAGCGCGTCGACACGGTGGAGGTGAGCGGTGATTCACCGACACTGCGCCTGTTCGCGCTGCTCGAGGTGATCGCCGCGCAGCAGCGCCTGTTCTCGCTGCAGAGCCTGGTCGAGGAGACGGGTCTGCCCAAGCCCACGCTGCACCGCATGCTGCAGCAGCTCGAGGGCGCAGGCCTGGTGCAGCGCGAGAGCGACGGCCGCCACTACGCCACCGGCGTGCGCCTGCGCCGCCTGGCCGAGACGCTGCTGCTCAACAACACCTTCCACGGCGCGCGGCATCGCGTGCTGCGCGGCCTGGTCGATCAGATCGGCGAGAGCTGCAACATCACCGCGCTGGTCGGCGCCGAGGTGGTCTACCTCGACCGCGTGGAGACCGCAGCGCCCTTGCGCTTCGCGCTGCAGGCCGGCTCGCGCGTGCCGGCGCACTGCTCGGCCAGCGGCAAGGTCTTCCTCGCGCAGATGCCGCCGGCGCAGCGCGCCCGGCTGCTGGCGCATGCGCCGCTGGAACGCTGCACCGACAAGACGCTCACCACCCACAAGGCACTCGACGCCGAGCTGAAGACCGTGCGCCGCCAGGGCTACGCCACCGACCGCGAGGAGTTCCTGCCCGGGCTGGTGTGCGTGGCGGTGCCGGTGCCGAGCGACGGCACCCGCGCCAGCCTGTGCGTGGCGCTGCAGGCGCCGGTGATGCGGCTGCCACTGGAGCGCGCGTTGCAGTGGCTGCCGGCGCTGCAGCGCGCGGCGCAGGCGCTGGGCGCGATCGAGGCCGACGCGCTGGCAGCACCGCCGCCGCGGCGCGCCGCACGATGAGCAGCGGCACGCCAGCGCCGACGATGCCGCCGATGCACCGCGTGGCGGTGCGCGATCTGTTCGGCATCGACAGCGACTGGACGGTGGACGCGTTCACCGAGCGCGACGACCACGTGCCCGAGATCGACGACGCCTACCGCTTCAACCGCGACGTCACGCTGGCCATCCTGGCCGGCTTTGCGCGTAATCGCCGCGTGCTGGTGCAGGGGCTGCACGGCAGCGGCAAGTCGACCCACGTCGAGCAGGTCGCCGCGCGCCTGAACTGGCCCTGCGTGCGCGTCAACCTCGATGGCCACATCAGCCGGCTCGACCTGGTCGGCAAGGACGCCGTGGTGCTCAGGGATGGCCAGCAGGTCACCGAGTTCCAGGAGGGCATCGTGCCGTGGGCGCTGCAGCGGCCGGTGGCGCTGGTGTTCGACGAGTACGACGCCGGCCGCCCTGACGTGATGTTCGTGATCCAGCGTGTGCTCGAACGCGACGGCCGCTTCACGCTGATGGACCAGAACCGCGTGCTGACACCGCACCCGCTGTTCCGCCTGTTCGCCACCGCCAACACGGTCGGCCAGGGCGACTTCAGCGGTCTGTACAGCGGCGCGCAGAAGTTGAACCACGCGCAGATCGACCGCTGGAACATCGTGGCGACGCTGAACTACCTGCCGCGCGACGACGAGGTGGCGATCGTCGCCGCGCGGGTGCCGGCGCTGGCCGCGCGCGCCGCGCTGCTGCAGCAGATGGTGGCGGTGGCCGCGCTGACACGCCAGGGCTTCGCTTCGGGCGACCTGTCGACGCTGATGTCGCCGCGCACGGTGATCGCCTGGGCCGAAAACGTCGAGATCTTCGGCGACGTGGCCACCGCGTTCCGCCTCGCCTTCCTGAACAAGTGCGAGGAGCCCGAGCGCGCCACGGTCGCCGAGTACTACCAGCGTGTGTTCGACACCGAGCTCGGCGAATCGCACGCGCTGCGTGCGCCGGAGCAGTAGCCTTGGAAGGCGCTGCCGCCGCGCGCGCGCAGCAGCGGATCGAGCAGCTGTGCGCCGCCGCGCTGCGTGCGCTGACCGGTGCGCGCGACCTGCACTTCCGGGGCGCGCGCGTGCACCGCGGCCGCCAGCCGCTGCCCCTCTACGCGCCGCACCTGCACCCGCGCGTCGAGGACGACGACGACTTCGGCTCGTTTCGCGGCGCGGCCGACGGCATCGCGCTGCGGCTGCTGCACAGCGACGCGGCGCTGCACGACCGGCTGCGTCCGCACGCGCCGGTGGCCCGGCTGGTGTTCGAGCTGCTCGAGCAGTGTCGCGTCGAGTCGCTGGCCGATCCGGCGATGCCGGGGCTGAGGCGCAACCTGCGCCACCGCTTCGAGCGCTGGTCCACCGCCTTCCACCGCGCCGAGCTCACCGGCACCGACCGCGGCCTGCTGCTCTACACCGTGGCGCAGATCGCGCGCTCGCGCGTCACCGGCGAGCCGGTGCTCGAGGAGACCGAAGACCTGATGGAGACCACACGCGGCGCGCTGGTGCCGGCGATCGGCCATGCACTGGCCGGGCTGCGCCGCACGCGCACCGACCAGGCCGCCTACGCGGTGCACGCCCGCGCTCTCGCCGAGCGCATCGACGCGATGATCGCGTCGACCGAAGGTGCCGTTGACACCGCGCCGCCTGCCGACGACGGCGCCGACGAGGAGACCGCGGCCTTCCGCCTGCTGATGCCGGTGGACGCGCCGGTGGCCGACGGCGTGAACCTCGCCGTCAGCGGCCGCAGCCGCTTGTTCGACGAAGCCACCGACGGCTACCGCATCTTCACGCGCGCCTACGACCGCGTGCTGCAGCCGGCGCAGATGGCGCGCGCCGAGCGTCTGCGCGAACTGCGGGTGACGCTCGACGCGCACATCGCCGCCGGCGGCGTGCACGCGGCACGGCTGGCGCGCGAGCTGCATGCACTGCTCGCCGTGCCGAACCGCGAGCGCTGGACCGACGCCGAGGAAGAAGGCCTGGTCGACGGCCGGCGCCTCGCGCAGCTGGTCGCGTCGCCGGGTGAGCGGCGGCTCTTTCGCCGCGAGCGCGACGAACGCGAGGGCGACGCGGTGCTCGCCTTCCTGATCGACTGCTCGGGCTCGATGCGCGAACACGCGCCGGCGCTCGCCGCGCTGGTCGACGTGATGGCACGGGCGCTCGAGCGCGCCGGCATGGCCAGCGAGATACTCGGCTTCACCACCGGCGCCTGGCACGGCGGCCGCGCGCAGCGCGACTGGATCCGCGCCGGCCGGCCGCAGCATCCAGGCCGTCTCAACGAGGCCTGCCATCTGGTGTTCAAGGACGCCGACACGCCGTGGCGCCAGGCCCGGCCGGGCGTCGCCGCGCTGCTGGAGCCGACGCTGTTCCGCGAGGGCATCGACGGCGAGGCGGTCGACTGGGCCTGCGGCCGCCTGCTCGCGCGCGACGAGGTGCGCAAGATCCTCATCGTCGTCTCCGACGGCTGCCCGATGGACGGCGCCACCCAGCTGGCCAACGACCCGCACTACCTCGACGCCCACCTGCGCGAGGTGGTCGACCGGCGCGAGCGCCAGCGCCGGGTGCAGGTGCTGGGCCTGGGCGTCGGGCTCGACCTGAGCCTGTTCTACAGCCGGGCGCAGGCGGTCGACCTCGACGCGATGGCGCTGCCGGCGCTGCTGCGCGAGGTGCTGGCGCTGCTGGCGCGGCGGCAGGGTCGCTGAGCGCGCCCGACGGGCTTTCGCGTCCTCGGGCACCACGTTATGCTCGCGTCGCGCGCGCAAGCCGCCGCGCGTGAGGAGGCATCCGATGGCTCGTCAACGCAAAGCCAAGGGCACGGGGAACGGCAAGACCGCCCAGAACCTCTACCTGATCCAGTTCTCCTACACCGCGAAAGCGTGGAACGAACTGTTGAAGGGCAAGGCCGCCCAGCGCGACCGGATCAAGGCGGTCGAGAAGCTGATCGAGACGCTCGGCGGCTGCTTTCCGAAGATCACGATCCCCTGCGGCGACTCGGTCACCGTGCGCGAAAAGTTCGGCAGCTTCGGCGACCACGACGTCGTGACGCTGATCGCGTTCCCCGACGACACGGCCGCAGCCGCCTTTGCGATGGCCATTTCGGCCGGCGGCGCGGTCAGCGGCTTCAAGACGACGCGCCTGCTGCCCTGGGGACAGATGATGGACGCGATGCAGCTCGCCGCGCAGAGCCGGCAGGAGTACGCGTCGCTGCAGTGACCGCCGCGCGCCGCGTGCGGCTGATGCTGCAGCCGCCCGGCTCCTTGCGATGAACTGCCCGCGCTGCCAGTCCCGCAACCGCCGCGGCGCGATGTTCTGCAGCGTCTGCGGCAGCACGCTGAGGCTGGCCTGCGGCGCCTGCCGCACGGCGGTGCCGCTCGGCAGCCGCTTCTGCGACCACTGCGGCAGCGCCATGCCGCCGGCCGGCCTGGTGTCGGCGACACCGCGGCGCTTCAGAACGCCGCGCGACTACACACCGGCGCACCTCGCCGAGCGCGTGTGGTCCACGCGCAGCGCGATCGAGGGCGAGCGCAAGCAGGTCACGGTGCTGTTCGCCGACATCAAGAGCTCGCTCGAGATGCTGGCCGAACGCGACCCCGAGGAAGCGCGTGCGCTGCTCGACCCGGTGCTCGAGCAGATGATCGAGGCCGTGCATGCGTTCGACGGCATCGTCAACCAGGTGATGGGCGACGGCATCATGGCGCTGTTCGGCGCGCCGATCGCGCTGGAGGACCATGCGGCGCGCGCCGGCTTCGCCGCGCTGCGCATGCTGCAGCGGGCGGGCGGCGCCGGCCACGTGCGCCAGCCGCCGGTGCCGGTGCTGCTGCGCATCGGCATCAACTCCGGCGAGGTGCTGGTGCGAGCGATCGGCTCCGACCTCGGCATGGACTACTCGGCCGTCGGCCGCACCACGCATGTGGCCGCCCGGCTCGAGCAGATGGCGCAACCCGGCACCGCGCTGTGCGCCGCGCTGACGCTGCAGCTCGCGCAGGGCAGCCTGCGGGCGCGCGCCCTCGGCGCCGTGCCGGTGCGCGGACTGGCCGAGCCGCTCGACGTGGCCGAGCTGCTGGGGGCCGAGCGCACCGTGCAGCGTTTTCAGGCGGCCGCCGCGCGCGGGCTGGCGCCGCTCGTCGGCCGGCAGGCCGAGCAGGCCGCGATCGCACAGGCGCTCGAGCGCGCCGCCGCCGGCCAGGGCCAGGTCGTCGTGCTGGTCGGCGAGCCGGGTGTGGGCAAGTCGCGCCTGGTCTGGGAGACCACGCAATCGGCAGCGCTGCGCGACTGGCTGGTGCTGCAAGGCGGCGCCGCCTCGTACGGCGTGGGCATGCCCTACTTGCCGGTGCGCAACCTGCTGCAGGCGTACTGTGCGATCAGCCACCAGGATCCGCCGGCGACGGCACGTGCGCGTGTGCTGGAGCGGCTGACGGCGCTGGGCGCGACGGTCGACGAGGTCGTGGTGCCGCTGCTCGCGCTGCTCGAACTGCCGCTCGACGACGCGCGCTGGGCCGCGCTCGATCCGGCACAGCGGCGCCTGGACACCAACGAGGCGGTACGCTGGCTGCTGTGGCGCGAGGCCCAGTCGCGCCCGGTGCTGGTGGTGGTGGAAGACCTGCACTGGAGCGACCGCGAGACCGAGGCGCTGCTCGACGCGCTGGTCGAGCGGCTGGCCCCGCAGCGCATCGTGCTGATGGTCAACGCGCGCCCGGAATATCAGCACGCGTGGAGCAGCAAGGCCTCGGTATCGCAGGTGCGTGTGCCCGCGCTCGGCGAGCCCGAGGCACGCGCGCTGCTCGCGGCGCTGCTGGGCCGCGACGCCGCGCTCGCGCCGCTGGCCGCGACGATCGGCGCGCGCACCGGCGGCAACCCGTTCTTCATCGAGGAGTGCGTGCGCTCGCTGGCCGAGGCCGGCGTGCTGACCGGCGCGCCAGGCGACTACGCCCTGGCGCCATCGGCCGCCGCGCCGGCGGCGCCGCTGCCGCCCACGGTGCAGGCCGTCGTGGCCGCCCGCATCGACCGGCTGGCGCCCGACGACAAGCGGCTGCTGCAGGCCGCGGCGACCCTGGGCGCGGTGGTGCCGGTGGCCGTGCTCGACGCGATGCCGAGCCTGGGTGGCATCGGGCGGGCCGCCGCGCTGGCCCGCCTGCACGAGGCGGAGTTCCTGCATGAGCTGCGCCGCTATCCGCAGGCCGAATACGGGTTCGTGCATGCGCTCACCGCCGAGGTGGCCTACGCCGGCATGGTGCACGAACAACGCCGCGCCGTGCATGCCGAGATCGCCGCCGCGATCGCGACGACCTACGCCGATCGGCTGCAGGAGCATGTCGAACGGCTGGCCGACCATGCCCTGCGGGGCGAATCGTGGCCGGACGCGGTGCGCTGGGGACGGCTCGCCGCGCAGAAGGCGTCGGCGCGTTCGGCCTATCGCGAGGCGCTGGCTTTCCTGGAGCAGGCGCTGCAGGCAGCGGCGCGGCTGCCCGACGAGCGCGACACGCTGGCGTTGCGGATCGACCTGCGCATCGAGATGCGGTCGGTGCTGTTTCCGCTGCGCGAGATCACCCGCGACCTGCAGAACCTGGAGGCGGCCGAACCGCTCGCCGAGCGGCTGGCCGACCCCCGCCGCACGGCGCAGCTGTTGACGCTGAAGACACGCGACCTGTCGATCCTGGGTCATGCGCGGCGCGCGCTCGAGTGCGGACGGCGCGCGGTGGCGGCGGCCGAGGCGGTGGGTGAGCTCGAGCTCGAGGTGCTGGCCAACGCCTATCTGGGCTCGGTGTGCGTCGCACGCGGCGCCTATCGTGAGGCGATCGACACGCTCAACCGCGGCATCGCGGCGCTCCACGGCGCCAGCGCGCTCGCGCGCTTCGGCCTGCCCGGACCGGCGGCGGTGATCTTCCGCGTCTGGCTGGTCACCGCGCTGACGCGCCTGGGCGAGTTCGAGGCCGCTGCCCGCGAGGTGGCCGAGAGCGTGGCGGTGGCCGAACGCGCCGACCAGCCGCTGGCACGCCTGGTGGCCCGCTACACCGCAGGCTTCCTGCTGGCGCACCGCGGCCGGTACACCGAGGCGATTGCCGAGCTCGAGGCGAGCCTCGAGCTGTGCCGCCGCTGGCGCCTGCCCGCCTGGTTCTCCAACATCGCGTCGGTGCTCGGCTGGGCCTGCGCGCTGTCGGGGCGCGGCGACGAAGGCATCGCGCTGATGCGCCAGGCGATCGAGGCCTCGGTGCAGGGCGGCGGCATGGTCAACCATTCGAGCGAGGTGGCGCGGCTGGCCGAGGGGCTGCTGCACGGCGGCGATCCGGCGCAGGCCCGCGCGCTCGCCGAGCAGGCACTCGCCCTCGCGCGCCAGTACGAGGAACGCGGCAACGAAGCGATCGCGCTCCACCTGCTGGCCGTCGTCGCGCAGCGCATCGACCCGGACGACCCGGGCGCGGCCGACTATCAGCGGCAGGCCGCGGCCATCGCGCACGAGCTCGGCATGCGCACGTTCACAACGGCCACAACGGCCGCTTGATCTTCCGGTAAGGCAGGCTCTTCAGGTCGCTCGTCACCACCCCCGGCGCGCTGGCGTAGACGACATGCCGAGCCAGCTTGGAGAACGACGCGTAGAAGTGCTGCGACGACTTGACGACGACGATCTTGCGCGACGCGAGGTCGCAGCCGAGCTGGGTGAACAGGTCGGTTCCCATCGCCTGGCTGCGCACGGTGATCAGCACGATCTGGATTGCGCCGCTCTCGATCAACGCGCAATCGCCGAGCGGCTGCTTCTCGCCGCTCAGGCCCGACATGCGCATGTCGCGCTGCAGCGCCTTCACGGTGCAGAGCAGGTCCATCGGCGCACCCGACAGCGGGCCGATCTTGCCGCCGATGCGCATCGGAAGCGTCGCACCGACGCCGGCCTCGAATGCCAGCCCGACGGCGATCGGGTCCCACAACGGGCCGAGCGCCACGTTCGTGATGCGGCGTTCGCCGATGCGCCGCAGGATGAACGTGCTGTCGCCCGGCGCGCCGCCGCCGGGGTTGTCGGCGCCGTCGGCGATCACCACCGGCCCGCCGTCGACGGCGAGTGCCTCGTCGAGCGCGGCGTCGATGCCCTTCTGCGGCGACTCGAGCTGCTCGCGCAGCCCGATCAGCTCGTCGGCCAGCCGGCGCGCCAGCGCTTGCGCCTTGGCGGCGTCGCCATCGGCGTAGACCAGCACGCGCGTGCCCATGTCGGGCACGTCGCCCCACGGAAATCCGTGCGCGATCGAGATCGACAGGATGCCATCGCGGCCCTCGAGCGCCTGGATGCGGTCGACGAAGCCGCGTGCCGGCTGCCGCGTGGTGTGCATCATCGCGATCATGCGGCAGTCGACCACGGCCGCCACCGGCTTGATCTTCCTGGCCGCCGTGGCCGCGCACAGGTCGATCAGCTCGTGCGCACGATCGACGATGTCGGTGTGCGGGTACTCCTTGAACGCGACCAGCACGTCGGCATGCCGCACCTTGGCCTCGGTGAGATGGTGGTGCGGATCGAGCTCGGCGCCGACCACGACATCGGGCCCGACGATCGCGCGCACGCGCTGCAGCAGGTCGCCCTCGCAGTCGTCGTAGCCGTCGGCCACCATCGCGCCGTGCAGGCCGAGCAGCACCATGTCCACCGGCAGCGCAGCGCGCAGGTCAGAGAGCAACTCGTCGCGCAGCGTCTCGTAGGCCACGCGGGTGGTGGTGCCGCTCGGCTGCGCCATCGCCACCATGCCCTCGACCACTTGCCAGCCGAGCGCCGGCGCACGCTGGCGCAAGGCCCACAGCGGCGCGGCAAAGAAGGTCAGCTCATCCGGGTGCTGCCCGGCCGCGAAGTAGCCGCGCTCCTTGTACGACGCCAGCCCGGTGGGCATCGGCGCGAAGGTGTTGGTCTCGGTGGCGAGCGTGGCGGTGAAGACGCGCATGGCAGTGCGGGCAGGTCGTGGTGGATCGAAACGCGACGATTGTGCGTCGCAGCCCAACCGCGGGTGCGAGCGCTCGGCTCAGGAGCGGTACAGCAGCAGCGGCGCCACCGCTTCGCGCCACGCCTCTTCGTCGCGCGCCGCCAGCGCGTCGAGGTCGCCCGGTTCGGCGGCCGCGTCGTCGACCCACTCGCGCAACGCGGGCCCGCCGTTGATCACGTCGATCGCGAGGCGCCTCTGCTCGTATTCGTAGGCAAAGTCGCGCCAGATGGCGTAGCCCGGGTAGAGCCTGCGGATCGCGCCAAGCGCCAGCGCCTGCAGCCGCCACGGCCGGAACGCGTGGTGATCGTAGAAGCGCCCTTCGGCGTGGACCATCAGCGCGCTGCACAGCCGCTGCGCATGCTTGTGAAAGGTCGGCTCGAACCAGCACGGCCGCAACGCGCAGCCCTGCAGCCATGCCGGCGCGAGACGCTGCATGTGCTGCAGCACGCGCGCGGCATCGACATCCGGCGCGCCGAACAGCACTTCGAGCGGCCGCGTCGTGCCGCGGCCTTCGGACAGCGTGGTGCCCTCGAGCATCACCGTGCCGGCATAGGCGCGGGCCATGTTCAGGTTCGCGGCATTCGGGCTCGGGTTGATCCAGATGCGGTCTTCGGGCCAGCCGTGGCCGGGCGCGGCGTCGGGCTGCCAGCCTTCCATGGTGATGACGCGATAGGCCACGTCGATCGCCAGCTCGCGCTTGAACCAGTGCCCCATCTCGCCCAGCGTGAGCCCGTGGCGCATCGGCATCGGCCCGGCGCCTACGAAACTCTCCTGCCCGGGACGCAGCGTGAGCCCCTCGACCGGCCGGCCTGCGGGGTTGGGGCGGTCGAGCACCCACACGTCCTTGCCATGCGCGGCCGCTGCCTCGAGCAGGTAACGCAAGGTCGTCACGAAGGTGTAGATGCGGCAGCCGAGGTCCTGCAGGTCGAACAGGAACACGTCGGCCGTGTCCATCATCGTCGCGGTCGGGCGGCGCACCTCGCCATACAGGCTGAAGATCGGGATGCCGTAGCGCGGGTCGATTTCGTGCGCGGTCTCGACCATGTTGTCCTGCTTGTCGCCCTTGAGGCCGTGCTGCGGGCCGAAGGCGCTCGTGAGGCGCACGCCGGCGGCGGCCAGCGCGTCGAGCGAATGCACGAGGTCCTCGGTGACCGAGGCCGGATGCGCGACCAGCGCCACGCGGCGGCCGGCGAGTTGCCTGAGCAGAGCGGGGTCGGCCAGCAGGCGATCGATGCCGAATTTCATGATGTCTCGGATGTGCGTTCGAGGCGGGCGACGAAGCAGGCGTTGGCGTGGAAGTCAGGCGCGCCGCTCGTGGGGTGAGCGAGGGCCCAGTAGCTCTTGAGGCCGCCGCGTTCTTCCATGACGGCGCTGATGCCGAGCCGACAGGGCAGCGGCGGTGCGCCGGCCAGCGGCAGCGCGGCATCGAAGGTCAGCGCGGACTGGTCGGGGTCGATGCGCATCGAGGTCTCGGGGCCGAGTCGCAGCAGCCGCGGCGCCATGCCCTCGCGGTACGCCGCAAAATCGTAGGCGTTCCAGCGGCCCGACGGCGAGAAGTTCCATTCGACGTAGGCCTGGCCCGGGTCGGGCTGGAGGAAGAGCTCGAAGCAGGTCGTCCGCCACAAGCCGTCGGCCCGCGCCGTGTCCGCTGCAGGCGGCAGGATCAGCGAACGCGCACCGTCGACACGCCAGCGCAGGAGCAGCCGGTCCGCGTCGAGGCCGAGCAGGCGTGCCTGGACACCGCGGATGGCGGCTGGCGGGTGTTGCGGGTGCGGGACGAGATCGAACGATTCCAACGAGGCGCGCCTTCTGCGACGGCAGCCACGAGGCGCGAACCGTTGACCCGCGCATGCCGCCGCGGGCCGTTGTATCACCGAATGACGCCCGTCACCGACCCCGTCTTGGGCAATACTGCCAGCAGCGGCGTCGGTCGATGGCGTCGCACTCTTCGCCGGAGCCTCGCATGAAGATCGTCATCGCCCAGATGAAGCACGAGACCAACACCTACTCGCCGGTGCCCACGCCGCTGGCGCGTTTTGCGCACGGCGGCGAGGTGCCGCCCTCGGGCAAGGACGCCTATGCCGCCTACAAGGGCACCGGCTCGGCGATCGGTGCGTTCATCGAGCTGGCCGAAGGCGCCGGCGCGCAGATCGAGATCCCCATCGCGGCCAGCGCGTGGCCGAGCGGCCTGGTCGAGAACAGCGCCTACGAGTTCATCTGCGACAAGATCTGCACCGCGGTGGCCGCCGGCTGCGACGCGGTGCTGCTCGACCTGCACGGTGCGATGGTGACGCAGACCTTTGAGGACGGCGAAGGCGAGCTGCTGCGCCGGCTGCGCGCGATCGACAAGATGGTGCCGATCGGCGTCGCACTCGACATGCACACCAACTTCTACCCGGCGATCGCCGAACACGCGACGGTGGTCGCCGGCTACCAGACCTATCCGCACATCGACATGTACGAGACCGGCCAGCGCGCCGGCCGCGCGATCCTGGCCCTGCTGGCCGGCAAGGCGAAACCCGCGATGGCCTGGGGCAACAAGCCGATGCTGCCGCACGTGATGCGCCAGGGCAGCGACGACTCGCCGAACCGCGAGCTGCAGCTGCGCTGCAAGGAGATGGAGCGCGACGGCGCGCTGTGTGCGTCGGTGTTCGTCGGTTTTCCGAACGCCGACATCCACAACGCCGGCCTGTCGGCGGTGGTGGTGACCGACGGCGACGCCGCGCTGGCGCGCCGCTGGTGCGACGAGCTGCTCGAGATGGCCTGGTCGCAGCGCAAGGCCTTCGTCTACCAGATCGAACCGTTGGCGACCTCGATGGCGCGCGCGAAGCAGCTCGCCGAGGCGGCGGACGGCAAGAGCGGCCCGATCGTGCTGCTCGACCACAGCGACAACTGCGCCTCCGGCGGCACGATGGACACGATGACGGTGCTGGGCGCGATGCTCGACGCCGGCCTCACCGACGCTGCCGCCTTCGCGATCTTCGATCCGCACGCGGTGCAGGTGATGGCGCGTGCCGGTGTCGGCGCTACCGTGACGCTGCCGCTCGGCGGCAAGCTCGACATGCCCGCCATCGGCCTGAAGGGCGAGCCGCGCACCGTGACCGGCCGCGTGCGGCTGATCAGCGACGGCGTCTATCGCAACTACGGCCCGATGGCGCGCGGCGAGACCAACCACATGGGCCCGACCGTCGTGTTCGTCGTCGGGGGCATCGAGATCGTGGTGATCAGCAACCACGTGGAGCCGCACGACCTGGCCGCCTTCACCGCCGTCGGCATCGCGCCCGAGCGCAAGAAGTACCTGATGCTGAAGAGCCGGGTGCACTGGCGCGCCGGTCTGCGCCCGCTGGCGCGCGGCATCGTCGAATGCGCCGGCACGGGCGTGTGCACCTCCGACTACGCGCTGCTGAACTTCCAGCACGTGCGCCGGCCGATCTATCCGCTCGACGCGCTGTAACGCCGCAGCCGGGCGGCAGTCCATGAACGCGTTGGCGCCGTCCACTCTGCCGCGGTCCGCGCGGTGGGCGCTTGCCATCGCCGCGGGCGTCGCCATGCGTTTCGGCTACGGGCTCGAGCCGCTGTGGTGGCTGGCCTTGCTGGCGCCGGTGCCGCTTCTGGTGGCAGCACTGCACGCGTCGGCCCGCGAGGCCGCTGCACTGGCGCTGGCCGCGGCGCTGATCGGACCGGTGCTGCCGTGGTCGTACCTGGCAGGTTTGATGCCGCTGCCGGTCGTGATGGGCATCGCGGCGGCCATGGCCCTGCAATGGGCGGCGGTGATCGTCGTCACGCGGGCCGTGCATCGGCGCGGGCCGGCCTGGTGCACACCGTTCGCGTTCGGCATCGTGCTCGCGGCGTTCGATGCCCTGCTGGCCGCCAGCTCACCCGACGGCACCGCGGCCAGCCTGGCCTACACCCAGGCCGATGCGCTGGCCCTGGTGCAGGTGGCCAGCCTCGGCGGCACGCCGGCCATCACGTTCGTGATGGGCGTCGTCGCGTCGGTGCTCGCCATGGCGGCGGACCCCAGCTCGCGCCTGCGCGTCGGCCGCGTGCCGCTGGCTTCGGCGGTGCTGGTTCTCGTGGCCACGATCGCCTTCGGCGTGTGGCGACTGCAGCAACCACCCGGCGATGTCACGGTGCCGGTGGCGGCGGTGGCCATCGACGCCCGCCTCGTCGACCGCCGCAACAACCCCGAGGCGTTCGAGCGACTGCTGGCCGACTACGAGGTGGCGGTGGCGCGGATCGCCCCATCGCAGCCGCGGCTGGTGCTGCTGCCCGAGCGCATCGGCGACATCGCGTCCACCGATGTCGACGCGCTGTCGCAACGTCTCGGGGCGGCGGCCCGCAGCGCGAAGGCCGATCTGGTGGTCGGCTTCGGCGTCTTCGGCCCCGAGGGCAACCACAACGAAGCCTGGTGGATCGAAGCCGCCTCCGGCACGCTGATGCGTTATCGCAAGCAGCATCTGGTGCAGGGTCTGGAAGCCCGCTTTGCCAAGGGGCCAGACACGACTGTCAAGCGGTCAGTCGACGGCCGCACGCTGGCGCTCGCGATCTGCAAGGACATGGACTTCCCCGCCACCATCCGCCGCAGCGCGCAGCCCGACGTGGCCGCGCTGGTCGTGCCCGCCTGGGACTTCGGCGCCGACGGCTGGCTGCACAGCCGCATGGCCGTGCTGCGCGGCATCGAGAACGGCGTCGGCCTGCTGCGCTCGGCACGCGAGGGTCAACTGACGATCAGCGATGCGCAGGGCCGTGTGCGGGCCCAGACCGTCAGCGGCGCAACCGCCGCCGTGCTGACCGGCGCGCTGCCGGTGCAGCGCGTCGACACGCTGTTCACGCGGCTGGGCACCGCGCTGTCGTGGCTGTGGCCGGCGCTGCTGCTGGGTCTGCTGCTGATGGCGTGGCGGCGCCCGCGCTAGGGCCGCCACGCGCCACGCACCGCGGAACCGTCGCAGGCTACTTGATCTCAGTGAAGAAGCCGCTCACGGAGCCATCGGGATTGAGCACAGTCGACTTGGTACCCGAGCGCTTGACCGTGAAGCAGCGCTCCTGTCCGGCTCGGATGGACTTCCAGGTGGTGCAGTAACCCTGCTCTGAGATTCGCCAGGTACCGGTGTCATTGGTCGAGCCCGCGGACACCGTGGCAGTGCCGTCTGCGTGAAGTCGCATCGTCGCGGCTGCACCGTTGGCAGTGGAGCCCACAAGCGTCTTGCCAACCCAAGTGTCCTGGATCTCCTTGGGTGTCACCGGGACATCTTGCGCATAAGCGGACGTGCATGCCAGGAGTGCCGAAACCAGCGCGATCGTGCTGCGGATGTGCATCTGCATTTCTCCAAGAAACTCATTGGAAGGGAACAGAGCGAGTGCAGGATAAGCGGGATCACGCTTCTGGGTCAACGCGAACGAACCACGCCGAATGCGGCCCAACCCTAATCGCGCGCCGCGAGTCCGCGATCGAGCCGATCCCAACGCCAGCTGGTGCCCACCCGCGTCTCGCGCCGGCCGCCGGTGCCGTCGGCCTTGATGACGAAGCGCACCGCATCGCAGCCGGGGATGCGCGGCTCCGCCGTGATGATGAGCGTGGTCACGGTGCGCTCGACCGCTGCCTTCAGCGGCGCGGCGTAGCAGGTGGCCAGCCCGGGCGCGACGATCGTGATCCGGTAGTCGCCCTCGCTGCCGTCGAGCCGGATGTGGCTGGTTCCGGGCCCGCCATAGCCCGCTGCATTGGCGGCGTTGCGATCGTAGGTCTGGTAGGTCCACGAGCGCGGCGTGCTGATCGCCGACGCCCCCTGAGCACGGCCCGGCCCGGGGCCAGCCACGAGCAGGCTCGCGACAAGCGCCAAGGCCACGTGCGGCGGGCGGGCACGCGGCGATCGTCTACCAGTCGAGCGACCTGGCATGGTCCGGCGTGTACTCGGCCAGCGGGCCGACATGCGGGCCGGGCGTGGCCAGGCGCGACGCCGACTGCACGTAGACGAAGGCCGTGGTCGGCGCGGTGGGCGGCGGCGCGTCCGCAACCGGCTCGACGTCGAGCACCACGCGGTCGTAGCCACCCGGCTCGCCGACACGCTCGAGCGCGTCCATCGCCGCCAGCGCCTGGGCGTTGACCTCGAACAGCTGGCCGATCACGCGATGACCGGTGCCGGGCGTGGCCAGCAGGCACGGCAGCCGGCCGTCGGCGAGATACAGCGGATACGGCTGCACCGTGCGATAGACGCCGGCGACGCGCCGGCCGGCGTTGACGTGGAAGTTCGGGAAACCTTCCTTCAACGACCCGTAGACGAAGAGCAGCGCCATGCCGCCATCATGCGGCACTTTGCACCCAGCGCCGCAACTCGGCGGCGCCGCCGGGCGTGGCCATCGCGATCAGCGCCGTGCCTGGCGACAGCAGCATGTCGGGCTCCGGGTTCAGGTGCAGCTGGCCGTCGCGGCGCATGCCGATCACCAGGTACTCGCTGGCGCGCAGCTGCAGGTCCCCGATCGGCCGCGTGACGAAGGCCGCGGGCATCTGCACGTCGACCACACGCATCGCGTCGGCCCGGTGCAGCAGCTCGTCGATGAAGCCGGCCGCCTGCGGCTGCAGCATCGCGCCGGCCAGCCGCAGCGCGCCGGTGAAGTCGGGTGACACGATCTCGTCGGCGCCGGCGCGCCGGCACTTGGCCACGTTGGCCACGTCGTGCACGCGGGCCACCACACGCGCCGCCGGGTTGAGCTGCTTGGCCGAAAGCGAGATGAGCACGTTCTTCGAGTCGTCACCGGTGACCGCGAACACGCCGGCTGCGCGCGCCAGGCCGGCGGACATGAGCACCGCGTCGTCGGTGGCGTCGTCGACGATCACGCGCACCTCGGTGCCGTCGCCGCGATTCTGGTGGTAGGCGTCGGCGCCGGCCTGCGAGGCCTCGATCGCCACGAAGGCGTGGCTGGTGGTGCGCAGTTCCTGCGCGATGCCGGCGCCGATGCGGCCCAGGCCGCAGATGATGTAGTGCCCGTTCATGCGACCCACCTCCTTGAGCAAACGCGCCCGCGCGCGCGCCGGATCGAGCGCACGCGCCAGCAGCAGCGCCGTGAAATTGGAGAACATCACCCAGATGAAACCGATGCCGGCGATCGCGATGCCCACGTTGAAGACGCGCCCGCCCACACTGCCCGACAGGTCGATCGTCTCGGCGTAGCCGATCGTCGCCACGGTGATGAACGTCATGTAGAACGCGTCGAACCAGGTCGCATGGCCGCCGCGCGACGCGTCGATGATCACGAAGCCGATGGTGCCGACTGCGTGCACCACGGCCAGCGCCGTGGCGGCGAGCAGCAGGTTCTGCAGGAGGGCGCGGGTGGTGGGGGTGGACATGCAACGTGGCGCGCGCGACGCGGCGCCCCGCGGACGCCAGCCTGATCGCTAACAGCAGCCTACGCGAGCGGCGCGTCGGGCGTCTTGCCGTTGGTCAAGCGCGGTCCTCGCCGGTGCGCGCGTCCATCTCCGCATTCGCCAGCGAGTAGCTCAGCCGATAGGTCGCGCAGGTCGGTTCACCGGCGCCGTGTCCCGGCAGCCCGTCCGCAGCACACAGCTGCTTCGCATACGCGGCGACGGCAGCGTCGTCATACCCCGTGACGATGATCGCCGAGTCGACTGCGCGATCGGCACCCCGGATGCGCTGCTCGTTCGTCATCGCCGCGGCCTGCGCCCCTTGCAGAAGGTGAGCGCTGCCCAGGCCCGGCTGCGAAGCCGCACCCGGCAACGCCTCGTCCAGCAGCCAGCGGACCAGCGCTGCGGATGCGAGTGCGGATGCCGATGCCGATGGCGCGAAGCGGATCAGCGCCGCCACACCGCCCTGCCCGAAGCCGAGGCTGCCGAGCACGGCGCAAAGGCCCCGGTTCATGCCGCGATAGTGCGGCATCATCCGCGCCGTCCAGGGCGTCGGGTCGTTCAGCCGGGCCAGGTAGGCGTCGGACGCCAGCGTGGCGAGGCTCTCGACTTCGTAGACGACCATGTAGCGCGGTTGCCCTGCCGCAGTGCCGATCCAGCGTGTGCCGCGCAGGAAGCCGGGAATCGACAGACGCTCCGGAAGGTGCTCGTGCGTGTGCCAGCGATCGTGCTCGTCGACGGCATCGGCCTCGATGTCGAACGACAGCAGCATGGCAGCCGAACCGAGCAGGGGCATGATCTATCGCCTGGTGGAAGCACGCAGCCGCGTCACGGCATCGCCGCCCCGACGGTCTGCCGCACCGGGATGCCATCGGGCTCGAAGCCTTCGAGGCAGAAGACATTGATGCCCAGGTGGTCGGGTGTGACGCGCTTGCGGTGGAATGGGTAGATCCCGCAGACCTTGCAGAAGAAGTGACGGGCCGTGCGGGTATGGAACTGGTACTCGGTGAGGAACTCCTCGCCCTGCAGCAGCTTGAACCGGCTTTGATGGACCTTGACCATCAGCGCGTTCTTCTTGCTGCAGATCGAGCAATCGCAGGTGGTGAGCTCGGGAAAGTCGGTCTCGATCTCGAAACGCACCGAGCCGCAATGGCAGCTGCCGCGATAGAGCTGGAGGGGGCGGGTCTGCATGGAGCAAGGCGGTCAGGCTGCGCCGGTGCCCTGAACCAACGACCACTCATTCTTGCCGTTGCCCACCTGCACCTCGCCGAGCGCAAGGACATCGAAGCCTTCGATGCATGCCATGTTCAGGCCGACGGTGGTGGTCTCTCCGCGCATGACGTGATGGGTGTAGATGCCGCAGACCTTGCAGAAGTAGTGCTGCGCTTCGCGCGTGTTCCAGGTGTAGGTGCTCAGAAGATCGGTGCCCGCCGTGACCTTGAGCGATGACCGTGGTGCCGCACCCATGATTGCGTTCTTGCGAGAGCACAAGGAGCAGTTGCACCGGAAGTAAGGCCCAAGCGGCTGATCGGTGTCGATCTCGAAGCGCACGCCAGCACAGTGACAAGAGCCGAGGTACTTTGCCATGGACCGGATTCTCGAGCGAGGGGCTAGGCCGCACTGGTGACTGGAAGCTTGCCTTCAAGCTTGGAGTCACCGTAGACCCGAAGCACCTGAGAGACGATGACTTGGTAGCCGGCAAGCCAATTGGCTTGCTTGGCCTTGGCCTCCAGATGCGCTGGATTGCGCATGAGTCGCTGGAGAGACTCCAAGGAATCCCAGTAGTAGACGTTGGAGACGAGACCTGTGGCGCTGTTCTCCCAGCACTCCTCGCCGAGATAACCCGGAGTGGCGCGTGCCGCTGCGGCAATCTGCCCGTCGAGCTTGTGGAACTCATCGTCCCACTCGCCTTTGGCGAAGATGAAGGTGGCGGAGTACATGAAGAGAGGGCGTGCGCTGGGATATTTACGGGCCGGGACGAAAGCAGTGGAACATGAAGAACTGGTCGTCTTGCTTCCAGCCGCGCGCAGTGTAGACGTGCTGGGCTGCGACGTTCGTGCGCGCAACGTTGAGCGTGACGCGCGATGCGCCAAACGACCACGCGAACGCCTCGACCGCCGCCAGCAGCTCAGATGCGACTTGTTGACGACGCACTGATTCATGCACAAAGAGGTCATTCAGGATGAAGACCCGAGACAGCGAAACCGAAGAGTAGCTCGGGTACAGCTGAGCGAAACCGATAGCAGCGCCCTCGACGGTAGCTACAAAGACGGTCGACTCACCGTGATCGAACCGCTCGGCCAGAAACGTCCGGCCGGTCGCAAGATTGGATGGCTGACCTTGGAATTGCCTGTACTGGTCGAATAGAAGCGCAAGCGGCTCGAGATCGGCAGCGACAGCCTGGCGGACGAGTACGGTATTCAAGGTGTGCAGGCGAAGGGAGCGAACGAAGTCTTCTCACGAATGCATGGCAGAACGCGGATCTGCTGGTAGGTTGGTACTCCCGCAGATCGACCGTCAGAGCGGCAACCCTCCTTCACTTCGCCACCTTCTGTGGCAGGGCGCCCACATACTTGACGCACCAGGTGACCCAAGACTCGAGATCCTGCTTCGATTCGAGCGCAGGAGGATCGACATACACGTAGCCCTTCATAGGACGCCCGGTAAAGGACATCTCGCGAACATTCGGCAGAGCCAGTGCATCCAGGTAGTGTTCGGTCCCGATTCGCGCCATGAGCATCGAGCCCGAGATTCCCACAAACATCTTCCCGTCGACAAGGAAAGCCAGCCCGCCGAACATCTTGCGCTCGGATACCCCGGGCCACTGGCCAAGGGCGTCACGAACGCGCTGGGCGAGATCAAGGTCGTACGCCATGCTTCCTGAATGCCGTCCGCCGCCGCCTCACCGCTGGCGATTGTGAAGATAGCTTCGAGCAGCGTAGATGCCTGCTTTAGTACATGCTCCTCCAACTAGCCATAGCAGCAACAGGCCTCCAGACTTAGAGAGTGATCTGCCAGTTTCCAACGTCGTGCCACGTGCCAAACTTGAAGCCGACCTGTGAGAAGTGCGCAACCTTCTGCATCCCGAATTTCTCATGCAGACCGATACTTGCCGGATTCGGAAGTGCGATTACAGCTAAGACCGCGTGGAAGCCGCCGACCCTGAGCTTCTGAAAGAGCGCTTCATATAGGGCGTGCGCAACACGCTTGCCATGAAAGTCTTCGGCCACGTAGACAGTGCACTCAACGGAAAAGCGATATGCATGTCGTTCCCGCCATTTCGTAGCATATGCATAGCCTACAACAGTGCCGTTGTGCTCAGCGACAAGCCAAGGCAGACTTGCTTGCGAAAGCTTTTCGACCCTAGCGGCCATCTCCGTGGGTTCGACCGGTGATTCCTCGAAGCTGATCGCTGTGTTGAGCACGTACGGGTTATAGATCTCCGCCAAACGAATGGCGTCTTCGGGCGCTGCCGGACGGATGGTGTATTCGTGCATTTCCGGTGGCGTGAAGGTTGCTGTTGTGTGATGCCTAGCGTTTGAGCTGAGCGGGCCCCGTCGGGTTGGCGCTTGGGCCGCGAAGCGGATGATGACACTGACCGGTTCGCGGCCCTAGTGCCAAGCAGCAGCAACGGCGCTGTAGCACTCCGCATGGGTTTCGTGAGGCCTAACGAATGAAAGGGACTTCCCCGTCCCGAGGTGTCCGCGGTCGTCGATGAAGCAGGCAAGCCCGCGCGGGTGCGCGCGAGCGTGGCGCGCGCCAAGCCGCGCACGACCTCATCGCCGGATTGCCGCCATGCACAAGGGGCTAGCCGCCGATAGCGGGCTACTCGTCGTCCTTGTCTTCATAACGCTTCCACGGTCCGCCAACCACCCGTCGTTCAGCGGCCATGTCGATCGCAAGATCGGATACTGCCTCGAGCGTGCCATCGCTTGCGACCAGGTGCGCGACATGCACGACCGTGGCCAGACCCTCGTCGAACGGCATGCTAGGCCTGCGCGCTTGGCAACGCGTAGTCGCTCTCGTCGTATGCGCAGATCGCTACGAGCTTGGCGAGCAATGCCGGCAAGTGATGTCGCAACAACTCAGCCCACGCGACCACGTCCGCAATCTCGTAGTAGGGGCACCAGTTGTCGGCGTTCGGCATCCAGGCTGAGTGCGGCATCGTCGGTCACTCCACGGACCCTGGCGGCCCGGTGGCCGGTTCGTCACCCCTCCTCCGCCACCATCTCGATGGCCCCGCACGGGCACTCCGCGACGCACATGCCGCAGCCCTTGCAGTAGTCGTAGTTGAACTCGAAGCGTTTGCCCGGTCCGAGCTTGATCACGGCGTTGTCGGGGCACACGCCGTAGCAGTTGTCGCACTCGAAGCAGTTGCCGCAGCTCAGGCAGCGGCGCGCCTCGAACAGGGCATTGGCCTCGGTGAGGCCGCCCTGCACTTCGTCGAAGCTGCTGGTGCGCCGCGCGATGTCGAGCTGCGGGCGCAGCGTCTTCGGTGCGTCGCTGTAGTACCAGGTGTTCAGCCGCTCGAAGGTGGCCGGTGCATGCTTGGGCGCCGCGGCCGGCGCGGCGGTGGCGGTGTGCTCGCCGCGCAGCCAGGCGTCGATGTGGCGCGCCGCCTTCTTGCCGTGGCCGACCGCCACCGTCACGTTGCGCTCCGCGGGCACCATGTCGCCGCCGGCGAACAGGCCCGCGCGGCCGGTCATCAGCGTGGCGGGGTTCACCTGCACCACGCCGTCCTTCACCTCCAGGCCCGTCACGCCGTGCAGCAGCGAGAGGTCCACGTCCTGCCCGAGCGCGAGCACCAGGCTGTCGGCCTCGAGCGTCTCGAATTCGCCGGTGGGCTGCGGGTTGCCCTTGGCGTCGAGCACCATCTTCTCGATCGTCAGCGCGCTGTCGTTGCCGTCTGCCCCCTGCTGCTTGATGGTCGACAGCCACTTGACCATCACGCCTTCCTGCAGCGCCTCTTCCACCTCGAAGTCGTGCGCGGGCATCTTCTCGCGCGTGCGGCGGTAGACCACGATGGCTTCGGTGGCGCCCAGCCGCTTGGCGGTGCGCGCCACGTCGATCGCCGTGTTGCCGCCGCCGTACACCACCACGCGGCGGCCGAGCATCGGCTTGCTCTCGCCCTCCATGCTGCGCAGCACGCTCACCGCATCGAGGATGCGCGAGCCGTCTTTCGCGGGGATGAACGCGCGCTTGCCGATGTGCGCGCCCACGGCCAGGAAGGCGGCGTCGAAGCCCTGCATCGCGTCTTCGATGCTTGCCACCTTGGCGTTCAGCTGCACCTGCACGCCCATGTCGACGATGCGCTGCATCTCGGCGTCGAGCACGTCGCGCGGCAGCCGGTATTGCGGAATGCCGAAGCGCATCATGCCGCCCATCAGCGGGCCGGCTTCCATCACCGTCACGGCGTGGCCGCGGCGGCGCAGGTGGTACGCCGCCGACATGCCCGACGGCCCGGCGCCGACCACCAGCACCTTCTTGCCGCTGCTCTGTGCCGGTGGCTCGAAGCGCCAGCCGCGCTGGATCGCCTCGTCGCCGAGGAAGCGCTCGACCGAGTTGATGCCCACCGCCGCGTCGAGCTGGGCGCGGTTGCACACGCCCTCGCACGAGTGGTAGCACACGCGGCCCATGATGGCGGGGAACGGGTTGTCGCGCGTCAGGTGGCGCCACGCGGCCTCGTAGTGGCCGCTCTCGGCGTGGTACAGCCAGCCCTGGATGTCTTCGCCCGCCGGGCACTGCGCGTTGCACGGCGGCAGCCGGTCGACGTACACCGGGCGCTGCGTGCGCCAGCTGCCGGTGTGATTGGCCAGCGACGAGCCCGGGTCGAGCGTGATGGCGAACGGCTTGGCGCCAGGTGTCGTCGTCATGCGGCCACCTCGTCGTCGAGCAGGTGAAAGCGGCGGATGTTGCGGTCGGCCTCGGCCTGGATGGCGGCCACCATCTCGGGATGCCCGGGCTTGCCGAACAGATGCGCGAAGCGCTTCTGCGGCTGCAGGTACTGCTCCACCGGCACGCGGTGGCGGATCTTCGTCACCGCCGTCACCTCGCCATGCTCGGCCTCCAGCACCGGAAAGATCCCCGTCTCGCGTGCCAGCCGCGCGAGACGGATGGTGTCGTGGCTGGCCGCGCCCCAGCCCAGCGGGCACGGCACCAGCACGTGCAGATAGCGCGCGCCGTGGATCGACATCGCCTTTTCCACCTTGGCCTCCAGGTCGCGCAGGTCGGCCACGGTGGCGGTGGCCACGTAGGGGATCTCGTGCGCCATCGCGATCAGCGGCAGGTTCTTGCCCTTGCCGAACTCGGCGCCCGGCTGCGGCCCGACGGCCATGGTGGTGGCGGTGCGCGCGCCCGGCGGCGTGGCGCTGCTGCGCTGCACGCCGGTGTTCATGTAGGCCTCGTTGTCGTAGCAGATGTACAGCACGTCGTCGTTGCGCTCGAACATGCCGCTCAAGCAGCCGAAGCCGATGTCGGTGGTGCCGCCGTCGCCGCCCTGCGCGATCACGCGCACCTCGGCGTCGCCGCCCTTGAGCGCCTTGACCTTCAGCGCCGCCGCGATGCCGGTGCCCACCGCCGCCGCGTTGCCGAACAGCGAGTGGATCCACGGCAGCTGCCAGCTCGTCTCGGGATACGGCGTCGAGAACACCTCCAGACAGCCGGTGGCGTTGGCGGCGATCAGCTTGTTGCCGGTGGCGCGCATCGCGGCGTCGACCGCATAGCGTGCACCCAGCGCCTCGCCGCAGCCCTGGCACGCCCGATGGCCGCTGGTCAGCGAGTTGCTGCGCTCGCTGGACGACTGCACGCTGCGTTGCTCGGGCGCGAGCAGCCGGTTGCCGACGGTGAAGGTGCCGGTCTGGTAGAACTTGACGGGGGCGTTCATCTCAATTCACCTTGGAGGCGACCGAACCCACGTCGCGCAACAGGTTCTCGGCGATCGGCCCGCTGCGCCGCATCGCGGCTTCGCGTTCGAGCTGCCGATTGACGATGCGCCAGTCCAGGTCCATGAAGGTCAACGGCGGCAGCTTGTCGGCGATGGCCTCGCGCAGCGTGCGGTGCAGGCTGGCCTTGGTGATGGCGCGGCCGCCGAGGCCGGCGATCACGGTGTAGCCGTGCTGGCCCAGGCGGTGCAGCGCCAGCCGCACGTCGGTGGAGACCACGCCGCCGAGGCCGACCGAGAAGCTCTTCTCGAGCACGACCACGCGCCTGGCGTGCTCGAGCGCGGCGCGCACGGCCGCCAGCGGGAACGGGCGGAACGAGTGGATGCCCAGCACGCCGATCTTGATGCCGTCGTCACGCATCTCGTCGATCGTGTCCTTCAGCGTGCCCAGCACCGAGCCAAGCGCGACCACGATGGTCTCGGCATCTTCGGTCTTGTACGGGCGCACCAGGCCGCCGGTGGTGCGGCCGAAGACCTGCGCGAACTCGGCGGCGATCTGCGGAATGCGCTCGAGCGCCATCAGCTGCCTGGCGTGCGCCAGGTAGCGCACCTCCATGAAGGCCTCGGGCCCGACCATCGCGCCGATGCTCACCGGGTCGGCCGGGTCGAGCAGCTGGCGCGGCTCGTACGGCGGCAGGAACGCGTCGACCTGCGCCTGCGTGGGCATGTCCACGCGCTCCACCGCGTGCGTGAGGATGAAGCCGTCCATGCACACCATCACCGGCAGGCTCAGCTCCTCGGCCAGCTTGAAGGCCTGGATGTGCAGGTCGAGCGCCTCCTGGTTGTGCGCGGCGAACAGCTGGATCCAGCCGCAGTCGCGCTGGCTCATGCTGTCGCTGTGGTCGTTCCAGATGTTGATCGGCGCGCCGATGGCGCGGTTGGCCACCGTCATCACGATCGGCAGGCCGAGGCCCGACGCGTTGTAGACCGCCTCGGCCATGAACAGCAGGCCCTGGCTGGCGGTGGCGGTGTAGGCGCGCGCGCCGGCGGCGCTGGCGCCGATGGCCACGCTCATGGCGGCGAACTCGCTCTCCACGTTGACGAACTCGCACGGCGCGAGCGCGCCGCTCTTCACCAGCTCGCCGAGGCCTTCGACGATGTGGGTCTGCGGCGAGATCGGGTAGGCACAGATCACTTCGGGCCGCGCCAGCGCGACGGCCTCGGCGACGGCGCGGGAACCTTCAATCTGTTTGAGCACGTCAGGCCTCGCTCGGCCGCCCGGAGAGGCCTGCTCCCCCTTGGGGGGACCACGCCGCAGGCGTGTTGGGGGTCATGTTCAGCTCCTCGAGTTCGCGCTTGACGTAGTCGTACGCCTCCTGCGCCGCCGCCGCGTTGGCCTCGGCCACCGCGCCGCTGAAGGTGTCGCGGATCGCATGCGCCACCGCGTCGAGCGTGACCAGCCCCGACAGCGCGGCAAAGCCGCCGAGCAGCACCGCGTTGGGCAGCGGGCGCTTCAGATGCTTGAGCGCGATCTCGCTCGCCGGCACGGTGATGAGCCGCTCGTGGCGGAAGCGCCGCGCGACCTCGCCGACGCCGAGCGCGTCGAAGGTCTTGCGGCTGTTGATCAGCACGTAGCCGTCGGGCTTGAGGCCCTGGAACACGTCCACCTGGTGCAGCAGCGTCGGGTCCTGCACGATCAGCACGTCGGGCGCCAGGATCGGCTCGCGCAGGCGGATGTCCTTGTCGTCGATGCGGCAGAAGGCGACCACCGGCGCGCCGGTGCGTTCGGAGCCGAAGCTCGGAAACGCCTGCGCGTGCCGCCCCTGCGCGAAGGCGGCGACCGACAGCATCTCGGCGGCGGTGACGACGCCCTGGCCGCCACGGCCATGGATTCGGATCTGCAGCATCGGCGTGCCCTGGTTTGTCTCCAACACCTGTGCAGCGCGTTCGGCGCCACGCAGCGCAGTGTGAGCGGCCGAGGGCGGCGCCAATTGAGCAGCGTCAAGCCCGACTCAGGTGAGCCCGCCGGCGTCGCAGCGCCGCACGCGCTTGGGCGCGGCCTCGCCTCAGTCGAGGCCGAGCCCGGCCGCGGCGCGCCGCATCATCTGCTCGCCGTCGGCGTCGAAGCGAAACGCCGCCAGGAAGTCGTCGACGCGGTAGCCGGGCTGCTCCGCGCGCACCGCGCGCGCCAGTTGCAGCGCCTCGTCGTGGCGCCCGGCCAGCTCCAGGCAGTGCGCCGCGATGCCGCGGATGATCAGGTGCGCGTTCGGCCGCGCGATCGCATGCACGGCCCACTGCGCGGCTTCGTCCGCCTGGCCGAGCCGCAGCAGCGCGAGCGCGCGCGTGGCCAGCATCGCGAACGCCAGCGGATCGAACGGACTCAGCTCGCGCGCATGGTCGGCCGCCACCAGGGCCGCACCGGCGTCGCCGGACTGCGCCTGCACAAAGGCCAGCGCATAGTGGCCCTGCGAGAAGTTGGGGCTCAGCAGCACCGACTGCTTCAGCGCCGCCAGCGACTCGCCGGTGCGCCGGCGCAGCCATAACGCCCGCCCCAGCGCCCAATGCGCCGTGGGGTCGCGTTCGTCGGCGAGCAGGCCCTCGTTGGCATGGCGCCAGGCCAGCTCGGTGTCGCGCTCGCGATCACCCCAGCCCTGGAAGGCGCTCTGCCAGTAGGTGAACGACAGGCCCGCGTGCGGCCGCGAGAACGACGGCTCGAGCCGCGTGGCCAGCTCGAACCAGTGGCGCGCGAGTGCGTTGTCCTCGCGACGGAAGCGGTACATGTGCCACAGCCCGCGGTGATGCGCCTCCCAGGCGTCGAGCGTGTCCGGCGGCTTGAGCACCGCGCGCTGGCGCTCGGCCAGCTCCACCTGGCCGGCGATGCCGGCGACCAGCTGATTGCCGAGCTCCTCGAGCACCTCGAACGGCTCGGCCGCGGTGGCGTGCAGCTCGTCGGCCCAGACGACGCGGGCGCTGCGCGTGTGCACCAGTTGCGCCGACAGCGCGATGCGCGACCCGGTGCGCCGCAGCAGGCCGCTGGCGACGTAGTCGACGTCAAGCACGCGCGCCGCCTCCTCGGCGCCCATGCCGCGTGCGTCGAGCGCCGTGGTGCTGCCCGGCGCGATGACGAACAGGCTGCGCAGCTTGGACAGGCGCATCGTCACGTCGTGCGCCAGGTAGCGACCTAAGCCGCCGGCGCTGGCGGGCGGCAACTCCTCGAACGGCATCACGGCCACCGACGCGTGACGCGCCGTCGCCGCGCGCGTCGCCTCGGGCGCGGCCGCCCAGGCGACAGCGGTCCCCGCAGACCCCGCGTCCGGCGACGACGCCGGCGCGGCCGCGCCGTGCCGGGCCCGCTCCGTGCGCCACAGCGCGCTCAACCCCGCCGCGTCCTGGCCCTCGGCCTCGAACAGCCGCACCGCGGCGGCCAGGTGCTCGTCGCCCTCGCGCAGGCGGCCGCGGCGGGCCAGCGCCTGCAGCATGCGTTCGTGGGCGCGCCGGTCGTGCGGCAGCAGGCGCAGCCAGCGGCCGATGCAGTCGAGTGCCTCGTCGGAGTCGGCGCCCAGCTGGTCGGCCTGGCGCTCGAGCAGGGCCACCTGCAGGCCGCGCCAGCGGCGCCGCTCGCCGAGCAGCCAGTGGCCGTAGGCGGGCGCCCGATCGACCTCTAGGCCCTCGAGGAACACCCCCTCGAAGCGCGCCGTGGCGCCCGGCACCGCCCCACTGCGCACCGCGGCCTCGAGCGCGCGCACGTCGATCCGCGCATCGGCCAGATCCAGCTGCACGCCGGGCCCGTCGGCCAGCACGCGGCCGCGGCCGGGTTCGTCGAGCACGGCGCGCAGCCGCGACAGCGCGCCGCGCAGCTCGGCGCGCGGATCGGTCGGGCCGTCCCAGAACATCTCGCACAGCTGCTCGCGCGACAGCGGCCGCGGCGCCAGTGCCAGCACCGCCAGCATCGCGCGCGCCTTGCGCGAGCGCGGCAGCTCGAGCTCGCGCCCGTCGCGCAGCACCGCCAGCGGGCCGAGCAGCCGCAGCTCGAGCCCCCCGGCGAGCGCCGACATGTCCACGGCCGTTGCCACGCTGATATCCATGCTGGCCTACACGCCGGTTGCCACGGGCCCCGGCCACAGTGGGGCCTCGTTGCCTGCATCGGGCGGCAACGCGTCGAAACCCTTCAGGAGCGCGAACATGAGTGCATTGTCTTCCCCCGTCGCCGCCACGCCAACCGCAGACCTGCATGCCGTCAAGGGTCGTCAGCAGGCGGCCTGGTCGTCGGGCGACTACGCGGTGATCGGCACCACGCTGCAGCTGGTGGGCGAGCTGCTCGCCGAGGCGTGCGACCTGCGGGCCGGCGAGCAGGTGCTCGACGTGGCGGCCGGCAACGGCAATGCCACGCTGGCCGCCGCGCGGCGTGGCGGCGTGGTGACCTCGACCGACTACGTGGCTGCGCTGCTCGAGCGCGGCGCCGAGCGCGCACGCGCCGAACGCCTGGAGGTGAGCTTCCGCGAGGCCGACGCCGAGGCGCTGCCCTTCGGGGCGGACAGCTTCGACGTGGTGCTGTCCACCTTCGGCGTGATGTTCACGCCCGACCAGGACAAGGCCGCGGCCGAAATGCTGCGCGTGTGCCGGCCGGGCGGCCGCATCGGCATGGCCAACTGGACGCCCGATGGCTTCATCGGCCAGCTGTTCAAGACGCTCGGCCGCCACGTGGCGCCGCCCGCCGGCGTGAAGCCGCCGTCGCTGTGGGGCACCGAGTCGCGGCTGCTGGAGCTGTTCCCGCGGTCGTCGGCCACGGTGTCGATCACGCCGCGGGTGTTCAACTTCCGCTACCGCTCGGCGGCGCACTTCGTCGACACCTTCCGCACCTGGTACGGGCCGACCCACAAGGCCTTCGCCGCGCTGCCGGCCGACAAGGCCTGGACGCTCGAGAACGACATGCTGGCGCTGCTGAACAAGTTCAACCGCGATGGCGCGCGCTCGCTGATCGTTCCCAGCGAGTACGTGGAGGTGGTGGTCACGCGGCACTGAGGCCGAACCGCTACAGCAACGCCTCCATCCGCGTAGCGGCCACGCGCAGCCTGGGCAGGGCTGCCGTGGCCTGGCGCAGGCTCATGCGGGCCACCGGCGCGTGCACGGCGATCGCCGCGCGCACCTGGCCTTCGCCGTCGCGCACCGGCACCGCCACCGCGATCAGGCCGGCGATGAACTCCTCGTTGTCGCACGAATAACCCTGCGCCGCGATGCGGCTGCATTCGCGCTGCAGCGCGGCGCGCGTGGTCAGCGTGCGGCCCGTCATCTTCGGCAACGCCAGCGTACCCAGCAGCGCGTCGCGCCGTGGCGCCGTCTGGTGGGCCAGGAACAGCTTGCCGCTCGCGGTGCAGTGCAGCGGCACGTGCGAGCCGACGTCGAGCGTCAGGCGCAGCGGCCACTGCGCCTCGACGCGGTCGATGTAGAGCACCTGCGTCCCGTCGAGCGTGGTGAAGTTGCAGGTCTCGCCGACCTGCATCACCAGTGCAGCCAGCACCTCGTGGCGCAGCCCGCGCACGACGCCGTGGTTCAGCGTGTCCAGCGCCAGCCGCCGCAGCGCCGGGCCCACCGCATAACACTTCTCGTCGGTGTCGCGGGCGAGAAAGCCGCCGTCCTGCAGCTGCGTGCACAGGCGATGGGTGGTCGCCTTGGGCAGCCCCAGGCGCACGCCCAGCTCGGCCAGCGACAGCGCACGCCCCTCCTGCGCCAGCACCGCCAGCAGGCGCAGGCAGCGCTCGGCCGACGAGCCGCCGGCGGCGGCATCGGCGACCGGGCTGGGTGGACGCGAACGGGGCATCTAGGGGAAACGCCGGCAGGGAAAACGCGGGAAACGGAACATTGTGTTCCGCTCGGTACGGCCCTAGCATCCGCACAAAATCGGATCGAAACGTTCCGAATTCCAAGCAGCGCGTGACGCAGGAGTACGACTACATCGTGGTGGGTGCCGGATCGGCCGGATGCGTGCTCGCCGCGCGTTTGAGCGAGGATCCGGCCACGCGCGTGCTGCTGCTCGAGGCCGGGCCGCCCGATCGCTCGCCGTGGATCCACCTGCCCATCGGCTACGGCAAGACGATGTGGAGCCGCGACGTCAACTGGTGCTTCGAGACTGAAGCAGAGCCGCAGATGAACGGCCGGCGCATCTACTGGCCGCGCGGCAAGACGCTCGGCGGCTCGAGCTCGATCAACGGGCTGATCTACATCCGCGGCCAGCGCGAGGACTTCGACCACTGGGCCGCGCTCGGCAACCGCGGCTGGGGCTACGACGACGTGCTGCCGTACTTCATCCGCAGCGAGCACAACCAGCGCGGCGCCAGCGCGCACCACGGCGATCGTGGGCCGCTCAAGGTGTCGGACATCGGCGCCAGGCACGAGCTGATCGAGGCCTTCATCGCCGGCGCGCAGACGATCGGCGTGCCGCGCACCGACGACTTCAACGGCGTGCGGCAAGAGGGCGCGGGCTACTACCAGCTCAACACCTGGAAGGGTTTTCGCTGCAGCACCGCCAAGGCGTATCTCGCGCCGGCGCGGCGGCGCGCCAACCTGCAGGTGCTGACCGGCGCACTGGCAGACGCTGTGCTCTTCGACGGCGCGCGCGCCAGCGGCGTGCGCTACCGGCAGGGCGGGATGTCGCACACGGCACGCTGCCGCGGCGAGGTGCTGCTGGCTGCAGGGGCCATCCAGTCGCCGCAGTTGCTGCAGCTGTCGGGCGTGGGCGCGCCGGAGCTGCTGCGGCGTCACGGCATCACGCCGGTGCATGCGCTGCCCGGTGTCGGCGAGAACCTGCAGGACCACCTGCAGATCCGGCTGATCTACGAGTGCAGCAAGCCGATCACCACCAACGATCAGCTCAACTCGTGGCTGGGCCGGCTGAAGATCGGCGCGCAGTGGCTGCTGCGTCGCAGCGGGCCGCTGGCGGTGGGCATCAACCAGGGCGGCTGCTTCATGCGCGCACAGCCCGATGCGACGCGGCCCGACATCCAGTTCCACGTCGCCACGCTGTCGGCCGACATGGCCGGCGGCCAGGTGCATCCGTTCTCGGGCTTCACGCTGTCGGTGTGCCAGCTGCGGCCGAGCTCACGGGGACACATCCGGATCCGTTCGGCCGACCCCGAAGTGGCGCCGGCGATGCAGCCGAACTACCTGTCGACCGACGACGACCGGCGCACCGCGGTGGCCGCCGTGCGGTGCGCGCGTGCGATTGCCGCGGCGGCGCCGATGCGCCCGTACGTGAAACGCGAGGTCAAGCCCGGCCCGGCGGCGGGCGACGACGCCGCGCTGCTGGCGTTCTGCCGCGAGTCGGGCGCGACCATCTTCCATCCGAGCGGCACCTGCCGCATGGGTGACGACGCGCAGGCGGTGGTGGATGCCCGCCTGCGTGTGCACGGGCTGCAGGGCTTGAGGGTGATCGACTGTTCGGTGATGCCGACGCTGGTGTCGGGCAACACCAATGCGGCGGCGGTGATGATCGCCGAGAAGGCCGTCGACATGATCCGCGAGGATGCGCGGCGACCGGCGGCGCACGGATGAGTGGATGATGGGCGGAGCCGCGCCACGACGGCTCCATGTGCAAGCAACCGACCTAAGGGCGAAGGAGACTGCAATGAACCAACCGAAGAATCCCACCCGGCGCCTGGCGCTGGGCGCCGGCGCCGCGGCGCTGGCGGCCTCCACCGGCACGCTGGTGTCGGCACCGGCGATCGCACAGGGCGTCACGCGGCTGAAGATCCAGACCGCCGTGCCGAGCTCGAGCATCTATTTCGATCTGATGAAGCGCTTCGGCGACCGCGTCGACAAGATGTCGAACGGGCGGCTGAAGTTCGAGATGCTGCCCGACGGCGCGGTGGTCGCCGCCTTCGAGATCGTCGACGCGGTCGACAAGGGCGTGGTCGACGGCGGTTATGCCTGGACGCACTACTGGAGCGGCAAGAACACCGCCGCGGGCCTGTACTCCAACCCGGCAGCCGGCGGCGGCACCGGCATGGACCAGCTGAGCCACGTGGCCTGGCTGTTCCAGGGCGGCGGCTACGCCCTGTACAAGAAGTTCTTCTCCGACGCGCTCAAGCTCAACATCGAGCCGTTCATGGTGCAGCCGATGGGGCCCGACCCGCTGGGCTGGTTCAAGAACCCGATCAACTCGCTCGAGGACATGAAGAAGCTCAAGTACCGCTCGCCTCCCGGGCTGGTCGGCGAGATCTTCAAGGAGATGGGCGTCAATGCGGTGGCCATGCCCGGCGGCGAGATCGTGCCGGCCGCGCAGCGCGGCGTGCTCGACGCAGCCGAGTGGATCGGCCCGGCCGACGACATGGCACTCGGATTCCACAACGTGTTCAAGCACTACTACCTGCAGGGCCTGCACCAGAGCACCGACGTCGGCGAGCTGCTGATCAACAAGACGGCGTGGAACAAGCTGCCGGCCGACCTGAAGGCGATCGTCGAGGCCGCCGCGATGGCCACCATGACCGAGACCTACACCTACAACGTGTTCCGCAACGCGCAGGCGCTGCAGACCCTGCAGACCCAGCACAAGGTCAACGTGCACGACACGCCGAAGGACATCTTCCCCGCGTTCATCAAGGCGACCAACCTGATCTACGACCGCGAGGCCTCGAAGAACCCGTTCTTCAAGGAGGCGCTCGACTCGCAGCGCACCTTCGCCAAGCTGGTGGTGCCGTACTGGAACAAGATCAACGGCCTGTACTACCAGCTCGGCATGGATTCGCCGAACGCGAAGTGATCCTGCGGGTTGCGCACGCGCTCGACCACGTGGCCCGCGCTTCGGGCCGCGTGGTCGCGTGGCTGATCGTGCCGATGGTGCTGTCGCTGTGCTGGGAGGTGATCGCCCGCTACGTGTTCAATGCGCCGACGCAGTGGGCCTACGACATGACCTTCATGTTGTACGGCACCTTCTTCATGCTCGGTGCCGCCTACACGCTGCAGCGCAAGGGCCACGTGCGCACCGATTCGCTGTACGCCAACTGGTCGCCGCGCCGCCAGGCCGTGGTCGACCTCGGCGGCCATGTGCTGATGCTGCTGCCGTTTGCCGGCGTGTTCGTGTTCGTCGGCTGGGGCTACTTCGTCAAGGCCTACACGACGAACGAGACCTTCGTGTCGAGCGCCTGGCAGCCGATCACCTGGCCGTTCAAGCTGGCGATGCCGGTCACCGGCGCACTGCTGCTGCTGCAGGGCCTGAGCGAATGCCTCAAGTGCGTCGACACGCTGCGGCGCGGCGAGTGGGCCGACCGTGACAACGCGTTGCCGGAGCATTCAATTTGAGCAACGAAGTGCTGGGTCTCGCCGCGCTGGCGGTGCTGTTCGCCGTCATCTTCGTCGGCTACCCGATCGCCTTCACGCTCGGCGCGGTGGCGCTCGGCACCGGCTACATCGCGCTCGGGCCGGTGGTGTTCGATCTCGCGGTGCTGCAGACCTATTCGGTGATGAAGGACACCGTGCTCGCCGCGATCCCGTTCTTCCTGTTCATGGGTTTCCTGCTCGAGCAGTCGGGCATCATGGAGCGCCTGTTCAACGGCATCCAGCAGCTGCTGGCCGGGCTGAACGGCTCGCTCTATCTCGCGGTGCTGATCACCGCCACCATCTTCGCCGCCGCCACCGGCATCGTCGGCAGCTCGGTCACGCTGCTCGGCGTGATGGCCGGGCCGTCGATGATCAAGAGCAACTACGACGTCAAGATGTCGGCCGGCGCCATCACCGCCGGCGGCACGCTGGGCATCCTGATCCCGCCGAGCGTGATGCTGATCGTGATGGGCCCGGTCGTCGGCGTGCCGGCCACCGACCTGTTCGCCGCCGCGGTGCTGCCGGGCCTGATGCTGTCGGGCCTGTTCATCGCGTGGACGCTGGTGCGCTGCTGGCTGAACCCCACACTCGGCCCGGCGCTGCCGCCCGAGATGCGGCCGGCCTCGCTGGGCCCGGTGATCCTCGATCTCGCGATCGGCGTGCTGCCGGTGGTGGTGGTGATCCTGTCGACGCTGGGTGTCATCCTGGCCGGCATCGCCACGCCCACCGACGCCGGCGCGGTGGGCTGTCTGGCCACCTTCGTGCTCGTGGTCGGCGCGCGGCGTCTCACCTGGCCCAAGCTGCGCAACACGATGCTGGCGACGCTGGAGATCAGCAGCATGATCCTGCTGCTGGTCACGGCGTCGAACCTGTTCGGCGCGGTGTTCTCGCGCCTGGGCAGCGCCGACTTCCTGGCGCAGATGCTGACCAGCCTGTCGCTGCCGCCGATGCTGATGCTGATCGTGATCCTGGCGCTGATCTTCGTGCTCGGCTGGCCGCTGGAGTGGGTGCCGATCGTGCTGATCGTGGTGCCCATCGTGCTGCCGATCGTGCAGGCCGCCAACATCGACCTGATCTGGTTCTGCACGCTGGTGGCGGTCACGCTGCAGACGGCATGGCTGAGCCCGCCCGTCGCGCTGTCGGCCTACTTCCTGAAGGGCGTGGTGCCGCAGTGGGAGATGCGCGACATCTACGCCGGCATGGTGCAGTTCATGATCCTGCAGCTGGTGGGCGTGGGGCTGCTGCTGCTGTTCCCCCGGCTCGCCACCTGGCTGTCGAGCGTGAACTAGAAGCGGGGCGGATCGTCTTCGGGCCCGGCGCGCTACTCCGCCTTGATGTTGGCCGCCTTGATCGCCGGGCCGAACAGCTTCTGTTCAGCGGCGATGCGCTGGCGCACGTCGTCGGGCGTACTGGGCGCGGGGTCGTGCCCGATGGCGGCGAAGGCCTCGCGGGCTTCGGCCGTGGCCAGCCACCTGCGCATCTCGTCGTTGATGCGCGTGACCACGGTCGACGGTGTCCGGGCCGGCGCATACAGGCCGAACCAGATCTCCAGGTCGTAGCCCGCAAAGCCCTGCTCCGCCAGCGTCGGCACGTCGGGCAGCAAGGGCCAGCGCTTGGCCGACGTCACCGCCAGGGGCCTGAGTGCACCCGACTTCACTTGCCCCGAGATCGGCGCCCAGTCGGCCATCATCAAGGGCGTGCGGCCGGTGATCACATCGGGCAGCGCCGGCGCGAAGCCCTTGTACGGCACGTGATTCAGCTTCACCTGTGCGCCATGGGCCATCAACTCCACGCCCAGGTGCACCATGCCGCCGCTGCCGTTGGACGCATAGGCCAGCTCACCCGGCCTGGCGCGCGCCAGCGCCAGCAGCTCGGCCAGTGACTTGGCCTCGTGCGTGGAGGACACCACCACGATGAACGGAAAACGCGACACCATGCCCAGCGGCACGAGGTCGGCCACCGGGTCGAAGGGCAGCTTGTCGCTCATCAACGGCAGCACCGACATCGTGGAGCCGCCGGTCATCAACAGCGTGTAGCCGTCGGCCGGCGCGCGCGCCACGGCGACGCCGGCGATGGTGGTGTTGGCGCCGGGGCGCGATTCGACGATCACGGTCTGCCCGAGCGCCTTGCCCAGCTGCGTGGCGATCAGGCGCGCCGCGCCATCGGCGCCGCCGCCCGGGGCGTAGGGGATGATCAAGCGAATGGGTCGGTCGGGCCAGGCCTGAGCCTGCGCCTGAGCCGGTGCCGCAGCGAGAGCGCCGACGCCCATCAAAGCCAGCAGTGCACGTCTGAGCATGTTGAGCGCCTCGTCGATTGCGGTTTGAATCGCGGTTTCAGTCGCGGTAGGAAGGGTCGATGCGATCCAGCTTGCGCAGCAGCGCCGGCCACTCCAGGTGGCCGAGCGGGCTGACGGTGCCGTCGGCGCGCACCTCGCCCGGCGTGTTGAAGCCGCTGCCCGCCACGCGCCGGCCCAGCGCGTCGCTGGGCAGGTTGAGCGGCTGGCCGCAGGCCATCGCGTCCACCTGTGCCTGCATCGCCATCTCCAGGTGCCACATCATGCTGAAGGCCTGACCCACCGTCTGGCCGGCCACCAGGGTGCCGTGGTTGCGCAGGATCATCACCGGCTTGTCGCCCAGGTCGTTGGCCAGGCGAATCCGTTCGGCGGGGTCGTTGGCCAGGCCCTCGCTGTCGTGGTAGGCCACGCGACCATGGAACAGCATGGCGTGCTGCGTCAGCGGCAACAGGCCGCACTGCAGTGCCGACACCGCCATGCCGGCGCGCGTGTGGGCGTGGATCACGCAGTGCGCGTCGGGCCGCGCCATGTGCACCGCGCTGTGGATCACGAAGCCGGCGCGGTGGATGGGGTGCGGGCTGGGCGCGACCAGTCGGCCTTCGCTGTCGATCTTGACCAGGTTGGACGCGGTGACCTCGTCGAACATCAGCCCGAACGGGTTGAGCAGAAACTGGTCGCGCGTGCCCGGCACGCGCGCCGAGATGTGGGTGAAGATGAGGTCGGTCCAGCCGTTCAGCGCATGCAGGCGGTAGCAGGCGGCCAGGTCGACGCGGGCCTGGCGTTCTTCGTCACTGATGTTCACGTGGCCTCCAGGCGCACGGCGGCGCCGCGCAGTTGGTCGATCAGCGCCAGCGGTTCGGCCGGCACGGCGTTGCCGCGCCAGGCCACATGCTGGTCGGTGCGGCACAGCAGCAGCTTGTGCCCGTACTCGGGCGGCAGGGTTTCGCCCTGCAGATCCAGCAGCGTCAGCGGCACGCTGCGCTGCGCCGCCGCGCGCAACAGGCCCGCGGCATCGATGCCGGCGTCGGTACGCAGCAGTGTGTAGTCGCTGCCGAAGGCGTCGTACAGCGAGCGGCCGTCGCGCAGCCAGAAGTGCGGCACGCGGCAACCCGGCACGGTGGACGGCGTGAAGCTGCCCATCGAGTACACAGGTGCCTGTTCGCCGTCGTAGGCAATGATGGGCGAGCTGTCGTAGTAGTAGCCGAAGTTCAACCCTGCGCAGCAGAACTGCTGCACGTTCAAGTCGTAGTACTTCCGGCCCAGTTCGCTGCGGATGGCGTCGCCCTCGGAGCCTGGCTCTTCGATGCGCGGCGGCACGGCGCCGCGTGCCTTGATCATGGCCGCCGCGTGGTTCATGGCGAAACGCGACACCTGCTCGGTGATGGGCTGGCGCTCGCATTCGTACATATCCAGGATGCGCTCGTCGGCCCAGCCGCGCAGGCGCGCCGACAAGTGCCACGACAGATTCATCGCGTCGGCGATGCCGGCATTCATGCCGTAGCCGGCATAGGGAACCCACAGGTGCGCGGCGTCGCCGCAGATGAAGACCCGGCGGTCGCGGAAACGATCGGCCACCAGCCGGCGGCCGACCCAGTCTTCCTTGCTCAGCACCTCGTACTCGAACTCGGCGCCCACGCCGAGGATGTGGCGGATGCTCTGGTCGCGGTCCACCGCGTCGAAGTCGGGCTCGTCGGGATTGAGATGGTTGTGCACCAGCCAGGTCTCGCGTCCGTCGATGGCGAACACCGTGCCGCAGCGCCGTGTGTTGACCGCATAGAAGCCCCAGGCCGTGGGCGGCGGGATCAGGCCCAGCAAGGCCGGCGCGCGGATGCAGGTCGACTGCACGTTCTGGATGACCGGGGTGCCGGTGAGTTCGGCGCCGATCTGCTTGCGCACCGCGGAACGGCCACCGTCGCAGCCCACCAGGTAGCGGGCCGAGAAGTGCGTCGTCTCACCGCTGTCGAGATGGCGCCCCGGTACCGTCACGCCTTGTTCGTCCTGCGTGAACTCGCCCACCTCGGTGCGGTGGAACAGCTGCACGTTCGGCAGCGAGGCCACGTACTCCAGCAGCACCGGCTCGAGATAGATCTGGTTGATGCGATGCGGCGGCTCGGGCGTGGGCCACCAGCCGTCGGGGCCGCTGCGGTCGGTCAAGCGTGTGCGCCGGCCGGGTATCGGCACACGGGCCAGTTCGATCCCGGTGACCGTGGTGCGGAAGGCCACGTCGTGGGGGTAGTCATCGGGCAGGCCGCTGTCACGCAGGCGCTGGGCCACGCCCAGGCGGCGAAACTGCTCCATGCTGCGCGCCGCGACGTGGTTGCACTTGACGCTGGGCGGCTCCAGGAAGTGGCGCCGCTCCACCAGCGCCACCTGCAGGCCGCGCCGGCTCAGGTCCATGGCCAGGGTCAGGCCGACAGGGCCACCGCCGACGATGAGCACGTCGGCGGTGACTTCGCGCTGCGCGCTCATGCCGCGCTCATTCCAGACGTGTGCCCGAAGTCTTGATGACGTTGGCCCACTTGGCGGTTTCGCTGCGGATGAAGCGGTCGAACGCCGCCGCCGACATCGGCGTGAGGTCCACGCCCGCCGCGCGGGCCTCCCGTTGCACCTGCGGATCGGCCATCACGGCCGACAGCGCCGCTTGCAGCTTGGCCAGCACGGGCGGCGGCGTGGCCGCCGGGGCCACCATGCCGAACCAGCCGGTGGACTCGTAACCCGGCACGCCGGCCTCGGCCATGGTGGGCACCTCGGGCAGGAAGGACAGGCGCTCGCTGCCGGTGACGGCCAGCGCCTTGAGCTTGCCGGCCTGGATGTGCTGCAGCGCCGAAGGCACGTCGAGCATCGCCAGTTGCACCTGGCCGCCCAGCGCGTCCATCGCCGCAGGCCCGCTGCCCTTGTAGGCGATCTCGCTGAGGTCCACCTTCGCCATCTGCTTGAGCAATTGCACCGACAAGTGCATGGCCGTGCCGTTGCCGCCATGGCCCACGGCCAGCCGGCCGGGCGCCGCCTGGCCCTGGGCCAGCATCTCGGCCAGGTTCTTCACGGGCAGTCCCGGGTGTGCCACCAGCACGAACGGAATGTGCGCCAGCAGCGAGATCGGCGCGAAGTCCTTGGTGGGATCGAAGGGCATCTTGGCGTAGAGGCTGACGTTGGCCGCCAGCCCGCCGGCCGCGCCGATGCCCACCGTATGGCCGTCGGCGTCGGCCTTGGCCACCACGGCCAGGCCGATGTTGCCGCCGGCGCCAGGCCGGTTGTCCACCACCACCTGTTGGCCCAGCTTCTCGCCCAGACGCGGCGCGATCAGGCGCACCACGGCGTCGGTGCTGCCACCGGGCGGGAACGTCACCACCAGGCGGATGGGCTTGCTCGGGAAGTCGCCGCCGGCGGTCTGCGCGTGGGCGGCGCTGAAGGCGATGCCGAGGCCGGCGCAGAGGGTCAACACCGCCAACTGAAGCAGCCGTTGAAGCAATGGTCTGCGCATCTGGTCTCCTCCTGGCATGCGAGTCTCCTGGTTGCCGGGGTGGTTTCCCGCGCCGGTTGCTGGCGCGTTGGCATGGCGCTTAGCATGCTAACAAGGCAAGCCGCGAACGACACACGTGACCCTACCATCGGCTGCCCATGTCCTGATCGCCGGTGCCGGGCTGGGTGGCCTGACTGCCGCGCTCGCCCTGCTGCAGCGCGGAGTGGCCGTGACGGTGCTGGAGCAGGCCCGCGTGCTGCAAGAGCTGGGCGCCGGGGTGCAGATCGCGCCGAACGGCTCGCGCGTGCTGCAGGCGCTGGGCCTGGGCGCCGCCGTCGAGGCGGTGGCCTGCGTCGCCGCAGCCAAGGAGGTGCGCCTGTGGAACAGTGGCCGCACCTGGCCCTTGTTCGACCTCGGTGCCGATGCGCAGGCCCGCTTCGGCGCGCCGTACTGGATGCTGCACCGGGGTGACCTGCACCAGGTCTTGCTGGCGGCCGTGCGTGCGCTCGCGCCCGATGCCGTGCGCCTGGATGCGCGGGTACAGGCCTTCGAAGAACAGGGCGACCGGATCACCTTGCACACCGCCGACGGGCGCCGCTTCTGCGGCGACGCCGCGCTGGCCGCCGACGGTGTGCACTCGGCCTTGCGCGAGGCCGCCTTCGGCGCCGGTGCCGCGGCCTACACAGGCCTGATGGCGTGGCGCGCCGTCGTGCCGTCGGCGCGTCTGCCGGCCGCATTGCAGGCAAGCGTCGGCGTCAACTGGGTCGGCCCGGGCGGCCACGTCATCACCTATCCGCTGCGTCGCGGCGAGTTGCTGAACTTCGTCGGCATCGTCGAATCCGGCGACTGGCGCGCCGAATCCTGGAACGACGCCGGCACGCATGCCGAGTGCCACGCCCACTTTGCGGGTTGGCACGACGACATCCACCGCATCATCGAGAAGGTGGACACGCCCTTCAAGTGGGCCTTGCTCAGCCGCCCGGCGTTGCAGGCCTGGACGCGCGGGCGCCTGTGCCTGATGGGCGACGCGGCGCATCCGACGCTGCCGTTCCTGGCGCAGGGCGCGAACATGGCGCTGGAGGACGGGTTGCTGCTGGCCCGTTGCCTGACCGAGATGGACGAAGGCGACGATGTGCCACGCGCGCTGCGCAGATTCGAATCGCTGCGATTGCAACGCACCGGCCGCATCGTGCAAGGCGCGGCCGACAACGCCCTGCGCTTCCACAACCCGGTGCTGGCCGACCCCGCGGCGGCGGCCGAGTACGTCGCCCGCGAATGGGAGCCCGGCCGCGTGCGGGAACGCTACGACTGGTTGTTCGAGTACGACGTGACGCGCCTGCCATTGGCAACCCATGTCCACTGAAGACACCGACAGCGCGCCGCCCAGCACCGCCGCGCACTTCCTCGACGGCCTGGCCGAGTGCGGGGTCGAGCACGTCTTCGCCAACCTGGGCACCGACCACGTGTCGCTGATCGAGGCGATGGCCGAGTTCGCGCGCCGTGGCCGCCCGTTTCCGCGCGTGTGGCTGTGCCCGCACGAGAACGTCGCGCTGCACATGGCCGGTGGCTTTGCTGCGGTCACGGGGCGTGGCCAGGGTGTGATGGTGCATGTCGACGCCGGCACGGCCAATGCGGCGATGGGCATGCACAACCTGTTCCGCTCGCGACTGCCGGTGCTGCTGATGGCCGGGCGTTCGCCGTTCACCCTGCGCGGCGAATTGCCGGGCTCGCGCGACAACTACGTGCACTTCGTGCAGGACCCGTTCGACATCGGCAGCCTGGTGCGACCGTACGTCAAATGGGAGTACTCGT
>JBGAMU010000028.1:0-43664 GCA_044222685.1 Burkholderiaceae bacterium
AGCGCATCCTCGACCTCGATCGAGCTGATGTTCTCGCCGCCGCTGATGATGATGTCCTTGCTGCGGTCCTTGATCTTCACGTAGCGGTCGGGCTCCATCACCGCCAGGTCGCCGGTGTGAAACCAGCCGCCGGCGAAGGCCTTGTCGGTGGCCGACGGGTTCTTCAGGTAGCCCTTCATCACGATGTTGCCGCGGAACATGATCTCGCCCATCGTCTGGCCGTCGGCGGGCACCTCGCGCATCGTCTCGGGATCCATCACCGTCATGCCGTCCTGCAGCACGTAGCGCACGCCCTGGCGGCCGTTCAGGCGCGTCTGCTCCGACAGCGACTGCGCGTCCCAGTCGGGCTGCTTGACCGCCACCGACGCCGGGCCGTACACCTCGGTCAGGCCGTAGACATGGGTGATCTGAAAACCGATGCGCGCCATGCCCTCGATCATTGCGGCCGGCGGCGCGGCGCCGGCGACCATGCCGCGCACCGTCTGCGTGATCCCTGCGCGCAGCGCGTCGGGTGCGGCGATCAACAGGTTGTGCACGATCGGCGCGGCGCAGTAGTGGTCGACCCGATGCTCGCGCATCGCTTGCAGGATCGCCGCCGCGTCGACGCGGCGCAGGCACACGTGGGTGCCGCCCAGCATGGCCACCGTCCACGGGAAGCACCAACCGTTGCAGTGGAACATCGGCAGCGTCCACAGATAGACCGGAAAGTGCGGCATGGTCCAGGTGGCCGCGTTGCACACCGCGTTCAGGTACGCGCCGCGGTGATGGGTCACCACGCCCTTCGGGTCGCCGGTGGTGCCCGAGGTGTAGCTCACCGCGATCGCATCCCACTCTTCGGCCGGCCCCTGCAGGTGCGCCAGCGGCGCGTGCGCGGCGAGGAGCGCCTCGTACTCGTGGTCGCCCAGCCGGTCGCCGGGCCCGCTGTATTCGCTGTCGCAGACGTCGATGACGATCGGCGTGCGTCCGTGTTCCCGGCGCAGGAGGTCGAGCGTCGAGCGCATAACGGCCGAGAATTCGCGGTCGGTGATCACCACGCGCGCCTCACAGTGGTGGATTTGCCAGGCCAGCAGCGCGGCGTCGAGCCGCGTGTTCAGCGTATTCAGCACCGCGCCGAGCGCCGGCACCGCGTAGTGGGCCTCGACCATCTCGGGTGTGTTGGGCAGCAGCGTGCTGACCGTCGTCTTCGGCTCGACGCCGAGCGCGCGCAGCGCGGCGGCGAGCCGGGCCGAGCGCTCGCGCACCGTCTGCCAGTCGTAGCGCCGTGCGCCGTGCACGACGGCGGGCCGCGCGCCGAAGACCTCGGCGCTGCGCTCGACGAAACTCACCGGCGTCAGCGCGGCAAAGTTGGCCGCCTGGCGCGGCAGATGCTGGTCGTAGATGCTGGTCATCGTGCATGTCTCCGAACAGCGGCACCGGCCGCCGCGCCGGCCCGGGGTGTCGCCAAGGTGATAGTGCAAGCTCCCATTGCCAGGATCGCCCGCCGCCACCTATAAACCGGCTGCCTGCCGCACGCTGCATGCTTTCAACCGGCCGGCTTTCGCGTCGTCAACCCCAGCGAGACGGGATGCCAAGCATATGGCGCAGAGTTCGGACGCGTTGCTCAGTGTGCGCAAGGTGACCGTGCGATTCGGCGGCATTGTCGCACTCGATGACGTGAGCTTCGACGTCGCCCGCGGCGATATCTGCGGGCTGATCGGTCCCAACGGCGCTGGCAAGACGACGCTGTTCAACTGCATGAGCCGGCTGTATCAGTACCAGTCGGGCGACATCGTGCTCGAGGGCCGCTCGTTGACCGATGTGCCGATCCACCAGATCGCCGGCCTCGGCCTCGGGCGCACCTTCCAGAACCTGGCGATGTTCCGCACGCTGACGGTGACCGACAACGTGATGGTCGGCGCCCACGCGCGATCCGCCGCCGGCTTCGCGGCCAGTGCGTTGCGGCTGCCGTCGGTGGGCGCGGAGGAGAAGCGGCTGCGCGAACGCGCGCACGAGATCATGGACCACCTGGGCCTGCTGCCGTTCGCCCACCGGCCGGCGGGCGACCTGCCGTTCGCGACGCAGAAGCGCGTCGAGCTCGGCCGCGCGCTGGCCGCAGAGCCGAAGCTGCTGATGCTCGACGAGCCGGCGGCCGGCCTCAACCACGAGGAGCTGGCCGCACTCGACGACGTGATCCGCGACATCCGCGACCGGCTGCGCATCACGGTGCTGCTGGTCGAACACCACATGAGCCTGGTGATGAGCCTGTCGGACCACATCGTGGTGCTCAACTTCGGCCGCAAGATCGCTGAAGGATCACCGTCGCAGATCCAGAATCACCCCGACGTGATCGAGGCCTATCTGGGAGCGGGCGCGCATGCCTGACCTGCTGCAGGTGCAGGGCCTGACGGCCGCCTACGGCGCCACCGAGGTGCTGCACGACGTCAGCTTCAGCCTCGAGACCGGCCGCATCACCGCCGTGCTGGGCGCCAACGGAGCCGGCAAGACGACCACGCTGCGCGCGCTGTGCCAGATGGTGCGCACCGGCGGCAGCGTGCTGTTCGAGGGCCAGCAGCTGGTGGGGCGCGCCACCGAGGAGGTCGTGCGGCTGGGCGTCGCGCACGTGCCAGATGGCCGCGGCACCTTCACCGCGCTGTCGGTCGCCGAGAACCTGCGCCTGGGCGCGCACGTGCGGCGCGACAAGGATCGCATCGCCGAAGACGTGGAGAGGATGTACGCGCGTTTTCCCCGGCTCGGCGAGCGGCGGCACCAGCAGGCCGGCACGCTGTCGGGCGGCGAGCAGCAAATGCTGGCGATCAGCCGCGCCTTGATGCTGCGGCCGAAACTGCTGCTGCTCGACGAACCGTCGTTCGGGCTGGCGCCGAAGATCGTCGCCGAGATCTTTCGCATCCTGCGCGGCATCAACGTCGACGACGGCGTCAGCATGCTGCTGGTGGAACAGAACGCAAGGCTGGCGCTCGAACTCGCCGACCGGGCCTACCTGCTCGAGACCGGCCGCGTGGCGCTGTCGGGCACCAGCGCCGAGCTGATGGCCGACGAGTCGGTCCGCCGCTCGTACCTCGGAGTGTGATGACGATGGACGCGTTGCTGCACCAGATCTTCGCCGGCCTCGCCAACGGCTGCATCTACGGCTCGATCGCGCTCGCGCTGGTGATGATCTACCAGGCCACGCACCACCTCAATTTCGCCCAGGGCGAGATGGCCACCTTCAGCACCTTCATCGCCTGGGCGCTGATCCAGCAGGGCATGCCGTACTGGGTGGCCTTCGCACTCACCTTCGCCATCTCGTTCGCGGGCGGGCTGCTGGTGCAGCGCCTGATCCTGCGCCCGTTCGAGCGCGCGCCGGTGCTGACCAACGTGAACGTCTTCATCGGCCTGCTGCTGATCTTCAATGCCCTGTCGGGCTGGATCTTCGACCACACGGTGAAGTCGTTCCCGAGCCCGTTCCCGCAGGCGTCGGCGATGAAGACCGCGTTGTTCTCCGCGCACGAACTCGGCTCGTTCCTCGTCATGCTGGGCGTGCTGCTCACGCTGTACGTGTTCTTCCGCTTCACGCCGATCGGGCTGGCGATGCGCGCCGCGGCGCAGAACCCCGACTCGGCGCGGCTGGTCGGCATCCGCGTGTCCTGGATGCTCGCGGTGGGCTGGGGGCTGGCCGCCGGCATCGGCGCGGTGGCCGGCATGATGGTGGCGCCGATCGTCTTTCTCGACCCCAACATGATGGCCGGCATCCTGCTTTACGGTTTTGCCGCCGCGCTGCTCGGCGGTGTCGACAACCCCTGGGGCGCCGTGGCGGGCGGGCTGATCGTCGGCGTGCTGGAGAACCTGCTCGGCGCCTACGTGATCGGCACCGAGCTCAAGCTGACCGTCGCGCTGGTGCTGATCGTCGGCACGCTGACGCTGATGCCCAGCGGCCTGTTCGGCAAGCACGTGGTGACACGGGTATGAGCGACGCCACACGCCGTTCGCGCTGGTTTTGGGCCGCTCTGGCGCTGCTGGCGGTGGCGCTGCTGGTGCTGCCCTTCCTGGTGAAGAACTACCGCGTGTTCCAGTTCAACCTGGTGCTCGTCTACGCGATCGCGATTCTCGGGCTCAACATCCTCACCGGCTACAACGGCCAGATCTCGCTCGGACACGGTGCGTTCTATGCGATCGGGGCCTATGCGGCGGCCATCCTGATGGAGCGCGTGGGTGTGCCTTACTGGGCGACCCTGCCGCTGTCCGGCGCGCTGTGCTTCGCCGTCGGCTTCCTGATGGGTTTTCCGGCGCTGCGGCTGGCGGGACACTACCTGGCGGTGGCCACGCTGGCGCTCGCGCTGGCCATCCCGCAGCTGCTGAAGTACAAGCTGCTCGAGGCCTACACCGGCGGCGTGCAGGGCATCGTGCTGGTCAAGCCCGAACCGCCGTTCAGCTTTCGCTTCCTCGGCCAGCCCTTCAGTGCCGATCGATGGTTGTACTTCTACACGCTGGCCGTCGCCGTGGTGATGTTCGTTCTGGCGTGGAACCTGCTGCGCGGCCGCGTCGGCCGTGCCTTGATCGCGATCCGCGACCATCCGATCGCCGCGGCGGCCATGGGCATCGACCTCGCGATGTTCAAGTCGCTGACGTTCGGCGTCTCGGCGGCCTTCACCGGCGTCGCCGGCGCCCTGGGCGCCACGGTGATCGCGTTCGTGTCGCCGGACAGCTTCACGGTCACGCTGTCGATCTTTCTGCTGGTGGGCGTGGTGGTCGGCGGCCTGGCATCGATCCCCGGTGCGTTGTTCGGTGCGATCTTCATCCAGTTCGTGCCGAACATCGCCGACGAACTGTCCAAGTCGGCGCCGGCAGCGATCTACGGTGTCCTGCTGATCGTGCTGATGGTCCTGATGCCCACCGGCGTGATGGGTCTGCTGCGCAAGCTGTGGTCGCGCCACGCCTCACCTGCAGTTTCCGCTCCACCTGCGACCGCAGCGCCTGCGGTCGGCCCTGTTCCCACTGCCCTGACGAAGGAGAACTGACATGAGCTTGAAGCATTTCCGCCTGGCCCTGCTGGGCCTGGCTGCGGCCGTCATCACCGTCGGCGCGGCGGCGCAGAAGAAGTACGACCCTGGTGCCGACGACAAGGAGATCAAGGTCGGGCACCTGAACCCCTACTCCGGCCCGGCCTCGGCCTATGGCGCCATCGGCAAGGCGATCGGCGCGTACTTCGACAAGATCAACGCCGAGGGCGGCATCAACGGGCGCAAGGTCAAGTTCATCTCCCTCGACGACGGGTACAACCCGGCCAAGACGGTGGAACAGACCCGCAAGCTGGTCGAGGAGGACGAGGTGCTGCTGGTCTTCCAGCCGCTGGGCACGCCGTCGAACTCGGCCATCCACAAGTACCTCAACACGAAGAAGGTGCCGCAGTTGTTCGTCGCCACGGGTGCGACCAAATGGGGCGACCCGAAGAACTTTCCGTACACCATGGGTTGGCAGCCCAACTACCAGAGCGAAGCCAAGATCTACGCCGCGCACATCCTCGAGACCAAGCCCGGCGCCAAGATCGGCGTGCTGTATCAAAACGACGACTACGGCAAGGACTACCTCAAGGGCTTCGAGGACGGTCTCGGCGACAAGGCGAAGACGATGATCGTCTCGAAGGTCACCTACGAGGTGACCGATCCCACCGTCGACAGCCAGATGCTGACGCTCAAGGCGAGCGGTGCCGACACCTTCTTCAACGTGACGACGCCCAAGTTCGCGGCGCAGGCGATCAAGAAGGCGGGCGAGATCGGCTGGAAGCCGACGCACTATCTGAACAGCGTGTCCAACGCGGTCGGCTCGGTGATGACCCCGGCCGGCCTGGAGTACGGCGTGGGCATCATCACCGCCGGCTACATCAAGGATCCGACCGATCCGCAGTTCCAGAAGGGCAAGGAGTACGACGACTGGCTGGCCTGGATGAAGAAATACCATCCCAACGGCGACCTGAAGGACAACTTCAATGTCTACGGCTACACGGTGGCGCAGACGCTGGTGCAGGTCCTCAAGCAGTGCGGCGACAACCTGACGCGCGACAACGTGATGAAGCAGGCCGCCAGCCTGGACCTGGCGCTGCCGATGCTGCTGCCCGGGGTCAACATCAAGACCGGCCCGGATGACTTCTTCCCGATCGAGCGCGAGCAGCTGATGAAGTTCAACGGCAAGTCGTGGGAGCTGTTCGGCAAGGTGTACGGGCGCTAGCGGCGCTGCCCGGTCGGCGACGGTTCAAACCGAACCGTCGTCATCGCACAACTGTCGCGCGCAACGTGCTCAGCGTTGGCTGCGATCGCGCGCGTTTTGCGCCTCGATGCGTTCGCGTGCCTCGCGCCATTGCTCACCGCTCCACTCGCGCAAGGCGTAGAAGTTGCCGCCGGTGGCCAGCGCGTTGCCGCCGTCCATCATGATGCTCTGGCCGGTGAGCCAGTCGCATTGGCCGGGCGCCATCAGGAACGTCGCCAGATTCTGCAGTTCGTCGAACGTGCCCGGCCGCGCCATCGGGTTGTGCTCGCGGCTGCGTGCGCCCGGCTCCTCGCCGGGATTGAGCCGCTTGCTCATGCCCTCGGTGGGGATCTCGCCGGGCCCCACGGCATTGAGCCGGATGCCGTAGCGCGCCCACTCCACCGCCAGCGACTTGGTCATCACGTCGATGCCGGCCTTGCTCATCGCGCTCGGCACCACGTACGGACCACCGTTGTCGACCCAGGTGGTGATGATGCTGATCACGTTGCGGTACGGCGCGCCCGCCTTCCACGCACCCGACTGCGCCTGGCCCACCCAGCGCTTGCCGACCGCCTGCGTGACGTAGAACGTGCCGTGGAAGACGATGTTGGCGATGGCGTCGAAGGCACGCGGCGAGAGCGTCTCCGTCGGCGCGATGAAGTTGCCCGCCGCGTTGTTGACCAGGCCCGTCAGCCCACCGCCCTGCCAGAGCGCGTCGACCATCTCTTCCACCGCCTGCGCGACGCGGATGTCGACGCCGAACGCGTCGATGCGCCGGCCGGGAAACCGCGTGCGCCAGCCGGCCGCCGTCTCTTCGCAGACGGCCTGGCGGCGGCCGCAGATGGCGATGTCGGCACCGAGTGCGAGGAAGCGTTCGGCCATCGCCTTGCCCAGGCCGGTGCCGCCGCCGGTGACCAGGATGCGCTGGCCGCGCATGAGATCGGTCTGATACATCGCGTGTCTCCTTGCGTCGAGCCTGCGCGCTCGACCCGCCTTGCGCCTGGTCGCTACGCGCTCGCCTGGGCGAGCGCCTGGTCAATATCCCACAGGATGTCGTCGATGTGCTCAAGCCCCACCGAGATGCGGATCATGTCAGGCCGCACGCCGGCGGCGAGCGCCTGCGCCTCGTCGAGCTGACGATGCGTGGTGCTGGCCGGGTGGCTGATCAGCGTGCGTGTGTCGCCGATGTTCACCAGGTGGCTCATGAACTGCGCGCTCTCGATGAACTTCACGCCGTTGGCCAGGCCGCCCGCGGCGCCGGCCGCGCCGGGTTTCACCCCGAAGGCCAGCAGGCCGGAGGCACCGCGCATCTGGCGCTTCATCAGGGCATGCTGCGGGTGATCCTCGAGCCCGGGGTAGTTGACCCAGCTCACCGCCGGATGCGCGCGCAGGTGCCGCGCCACGGCCAGCGCATTGCTGCAGTGGCGCTCCATGCGCAGCGGCAGCGTCTCCACACCCTGCAGGATCTGCCAGGCGCTCTGCGGACTGAGCGCTGCACCGTAGACGCGCAGCGTCTCCATGCGACAGCGCATCGTGAAGGCGAAGTCGCCAAAGGTCTCGAAGAACTTGACGCCGTGGTAGCCCGGTGACGGCTCGATCATGCCGGGGAAGCGGCCGTTGTCCCACGGGAACTTGCCGCTCTCGACCACCAGCCCGGCCAGCGTGGTGCCGTGGCCGCCCAGGTACTTGGTGGCCGAGTGCACCACGATGTCGGCGCCGAACGCGATCGGGTTGCACAGGAACGGGCTCGGCACCGTGTTGTCGATCACCAGCGGCACGCCGTGCGCGTGCGCCACTTCGGCCACCGCCGCGATGTCGAGCACCACCAGGCTGGGGTTGCCCAGGCTCTCGGCGAACACCGCGCGCGTGTTCGGCCTCATCGCGGCGGCAAAGGCGTCGGGGCTCGTCGCGTCGACGAAGCTGGTCTCGATGCCGAACTTGCGCAGGTTCACCGCCAGCATCGTGACGCTGCCGCCATAGAGCGCGCCGGCTGCCACCACATGGTCGCCCGACTGCAGCATCGTCATCAGCGCCATCGCCTCGGCGGCCATGCCCGAGGCGCTGGCCACGCCGGCGCGGCCGCCTTCGAGCGCGGCGACGCGCTCCTCCAGCGCCGCCACCGTGGGATTGCTCAGCCGCGAGTAGACGTTGCCGAAGGTCTGCAGGTTGAACAGGCTCGCCGCATGGTCGGCGCTGTCAAACACGAAGCTGGTGGTCTGATAGATCGGCAGCGCGCGCGCGCCGGTCTCCCGGTCGGGGATCTGCCCAGCGTGGATGGCCAGCGTCTCGGGCTTGAAGGCACGGTCAGCCATGCACCGGCCTCTTCGCCGAGATGACCTTGGTGTTCACGCCGGCCCAGTGCAGGCCACCGAACAGGCGTGCATGCTCGATCTTCACGCAGCGGTCCATCACCGAATCCATTCCCGCGGCGCGTGCCTTGGCGTCGGCGGCCTCGTTCTTCACCCCGATCTGCTGCCAGAGGCACTTCGCGCCGATCGCGATCGCGCTGTCGGCGATCGGCCCCACGTCGTCGGTGCGGCGGAACACGTCGACGATGTCGACCGGGAACGGGATGTCCTCCAGCCGCTTGTAGCAGCGCTCGCCCAGGATCTCGTCGTAGCGTGGATTGACCGGCACGATGCGGTAGCCCTTGCCTTGCATGTACTTGGCGGCGAAGTAGCTCGGCCGGTGCCACTCCGCCGACAGGCCGACGACCGCGATCGTGCGGTTGTCGCGCAGGATGCGGCGCAGCGTGCTGATCTCGTCGGCGGCCATGGACAGGTGCGGAAGCGGTCTGCCGACACTGTAGCGCCCTCTTCCGGCCATGCCACACTGCAGGCCATCCCACTCGAGCCCCGCACGCGCGATGACGCGACTGGCCCTGATCCACGCCCTGATGCACTCGATCGCGCCGATCAACGAGGCGCTGGCGCGCGACTGGCCCGACTGCGAACGCATGAACCTGCTCGACGACAGTCTGTCGGCCGACCTGGCGCGCATGGGCAAACTCGACGACACGATGACGGCGCGCTTTGTCGCGCTCGGCGACTACGCGGCCGCCACCGGTGCGCAGGCGATCCTGTTCACCTGCTCGGCGTTCGGGCCGTGCATCGACGCGGTCAAGCGCCGGCTGCCGGCCCTGCCCGTGCTGAAGCCCAACGAGGCCATGATCGACGAGGCCGCCGCCACGGTCCGCGCCGACGGCGGCTGCATCGGCCTGGTGGCGAGCTTCGCGCCGACGCTCGCGTCGATGACGCCGGAGTTTCCGGCTGGCCTACCGCTGCGCACCGCGCTCGCCGATGGCGCGCTGGCGGCGCTCGACCGCGGCGATGGCCGGGCCCATGACCATGCGGTCGTCGAGGCCGCGCGGGCACTCCGGGACCAGGGCTGCACCGTGCTGGCGCTGGCGCAGTTCAGCCTCGCGCGTGCCGCGCAGCCGGTGGCCCGCGCCACCGGCCTGCCGGTGCTGACCACGCCCGACAGTGCGGTGCGGGCCTTGCGCCGGCGGCTGGCACCCCGCTGATACAGGTCGGGTCCCTGCGGTCAAGGGTGGCGAGGCGGACGACAGCGGCTGCTACACTGGCCGCGGCCAGGAGAGAGTCTCTTCACGGAGGCCGCCGAAGGCGAAGAGCAGCTGCGATGCAGGTGCTTCGAACGCTCAGGCAAAAGGACTGGCCAGCGCCCCGGTGACGGGGCGTGACCTCACTGGAGAGAGACGGGCTTTCAGGGCCCGTCCACCGAAGGGGCAAGCGGACCGCCGCAGATCGCGGCACCGCCAATCTCTCAGGTAAAGCGGACAGCGAGGGCTTGAGTGCCGCCGCCGAAAAGCGGTGGTGGTATCGCCCTCGGGAGTTTGCATGTCCGCCGACCTGTCGAAGACCCCGCTGCACGACCTGCACGCGGAACTCGGTGCCAAGATGGTGCCCTTTGCCGGCTATGCGATGCCGGTCAACTACCCCGCCGGCATCATCGCCGAGCACAAGCAGTGCCGCGAATCGGCGGCGCTGTTCGACGTGTCGCACATGGGCCAGCTGCGGCTGGTTGGCGACGACGCGGCGCGCGCCCTCGAGACGCTGGTGCCGGTCGACGTGGTCGACCTCGGCCTGCACAAGCAGCGTTATGCCCTGTTCACCAACCCGAGCGGCGGCATCCTCGACGACCTGATGATCACGCGGCGCGAGGGCGATCTGCTGGTGATCGTCAACGCGGCCTGCAAGGCGGCCGACACGCAGCACCTGATCACCCACCTCGGCGCGCGCTGCACCGTGGTGCCGCTGCCCGATCGCGCGCTGCTCGCGCTGCAGGGGCCTAGGGCGGTGAATGCGCTTTCGCGGCTCGAGGCCGGCGTGTCCCGCCTGACCTTCATGACCGGCGGCGCCTTCCGGCTCGCCGGCGCCGACTGCTACGTCACGCGTTCCGGCTACACCGGCGAAGACGGCTTCGAGATCTCGGTGCCGGCCGAACACGCGGTGGCGCTGGCCCAGGCGCTGCTGCGCGAGCCCGAGGTCAAGCCGGCAGGACTCGGCGCACGCGACACGCTGCGCCTGGAGGCCGGGCTGTGCCTGTACGGCCACGACATCGACAGCAAGACCACGCCGGTCGAAGCCGCCCTCACCTGGGCCATCCAGAAGGTGCGCCGCCCCGGCGGCGCGCGCGCCGGCGGCTACCCCGGCGCGGCGGTGGTCGAGGCCCAGCTCGCCAGCGGCGCGCCGGTCAAGCGCGTCGGCCTGGTCGGACTCGAGCGCGTGCCGGTGCGCGAAGGCGCCGTTCTCGTCGACGCGCAGGGCCGTCGGCTCGGCCACGTGACGAGCGGCACGCTCGCGCCGACGGTCAACCAGCCGGTCGCGATGGCCTATCTGGCCGCCAACCACGCCCAGCTGCACCACGAGGTGCTGGCCGAGGTGCGCGGCAAGCGCGTGCCGATGCGCGTGGCCGCGATGCCGTTCGCGCCGCACCGCTACTTCCGCGGCTGAAAGCCTGGCTGCATCGAGCCGCTGCCGAATCCCCAACCCATCCCGCCACAAGGAGAGCTCCCATGACGACCATGTTCACGCCGGATCATGAGTGGATCAACATCGAGGACCACGAGGCCGCGGTCGTCGGCATCACGCTGCATGCGCAGGACGCGCTCGGCGACATCGTCTTCGTCGACCTGCCCGAGGTGGGCCGCACCTACAAGCGCGGCGAGGTGGTGGGCGTGGTCGAGTCGGTGAAGGCCGCCGCCGACATGTTCATGCCCGCGGAGGGCGAGGTGGTCGAGGTCAACGAGGCGCTGCGCGCCGACCCGGCGCTGGCCAACCGCGACCCGATGGGCGAAGGCTGGTTCTTCAAGGTGCACGTCACGCACATGGAGCAGTTCGACGAACTGATGGACCCGCCGGCCTACGACGCGCTGCTGAAGAAGCTCTGACCTGTCGAACCGATTCCCCACACCACCGACCATGCTGATGACCGCGCGCACCCCGCTTGCCGAACTGGAGAACCCGTCGGAGTTCGTCGCCCGCCACATCGGGCCGTCGCCCGACGACCAGCGGCACATGCTGTCGGCGATCGGTGCCGCTTCGCGGCAGGCGCTCATCGAGGCCATCGTGCCGCGCTCGATCGCCCGCAGCGCGCCGATGCAGCTGCCGCCGGCGGCGGGCGAGGCGCAGGCGCTGGCCGAACTGCAGGCCATCGCGCGCCGCAACAAGGTCTTCAAGTCGTTCATCGGCCAGGGCTACCACGGCACTTACACGCCGGGCGTCATCCTGCGCAACATCCTGGAGAACCCGGCCTGGTACACCGCCTACACGCCCTACCAGGCCGAGATCTCGCAGGGCCGGCTCGAAGCGCTGGTGAACTTCCAGACCATGGTCTGCGACCTCACCGGCATGCCGATCGCCAACGCGTCGATGCTCGACGAGGCCACCGCCGCCGCTGAAGGCATGACACTGGCCAAGCGCAGCGTGAAGAGCCGCAGCGACACGATCATCGTCGCCGGCGACTGCCATCCGCAGACGATCGAGGTGATCCAGACCCGCGCCGCGCCGCTCGGTCTGAAGGTTCTCGTCGGCATGGCGCCGCAGCTGATGCAGCAGCACGACTACTTCGCCGTGGTCGCGCAGTACCCGTCGACCACCGGCGTGATCCACGACATGGCGCCGCTCGCCGAGGCGGCGCATGCCAAGGGCGCCGCCTTCATCGTCGCTGCCGACCTGCTGGCGCTCACGCTGCTGAAGCCGCCGGGCGAATGGGGTGCCGACATCGTGGTCGGCAACAGCCAGCGCTTCGGCGTGCCCATGGGTGGCGGCGGCCCGCACGCCGCCTTTCTCGCCTGCAAGGACGAGTTCAAGCGCTCGATGCCCGGCCGCCTGGTCGGCGTGAGCATCGACGCGCACGGCCACACCGCCTACCGGCTCGCGCTGCAGACACGCGAGCAGCACATCCGCCGCGAGAAGGCGACCTCCAACATCTGCACGGCGCAGGTGCTGCTGGCGGTGATCGCGAGCATGTATGCCGTCTACCACGGGCCCGCCGGGCTGACGCGCATCGCGCGGCGCGTGGCTTGCCTCAGCGCTTTGCTGGCCAAGGGGATGGCGGCGATGGGCTACGCCATCGTCAACCCGCACAGCTTCGATACCGTGACGGTCGATGCCGGTGCCGCCTGCGACGCAATCGCGCAGCGTGCAGTGGCGGCCGGCGCCAACCTGCGCCGCGTGTCGGCCACGCTGCTGGGCATCAGCCTCGACGAGACGAGCACGCGGCGCGACGTCGAGGCGCTGTGGTCGTGGTTCACGCCGCCGGGGCAGACGCCGCCCCAGCTGGCGGCGCTGGAGCCCGGCCTCGAGCCCAACCTGCCGGCGGGCCTGCGCCGCAGCAGCGAGTTCCTCACCCATCCGGTGTTCAACACGCATCACAGCGAGACCGAGATGCTGCGCTACATCCGCAGCCTGTCGGACAAGGACCTCGCGCTCGACCGCTCGATGATCCCGCTCGGCTCGTGCACGATGAAGCTCAACGCGACCAGCGAGATGCTGCCGATCACGTGGCCCGAGTTCGCGCATATCCACCCGTTCGCGCCGGCCGACCAGCTGGCGGGTTACCGCCAACTCAACGACCAGCTGTGCGAATGGCTGGCGCAGGCCACCGGTTATGCCGGCATCAGCCTGCAGCCCAATGCCGGTTCGCAGGGCGAATACGCCGGCCTGCTGGCGATCCGCGGCTGGCACCGCTCGCGCGGCGACGACAAGCGCCACGTGTGCCTGATCCCCGAGTCGGCGCACGGCACCAACCCGGCGTCGGCGCAGATGGCCGGGATGCAGGTGGTGGTGGTCAAGTGCGATGCGATGGGCAGCGTGGACCTCGACGACCTGCGCGCCAAGTGCGAGAAGCACCGCGACGAGCTGGCCGCGATCATGATCACCTATCCGTCGACCTACGGCGTGTTCGAGCCGCGCGTCAAGGAGCTGTGCGAGATCGTGCACCGGCATGGCGGCCGCGTGTACGTGGACGGCGCCAACATGAACGCGCTGGTCGGCCTGGCCGCGCCGGGCGAGTTCGGCGGCGACGTCAGCCACCTGAACCTGCACAAGACCTTTTGCATCCCGCACGGCGGCGGCGGCCCCGGCGTCGGACCGGTGTGCGTGGTCGCGGACCTGGTGCCCTTCCTGCCGAAGGAGCCGGGTGTCGCCACGCCGTCGGCTGTCGGCCCGGTGTCGGCCGCGCCGCTGGGCAATGCCGCGGTGCTGCCGATCAGCTGGATGTACATGCGCATGATGGGCGCCGACGGCCTGCGCCAGGCCACCGAGTGCGCGATCCTCGCTGCCAACTACGTGGCCGCGCGGCTGGCCGACGCCTACGACATCCACTTCAGCGGCGGCATCGCCGGCATCAAGGGCGGCGGCGTGGCGCACGAGTGCATCCTCGACCTGCGCAAGTTCAAGGACCTCTGCGGCGTCACCGCCGAAGACGTGGCCAAGCGCCTGATCGACTACGGCTTCCACGCGCCGACGCTGAGTTTTCCGGTGGCCAACACGCTGATGGTGGAGCCCACCGAGAGCGAGCCGCTGGTCGAGCTGGATCGCTTCTGCGACGCGATGCTGGCGATCCGCGACGAGATCCGCCGCGTCGAGTCCGGCGTCTGGCCGCGCGAGGACAACCCGCTGAAGCACGCCCCGCACACCGCCGAGGCGCTGCTCGCCACCGACTGGCCGCACGCCTACACGCGCGAGCAGGCCGCCTTCCCGGTGAAGAGCCTGCGGCGCGCCAAGTACTGGTCGCCGGTGGCCCGCGTCGACAACGTCTACGGCGACCGCAACCTGTTCTGCAGCTGCGTGCCGATGAGCGAATTCGAATCGGCGAGCTGAAGCGGATGCGACGCTGACATGGCCGTCTCGGTCTTCGACCTGTTCAAGATCGGCATCGGCCCGAGCAGCAGCCACACCGTGGGGCCGATGCGCGCGGCGCGCCTGTTCGCGCTGCGGCTGGCGCACGACGGGCTGCTCGAGCGCACGGCGCGCGTGCAGACCGGCCTGTACGGCTCGCTCGGTGCCACCGGCAAGGGCCACGGCAGCGACAAGGCCGTGCTGCTGGGCCTGACCGGCCACGAGCCCGACACGGTGGACGTCGACGCCGTGCCGCAGCTGCTGGCGCAACTGCGCAAGGCCGCTCGCCTGCCGCTGCTGGGCCGGCACGAAGTGGCGTTCGACGAGAAACACGACCTCGTCTTCCACCGCCGCGAGACGCTGCCCTTCCACGCCAACGGCATGCGCTTCGTCGCGCACGACGCCGCGGGCACCGAGCTGTCGAACCGCTGCTACTACTCGGTCGGCGGCGGCTTCGTGGTCAGCGACGAGCTGGCCGGCGACGGCAGCAAGCAGAAGGTGATCGCACCCGATGCCACCGTGCTGCCCTATCCGTTTCGCACCGGCGAGGAGCTGCTGACGCTGACACAGGTGCACGGCTGCAGCATCGCCGAGCTGATGCGCCGCAACGAACGCCACTGGCGCAGCGACGCCGACATCGACGCCGGGCTGCAGCGCATCTGGCAGGCGATGCAGGACTGCATGGCGCGCGGCCTGCGCAGCGAAGGCGTGCTGCCCGGCGGCTTCAAGGTCAAGCGGCGCGCGCCCGCGCTGCATCGCGCGCTCACGAGCAACCCCGAGGCGGCGCTGCGCGACCCGCTGCAGGTGCTCGACTGGGTGAACCTGTACGCGCTGGCGGTCAACGAGGAGAACGCCGCCGGCGGCCGCGTGGTCACCGCGCCGACCAACGGCGCGGCCGGCATCGTGCCCGCGGTGCTGAACTACTACGCCCGCTTCGCGCCGGGTGCGAGCGCGAGCGGCGTGCACGACTTCCTGCTCACCGCCGCGGCGATCGGCATCCTCTACAAGGAGAACGCGTCGATCTCGGGCGCCGAGGTCGGCTGCCAGGGCGAGGTGGGCGTGGCCTGCTCGATGGCGGCGGGCGCGCTGTGCGCGGTGATGGGCGGCAGCCCCGCGCAAGCCGAGAACGCCGCCGAGATCGGCATGGAGCACCACCTCGGCCTCACCTGCGACCCGGTGGGCGGCCTGGTGCAGATTCCCTGCATCGAGCGCAACGCGATCGCTTCGGTGAAGGCGATCAACGCCGCACGCATGGCGCTGCGCGGCGACGGCACGCACTATGTGTCGCTCGACAAGGTGATCAAGACGATGCGCGAGACCGGCGCCGACATGATGACCAAGTACAAGGAGACCGCGCGCGGCGGCCTGGCGGTGAACATCGTCGAGTGCTGAGCGGCGCGAAGCCTGCGCAGCAGGTGCAGCCGCGGCAGCTCGCTTCGTCAGGTGCAGTCGTCGGCGGTCGCGTGGGGCAGCGTGCTCAGCAACGCAAAGCCGAGGAACAGCGCCACCGCCGCAGCGGGCTCGTCGATGTCGAAGATCGCGATGCGCCCGTCGGGTGCACCGCACAGTGCCGGGCGCACCACACCGTCGAGTCCGCAGCGCGACCCGAGAACCTCGATCCCGGCGGCGATCAACGACTGCTGCAACTGGGTGAGCGTGCTGCCGCCCCCGCTGCATTGCACAGAGCCGAACGACGAATAGACCGCGACCACAGGCGATGCGCCACCGCCGCCGCCACAGGCGGCGACGCCGATCGCGACCGACGCTGCGGCCGCCACCCGCCCGAGCCATTGCGTGATTCGCATCGCCGCAGGATAGCAGCCGCGTTCGAACCCCGCCGCGGCGCGCGCGGCGGCGCGGACCCGGTGCTTCGGATCAAGTCGGCGTGCCGCCGCGGGTCTCCACGTACACCGCGTACAGCGAGGTGCTGCCGGCCATGAACAGCCGGTTGCGCTTGCTGCCGCCGAAGCTGATGTTGGCGATGATCTCGGGCATGCGGATCCAGCCGATGCGCTTGCCGTCGGGCGCGAACACGTGCACGCCGTCGAAGCCGTCGCCCACCCAGCCCATGCCGGCCCAGACGTTGCCGTCTTCGTCGCAGCGCACGCCGTCGGCGAAGCCGGTCTTGCCGTTGAAGGTCATCTCGGCAAACACCTTGCCATTGCGCAGCCGCTTGCCGTCGACGTCGTAGACCCAGATCACGCTCTTGGCGTTCGGATAGTGCGAGATGCCGGTGTCGGCGATGTAGCACTTCTTGTAGTCGGGCGAGAAGCACAACCCGTTCGGCTTGAACGGCTCGTCGGCCACCTTCTCCACCTGGCCCGGTGCGTCGATGCGGTAGACGGCCTCCTTCTGGATCGGCTGTGGGCTGGTCGCACTGCCGGGCAGGCGATTGCCTTCGTACTCCATCAGGCTGCCGTAGCCGGGATCGGTGAAGAACATCCAGCCCTCGGGATGCACCATGCCGTCGTTGGGCGCGTTGAGCTCCTTGCCGCCCGCCTTGTCGGCCAGCACGGTGATCTTGCCGTTGTGCTCGTAGCGGATCACGCGCCGCGTGCCATGGCAGAACGCGATCTGCCGGCCCTGATGGTCGAAGGTGTTGCCGTTGGAGTTGCCCGACGGATAACGAAAGCGCCGCCCGACATGGCCGTCTTCTTCGAGCCAGCGCAGGCATTCGTCGTTGGGGATGTCGCTCCACACCAGGTAGCGGCCCACCGCGTTCCACGCCGGCCCCTCGGCCCACATCGTGCCGCGATACAGCCGCACGATCGGCGTGTTGCCGAGCTTGTACTTGAAGCGCGGGTCCAGCGAGATCACATCGGGCTCGGGGTAGCGCACCGGCGGCGCGCCGGGGTCGTAGCGGTCCATCGTCTGTGCGAAGGCCGCTCCGCTCGACGTCGCCGCGAAGGCGGCCACTCCGGCCGTGCGCAGCAGATGGCGGCGCTGCCGCAGCCGGGCCGACGCGTCGTCGGCCTCAGGGGCGGCCAGGTCGATCAGCCGCATGCCGTGAACGTGTTCCATGCTTGATGTCTCCTCGTGGTTTGTTCGAGTGCGACCGCATCACTCGTCGGTTCGGTCGACACCCCCTCCCGGGCGGCGAGTGTGCGCCTCGACTCCCGCGAATTCAAGCAGACGGTGGTGCCGATTCACCACGGCGGTGCCGTGCGCACCCCGGCGCGGTGCCGACGGCGCACTGTCACGGGGTGGAACACGGCATGCTTGCAGCGAGGGCTTCCACCCACCAGACACGGGAACTTGCGCCATGTTGGACACCACCCAGACCCGCTTCTCGCACGTCAAGCCCGCCGACACCGCCTGGCGCGGCGAAGGGCTGCGCGACTTCTTCCTCTATCGTGATCTCGGCATCGCCGACGCCACCCACGGCCGCGTGGTGGCCCAGCTGGTGAAGGCCAACTCGGCGCCCGAAAAGGGGACCGGCTGGCACCGCCACGAGGCGCAGTTCCACATCGTCTTCATGCTCAAGGGCTGGGCGCGCTTCATGTACGGCGAGCAGTCCACGCTGGTCGAGGCCGGCGACGTGGTGCACCAGCGTCCCGGCATCGTGCACTACCTGTACGACTACTCGCCCGACATGGAGTACCTGGAGGTGGTGGGACCGGCCGACTTCGGCACCGTCGACGTGGACGGCCCCTGCCCAGTGCCGCCGCCACAGGCCTGGGGCTGAGCGCCGGGTCAGAACTCCATGTCGAGCTCCTCGATCTCGTCGGGCTCGGCCAGCGCGGCCTGCGTCCACTGCTGCATGTCGGGCAGGGCCAGCAGCCGGCTGGCATAGGCGCCGCAGACACCGTCGAGGGCCACGTGATAGGTCAGGAAGCGCGTGGCCACCGGCGCGTACATCGCGTCGCCCATGCCGGGCCGTTCGCCGAACAGGTAGGGTCCGCCGTAGCGGGACAGGCAGTCGCGCCAGATCTCGGTGATGCGGTCGATGTCGGCCTGCGCGCGCTCCCAGATGCGAAAGCCCGGCGAGTCGCCCTTCAGGTTCATCGGCAGCGCGGCGCGCAGGCTGGCGAAGCCCGAGTGCATCTCCCCGCAGACCGCGCGGCAGTGCGCGCGCGCCCCGCGCGCCGCCGGCAGCAGCTGCGCCTTGGGCTTGACCTCGTGCAGGTACTCGCCGATGGCCAGGGTGTCCCAAACGGTGACACCATCATGCCGCAGGCACGGCACCAGGATCGACGGCGACAGCAGCAGCAGTTCCTTGCGCGAGCTGGCGTCGCCCGGCGGCACGACGACGGTGTCGAAGTCGAGCCCCGACATGCGAGCCAGCAGCCAGCCGCGCAGCGACCACGAAGAATAGTTGCGGCTGCTGATCGTGAGCGTGGCACGCGGCATGGTCTGAAGCTCCGGTTCAGGCCGCCGTCGGGCGGACCTTCACGACCCGGCTGCAAGCCCTGTGCCAAGCGGCTGGCTCGATGATTGCATGCTCACCGTCCACGAGGCGACGGGAGACGCAATGCTGTACCACGGGTACCAGGCACAGGCCGATCTGCTGTGGCCGATGCGCACGATGGCGCGGCTCGGCGCTGCGGTGCTGACGCCGCCGCCCACGATGGCACCTCTGTGGCCGGCCGCGCTCGAGCAGCCTCCGGTGCGGCGCATGGCCGCCGCCTGCGAGGTGCTGGCATTCGCGCAGATCACGCACCGCCGGCCGCCGTTCGGCCTGGAGACGGTGGAGATCCACGGCGAAGCGGTGAGCGTGGTCGAGGAGGTCGCGGCGCAGACGCCGTTCGCCACGCTGCTGCGCTTTCGCAAGGTCGGTGCGCCGCCGCAGCCGCCGCTGCTGGTGGCGGCGCCGATGTCGGGCCACTTCGCCACGCTGCTGCGCGACACCGTGCGCGTGGCGCTGCGTGACCACGACATCTACATCACCGACTGGCACAACGCGCGCGACGTGCCGGTACTCGCGGGCCGTTTCGGCCTCGACGAGTACATCGAGCATCTGATCGAGTTCCTCGCGCGCATCGGCCCCGGCGGCAACCTGCTCGCGATCTGCCAGCCCAGCGTGGCCGCGCTCGCCGCGGTGGCGCTGATGGCCGAGGACGAGCACCCGGCGACGCCGCGCACGCTGACATTGATGGCCGGGCCGATCGACTGCCGTATCGCGCCGACTCGGGTGAACGAGCTCGCCACCGCGAAGCCGCTGCACTGGTTCGAGCAGAACCTGATCTCGATGGTGCCGCTGCGCTTTCGCGGCGCGCTGCGCCGCGTGTATCCCGGCTTCCTGCAGCTCACGGCATTCATGAGCATGAACCTCGAGCGGCACGTGCAGGCGCTGAAGCAGATGCACGACCATCTGGCCGCCGGCGAGCGCGACAAGGCCGAGCCCACGCGCCGCTTCTACGACGAGTACTTCGCCGTCGCCGACCTGCCGGCGGAGTTCTACCTCGAGACGGTGCAGCAGGTATTCCAGGACTACGCGCTGGCGCGCGGCGCGCTGCAGTACCGCGGCCGGCCGGTGCGGCCCGAGGCGATCCGCCGCACCGCGCTGCTCACCGTGGAAGGCGAGCGCGACGACATCTGCTCGGTCGGCCAGACGCTGGCCGCGCATGGGTTGTGCGCGAAGCTGCCGCCCACGCTGAAGAACCACTACGTGCAGCCGGGCGTCGGCCACTACGGCGTGTTTAGCGGCCGGCGCTGGGAGACGCAGATCTATCCGATCCTGCGCGACGTGGTGTATCGCTGGCGCGTCTGAGCCACGCGCTGCGGCTGCGCCCGCGTCAGTCGCGGTCCGCGGGCACCGGCATCGCCGATCCGCCGCCCGCGGTCGCCACGGCACCCGACCGGTCGCGCACCAGCAGGCTGTAGATCACCGGCACCACCACCAGCGTGAGCAGCGTCGACGTGATCACGCCGCCGATGATGGCGCGGCCCATCGGCGCCTGGATCTCGCCGCCTTCGTTGAGCGCGAGTGCGAGTGGCAGCATGCCGAACACCATGGCGGCGGTGGTCATCATGATCGGCCGCAGCCGGATCAGCCCGGCCTGCAGCAGCGCGTCGGCCACGGTGGCGCCGGCCTTGCGCGCCTGGTTGGCGAAGTCGACCAGCAGGATCGCGTTCTTCGTCACCAGCCCCATCAGCATGACGAGGCCGATCATCGAGAAGATGTTCAGCGTGCTGCGCCACAGCAGCAGCGCCAGCATCACGCCGATCAGTGCCAGCGGCAGCGAGGCCATGATCGCGATCGGCTGCACGAAGCTGCCGAACTGGCTGGCCAGCACGATGTAGATGAAGATCACCGCCAGCGCCATCGCCGCCAGCATGCCGGCGAACGCTTCCTGCTGGTCCTTGGTCTGGCCGCCGACGTCGAAGCTGAAGCCGGCCGGCAGTTCGGTGCGGTCGACCAGCTTCTGCACGTCGGCGCCGACGTCGCCAGCCGGTCGGCCCTGCACGCCGGCGAAGATGGCCTCGCGGCGCTGCAGGTTCTGCCGCCGGATCACGTCGGGGTTTGCCACCGACTCGATCGTCGCCACCGAGTCCAGCGTGATCGGCGTCCCGTCGCGCGCGAAGGCCACCGGCAGCGAGCGCATCTGGTCGATGCGTTCGCGCTGCGCCTGCGGCAGGCGCAGCAGCACCTCGACCTGCTCGCCGTCGGCACTGGTCCAGTAGGTCGCGACCTCGCCGTTGACATAGGCGCGCAGCGACGAGGCGAGTTGCGTGGCGGTGAGGCCCAGCTCGCGCACGGCGTCGGGCTTGACGCGCACCGCGTAGGCCGGCAGGCCCGGCTTGACCGACAGTTCGATGTCGGCGATGCCGGGGATGGCCTTCACCTTGTCGGCGAAGTCGGCCGCGATGCGCGCGAGTTCTTCCGCGTCGTTGCCGAGGATGGCGACGTAGATCGGCCGGTCGAAACCGACCGACACCTCGATACCCGGAATCTTGGCGATCGCGCCGCGGATCGCCTCCTCGACTTGCTTCTGGCTGCGCCGGCGCTCGGCGCGGTCGACGAGCGCGATGTTCAGCGTCGCCTGGTTGCGGCCGACCGACAACCCCTGCCCCTGCCCACCGACGCTGGTCGACATCGTCTTCACCTCGGGAAACGCCGCCACGATCGCCTCGACCTGGCGCACCTTGGCATCGCTGCGGTCCAGGCTGGCGCCCACCGGCATGCGCAGCGACAGCTGGGTGAAGCTCTGGTCGGTCTGCGGCACGAATTCGCTGCCGACCAGCGGCGCCAGCGCGATCGCCACGCCGAAGCTCGCCGCGCCGACGGCGACGACGATGCCGCGCGGCCCGAACACGCCGTAGCGCCGGCCCGAGAACACCCAGCGCAGCAGCCGCTCGTACAGGCGATGCAGCGCGTCCATCGCGTGGTCGGTGCCACGCATCAGCGCACCCAGCATCGGCAGCCGGCGCAGCCGGTCGGCCGGGGGGTCGCGCCATACCGCCGACAGCATGGGGTCGAGCGTGAAGCTGACGAACAGGCTCACCAGCACCGCCACCGCCACCGTGATGCCGAACGGATAGAAGAACTTGCCGATGATGCCGCCCATGAACGCGACCGGCACGAACACCGCGCACAGCGCGAAGGTGGTGGCCATCACCGCGAGGCCGATCTCGTCGGTGCCCTCGCGGGCGGCGCGATGGTGGTCCTTGCCGAGCGCGACGTGGCGCACGATGTTCTCGCGCACGACGATGGCGTCGTCGATCAGCAGCCCGATGCACAGGCTGAGCGCCATCATCGTCATGAAGTTGAGCGTGAAGCCGAACGCGTGCACCGCGATGAAGCTCGAGATCACCGCGATCGGCAGCGTCAGACCCGTGATCACCGTCGAGCGCCACGAGTGCAGGAACAGGAACACGATCGCCACCGTCAGCAGCGCACCCTCGATCAGCGTGCGCTGCAGGCCGGACAGCGAGTCGCGCACGAAGTCGCTCGCGGCGTAGATCAGGCGCAGCTCCACATCGGCGGCAAGCGTCTTGCGCACCTCGTCCATCGCCGCCTTCACCGCCTCGCCGGTGAGCACGACGTTGGCGTCCTGCTGCTTGTAGACGTTGAGGTTGACCGCGCGCTGGCCGTTCACCCGCGCCAGCGAATCGGGCTCGCGTTCGCGCTCGACCAGCGTGCCCAGGTCGCCCAGCGTCAGCGGCAGGTTGCCGCGCCGGCCCACCACCGTCTCGGCGAATCGCCGCGGGTCGCGCACGCGGCCCTCGACGCGCAGGATCGCGTCGGTGGTGGTGTTCGACAGCAGCCCGACGGGCTGGTCGGCGTTGGCATCGCGCAGCGCGGTGGCGATGTCGGCCGGCGTGATGGCGTAGGCCCGCAGGCGCGCCGGGTCGAGGTCGATGCGGACCTCGCGCGTCGCCAGCCCCGACAGGTCGACCTGCGCGACGCCCTCGACGCGGGTCAGCCGCTTGGCGACCACCTGCTCGGCCAGGATCGACAGTTCACGCGGCGAGCGCTGCGGCGCCAGCAGCGCCATCACCACGACCGGCTGCGCATTGTCGGAGTTGAAACGCCCGATGATCGGCGCCTTGGCGTCGCGCGGGAAGCGCGCCTGCACCAGCGCCACGCGGTCGCGCAGTTCCTGCATGCCGCGGTTGATGTCGGCGTTGAGCGTGAACTCCACGCTGGTCTGGCTGCGGCCCTCGAAGCTGCGCGAGGTGATGCGCTTGACGCCGGCGATGGCGTTGAGCGCTTCTTCCAGCGGCTTGGTCACCTCGCGTTCCACCGCCTCGGGCGAGGCGCCGGGATAACGGATGTCGACGAACGCGCCCGGCAGCGTGATGTCGGGCATCTGCTCGACGCCCAGGCGCAGGTACGACGACAGGCCCAGCACGCACAGCGCCACCATCACCATCGTCGCGAAGACCGGGTTGGCGATCGAGATGCGGGTGATCCACATGGCGTTGTCGGACCGACGTTCGGCGGCGACCCGTCAGCGCAGCGCCGGCTTGCCGGCGTCGGCCGCCGCGCTGGCGCCAGCCGCCGCCGCGGCGACCACGACGGCCTTGGCGCCCTCGCGCAGGTTGTCGAAGCGCGCACCGAGCACCTGCGCACCCGGCTCGACACCGCTCAACAGCTCGACGCGACCGGCCGCGTCGTCGCGCCGGCCGAGCGTGACGGCGCGCCGCAGCAGGACGCCCTGCTGGATCAGCCAGACGTGATCCTGCCCGCTGGCGCTGACCACGGCCGTGACCGGCAGCGTGAGACGCGGCGACGCGTCGGGCAGCGACACGGTGGCCAGCGCGTACTGGCCGGCGCGCAGCGTCTCGTTCGGGTTGGCCAGCGCGATCGTCACGCCGATCGAGCGCATGCCGGCCTCGGCCGCCGGCGCGATGCGCGCGAGCCGCCCGGTCACCGGCGTGGCCACGCCTTCGACGCGCAGGCTCACCGGCATGCCGGGCGACAGCAGCGCCACCTCGTGCGTGCCGACGTTGCCCGCCAGTTCGAGCGACGAGAGGTCGACGATCGTCAGCAGCTGCTGCTCGGGCGACACCTTCTCGCCGGGCACCACGTGCCGCCGCGCCACGATGCCGGCGATCGGCGCCACCAGGGCCGCCTCGCGCAGACCGACGCGGGTGGCATCGAGCGCGGCCTGCGCCGCGGCGAGCTGCGCGCGCGCACCGTCGAGCGCCGAGCGCGAGGCGTCGAGCGCGATCGGCGAGATGAACGACTGCGCGGCCAGCCGCTCGTTGGAGGCATGCGTGCGCTCGGCCTGTGCCAGCGTGGCCCGCGCCGACTCGAGCAGCGCGCTGCGCTCGGCGCTACGGCTGGCCAGCTCGGCCAGGTCGATGCGGCCGACCGGCTGGCCGGCGCGCACGCGGGCGCCTTCCTGCACCGTCAAGGCCACCAGCGTGCCCGCGGCCTTGGCACGCACGACCGCCGTGTTGGGCGCGACGAGGGGCCCGGAGAACTCGATACGCGTGTGCATCGGCTGGCGCAGCGGCTGCACCACCTCGGCCGGTGTGAACTCGAGCGTCACCGCCGGCTTGTCGCCCTTGCCGGGCGCGTTCATGCGACTGCGGGCCACGACGACCACCGCGGTCACCGCGACGACCACCGCCACCACCGATCCGATCCACCCGCGTCTGCCCATGCGCAAACTGCCCTCTCGTCGTTCTGCCCCACCCGTGCGGCGGCAGTGTAGGTTTTCCCGGGCGCGCCGGGGTCGTGGTGCGACGAAGCGCAGGGACGAGGCACCGAGCTGCGGGGTCGCCCGACGAGCGTGCGCGCCCCTCCGAAGCCCCGCCGATCAGGCCGGCGCGGGGGCCGCCGCCCGCGCGTGCCGACGCGAGCGCAGCACGCTGAAGGCCGACAGCAGCGCCGACGCCGCCGCGGCCCAGAACACCGCGGGGTAACCCCAGCGCTCGATCAGCGCCCCGCCTGCGACGCCGCCGATCACGCCCGAGGCGCCGTAGCCAATGGTGCTGTACAGCGCCTGGCCGCGGCCGCGCATGCGGCCGGGAAAGTAACGCGTCACGAGCGCGACGCAGGCCGCGTGCTGCGCCGCGAAAGTGACGGCGTGGGTCAGCTGCGTCAGCACCAGCAGCCCCATGTGGCCGGCGCTGACGGCCATCAGCGCGAAGCGCAGCGCCGCCAGCACCGCGGCGAGCAGCAGCCAGCCATGCAGCGACAAGCGTTCGAACCAGTGGCCCTGGTACCAGAAGAAGGCGATCTCCACCACCAGCCCCACCGTCCACAGCAGGCCGATCGCCGACTCGTCCATGCCGTAGGTAGCGGCGAACAGCGAGAAGAAGGCGTAGATGCTGGTGTGCGCCAGCACGATGAAGAACACGCTGGCGAAGAACCACGCCACCTCGGGCCGGCGCAAGGCGCGCAGCGCCCCTGGCGCCGCCGCCTCGTGCTGCCTGGCGTCCGGGTTGCCCGGCAGCCGCCACAGCGACACGGCCAGCAGCAGCCACATGCCGAACACGATCCAGGGCCAGGCGTCGAGGCCGAGTTGCTTGAGCACGAAACCGAACAACAGCACCGAGGCCATGTAGCCGATCGAGCCCCACATGCGCGTGCGGCCGTAGCGTCCGCCGCTGCCGCCGGCGCCGAGATTGAGGTGATGGGCGAGCGAGGCCTCGGTGAGCGGCATCACCGCGCCGTTGGCGATGAACAGCATCGCCACGCACAGGCTCACCGCGGCCATGCCGAACTGGCCCGTCAACGCCAGCGCCAGCGAGCTGCCCGCGCTGAGCGCGCCGGCCCATTGCAGCAACTGCTGGCGGCGGTTGCTGTGGTCGGCCATCCAGGCCCAGCCATAGGGGGCGAAGACACGGGTCCAGGATTGCAGCGACGCGATGGCGCCGATCGCCAGCGCCGACAGACCGAGCCGGCTGAACCACAGCGGCGCGAACAGGCTGTACACGCCCATCGCGGCGAAATAACAGAACCAGGCGCGCGCGAACGGTCGCAGCGGGTCACGCGCCTCGGTCATCGACGCGGCGAGCCCGGCGCGGCGGCGGCGATCGGCGGCACGGCCAGCGCCACATCGCCGTTCTGCGCGCGCTGCCGCAACGCGTGGTCCATCACCACCAGCGCCAGCATCGCCTCGGCGATCGGCACGGCGCGGATGCCGACGCAGGGGTCGTGACGGCCGTGCGTCTGCACGACCGTCGGCTGTCCGGCGCGGTCGATCGAGGCACGCGGCAACCGGATCGAGCTGGTCGGCTTGATCGCGATCGACACCACCAGGTCCTGCCCGGTGGAGATGCCGCCGAGCACGCCGCCGGCGTGGTTGCTGCGAAAGCCCTGCGGGCTCAGCTCGTCGCCGTGGACGCTGCCCTTCTGCGTGACGACGCCGAAGCCGGAGCCGATCTCGACGCCCTTGACCGCGTTGATGCCCATCATCGCGTAGGCGATCTCGGCGTCGAGCTTGTCGAACAGCGGCTCGCCCAGGCCCACCGGCATGCCCTGTGCGACCACGCTGACGCGCGCGCCACAGGAGTCGCCGCTCTTGCGCAGCTCGTCCAGGTAGGCCTCCAGCTGCGGCACCACCGCCGCGCTCGGCGCGAAGAACGGGTTGCCGGCGATGTGCGATTCGTCGTCGAACGGAATCGGGATGTCACCGAGCTGGCTCATCCAGCCGACGAAGCGCACACCGTGCCGCTCGGCCAGCCATTTGCGCGCCACCGCACCGGCGGCCACCATCGGCGCGGTCAGCCGTGCCGACGAGCGCCCGCCGCCGCGCGGATCGCGCCGTCCGTACTTGCGCCAGTAGGTGTAGTCGGCATGGCCGGGACGAAAGGTGTCGAGCAGGTTGCCGTAGTCCTTGCTGCGCGCGTCGGTGTTGCGGATCACCAGCGCGATCGGCGTGCCGGTGGTGACGCCCTCGTGCACCCCCGACAGGATCTCCACCGCATCGGCTTCGGCACGCTGCGTCACGTGGCGGCTGGTGCCGGGCCGGCGCCGATCGAGGTCGTGCTGGATGTCGGGTTCGCTCAGCGCCAGGCCGGGCGGGCAGCCATCGATCACGCAGCCGATGGCCGGTCCGTGGCTTTCGCCGAAATTGGTGACGCGAAACAGGTGGCCGAAGGTGCTGCCGGACATCGTGCGGGCGAGTCGTGTTGACGCGCCCGCCCGCGGCCGGCACGGCGCCATTGTCGCAGCCCCGCGCGGCGGCCCCGCGGCACCCCCGCGGTCAGGGCATCACGGCTTGGCCGGCGCGCTCTCGCCTTCGGCCTGGGCCTCGACCGGCCAGTCGCGGATGTAGGCCTTGAGCATGCGGTTCTCGAAGTCCTGGCTGTCGACCACGGCCTTGGCGACGTCGTAGAACGAGATCACGCCCATCAGCGTCTTGCGGTCCATCACCGGCATGTAGCGCGCATGGCGCTGCAGCATCATGCGTCGCAACTCGTCGATCTCGGTCTCCGGCGTGCACGACAGCGGCGCATCGTCCATCACGGTGCGGATGGTGGTGGTGCCCACCTCGCCACCGTTGCCGACGATGGCGTTGATGACTTCGCGGAACGTCAGCATGCCGACCAGCTCGCCATGGCTCATCACCACCAGCGAGCCGATGTCGCGGTCGGCCATCGTCTGCACGGCGTCGGCCAGAGGCTGCTCAGGCGACACCGTGTACAGCGTGCCGCCCTTGACGCGAAGGATGTCGCTGGCTTTCATGATGCTGCCCTCCTGGCAGATTGAGACGGGGCCCCCGAAGAAAACATAGCACACAATGCCTCGACGCAACAGCCCCGGAGGGACCCATGCCCGGCGCCAGTGACCCCGGATTCGACACCCTGAGCCTGCATGCCGGCGCGGCGCCCGACCCGGCCACCGGCGCGCGCGCGGTGCCGATCCATCTGAGCACCTCGTTCGTCTTCGACAGCAGCGAACATGCGGCGTCGTTGTTCAACATGGAACGCTCGGGCCATGTCTACAGCCGCATCAGCAACCCGACCAATGCGGTGCTCGAGGAACGCGTGGCCGCCCTCGAGGGCGGCGCCGGCGCGATCGCCACCGCCAGCGGCCAGGCCGCGCTGCACCTCGCGATCTCGACCCTCGCCGGCGCCGGCTCGCACATCGTGTCGAGCACCGCGCTCTACGGCGGCTCGCACAATCTGCTGCACTACACGCTGCGCCGCTTCGGCATCGAGACGACATTCGTCAAGCCCGGCGACATCGCCGGCTGGCGCGCCGCGATCCGGCCGAACACCAAGCTGCTGTTCGGCGAGACGCTCGGCAACCCGGGCCTGGACGTGCTCGACATCCCCACGGTCAGCGCGATCGCCCACGAAGCCGGCGTGCCGCTGCTGGTGGACTCGACCTTCACCACGCCGTGGCTGATGAAGCCGTTCGACCTGGGCGCCGACCTGATCTTCCACTCGGCGACCAAGCTCCTGTCGGGCCACGGCACCGTGATCGGCGGCGTGCTGGTTGACGGCGGCGGATTCGATTGGGACGGCTCGGGGCGCTTTCCCGAACTGACCGCGCCGTACTCGGGCTTTCACGGCATGGTGTTCAGCGAAGAGAGCTCGGTCGGCGCGTTCCTGCTGCGCGCGCGGCGCGAGGGGCTGCGCGACTTCGGCGCCTGCATGAGCCCGCACACCGCGTGGCTGATCCTGCAGGGCATCGAGACGCTGCCGTTGCGCATGGCGCGACACGTCGACAACACGCGCCAGATCGTCGCCTTCCTGGCCGCGCATCCGCTGGTGGCGCACGTCGGTTATCCCGAACTCGAGGCTCACCCGAGCCACGCGCTGGCGAAGAAGCTGCTGCCACGCGGCTGCGGCTCGGTGTTCAGCTTCGACCTCAAGGGCTCGCGCAAGCAAGGCGCCGCGTTCATCGAGGCGCTGCAGATCTTCTCGCACCTGGCCAACGTGGGCGACTGCCGCTCGCTGGTGATCCATCCGGCGTCGACCACGCACTTCCGCATGGACGATGCCGCGCTGCAGGCCGCCGGCATCACACCGGGCACGATCCGGCTGTCGATCGGGCTGGAGGACGCGGCCGACCTGATCGACGACCTGAAACGCGCGTTCAAGGTGGCGGAGAAGGCGGCATGAAGATCCAGGTCCAGGGCCGCGAGGCCTATGCCTACACCGGCGGCAAGCCGTTCGATCCTGCACTGCCGTGCGTGGTGTTCGTCCATGGCGCGTGCAACGACCATTCCGGCTTCACGCTGCTGGCGCGCTGGTTCGCCCATCACGGATTCGGCGTGCTCGCGGTCGACCTGCCCGGCCACATGCGCAGCGCCGGCCCGCTGCTGCCCGACGTGGAGGCGATGGCCGACTGGCTGCTCGCGCTGCTCGATGCGGTGGGGGTGCAGCGCGCCGCGCTGGTCGGCCACAGCATGGGTTCGCTGATCGCGCTGCAGGCCGCCGCCCGGGCGCCGCAGCGCACGACGCAGCTGGTGCTGATCGGCACCGCGGTGCCGATGAAGGTCAGCGACGCGTTGCTGGCCACCGCGCGCGACGAACCGCTGAAGGCGATGCGCATGGTCAATGCCTGGTCGATCTCGTCGACCGCCACCAAGCCCGGTTATCCCGGTCCCGGCAGCTGGTTGCATGGCGGCGCGCTGGCGCTGATGCGCCGCGTGCAGGCCGCGGGCGGCGGAGCCAATGTGTTCCTGCATGGCTTCGAGGTCTGCCACCGCTACCGCGCCGGCATCGAGGCTGCCGCGCAGGTACGCTGCCCGGCCACGGTGATCATCGGCAGCGCCGACCTGATGACGCAGCCGCGCGCCGCGCTGCCGGTTGCCGAGGCGCTGCACGCGCGGGTGGTCACGCTGCCGTGCGGTCATCACCACATGGGCGAAGCGCCGGAACAGGTGCTGGCGGCCGTGCGCGCGGCGCTTGCCGTGCCGACGGCACAGGCGAAGGCGGCCTGAGCCGCCGTGCCGGCGCCTTGCTGCGGCTAGCGCGCCGGTCCCGGTGGCGCCACCGCGGCGCCTTCGATGGCATGGCGCTTGAGCGCCTGTGCGACGAAGCCGGAGGCCTTCATCTCCTCGATGAACTGACCGAGGTAGCGCGCGCCCGCGTCGCGCCCTTTCGGCGTGGCCATCGCCTGCTGGATGACCATGAAGCGGCCGTCGAGCACGCGCAGCCCCGGCAGGCGGCGCGCGTCGGCCTCGAGCTGCTGGCGCACGCCGGCCGCCACGTCGAGCTTCTGCGCGACGAAGACGTCGGTCACCGCCGGCGAGGTGGGGGCATAGACGATGCGGGCTCGCTTCAGCTCGCGCGACAGGAACAGGTCGTACGCACTGCCCTTGCCCACCGCGATGCGGATGCCGTCGCGGTCGACCTCGTCGTTGCGGCGGATCGGCGAATCGTTGGCGACCAGATACGCGCCCTCGATGATCACGTAGGGCGGCGACTGCAGCATGTCCTGCCCGCGCACCGGGTCGATGGCGACGAAGGCCACGTCCCAGGCGCCGGTGCGCGCGGCCTCGACCACCTTGCCGGCAGCGTCGAAGGTAACGAGCTCGACCGGCACGCCCAGGCGGGACGCCAGCTCGCGCGACAGGTCGACCGACACCCCGCGCGGCGCGCCGCCCGCGGGATCGCGGGTGGCCAGGATCGGGTTGCCGAAGTTGATCGCCGCGCGCAGCCGGCCCTGCGGCGCCAGGTCGGCCACCGCGGCAGGTGGCGCCGCGGCCGAGGTGGCCGTGGGCACGGGTGCACAGGCGGCCAGCATGCTGAGCAGGGCCGGCACAGCCAACAAGCGACGGATCATGGCACTCGACTCCAGGGCACGGGTCGGCGCAGTCTAGCGGCGCGGGCCGCCGACAAGGCAGGACGGACGGGCCTCAGCCCAGCGTCTCGTCCATCGCCTTGCAGGACGGCGAGCAGACGGCCTGGGCCTTGCCCAGCACCTTGCGCGTCTTCATCATCGAGCGGGGCCTGTGCTTGCCGCACAGGAAGCACGACATCGTGGCGGCACCAAAGGTGGTGGTGGCCTTGAAGGGCGAACCCGATACCTTGCTCTTGTAGCGCAAGCCATCGGGCAGCACGGCCGTCTTGGCGTCAACCTTGGCCATGGGCGGTGTCCTGTAGGAAGTGATGGTCGGCATTCCCGGCCTGCGCCCAGACCGGCGGCGCGAGCGCCGCATCTGCCAGGTTCGGTCGGGTGTCCAGGGATTTCATATGGGCGTATTGTCCCTCATTGCAAGGGCCCTTTCGGTCGGCCCGCCGGGGAGCCCCGACAGACCGTGACCGCCCGGCTAAAGCCGTGGCTCGCCGCGGCGATTCAGTCGATGATCCGGCGCACGACCAGCTGACCGAGCAGCAGCAGGCCGGCGGCCGTGGCCAGCAGCGCGGCAGGCGAACCGAGCGACTGCGCCACCGCACCGAACAGCGGCGGTCCGAGCCCCTGCCCGCCGAAGAAGCCGCAGGCGAACAGCGCCACCGCCGAGCCGCGCGCAGAGGGTGCGAGTTCGGTGGCCTCGGTCTGCAGCGAGTTGTGCAGCATGTAGTAGCTCAGGCCCACGCCGGCCATCGCCAGCGCATACAGCCACCAGACCGGCAGCACGGCGAGCGCCGCATAGAGCGCGGCGACCATCGAGGATCCCCACAGGCACATGCGGCGCACGCCCAGCCAGCCGATGATGCGACGCACCAGCGCCGCGTAGACGAGACCGCCGATGCCGAAGGCGCCGAGCGCCAGGCCGGCCTGGGCGCTGGCGGCCTCGGCGGTGCTGCCCGCCCGCTCGATCAGCAACGGCCCCATGTAGGGAAACACGCCGAACACCAGCAGCCCTTCGCCGATGACCGCCGCATACAGCCACACGGCCTTCGGGTTGTCGAAGACCCTGCGATACAGGCCAAGGAACGACACCGGCACCGCCGCCGGCGTACCCGGCACGGGCGTGCGCGGACGGCGGATCGCGGCCCAGGCCAGCGCCGAGGCGAGCACCGAGGCGGCGGCGGCGATCCAGAAGGCGCTGCGCCAGCCGAGCGCGCTGTTGGCGAATCCGGCCACCGTGGAGCCGAGCATCTGGCCCGTGATGATGGCCAGCAGCATGCGGCCGATCATCACCTGCCGGTTCATCATGTCGTAGGCGTCGCCGAGGCCGGCGAGCACCAGCGGGATCAGGCCGCCGGCGAAGATGCCGGCGGCGATCCGGGTGGCCATCAGCAGCTCGAACCCCGGCGCGAGCGCGCCCAGCAGCAGCGCCACCGTCATGCCGGCCACGCACACCTGGATGCAGCGCGCCTTGCCGAAACGGTCGCCGAGGGGCCCAAGGAAAGGCTGGGCGATCGCGTAGGGAAGCGCGTAGGCCGAACTCAGCAGCGCGGCCATCGCCGGCGTGATGGCGAACGCGTCCGCGATCGGCAGGATCAGCGGATCGATGATGCGCAGCGCGAAGCCGCTCGCGAAGGCGCAGGCGGCGAAGACGAGGAACTGCGGGATCCTCGGCGGATCGATCACTCGACCTTGGCGCCGGAGGAGATGACCACCTTCTCCCACTTGGCCGTCTCGGCCGCGATGACCTTGCCGAAGTCCTCCGGCGTGCCGCCGATCGGCTTGCCGCCGAGTTCGGCCAGGCGGTCGCGCATCTTGGGATCGGCCAGCGCGCGGTTGATCTCGGCGTTGACCTTGTCGATCACGTCGCGCGGCGTGCCCTTGGGCATGCCGATGCCGAACCAGGCCGTGGCCTCGTAGCCGGGCACCGTGTCGCCGACCGTGGGCACGCCCGGCAAAGTGGGTTCGCGCCCTTCGGAGGTGACGGCCAGCGCGCGCAGCTTGCCGCTCTTGATATGGCCGATCGACGACGGCAGGTTGTCGAACAGCACGTGCACCTGGCCGCCCATCAGGTCGGTCAGCGCCGGGCCGGCGCCCTTGTACGGCACGTGCACCATGTCGCAGCCGGTCATCGACTTGAACAGCTCGCCCGACAGATGCACCGAGGTGCCGCTGCCCGACGACGCCATGTTGATCTTGCCGGGGTTGGCCTTGCAGTAGTCGATGAACTCCTTGACCGTCTTGACCGGCAGCGACGGCGTCACCTCCATCACGTTGGGCGTGCGGATCAGCCCGGCCACCGGCGCGATGTCGCGGATGAAGTTGTAGTTGAGATTCTTGTACAGCGTGGCATTGATGCCGTTGGCCGGGTTGACCAGCAGCATCGTGTAGCCGTCGGGCGGCGAATTGACGACGAACTCGACGCCGATGTTGTTGCCGGCGCCGGGCTTGTTCTCGACGATGAAGGGCTGCCCCATCTTCTCGGTGAGCCACTGCGCGACGATGCGCGCCAGCACGTCGGTGGTGCCGGCCGGCGGGTACGGCACGATCCACTTGACCGGGCGCACGGGGTAGTCGGCAGCCAACGCAGAGCCGGCGGCCATGACGGCAGCCAACGAGGCGAAGAACGCGCGGCGGAAGGTTCGAATCACGGATGTCTCCTGTGGCAGTTGTTGTCGCGGGGAAATCTAAGGCGCCCTGTCGACCCGAACAATAGGGCATTGAAGAAGGCCCTGGGACGGCAGTGGCTCAGGCCGCGGCTCGCCGATCACGTCGCCGGGTTCAAGTGGCGCCACATCTCGTCGACCATCGCCCGCAGATCGAACCGGGCGCGCCAGCCCCAGTCGGCCTGGGCCTGGCTGTCGTCGATCACCTGCGGCCAGCTGTCGGCGATGGCCTGGCGGAAGTCGGGCTCGCAGTGCAGCGCGAAGCCCGGCAGGTGGCGTGCGATCGCATCGGCGATCTCGCGCGGCGTGAAGCTGCAGCCGGCCAGGTTGTACGAGCCGCGTTCGCGGATGCTGGCGGCAGGCGCTTCCATCAGCTCGATCGTCGCGCGGATCGCGTCGTCCATGTACATCATCGGCAGCCGCGTGTCCTCGCGCAGGAACGACGTGTAGCGGCCCGCCTTCAGCGCCGCATGGAAGATCTCCACGGCGTAGTCGGTGGTGCCGCCGCCGGGCGGCGTCTTCCAGCTGATCAGTCCGGGATAACGCAGGCTGCGCACGTCGACGTGGTGGTGGGCGTGATACCAGGCGCACCAGCGCTCGCCGGCGAGCTTGCTGATGCCGTACACCGTGGTCGGATCCATCACCGTGTGCTGCCCGGCGGTCGACGGCGTGGTCGGGCCGAAGGCGGCGATGCTGCTGGGCCAGAACACGCGCTCGAGCGGCACCGTGCGGGCCAGCTCCAGCACGTGGAGCAGGCCGCCCATGTTGAGGTTCCAGGCCCACTGCGGGTGCTTCTCGCCACTGGCCGACAGCGCCGCGGCGAGGTGGTAGACCTGCGTGATGCGATGGCGATTGACCACCGTGCGCAGCGCCGCCGCGTCGGTGACGTCGACCATCTCGTGCGCAAGGCCCGGCACCCGGCCCTCCGGCGCCAGGTCGCTGGTGACGACGGCCGCCACGCCGGGCCGCGATGCCAGCGCACCGGCCAGCTCGGTGCCGATCTGGCCGTTGGCGCCGATCACCAGGATACGCGCTGTGCTCACTGGATCATTCCAAGCTCGTGTCCGGCCTGCCGGAAGGCGGCGACGGCCTGCTCCAGATGCACCCGCTCGTGCACGGCGCTCATCTGCACGCGGATGCGCGCCTGCCCCTTGGGCACCACCGGGAAGAAGAAGCCAACCACGTAGATGCCGAGTTCGAGCAGCCGCGCCGCCAGCTGCTGCGCCTTGGCCGCGTCGTGCACCATGATCGGCACGATCGGGTGCGTGCCCGGCTTGATGGCGAAACCCGCATCCTGTATCGCCTGGCGGAACCAGCGCGTGTTGTCGTCCAGCTTGTCGCGCAACGCAGTGCTCGCCTCCAGCAGGTCGAGCACGGCGATCGAGCCGCCGACGATCGCCGGCGCCAGCGTGTTGGAGAACAGGTACGGGCGCGAGCGCTGGCGCAGCAGTTCCACCACCTCGCGCCGCGCCGCGATGAAGCCGCCGCTGGCACCCCCGAGCGCCTTGCCGAAGGTGCCGGTGACGATGTCGATGCGGCCGAACAGGCCGTGGTGCTCGTGCGTGCCGCGTCCGCGCGCCCCCATGAAGCCGCTGGCATGGCACTCGTCGATGCCGAGCAGCGCGCCGTGGGCGTCGCACAGCGCGCGCATGCGATCGAGCTGGGCGATCGTGCCGTCCATCGAGAACACGCCGTCGGTGAAGACGAGCTTGAAGCGCGCGCCGTCGGCGGCCGCCTGCTGCAGGCAGCGCTCGAGGTCGGCCATGTCGTTGTGCTCGTAGCGATAGCGCCTGGCCTTGCACAGGCGGATGCCGTCGATGATCGAGGCGTGGTTGAGTGCGTCGCTGATGATCGCGTCGTTCTCGCCGAGCAGCGGCTCGAACAGGCCGCCGTTGGCGTCGAACGCGGCGGCGTAGAGGATCGCATCCTCGGCGCCGACGAAGCGGGCGATGCGTGCCTCGAGCGTCTTGTGCAGGTCCTGCGTGCCGCAGATGAAGCGCACCGAACTCATGCCGTAGCCATGCGTGCGCAGCGCCTCGTGCGCGGCGTCGATCACCTGCGGGTGCGAAGACAGGCCGAGGTAGTTGTTGGCGCACAGGTTGATCACCTCGCGGCCGTCGGCCGTCTTGATCCGCGCGCCCTGCGGCGTGGTGATGACGCGTTCGCCCTTGAACAGCCCGGCCTCGCGCAGGGCATCGAGCTCGGCCCGCTGATGGGCGTAGAAGGCGTCGATCGACGTGATGCTCATGGGCATTGCCTCCAGTGCGGCGGGTTGGCGCGGATCGTGAAGTCGCGTGCAGCGCGGCCGCCGGTGCGATGCACGGGCCTAGAAGAGTTCGGCCAGGCGCATGCTGGCAAATGCCGCGCGGGCGCGGAAGTTCTGCGTCGACGGCGTCGGCTCGAGCAGCAGGGTGTCGACCAGCGGCGCCACCAGCGTCGACTGCGCGTCGGCCAGCAGCACGTAGCGGCGCGCGCCCTCCTCGTCGAGCCGGGCCGACCAGTCGAGCGCCACCAGGCTCTCCAGCACTGGCTCGACCTGCAGCGGGTCGACATGCACGGCACCGGAAAGCTCCTGCACCGTGAGCCCCCTCTTCGCGCTGGTGCGGGCACGGTTCAGCTCGCGCAGCAAGGTGACCGCGAGCGCGAAACGGTAACCCGGGTTGTCGGGCACACGGGCGACCCGCATCGACAGGCTCGGCGCGTAGGCCGCGACCACGGCCCCGAGCAGCACCACCACCCAGCCGAGGTAGATCCACAGCAGGAAGATCGGCAGCGTCGCGAACGCGCCATAGATCACCGAATAGGTCGGCACCAGGCCCACGTACCAGGCGAGCAGCCGTTTGGCCACCTCCATGCCGGCCGCGACGAACACGCCGCCGGCCCAGGCGTGGGCCCAGCTGACGTGGGTGTTCGGCACGAAGCGGTACAGCCCCGCCATGCCGGCGGCCAGCAGCGTGAACTCCAGGCTGCCGAGCAGCATGCTCAGGCCGCCCGGCAGCGCATCGACCAGCCCCTTCGATGATGAGATGGCGTACGACGTCAGCGTCAGGCTGACGCCCAGCAGCAGCGGACCCAGCGTCAGCGCCGCCCAGTAGACGAGCAGGCGCTGCGCCAGCGGCCGCGGCCGGCGTACGCGCCAGATCGTGTTCAGCGTGCGATCGATCGTGAACACCATGGCCAGCGCGGCCACCATCAGTACCACGAAGCCGACGCTGCCGAGCTTGCTGGCCTTGGCCGCGAACTGCGTCAGCGCGGCCAGCACCGGCTTGGCGATGTTGTCGGGCACCAGGCTCTGCAGCAGGTACTTCTCGAGCGACGACTGGAAGCGCGCGAACATCGGGAACGCGCTGAACACCGCGAGCATCACCGTCATCAGCGGCACCAGGCCGATCAGCGTGGTGAAGGTCAGGCTGCTGGCGGTGAGGCCCAGGCGGTCCTCGCGAAAGCGCGCGCGCAACGTGCGCAGCGTGTCGAACCACGGCCAGGCCCGCAGCGAGCGCCACAGCGTGGCCAGCTGGGTCGGCCAGGTACTCGGGGACACGGCGGTGTTCACGGCGTCTATCATGCCAGCCGTCATGCCGGATCTGCTCGATGCTCCCATCGTCCGCGGCACGCGGGCCGTGGTGGCCGGCGCGCTGCTGAGCCTCATCGCGCTCGGTTTGGCCTGGGAGCTGTGGCTCGCGCCCACCGGCGCACGTTCGCTGGCGCTGAAGGTGCTGCCGCTGGCCTGGCCGCTGGCCGGCGTGCTGAAACTGCGGCTGACGAGTTATCGCGGCTTGAGCCTGCTGGTCTGGCTGTACGTGGCCGAGGGCTCGCTGCGTGCGGCCACCGACAGCGGCTGGTCGGCGCGCCTGGCCTGGGCCGAACTCGCGTTGTGCGCCGTGCTGTTCACGGCCTGCGTGCTGCACATCCGCGCGCGGGCGCTGCCGTCGCCGGTGGCTGCCTCGTGAGCCCCGACACCCTGCTCGAGGCGTTGCGCGCCAGCGTCGGAGCGGCCCAGGTGCTGACCGACGGTGATCTGTCGGCCTACGAGCTCGACTGGCGCAAGCGCTGGCGCGGGCGCTCGCGGGCCGTCGTGCGACCGGGTTCAACCGCCGAAGTGGCGCAGGTCGTGCGCGCCTGCGCCCGGCACGGCGCAAGTCTGGTGCCGCAGGGCGGTAACACCGGTCTCGTCGGCGGCGGCGTCACCGATGCGTCGGACACGCAGGTGCTGCTGAGCCTGGCGCGCCTGAACCGTGTGCGCGCCATCGACGGCGCGAACTCCACCCTCACCGCCGAGGCCGGCTGCGTGCTGCAGGCCGTGCAGCAGGCGGCGGAGCAGGCGGGCTACCTGTTCCCGTTGAGCCTGGCCGCCGAGGGCAGCTGCACGCTCGGCGGCAATCTCGCCACCAACGCGGGCGGCACCCAGGTGCTGCGCTTCGGCAACGCGCGCGAACTGTGCCTGGGCCTCGAGGTGGTCAACGCACAGGGCGACGTGTGGGACGGCCTGACCGGCCTGCGCAAGGACAACACCGGCTACGACCTGCGCGACCTGATGATCGGCAGCGAGGGGACGCTGGGCATCATCACCGCGGCGACGATGAAGCTGTACCCGCTGCCGGCCGCCCACGTGACGGCGCTGGTCGCCTGCCGCGACCTCGGCGACTGCGTCGCGCTGCTCGAGCTCGCACAGCGGCGACTCGGCTCCGCCCTCACCGGTTTCGAGGTGATGGAGTCGTTCGCGCTGGGTCTTGTCGCCAGGCACTTCCCGCAGCTGGCGCGACCGTTGCCGGATGCCCCGTGGACGGTGCTGCTGGAAACGGGTGACAGCGACGACGAGGGCGCCGCCCGTGCGCGCGTCGAGACGCTGCTCGAGGCCGCGGTGGAGCGCGGCATCGCCAGCGACGCCGCACTGGCGCACAACGTGGCGCAGCGCCGCGCGATGTGGCACCTGCGCGAATCGATCCCGCTGGCACAGGCCGAGGAAGGCCCCAACATCAAGCACGACATCGCGCTGCCGGTGTCGGCCATCGTCGACTTCGTGTCGCACACCGACGCCGCGCTGCTGGCAGCCTTTCCGGGCGCGCGCATCGTCAACTTCGGCCATCTCGGCGACGGCAACCTGCACTACAACCTGCAGGCACCGGCCACGCTGGCGCCGCAGGAGTTCCTGGCCCGCCACGAGCACGAGGTGAACGCGATCGTCTACGACGCGGTCACCGCGCGGGGCGGTTCGATCTCGGCCGAGCACGGCATCGGCCAGTTGAAACGCGACGAACTGGCGCAGCGCAAATCGCCGGTGGCACTGGCGATGATGCAGGCGATCAAGCGCGCGCTCGATCCGCTGGGTACGCTGAATCCCGGGCGCATCCTGCCGCGTTGAGTCGGCGGCGGTGCCGCACCCTCAGGGCAATCGACCTACTCGCACAAGCCCAGGATCTTCTGCTCGGTGCTGCAGGCCTTCACCGGCTTGGCCGCGGCGGCGGTGCTCGCCACGCAGCGCGACAGCTCCCGGGCGGTCGGCGCGAAGTAACTCCAGCCCTGGCCGAGCTGCGGCATCGCCAGCGACACCTCCTTCCACTTTGGGTGGCCGTCGGACTGCAGCGTGCCGAAGTTCTTGCACAGCGACTTGGCGAACTGGCCCAGGCGCAGCTGGGTATCGCTGCGGTTGTAGTCGTAGGTGACGAGATAGGCCTTGACGGCCAGGCCGGGGATGTCTTCGCTCAGCAGATTGGGATAGCTGGAGGCGCGCACCGTCACCGGGAAGTAGGTCTTCAGCGCCGCCTTGCTGGCCGGATGTTCGACATCGAGCTTCAGCAGCTTGATCAAGGCGCGCGCCTCGGGCTTCATGTCGACCAGCAGCTTGGCCGGCTGGCCGGCCACCACCACGACGACATCGATCGACTTGTCGCCGGTCAGCTTGACCAGCGCGTCCTCGTTCGACAGGAACGACAGCCGATCGTCGCCGACGCTGCGGTCGAACATCAGGCGGTACATCGTGGTCGCCGACATCGCGGTGCCGCTGCGCAGCGGGCCGACGTTGATGCGGCTGTCGCGGATCTCGTGCACGTAGCTCAGCGGCGAGTCCGCGCGGACGATGAAGTAGACCTCCTCGTTGTACAGCGGCATGATCACCCGCAGCGGCCGGATGATGGCCGCCGCGCTGGCGTCGCCGGCGGTGCCCTGGTTGATGAAGGCCTGGTAGACGTCGGACTGCACCAGCGCGAGCTTGACGCCGTTCTCGTAACGCAAGCGGTGGATGTTTTCCGCCGAGCCGGCCGACGGCAACGCGTCGAGATCGATCTGCGCCTGCGGCGCGACGAACTTGGCCAGGTCCTTGCCGATCTGGATGTAGGTGCCGCGCTCGGATGCCGTGACGATCTTGTACGGCGTGGCCGCGGCGGCGCCGACGGCGGCCAGCAAGGCGCCGAGCACCACGACACCGGCCTTACACAGGCTTTGCATGAAAGTCATCCTCATCTCCCCGCTGAGTTCGTCGTCGGCGTACACAAGGCCAATGCCTCCATCGTGGGTGTGCATTCGCGCGCAGGCGCCGGACTGGGCGGTGCCGGCGCCGGCTTCGTCGCGCGAGCGGCCGCCAGGGCCGATGGCGACGCGGCGGCGCGCGCTGCGGCACGCGGGGCCACCGCGCCGGGCGCACCGCTTCCCACCGCGGGCTGCCCGCCCTTGCCATCAGCGGCCGGCCACGGGCCGGAATCGGCCTGCAGCAGTCGGGCCGCCGTGTCGGCCGCCGCGCCGGCTGCATCAGCGGAAGGGTCGCGGCCTGTCGCGCTGTGCACCACCGCAGGCGCCATCGGCGCCAAGGCCGCAGCGGACTTCGGCACGGCCCTGGCCGGCGGCTTGTCGGCGGCAGGCCAGAACCACCACGCGATCGGCATCACGGCTGCCACGCCGATCGCCAGCACGGCGACCGCCGGGTACGCTGCCCGCCGCGGAGGGTCGACCACCGGCTGCGTGGCGGCGTTGCCGATGGCCCACTGTGGATCGGCCTGAGGCACGGCCGGAGCGCCGACGCTCACCGTCAACGGCAGATCCGGCGGGGCCTGCAGATGGATGGCCGGCCCCAGGGTGACCACGTCGGTCAAGCTGGGCACGAAGTCTTCTCTCAGACCCGGCGGCGGGGCCCTCATCGCCGCCGCCGCCTCGGAAGCCGATCGCAGCGCAATGCCGCAGGCCTGGCAGAAATGGGCCGACGAGTCGTTGGCCGCATGGCACGACTTGCAGAACTTGCGCAGCAGACTGGCACCGCACTCCGTGCAGAACTTCGCCTCGGACGGGTTGGCCCGGTTGCAGTGCAGGCAGATCAAGTGAACCACGGTGTCCCCCAACGACGCGTGCGATGCGCCGGCCGGGCGGCAGAGTGGGGACCCAAGCGGCCCACGCACCATCCAGCGCGAGAATCCTCGCGCAATATGTGCGTGTTTGTAACACCCTATTCGCGTGGCACGGGCCGCCCCAAGGCGTGCTCGAAAACCCGCGAGAAAGCCGGCGGGGAAGCGGTCTAGCGCTCGCGGCGCAGCAGCTGGCTGTTCAGCCCGTCGGACAGGCTGAACTCGAACTGCCCCGCCGCCGGCACGCCCGCCAGCGGCAGCATCGCCAGGCCGCCGCGCGCCTCGATCGCGAGCACCGTGCGCGCCGCGCCGACATGGGTGACGGTGAGATACGGGTAGCGCTGCGCGTCCCAGGTGACCCGCAGCGTGTCGGCCTGCTCGACGAACGCCAGCTGCGCGGCTGCGCTCGCGCCACCGAGCGCAAGAGCCCGTTCGCGCGGCTGGCGCGTCGCCAGCACCCGGCCATCGCGTTGCACGTCGATGCCCGCCAACGGGCCCGGATGCGGCACGGTGAAGGCGAAGCGTTGCTGCGGCAGGTGGTCCACCTCCTTGCCGGCGAAGCGGTACTCGAGCACCGCACCCTGCTGCGTCGTCAGCCGCAGCAGGTAGGGCCCGCCCGACGGCGCACGCGGTGTACCGCTGCTGGCCTTCGGCGGGTTCAGGCTCACCTGGCCGGACGCGTCGATCTCGCCGCTGAGCAGCAGCAGGTCCTGCGCGGTCGGCGCCGACAGGGCCAGTTCGGTCGCGCCGGCGGTCGTCTGCGTACGGTCGGCCGGGGTCAGGTAGACCTGCACCCGGCGGTAGTTGTAGTCGGAGAACCAGTCGCCGTCGCAATAACTCATCACGTCGTGCAGGCTGGTCGGCCGCGGATCGATGAAACGCCGCGCGTCGGCGTCGTAGCCCCAGATGAAGCGCGTGCCTGCGCCCAGGGTCGCATTGGCATAGGGATACGACGGATCCGGCCCCGACGGGCTGCCGCAGGGCGCGTGCAGCAGGCTGAGGTTGTGCCCCAGCTCGTGCATCAGCGTCTCCTTGACCACGGTGGCGTTGCCGGGCAGATCGAAGCCGACCGCGGCATTGCCGGGCCGGAAGCCGACGCCCGACAGGCCGAAGGTGCGCTTCGGGATGAAGCCGTAGTAGTAGTTGCGCGCGCTGGCGTTCTCCAGCAGATGCAGGTCATCCAGCTCGTTGAGGATGCGGCTGAACGCCGTGCTCCACTCGGCCTCGCTGGTCGGCAGCGTGGTGACGCGGGCCGACACCAGCGGGACATGGCTTTGCCGCGTCACCTGCGACACCGGCAGGCGCAGCGCGACGAAGGTGTCGGGCGATGCGACGACCTGCCCGACCGTGCCGGCGATCTGCACCGGCACCGCCGTCAGCGTGATCGCCACACCGCCGCCGACGCGGGGCGACACGGTCACGGCATTGGCGGCCGCTGGCGTGAACCGCGGCGTGACGCGCATGCCGGCGCGCACCAGGTCGGCCGGCACGACCACGCTGTAGCTGTCGCCGAAGCTCGGCGTCGCAGGCGACGCCAGCGGCAGACTGCCGGTGGGCGCGGTCAACGGGAGTTCACGCTGCAGCACGCCATTGGCATCGTCGATGCGCAACACGCCGCTCGGCTTGGCTGCACCGGCAGTTGTCGCCACTGCGTTGACCTTCACCAGGACCGAGCGGTTGCCCACCAGCACCAGCTCGGGATCCTGACTCGCGAACACCATGGCCTGCGCGAATTCGACGCCAGCGATGGTGACGGGCGCTGCTGCAGGTGCAGGTGCAGGTGCAGGTGAAGGTGCAGGCGCAGGGGCCGGCGTCGGGCTGGGCGTCGGCGCCGGGGCAGGAACTGGCGCCGGAGCTGGCGCGGGCACCGGCGCCGGGGCCGGCGTGCTGGCGGTCGCCGGCTCGCTGCGATCGCCCTCGCCGCCTCCGCAGCCGGCCAGCGCCAGCGCCGCCACGGCCGCAAAGGCGTGCAGCAGCGGCAGTCGGATGTATCGCACGTCGGTCGGATCGCGCAATTCGCGCATGGCGGGCAGTCGGCAGCGACAGGAACGACCACCGTACCCGAGCCGCTGTCGCCGATCTGCGCGGCCACGGGTAACGAGTGTGTCGGAGCGCGCCGGCCCGGCATTTCCGCACGGCGGCGGTAACCGTACGATGCAGGCGCAACCGCGCGCGCCGCCCGCCACGCGTGACCGAACGCGTGCGCTACTGCACCGGGCCGTCGAGGCCGCGCGGGATCGGCAGCGCCATCACCTCGATGCCTTCGTCGATCAACTCGGCACGCTGCTCGGGCGTGGTCTGGCCGCGGATGCCGCGCGAAGGCCCTTCGCCGTAGTGGATGCGACGGGCCTCCTCGGCGAACCGGGTTCCCACGTCTTCGGTGTGGGCCATCACGTGGCGTACCGCCTGCAGCCAAGCCGCCTGCAGATCAGCCGTTGCCACGGTGGTGGCCGGCGTGGCGTGGCTGTCGATGGCGGGCTGCTTGTCCACCGGCCGCTCGGGTCGCGCCAGATTGAGGCGCGGGGCGCTCGGCAAGCGCGTGACGATGCGGTCTGCGCAGAGTGGACACTCGACCATGCCGCGGCCGTTCTGGCTCATGAAGTCTTCATCGGAGGCGAACCATCCTTCGAAGCCATGACCGTTGGCGCAACGCAGATCGAGCACCTTCATCGTGGGGCGATTATCGCCACCCGGCGGCTCAAGCCGGCGTGAACCATTGCAAAGGCCAGCTGCCGGCACGCCACTTCTGCAGCCACAGCAGACCGATCATCGTCTTGGCGTCGGTGACCTCGCCGCGCGCGATCGCTGCGTCGAGCTCGCCTTCGGTGACGAGGCTCAGATCGATCAGCTCGCCGTCGTCGAGCCGGCGCTCGCCCGCGACGAGTCCGCGCGCAAACCAGATCTCGATGATCTCGGTCGAATAGGCCATCGCGTT
>JBGAMU010000144.1:0-9881 GCA_044222685.1 Burkholderiaceae bacterium
CCGAGGCGGCCGGCTCCGCCACGCCGACGGTGGACGCCAACGCCCAGGCCTCGGTGCTGACCGCCTTCGCGGTCGGCCGCCTGCAGCGCTACGCGCGCTCGGGCTTCAAGCGCACGCCCACCGAGCACCTCGACGCGGCGCTGCGCCTGCTGGTCGGCTGACGCGCTGCGGCGCAAGCCGACGCGGCGCGAAGCGCACGCGTAAACTTCCGGCCCCATGGCCGATCTCGAATCGATTCTCGCGCGCGCCGAACGCCTCCTGGCGCGCCTCGAAGCCGTGCTGCCGCACGCCCTCTCGGCGCCCGACTGGAGCGCCTCGATCGCGTTCCGCTACCGCAAGCGCGGCGCCTCGGGCCTGCTCGAGCCGGTGCGGCACGTCGCCGGCATCCGGCTCGGCACGCTGGTGGAGGTCGAGCCGCAGAAGGAACGGCTGCTGCGCAACACGCGCCAGTTCGTCGAGGGCCACGCGGCCAACAACGTGCTGCTCACCGGCGCGCGCGGCACCGGCAAGAGCTCGCTGATCAAGGCGTGCCTGAACGAGTTTGCGCCGCGCGGCCTGCGCCTGCTCGAGGTCGACAAGGCCGACCTGATCGATCTGCCCGACCTGGTGGACCTGGTGGCGAGCCGGCCGGAGCGCTTCGTGGTGTTCTGCGATGACCTGAGCTTCGACGAAGGCGAGCCCGGCTACAAGGCGCTGAAGTCGGTGCTCGACGGCTCGGTGGCGCAGACCAGCGACAACCTGCTGATCTACGCCACCAGCAACCGCCGCCACCTGCTGCCCGAGTACATGAAGGAGAACCTCACCTACACCCACACCGACGACGGCGAGGTGCATCCGGGCGAGGTGATCGAGGAGAAGATCTCGCTGTCGGAGCGCTTCGGCCTGTGGCTGAGCTTCTATCCGTTCAGCCAGGACGAGTACCTGGCGATCGTGGCGCAGTGGCTGCGCAGCTTCGGTGTCGCCGAAGGCGCGATCGCCGCGGCGCAGAAGGAGTCGCTGGTGTGGTCGCTCGAGCGCGGTTCGCGCTCGGGTCGCGTGGCCTGGCAGTTCGCTCGCGACTACGCCGGCCGCGGCGGCGCGGCGACGTGAGCGGCGATGACCGCACGCCCGTGGATGTCGCGGTGGGCGTGCTGATCGACGCCCAGGGCCGCTTCCTGCTCACCTCGCGGCCGGCCGGCAAGGTGTACGCCGGCTACTGGGAGTTCCCGGGCGGCAAGCTCGAGCCCGGCGAGACCGTCGACGCCGCGTTGCGTCGCGAGCTGCACGAGGAGCTCGGCATCACGATCGGCGAATCGACGCCCTGGCAGGTCGAGCTGATGGACTATCCGCACGCCCGCGTGCGCTTGCACTTCTGCAAGGTGCACGACTGGCAGGGCGAGTTCCAGATGCGCGAGGGCCAGGCCATGAGCTGGGAGACGCTGCCGGTGCGTTGTGCGCCGGTGCTGCCCGGCACCGTGCCGGTGCTGCGCTGGTTCGCGCAGGAGCGCGGCCATGCCGGCGCGACCCATCACGAATGAAGGACAGGCCTTAGACTGGCCGCATGGATTGGCTGGACCAGATCAGGTGGGACCGCGACGGCCTGGTGCCGGTGATCGCGCAGGAGCGTGGCAGCAACGACGTGCTGATGTTCGCGTTCATGAACCGTGAGGCCTTGCAGCGTACGGCCGAGCTCGGCCAGGCCGTCTACTGGAGCCGTTCGCGCGGGCGGCTGTGGCACAAGGGCGAGGAGTCGGGCCACTTCCAGCAGGTGCACGAGATCCGGCTCGACTGTGACAACGACGTCGTGTTGCTGCAGGTGACGCAACTCGGCCACCAGCCGGGCATCGCCTGCCACACCGGGCGCCACGCGTGCTTCTTCCAGCGCCTGGAACAGGGCGCCTGGCACAGCGTGGAGCCGGTCTTGAAAGACCCGGCTTCGATCTACAGATAGGGCGAGATGGCCTCCGCTGATCCCACTCATGGCGACACGCTGGCCCGGCTGGCCGGGGTGATCGAGTCGCGCCGCGGCGGCGACCCCGACAAGAGTTACGTCGCACGTCTGCTGGCCAAGGGGCCGGACGCGATCCTGAAGAAGATCGGCGAGGAGGCCACCGAGACGGTGATGGCGGCCAAGGACGGCGACCCGGTGCGCATCGTCGCCGAGATGGCCGACCTGTGGTTCCACTGCCTGGTGGCGCTGGCCGCCTACGGATTGAAGCCCGACGCCGTGCTGGCGGAACTGACGCGCCGCGAAGGACTCTCCGGCCTGGAGGAAATGGCGCTGCGCAAGGCCGGGCAACGCGACAAGGAGGGCTCTTGAATGGACGAACCGACCCGCACCGTGGTGATGCTCGACCCGGCACGCGAATCGTCGCTGCGCACGATCGGCCACATCAGCTATGCGCTGCATGCCATCGTGGCCATCGGCGCGGTGCTGCCGGGCACGCAGGGCAGCGTGGTGCTGCTGCTGGCGGCGTTCATCCTCGACCTGGTGAAACGCGGCGACGCCGCCGGCACCTGGCAGGAGAGCCACTTCCGCTGGCGCATCCGCAGCGTCGTCATCGCGGCCATCCTCTACGTGGTGACCTTGCCGCTGTGGCTGCTGCTGATCGCACCCGGCTGGCTGGCCTGGGGCCTGGTGTCAATCTGGTTCGCCTACCGCGTGATCCGCGGCTGGCTGGCGCTGAACGACGGCAAGCCGATGCCGGTGTGAGCGGGGCACGACATCATGACGACCACCGATCCGAACTGCATCTTCTGCAAGATCGTCGCCGGGCAGATACCGGCCAAGAAGGTCCACGAGGACGAGCACGTGCTCGCCTTCCACGACATCCATCCATGGGCGCCGGTGCACATCCTGATCATCCCGAAGCAGCACATCACCAGCATGGTCGACGTCGGCGAGGAGCACGCGGCGCTGCTCGGGCGCATGATGGCGTTGTCGCCGCGGCTGATGCGCGAACTGGGCGTGACCAATGGCTTCCGCCATGTGGTGAACACCGGACGTGACGGAATGCAGGAAGTCCAGCACCTGCACCTGCACGTGATGGGCGGGCCAAGGCCCTGGCTCAAGGGTTGAACGAGGCGGCGACCTAGAATCCGCCCCAACGCTCGTACAGGAGATTCACCATGGGATCGTTCAGCATCTGGCATTGGCTGATCGTGCTGCTTGTCGTCATCTTGATCTTCGGCACCAAGAAACTGAAGAACATGGGCTCCGATCTGGGCGCTGCCGTCAAGGGCTTCAAGGACGGCGTGAAGGACGGTGGCACCTCGGGCGACACGCCGGGCACGCCGCCGCAGCAGGTCACCGCCGGTGGCAAGGCGACCGACGCCAACACCGTCGACGTCGAGGCCAAGACCAAGTCGTAAGGCGCCACGCCGCCGCGCTCGCGTGGCTGGCGTCCGGCCCGACGGTTCGCATGATCGACTTCGGCTTCGACAAGATTGCCCTGATCGGCGCCGTGGCGCTGATCGTCATCGGCCCGCAGAAGCTGCCGCGGGTGGCGCGCACCGTGGGCCATCTGCTCGGCAAGGCGCAGCGCTACGTGGCCGACGTGAAGGCCGAGGTCAACCGGTCGATCGAGCTCGAAGAACTGCAGAAGATGAAGAGCCAGTTCGAGACGGCGGCCAGCGACATCAAGAACAGCGTGAGCCGCGAGGTCAACGACGCGACGCGTTCGTTCGAGACCAGCTGGAGCGACGCCACCGCCGGCCTGGAGACCAGCGGCACCGGCAGCGACGCGGCCAGCGAACCGTACACGCCACCGCCGCCCGCCTACAAGCGGCCCGACAAGCGCTGGCGCCTGAAGCGCAGCGCGGTGCCCCAGTGGTACAAGCAGCGCCAGGGCATCCGCACGCGCGCGATGTCGGGCGCGGCGCGGGTCGCGCGCTTTCGCCCGCCGCGCGTGAAATAGCGGCGAGCCATGGCGACCGACGACACCAAGGACGAACTGGCCGGTACCGAAGCGCCCTTCGTCTCGCACCTGATCGAGCTGCGCGACCGGCTGATCCGCGCCTCGATCGCGATTGGCATCGCTTTCGGCTTGTTGTGCCTGTGGCCCGGCCCCTCCGGACTGTACGACCTGCTGGCCGCGCCGCTGGTGGCGCAGCTGCCCAAGGGGGCCACGCTGATCGCCACCAACGTGATCTCGCCGTTCCTGGTGCCGCTGAAGATCACGTTGATGGCGGCGTTCCTGGTCGCGCTGCCGGTGGTGCTGTACCAGGTCTGGGCGTTCGTGGCGCCGGGGCTGTACACCCACGAGAAGAAGCTGGTGCTGCCGCTGGTGGTGTCGAGCACGCTGCTGTTCATCATTGGCGTGGCGTTCTGCTACTTCTTCGTCTTCGGCCAGGTCTTCAAGTTCATCCAGAGCTTCGCGCCGAAGAGCATCACGGCGGCGCCGGACATCGAGGCCTATCTCGGCTTCGTGCTGTCGATGTTCATCGCCTTCGGTGCCGCCTTCGAGGTGCCGGTGGCGGTGGTGGTGTTGGCGCGCATGGGCATCGTCAGCATCGACAAGCTGAAGGCCTTTCGCGGCTACTTCGTCGTGCTGGCGTTCATCGTCGCGGCGATCATCACGCCGCCCGACGTGGTGTCGCAGCTGTCGCTGGCGATTCCGATGTGCCTGCTCTACGAGGTCGGCATCTGGGCGGCGCGCGTGTTCATCCGCCACACCGCGGCGCCGGCCGAGGAGCCGGCCGCCAAGGAAACCTGAGGGCGCGCGGTCACTGCGGCCGGCGCTGCGCCGGCGGCCGCTGCACGACGGCGACCTTGAGCTGCAGCTGCTGGTCGCCGCGCTGCACGCCGATCGAGGCCTCGCTGCCCGGCTTGAGCGCGGCCACCGCGTTGAGCAGCTGCATCGTGTTGGACACCTGGCGCGCTCCGATCGTCAGCACCACGTCGCCCGGCCGCATGCCGCCGCGGCCGGCCGGGCCGTCCTTCAGCACACCGGCGATCAGCACGCCGTCCTTGATCGGCAGCTTGAAGGTCTCGGCATACTCCGGCGGCAGGTCGCGCGGCTCGACGCCGATCCAGCCGCGCGTGACGCGGCCGTCCTTGATGAGCCCTTCCATCACCTGGCGCGCCAGGTCGACCGGAATCGCGAAGCCGATGCCCATGCTGCCGCCCGAGCGCGAGTAGATCGCGGTGTTGATGCCGAGCAGATGGCCTTGCACGTCGACCAGCGCGCCGCCGGAGTTGCCGGGGTTGATGGCGGCGTCGGTCTGGATGAAGTTCTCGAAAGTCGACAGGCCGAGCTGGTTGCGGCCGAGCGCGCTGATGATGCCCGAGGTGACCGTCTGGCCGACGTTGAACGGGTTGCCGATCGCCAGCACCACGTCGCCGACCTTGGCCGACTCCACATCGCCCAGCGTGATCGACGGCATGCGGTCGAGCTCGACCTTGAGCACCGCGAGGTCGGTCTCGGGGTCGGTGCCGACCAGCGTGGCCTTGGTCTCGCGGCCATCGTCGAGGCGGATCTCGATGTCGTTGGCGCCTTCGACGACGTGGTTGTTGGTCAGCAGGTAACCCTGCGACGACACGATCACGCCCGAGCCGACGCCGAGCTGCGGTTCGTTCTGGCCGCCGCGTTCACCGAAGAAGTAGCGGTACCACGGATCCTGTGAATGCGGATTGCGCCCGCCATTCTTGCCGGCCGACACGCTCACCACCGCCGGTGCCGCACGCTGCGCGGCCGCGCTGTAGCTGACGGCCGCGACCAGGCCGGGCGCCACCGGCGCGCTGGCGGCAGGTGGGGCGGTGCGAATGGCGACCACCTCGGGTGCGGCGATTCCAGCACGCGGCAGCCAGTGCGGCTTGAGTGTGCCGACGACGAACAGCACGGCCAGCGCCACCGTCGCGGCCTGCGAGAATAGGAGCCAGAGTCTACGCATGGAACGACGAGGTGGCGTCTCGATGGTGACGCGTGACGAACTGCAATCGCATCTGGCTGCCTTGCTGCAGGTCGAGCGGTTCCGCGATTATGGGCCGAACGGTCTGCAGGTCGAGGGCGGCGCGAGCATCCGCCGACTCGTCAGCGGTGTCACGGCGAGCCTTTCGCTGATCGAGGCGGCGGTGCAATGGCGGGCCGATGCCATCGTCGTGCACCACGGCCTGTTCTGGCGCGGGCAGGACGGCCGCGTCGTCGGCTGGATGCGCCAGCGTCTGCACGGGCTGCTGACGCACGGCGTCAGCCTGTTCGCCTATCACCTCCCGCTCGACGCGCACGACGAGCTCGGCAACAACGCCCAGCTCGGCGCGCGCCTCGGGCTGCGCGCCGACGCCCGCTTCGGCGAGCAGGACCTCGGCTTCCTTGGCGATGCCGGCGCGTTGACGCAGGTCGAGCCGCTGGCCGCCGCGATCGAGCGGGCGCTGGCGCGCGCGCCCACCGTGGTGGCCGGCGACGGTCGGGCGCTGCGCCGCATCGGCTGGTGCACCGGCGCCGCGCAGGGCAGCTTCGAGGCGGCCATCGCGGCCGGCGCCGATGCCTTCGTCACCGGCGAGATCTCCGAACCGCAGGCGCACATCGCGCGCGAGACGGGCGTGGCATTCCTCGCCTGCGGGCACCACGCCACCGAACGTTTCGGCGTGCAGGCGCTGGCGGCGCATGTGGCGCAGACCTTCGCGCTCGAGCACCGCTTCATCGACATCGACAACCCGGCATGAGTGAATTGGCGAGCTCCCGACTGCTGGCGCTGTCGATGGGAGACCCCTGCGGCGTCGGGCCCGAGATCATCGTCCGCGTCGTCGAGGCAGGAGCGCCGGCACGCTGCGTCGTCGTCGGCGACGTCGGCGTGATGCGCCGCGCCGTGTCGCAGGTCGGCGTCACGCTGCCGGTGGCGCACCTCGACACGCCCGAGCAGGCACTCGACGCGCCGCCGAGATGCCTGTGGGTGTGGTCCCCATCCGGCTTGCCGCAGGGGTTGGCGGCGTTGCCCATGGGCCAGGTGCATGCCGATGCCGGTCGCGCGGCGGTGGCCTGCATCGAAGCGGGTGCGCGGCTGGCCCTCGACCGCCGCGTGTCGGCACTGGTCACCGCGCCGATCCACAAGCAGGCGCTGGCTGCCGCGGGATCGCCTTTCCCGGGCCACACCGAGATGCTGCAGGCGCTGGCAGGCGTAGGCGGCACGCCGCCCGACGTGCGCATGATGCTGGCCAACGACGAGCTGAGCGTCGTGCTGGTGACCATCCACGTCGGGCTTCGCCGGGCGATCGAGCTGCTGACCACCGAGCGCATCGCGCAGACGATCCGCATCGCGCACCGCGCGGCGCTGGCTTCCGGCGGGCGCGCGCCGCGCATCGCGGTGGCTGGATTGAACCCGCACGCCGGCGAGGGCGGCCTGTTCGGCGACGAGGAGGGCCGAGTCATCGCGCCGGCGATCGCCCTCACGCGAGGCGAGGGCATCGATGCGTCGGGGCCTCACGCGCCCGACACCGTCTTCATGCGGGCGCGGCATGCGCCCGGGCACCCTGGCGAATTCGACATCGTGGTCGCGATGACGCACGATCACGGCCTGATCCCGGTGAAGTATCTGGGCGTCGAGCGTGGCGTCAACGTGACGCTGGGCTTGCCCTTCGTGCGTACCAGTCCCGACCACGGCACCGCGTTCGACATCGCCGGCAGCGGCCGCGCCGACGCGGCCAGCCTGCGCGCGGCGATCGACATCGCCCTGCGCCTGGCGCCTCAGCCGTTGTAGCCGTGGTGTGCCGGGCTTGTGCCCGGCGGCCGGCGTCAGTGCCGGATCGCCTGACCGGCGGCGCGGGGCGCGGTGGTGACCACGGCCGCCAGATCGAGCTTGGGCGGACCGGGGCGCAGCTCGGCCAGCTGGCGTCGCGCGCGCGCCGTCGCGCGTTCGAGCAGATAGGCGTTCTCGAAGGCGCGCAGCCGGTTCGTCTCGCACATGCGCGTCAGCATGCGGTAGGTCATCGAGATCGTGCGCTTGTGCTTGTAGCCGCGCGTGAACACGAAGAAGGTGCGGCCGGCGCTCACGTGGGCCAGGCGCACCTTGTGCCAGTCGCCGTCGATGTGCATCTGGTAGGCGAAGCCGATCTGCACGTGGTCGGCCAGCGACGCGCCGCGCGACGGTTCGACCGGCTCCTCGGGGGCCGGCAGGCCCTCGATCTTGATGTCGGCCGTCTGCACCTCGGGCTCCGACTCGAGCTCGATGTCGATCTTGCCGTTCCAGTCGATCGACTTCTCGTCGACCAGTCCGATCGCCTGCGCCTCGGCTTCGGTGAAGGTGTTCGCCTGCACCGCGTCGAGCAGCACCGGCAGTTCGGACGCCGGCATCGGCGGCAGCTCGCTGGTCTTCGGGATCGGCGTGCCGAGTACCGCGTCGACCTGCTTGGCCAGCAAGTTGTAGTCGAGCGTGCGCATCGCCTCGCCCTTGAGCGACTCGGCGTGCGCCGGCAGCAGCTTGCCGAAGAAATCCTTTCGCGCGGCCTCGGGCCACTTGATCATGTCCATGCCGGCGTTGAGCGTCTTCATCAGCACCGGCAGGCCGATCAGGAAGGCCTTGCGCTGCTGAGGCGAGCCCTTGGGCTGCACGCTCATCAACAGGTCGCGTCCGGCCAGCCGCAGCCGCGCGACGGTGGGGCTGTCGACGCCGTCGTCGACGGCCGCCTTCATGACCGCCTGGCTCCACACCGAAGCGACGAAGTCGCGCAGGAACTCGTCGGCGGGCACCTCCTTGAGACCATGGCGCAGCTGCACCGAGTAGCGCTGCTGCAGGCGCAGCTGGTCTTCCTTCTTCGCCAGCACCTCGTCGGCCTTGCCGCCCTCGCGATGCATGTCGCGCTTGCTCTGCTCGACGATGAACAGCTCGAGCGAGGCGAGCTTGGTTTCGTAGGTCTCGATCTGGTCGAAGTCGCCTTCGACGATCTCTTGCACCAGATCGCGCACGAGCTTCAGGAAGGCACGGCCGTCCTCGGTGTCCAGGTCGTCGAAGGCGGCGCCGAGCGAGGCGATGCGGTTGACGAAGCGCCGCACCGGATGACGCCGCGACGAGAAGAAGCTCTGGTCGCCGAGCGCGGCGCGCAGCACCGGCAGCTGCAGCCGCGCGATCTGGCGCGCCATCTGCGGCGGCACCTTGGGGTCCGACAGGATCTGATCGAACAGGCTGCCCACCACGTCGATCACCATGTGATCGAGCGCGCCGGTGCTGGCCTGCCGCAAGGCGTCGCGGTGGGCGACGATCAGATTGGCGCCGGCCAGGCCGGCTGCACTGGAGTGGGCGCCGAGCCCGCTGAGCGAGCCGCCTGTCGTCGGACCGCTGACGATCTCGGGCGGCACGGTGACCGCCAGTCGGCGGATCAGTGACATCAGCTGCGCGTCGACATGGCCCATCGCCGTACCCACTGCGTTGCCGCGCAAGCCCGCGCTGCCGCTGTCGGGCACACGGCCGCCGCCACGCTGCGGGTCGGCGGCGCCGCCACTGTCGGGGAACAGCGCGGCCGATTCGGTGCTCAGCGCGCCGGACTGCGAGCCGCCGTAACCGCCGAGTGCAGCCAGCGCAGAAGGCGAGCCGGAAGCCGGACTGCCGTCGTGCGCCGACAGGCGGTCGTACCCGGTCTGGTAGCTGCCGATCTGGCTGCCGGGGCCGTCGGTCGCGCGCACGGTCATGCCGAGCGGCTTGACGCCGGCGGCGCGCAGATCGTTCATGATGTCCAAGTAGGTCTGGCGCATCAGGTTGGCCAACGCACGACCGGTTTCGCCGAGCAGCACCTTGCGCACTTCGGGGCGGTCGGCAATCGCCTCGACTGCGTGCACCATGGCCTTGCCGATGATCTCGGGGCGCAGCGGATTGCGCTCGTGGTCCGCCGCGCCCAGCCGCAGGACGGCGCCCATGTACTGGTCGAGCTCGCGGATCTCCCATTCGCACTGGTTCTGGATGTCGAGCGCGAA
>JBGAMU010000145.1:0-9825 GCA_044222685.1 Burkholderiaceae bacterium
GCATGGCTGAGGCGGCCTCGCTGCTGTGGGCACCACAGGCCTGGTTGGGCGGACGCTGGCGCGAGGCGGTGCTGCTGCGCGCAGCGGCCGACGGCCGCTGGGCAGAGGTGCGGCCCGATACACCGGCGCCGGCCGGCGCGCAGCAGCTCGCCGGCCCGGTGCTCCCCGGCCGCGTCAACGCGCACAGCCATGCCTTTCAGCGGGCGTTCGCCGGCCTGGCCGAACGGCGCGCGTCGGCCAGCGACGATTTCTGGAGCTGGCGCGACCGCATGTACCGCGTGGCGCTGTGCATCGGGCCCGATCAACTCGAGGCCGTGGCCGCGCAGCTGTATGCCGAGCTGCTGCGCGGCGGCTACACGCAGGTCTGCGAGTTCCACTACCTGCACCACGACCGCGACGGCGCACGCTACGCCGATCCGCTGACGATGTGCCAGGCGCTGGTGCGGGCCGCCACCCGCGTGGGCATCGGCCTGACCTTGCTGCCGGTGCTGTATCAACGCGCCGGCTTCGCGCAGACGGCACTGCGTGACGATCAGCGCCGCTTTGCCAGCAGCGTCGACGACGTGATGCGCTGGCGCGATGCGGTGCGGGCGCAGCGGTCGCCGCGCGTGCAGGCCGGCGTGGCGATCCACTCGCTGCGCGCGGCGTCGGCAGAGTCGATCGCTGCATTGGTCGAGGGCTGCCGCGGTGACGACGGCCCGATCCACATCCACGTCGCCGAGCAGACCGGCGAGGTCGACGATTGCCTGGCCGCGACCGGCGCGCGACCGATCCAGTGGCTCGCCCAGCATGTGCCGCTCGACGCACGCTGGCAGCTGGTGCATGCCACGCATGCGACGCCCGACGAGATTGACGCGGTGGCGCGCAGCGGCGCCGGCGTGGTGATCTGCCCGAGCACCGAGGCCAACCTCGGCGACGGTGTGCCCGACCTGCCGCGCTGGCTGGCTGCCGGCGTGCCGCTGTCGGTGGGCTCGGACAGCCAGGTCACGCGCGCGTGGCGCGAGGAGTTGCGCCTGCTCGAGTACGCGCAGCGGCTGACGCTGCGCCGCCGCAACGTGGCCGCTGCGCCGCAGGATGGTGTCGAATCGACCGCGCAGCGCCTGTTCGATGCAGCGCTCGCCGGCGGCGCGCGCGCCGCGGGCTTAGCGCTGTGGGGCCTGGACGTCGGCGCGCCGGCCGATCTGCTGGTGATCGATCGCGACGACGCGTCCCTGCTCGGACTGCCGACGTCGCACTGGCTCGACGCGCTTGTCTTCTCCAGTCCCGGCCGACCGTGGCGCGACGTGCTGTGTGGCGGGCGCTGGGTTGTCCGCGAGCACCGGCATGCCGCCGGCGACGGCATCGCACGCGATCTCGCCGCGGCGATGGCCACGCTCGATCGCCACTCGTAACGATCGGTTGCCTCGCGCGCGACTGTCCGCGCCGTGCCGTGCCGATATTTGTGGCCGGAAGGAGAACTTATTCGCCTTTGCTGCGCCGCCAAGGCGTCAAGCCGGCGACCCGCACCCCGATAACGACTCCAAGCCGGCCTCGACCCGCCCTGCGCGGATCCGCTCGTGCTCGATTCCAACAACACCGGGAGCGGTCCGTGTCATTCATCGCCGAGCGCCGTTGGCGCCGATTCACCGGCACGCTGAAGTTCCAGATCGCCGCGCTGGGCGTCGGCGTGGCGGTCGGCGTCGCGTGGCTGAGTGCCTGGGTGGTGGTGCGGGTGGGCGAGCGGCAGACGATCGAGCTGCTGCTGCATGCCGATGCGTCGGCCGTGCAACGCACGGCGACGCTGGTGTCGAGCAAGATCGACGTGCTGCGCAGCACGCTGGCCAACGCAGCCGAGACCTTGCCGGTGCAGCAGATCGAGGATCCGGCCGCGATGCAGGCCTTCCTGGCCGGGCTGTCGCCGCTGCAGGCGCTGTACGACCACCTGTTCGTCGCCGGACGCGATGGCGTGCCGCACGCGATGGTGGGCTTTCGCGATCGCGGCAATCCGGTCGTCGAGAGCGCACAGCAGCAACACGCGCGGGCGGTGCTGCACGACCGGCACGCGCGGGTGTCGTCGCCCGTCCTGCAGGCCGACGACGGCGAGCCGCTGATGACGTTCGGCGTGCCGGTGGTCGGCGCCGGCGGCGAGGTGGTCGGCGTGCTCGGCGGCACGCTGGCCTTGCGCTCGGCGCGCCTGCTGTCGCTCGACAACGATCCCGACACCGCGGCCGACGTGCGCACGCTGGTGCTGACGCACGAAGGCGAGATCGTGCTGCATCCGGCCGACGGCCGGCTGCTCGGCCGCGCCGCCGACGAACCCGGCCTGAGCAGCGAGTACGCCCGCTGGGCCTCGCTCGGGCCCGCGCTGGGCGTCACGCCGTCGGCGGTCCATGCCGACGGCCATCTGGTGTCGATGGCCGTCGTGCCGTCCACCGGCTGGAAGGTGGTGCGCCTGGTGCCCGAGACGCAGGCCTTCGCCTCGCTGGCCGAGGCGCAGCGCCACGCCTGGCAGCTCGGCGCGGGGCTGGCGCTGCTGTCGGGCGCGCTGGCCGCCTGGCTGGCGGTGCGCCTGACGCGGCCGATCGCCGCGCTCGAGCAGCGTGCGGCGCGCCTGTTCGATCCTGCGGCGGACGCCGAGCTCGCCTGGCCGCGTGCGCACGGCGAGATCGGCCGCCTGGCCGACACGCTGCGACGCGTGGCCGATGAGCGCCGCGAGAGCCAGCACGAGATGCAGTACCTGCACGAACGGCTGGTCGCCATCCTCGAGCATGCGCCGATGGGCCTGGCCTTCGCCAGAAGCAGCCGTTTCGAGCTGGTCAGCCGGCATCTCGCGCACATGTTCGGCAGCCGGCCGGAGGACATGCAGGGCCAGTCGACGCGGATCATGTACGCCAGCGACGACGACCGCTCCGACCTGGTGGCACGTGCCAAGGCCATGTTCGCCAGCAGCGGCAGCTTCGACGGCGAGGCGCGCCTCGTTCACGCCGACGGCAGCGTGGTCTGGGGCCGGCTGCGCGCGCGCGCCGTGCACCGCGGCGACGTGGCCGCGGGCACGATCTGGATCGTCGAGGACGTGACGCACGCACGCGAGCAGCGCCAGCAGCTGTCGTGGGCCGCCGACCACGACGCCCTCACCGGCCTGGCCAACCGTGCCAGCTTCGACCGGCGTCTGGCGCGCGCGGTCGACGAAGACCAGCCGTTCTGCGCGCTCTTCATGGATCTGGACCGCTTCAAGCACGTCAACGACAGTGCCGGACACGCCGCCGGGGACCGTGTGCTGCGCGACATGGCCGAGCTGATCGGCGGCCTGCTGCGCCAGACCGACCTGGTGGCCCGCCTCGGCGGCGACGAGTTCGGCGCGCTGCTGCTCGACTGCCCGCCCGACCGCGCGGTGGCAGTGGCCGAGGCGATCCGCCGTGCCGTCGAGTTGTATCGCCTGGAGTGGCAGCAGGTGGTGTTCAGCATCGGCATCAGCATCGGCGTGGTCCACCGCGACGACTCGCTCGACACGGTGACACGCCTGATGCACGCCGCCGACAGCGCCTGCTACACAGCCAAACGCGGCGGCCGCAACCGCGTGGTGCTGTACGCCGCCGGCCAGGACGCCGCGCAGGCAGCCTGATCTACAAGCGCGACTTCAAGCAGACACCGTGGAACCGGCTCCGCCGGGCCACCGGTGTCGCCATGCGCCAAGCATGGCGCATGGCGCTCGCCAGCCGCTCGCGAGCGCGCAGGCGCTCGCTCGGTGCGGGCTCGCCCCCCGGGGGGAGGCGCCGCAGGCGCTCCGGGGGGAGCGTCAATACCTCCCCGTGATGCCCGCCATGCGCAGGAACCAGTGCGCGCACCAGGCCACGAAGCCGCGGCGCAGCACCTGCCACCAGCCGGTGCGCCGCGTCGCGTCGGACACTTCGTGCGAGACCGCGATCGCTGCGTCGAAGCGGCGCGACAGCTCGCGCGCGAAATCGGCGTCGCGCACGATCACGTTGGCCTCCAGGTTGAGCAGCAGCGACAGCGGATCGATGTTCGAGCTGCCCACGGTGGCCCAGTCGTCGTCGACCACCGCCACCTTGGCATGCAGGAAGGCCGGCGTGTACTCGTAGATGAACACGCCCTGGCTGCGCAGCTCGTCGTACAGCACCTGCGCCGCCAGCGCCGCGAAACGGTAGTCGATCTTGCCCTGCAGCAGCAGCCGCACGCGCACGCCGCGCCGGGCGGCGTGGACCAGCGCGCGCCGGAACGCGCGCCCCGGATAGAAATACGGCGTGATCAGCTCCACGCGCTGCCGGGCACGCGCCACCGCCTCGACGTAGGCGCGTTCGATCGAGCGGCGCTGGCGCAGGTTGTCGCGCACCACGAAGGCCGCCTGCACCGGCGGCATCCGGGCCGCCGGCGCGGGGAGCGCCGGCGCCATGATGCGGAGCCGTTGCAGCACACGCCGCGCATGCGCCATCGGCTCGGCGCTGCGCGCCAGGGCGACGACCTCCTCGCGCCACTCGGCGCCGAGCGCGGCACGGCTCCACAGCGCCCGCGCCGTCTGCCCGATCGCGGGCACGAGCGGACCCCGCAGCTCGACAGCAAAGTCGAGGCGTGGCGCGTCGGAGCGGCCGTGGCGCAGGTCGATGCGATCGTCGATCACGTTGATGCCGCCGACGAAGGCCACGGCGTGGTCGACCACGCACAGCTTCTGGTGCAGGCGGCGCAGCTGCCCCGGCTGCAGCAGGCTCCACCAGCGGTCGACCGGGCGAAAGACCGTCAGCTCGACGTGCGGCGCCGGCAGCCAGTCGCGCAGGCGCTGCAGCGTGGACTTGGAGCCGAAGCCGTCGACGACCACGCCGACCCGCACGCCGCGCCGGCCGGCGTCGGCCAGCGCCAGCGCCACCGCGTGCGAGGCGTCGTCGTCATGGAAGATGTAGGTGGCCAGCCAGATCTCGTGGCGCGCGCGGGCGATCGCCTGGCACATGGCCGGGAACAGTTCGTCGCCGCCCTGCAGCAGGCGCACGCCGTTGCCGCCGACGAACTCGGGCGCGCCGCGCCGCGCCCACGCCGCCGCGGCACTGGACGGCTCATCGTAGGGCGGCTCGGCTTCGGTGGGCATCGATGCAGCTCGCGCGAGCGGCCGGTCAGTCGGGTTCCAGCTCGACCACCAGCGGCAGATGGTCGGACATGCGTGCCCAGGCGGTGCCGCGCGGCACTTCGACGGCCTTGCATTCGAAGCCGCGCGTGTACACCCGGTCGAGCGCGAACACCGGCACGCGCGACGGAAAGGTCGGCCGATGGCGCACGCGGCCGCCGGCCATGCCGGCACGGGTCAGGCCGACCAGCTGCATCGGCTCGTCCAGCCGCTCGCTCCAGTCGTTGAAGTCGCCGGCCACCAGCAGCGGCTCGCCGGCCGGGATCACCTCGTCGATGAAGCGGGCCAGCCGTTCGACCTGGCGCACGCGGCCCATGTGCATGAGGCCGAAGTGGGCGACGACGGCATGCACCGTGCGGTCGTGCCAGCGCACGGGCACGTAGAGCAGCCCGCGCTGCTCGAAGCGATGGTCGCTGACGTCGTGGTGCGCGATGTCGCCGAGCGGCCAGCGCGACAGCAGCGCATTGCCGTGCTCGCCATGGCGCGTGATCGCGTTGCTGCGGTAGGCGACCTCGTAGCCGTCGGGCGCCAGGAAGTCGGCCTGCCCCTGCTCGGGCCAGCCGAACCAGGTGCGGTCGAAGCGGCGCGCCTCGCGGCGATGGAACAGGCGCACCTCCTGCAGGAACACGAGATCGGCGTCGAGCGCCTCGACGCCGAGCCCCAGGTTGTGGATCTCCAGGCGCTTGCGCAGCCCGACGCCGCGCACGCCCTTGTGGATGTTGTAGGTGGCCACGCGCAGGCGCCCGCCGGATAGGCCGGTGGTGGACTGGCGGGTGGGATGGAACTCAGCGGTGCGCATCGATTCGTTCGTGTGTCGGCAGGTGCAGGATGGCCTCGGCGTTGCTGGGCGAGAAGCAGCGGTCGGCCGCCTCGCGCCAGGGCAGCCACGCATGATGCAGATGTTCGCGCGGATTCAAGCGCACCGGCGTGCCCGTGGGCACCGTGAGGCCGAACACGTGTTCGGTGTTGTGGGTGACCCCCGGTGCATAACGATGGCGCCAGACCGGGTAGATCTCGTAGACGTTGGCGAGCTGCCAGTCGCGCAGGCTCGACGCCGGCACCAAGCCCTCGCCGATCACGATGCCGGTCTCTTCGGCCACCTCGCGGATGCAGGTCTGCACCAGCGGCTCGTCGGGCGTGTCCTTCGAGCCGGTAACGCTTTGCCAGTAGCCGGGCTTGTCGGCGCGTTCGATCAACAGGACCTCCCGCGCCGGCGTGTGGATCACCACCAGCACCGACTCGGGGATCTTGTAGGCACGGTGGGTCAATTCCTCAACCGGATGTGCAGCTCGCGCAGCTGCGCTTCGTCCACGGCACTCGGTGCGCCGGTGAGCAGGCACTGGGCGCGCTGCGTCTTCGGGAACGCGATCACGTCGCGGATCGAGTCGGCCTTGGCCATCATCGTGACGATGCGGTCCAGCCCGAAGGCGATGCCGCCGTGCGGCGGCGCGCCGTACTGCAGGGCGTCGAGCAGGAAGCCGAACTTGGCCTTGGCCTCCTCGGGGCCGATCTTGAGCGCGCGGAAGACCTTGCTCTGCACCTCCTCGCGGTGAATCCGCACCGAGCCGCCGCCGATCTCCCAGCCGTTGAGCACCATGTCGTAGGCCTTGGCGATGCAGGCCGCCGGGTCGGTGTCCATCAGGTTCTCGTGGCCGTCCTTCGGCGCGGTGAACGGGTGATGCACCGCTGTCCAGCGCTGAGCGGGCTCGTCGTACTCGAACATCGGAAAGTCGACCACCCACAGCGGGCACCACTTGTCCTCGAACAAGCCGTGCAAGCGGCCGAACTCGCTGTGGCCGACCTTGTTGCGCAGCGCGCCGAGCGCGTCGTTGACGACCTTGGCCTTGTCGGCACCGAAGAAGATCAAGTCGCCGTTGCGGGCGCCGCTGCGCGCGATGATCTCGGCGATCGCCGCGTCGTGCAGGTTCTTCACGATTGGGCTCTGCAGGCCCTCGCGGCCCTTGGCGACGTCGTTGACCTTGATCCACGCCAGCCCCTTGGCCCCGTAGATCTTGACGAACTCGGTGTAGCCGTCGATCTCGCCGCGGCTCATCTCGCCGCCCTGCGGCACGCGCAGTGCGGCCACGCGCCCGCCCTTGGCCGACGCGGCCGAGGAGAAGACCTTGAAATCGACGTCGCGCATCACGTCGGTGAGCTCGGTGAACTCCATCTTCACGCGCAGGTCCGGCTTGTCGGAGCCGTAGCGGCGCATCGCCTCGGCATACGTCATCACCGGGTAACCCGGCAGGTCGACCTGCATCACGCTGCGGAACACCGTGCGGATCATGCCCTCGAACAGGCCGCGGATCTCCTCCTCGTTGAGGAACGAGGTCTCGATGTCGATCTGCGTGAACTCGGGTTGGCGGTCGGCGCGCAGGTCCTCGTCGCGGAAGCACTTGGTGATCTGGTAGTAGCGGTCGAAGCCGGCCACCATCAGCAGCTGCTTGAACAGCTGCGGGCTCTGCGGCAGCGCGAAGAACATCCCGTCGTTGACACGGCTGGGCACCAGATAGTCGCGCGCGCCCTCGGGCGTGCTCTTCGTCAGCATCGGCGTCTCGATGTCGACGAAGCCGTTGGCATCGAGGAACTTGCGCGTCTCCATCGCCACGCGGTAGCGCAGCATCATGTTCTTCTGCATCGTCGGGCGGCGCAGGTCGAGCACACGATGGGTGAGCCGCGTGGTCTCGGACAGGTTCTCGTCGTCGAGCTGGAACGGCGGCGTGACCGAGGGGTTCAGCACCTCGAGCTCATGGCACAGCACCTCGACCTTGCCGCTGGTGAGGTGGGCGTTCACCGTGCCCTCGGGGCGCGGCCGCACCTTGCCCACCACCTTGAGGCAGAACTCGTTGCGCACGCCTTCGGCGATCTTGAACATCTCGGGCCGGTCGGGATCGCAGACGATCTGCACCAGGCCCTCGCGGTCGCGCAGGTCGATGAAGATCACGCCGCCGTGGTCGCGGCGTCGGTGCGCCCAGCCCATCAGCGTCACGGTCTGGCCCATCAGCGTTTCGCTGACCAGGCCGCAGTAGGTCGTTCTCATGTGCATGCTCCGGATTCGGACATCGTGTTCGGGGGTGGCGTCGTGCGGGCTGTGTCGCAAGCCCTCAGGGCTGGCCGTCGGACGGACGGGACGGCCAGCCCCGTCAATTTCGCGCAGGCAGCGCCGGATCGGCCGCAGGCGCAGGCTGCGCGGCGCCGGGCGCGACGACGCCCATGGAGATCACGTACTTCAGCGCCTCGTCGACGGTCATCGCCAGCGGCCGCACGTCGGCGCGGGGCATCATCAGGAAGAAGCCCGACGTCGGGTTGGGCGTGGTGGGCACGTAGACGCCGATGTAGTCGCCGGCCAGGTGCTCGGCCACCTCGCCGCCGGGCTTGCCGGTGACGAAGGCGATGGTCCACGAGCCGGCGCGCGGGTACTGCACCAGCACCGCCTCGCGAAAGGCGTTGCCGCTGCTGGAGAACAACGTGTCGGAGACCTGCTTGACCGAGCTGTAGATCGACTTGACGATCGGTATCTTGTGCAGCAGCCGGTCCCACTGCGCCAGCCACCATTGGCCGAAGATGTTGGCGACGAACAGGCCCGTCAGCCACAGCAGCACCAGCAGCACCAGCACGCCCAGCCCCGGCACGTGTCGCAGCGTCTCGATGCCCGCGCGCATCGTCTCCGGCAACACGGCCTGCGAGATGGTGAGCAGCCACGAGAACATGCCGTCCATCAGGCCGAGCACCCACAGCAGCACCCACACCGTGACGGCCAGCGGCATCCAGACCAGGATGCCGGTGATCAGATACTTCTTCACGCTCGAACTTTGCGTCGTCACCGTGGCAGCTCAGTGACGGACACGTTCGGTCGTCGCGCCGGCCGCGGCCGACGCCTTGGGCTCGCCGCCGCCCGTGGTCGCCGCCGTCGTCTTGGCGCCGCTGTCGGGCGCGACCGTCTTGGCCGGCTCGGCTGACTTGTCGGCGGCCTTCTCGCCCGGCTTGTCCGCCGGCGCCGCGGCGTCCTTGCCGTTGCCCGACTCATCGGGCTTCTTGGCGCCCGCGTTGCTCTTGAAGTCGGTGGCGTACCAGCCCGACCCCTTGAGCTGAAAGCCCGCGGCGGTGACCTGCTTGGCAAAGGTCGAGGCGCCACATGCGGGGCAGTCGGTCAGCGCGGGGTCGGACAGCTTCTGCAGCACGTCCTTGGCGTGTCCGCAGGACGTGCATCGATAGGCATAGATCGGCATGGCTAAGCCCTTGATGCAAAACAGGAAATTATACGGTCGCTCGGGAAGCCGGGCGACCGTGGCGACGCTGGAGCCGCCGGGCGGGCGGTGTCAGTGCCGCGTCGGATGGGTGCTGGCGCCGTGGGGCCCCGAAGCGTGTGCCGGGTGGCCGTGGTGCTTGAGCGCGGCGGCGATCGACATGCCCTTGTGGGCGATGACCGTGGGCGCCAGCGACCCCAGCACCATGCCGATGATCGAGGCGAACAGGCCCACCAGATTGGGCGGGACCAGCGCATCGGCGGCCACCGTATTGGCACCGAGCCAGGTGCCGACACCGAAGACGATCGCGAACAGCGCGCCCTGGGTGTTGGCGCGCTTCCAGTACGCCCCGGCCAGCAGCGGCACGAAGGCGCCGGTCAGCGTCACGTTGTAGGCGTTCTGCACCATCTCGTACATCGTGCTCTTGCTGTTGAGCGCGAACAACAGAGCGCATGCCGAGAAGGTGAC
>JBGAMU010000146.1:0-9767 GCA_044222685.1 Burkholderiaceae bacterium
ACCAGGCCGGCAGCCAGCGCCACGGCCGTGAAGCCGCCGAGTTTCAGGAGCGATCGTTTGCTTGTCATGGGTTCTCCTCGGGTGATGAGAGGGGTTGGAATTTGGTCAGTCGGCGATTATGCGGCGGGACGTGTCACGACCCGGGGAAGAACGGCTTGCCGAGCGAGGCCGGCATGTTGACGCGGATCCACGTCGCGTTGCGCGAGATCAGCACCAGCACGACGATCGTCGCCAGATAAGGCAGCATCGACAGCCACTGGCTCGGGATCTGCACACCTTCGCCCTGCAGGTGGAACTGCAGCATCGTGACGCCGCCGAACAGATACGCGCCGAGCAGCACGCGCGCCGGCCGCCAGGTGGCGAAAGTGGTGAGCGCCAGCGCGATCCAGCCCTTGCCGGCGATCATGCCCTCGACCCACAGCGGCGTGTAGATCACCGAGATGTAGGCCCCCGCCAGCCCGCACAGCGCGCCGCCGACCACCACGGCGGCCAGCCGGATGCGCCGCACCGGATAACCGAGCGCGTGCGCCGACTCGGGCGACTCGCCCACCGCGCGCAGCACCAGGCCGCCGCGCGAGCGGTAGAGGAACCAGCCGAGGCCGATGGCGCCGAGCACCGTGAGATAGACGATCGGATGGTGCTTGAAGAACGCCGGCCCGACGAACGGGATGTCGGCCAGGAACGGGATCTCGAAGCGCGGCCGGTCGCCCAGCTTCTCCTGCGTGTACTTGATGCCGGCGAAGGCCGAGAAGCCGGCGCCGAACAGGCTCAGCGCCAGGCCCGAGGCGTACTGGTTGGTGTTGAGCCAGATCACCAGCGCACCGAACGCGGCCGCCAGCACCGCGCCGGCGCCCATGCCGGCGGCAAAGGCCAGCCAGTCGTTGCCGGTCTGCACCACGGTCGCGAAGCCGGCGATCGCCGCCACCAGCATCATGCCCTCGGCGCCGAGGTTGACGATGCCGGCGCGTTCGTTGATCAGCAGGCCGAGGCCGGCGATGGCGAGCACGGTGCCGGCGTTCAGTGTGGCGGCCACCAACAGAGCGAATGATTCCATGGCTTCAGGCTCCCTTGGGCGTGGCGGTGGCTTGCACGGTCGACGCCGCGGGCGGCGCCAGCGGACGCGGTGCGTGGCGCCAGCGCACCCGGTAGTGGATCAGCGTGTCGCAGGCCAGCAGCGTGAACAGCAGCAGCCCCTGGAACACGCCGGTCAGCGATTTCGGCAGTCCCAGGCGCGACTGCGCCAGCTCGCCGCCGATGTAGAACATGCTCATCAGGATCGCCGAGAACACCACGCCGACCGGATGCAGCCGGCCGACGTAGGCGACGATGATCGCGGCGAAGCCGTAGCCCACCGGCACGTACGGCGTCAGCTGGCCGAGCGGCCCGGCCGCCTCGAGGCCACCGGCCAGGCCGGCCAGGCCGCCGGAGATCAGCAGCGACAGCCACAGCGCGCGGCGCGACGAGAAGCCGGCATAACGCGCCGCCGCCGGCGCCAGGCCGCCGACCTGCAGCTGGAAGCCCTGGTAGGTGCGGAACATGAACATCCACGCCAGCGCCACCGTCACCAGCGCGACGACGACGCCGATGTTGAGGCGAAAGCCCTCGACCAGCCGCGGGATCTTGGTCGCCGCCGCGAAGGTGATGGTCTGCGGAAAGTTGTAGCCCTTGGGGTCCTTCCACGGTCCGTACACCAGATAGCTCAGCACCATCACCGCCACGTACACCAGCATCAGGCTGACGAGGATCTCGTTGGCGTTGAAGCGGTCGCGCAGCAGCGCCACGATGCCGGCCCAGACCATGCCGCCGAGCACGCCGGCGAGCAGGATCGCGACGACGATCCAGCGCCCGGTGTCGGGCCCGGCCTGCATCGCCACGCCGCTGGCGAAGATGGCGCCGATGACGAACTGGCCCTCGGCGCCGATGTTCCAGACGTTGGAGCGGTAGCAGATCGACAGGCCCAGGCCGATCAGCACCAGCGGCGTCGCCTTGACCGCGATCTCGGTCCAGGCATAACCGCTCTTGATCGGCTCGACGAAGAACATCTGCAGGCCACGCACCGGGTCCTTGCCGAGCAAGGCGAACAAGACGACGCCGATCACCACGGTGATGGCCAGCGCCAGGATCGGCGAGGCGAGCGACATCGCCTTCGACGGCTGCGGCCGTGCTTCGAGCTTAAGCATGGGTCACCTCCTGCGCCTTGACATCACCCTTGGGCCACAGGCCGCTCATCCACTCGCCGATCATCTCGATCGTCGCCTTCGCGGTCGGCACGCTGGGGCTCAGCCGGCCCTGCGCGATCACCACCAGCCGGTCGCTGATCTCGAACAACTCCTCGAGCTCTTCACTCACCACCAGCAGCGCGCAGCCGGCGTCGCGCAAGGCGAGCAACTCGCCACGGATCTGCGCCGCCGCGCCGACGTCGACGCCCCAGGTCGGCTGCGACACGATCAGCAGCTTCGGGTTGGCGTCGATCTCGCGGCCGACGATGAACTTCTGCAGGTTGCCGCCGGACAGGCTCTTGGCTGCGGCACCGGGTCCGCCGGCCTTGACGTTGAAGCGCTTGATCAGGTCCTCGGCCAGCTGCTGCACCTGCGCCACGCGCAGCCAGCCGCTCTTGGACACGTTCTCGGTACGCGTCAACAGCGTGTTGTCGGCCAGCGAGAGAGTCGGCACCGCGCCGCGGCCGAGCCGCTCCTCGGGCACGAAGTGCAGGCCGAGCTTGCGCCGGTGGCGCGGCGAGAAGCGCGACACGTCGGTGCCGAACAGGCGGATCGAGTTCAGCGGCGCGCGCGGGTCCTCGCCCGACAGCGCGGCCATGAACTCCTGCTGGCCGTTGCCCGACACGCCGGCCACGCCGACGATCTCGCCGGCGCGCACGTCGAAGGCCATGTCGGCGAGCGTGGTGCCGAACTGGTCCTGCTTGGGCAGGCTCAGGCCCTTGACCTCGAGCACCAGCGCGCCGAGCCTGGGTTCGCGGTGCTGCAGCTGCGGCGGCTCGGCGCCGATCATCAGCCGCGACAGGCTGGCATTGGTCTCCAGCGTCGGGTCGACCTCGCCGGTGACCTTGCCGCCGCGCAGCACCGTGCAGTGATGGCACAGCGCGCGGATCTCGTCGAGCTTGTGGCTGATGTAGAGGATCGAGCAGCCCTCGCTCGACAGCTTGCGCAGCGTGACGAAGAGCTTGTCCACCGCCTGCGGCGTCAGCACCGAGGTCGGCTCGTCGAGGATCAGCAGCTTGGGGTTGGTGAGCAGCGCGCGCACGATCTCCACGCGCTGGCGCTCGCCGACCGACAACGTGTGCACCGGCCGCGCCGGGTCGACGTCCAGGCCGTACTCGTGCGCGACCTTCACGATGCGCTGGCTCACCTCGGCCAGGCTCAACGACTTGTCCAGGCCCAGCCAGACGTTCTCGGCGCCGGTCAGGGTGTCGAACAGCGAGAAGTGCTGGTAGACCATGCTGATGCCGAGCTGCCGCGCCTGCGCGGGGCTGGCCACCTTGACGGCCTGGCCATTCCAGCGGATCTCGCCCTCGTCGGGCTGCACCGCGCCGTAGATCATCTTCATCATCGTCGACTTGCCGGCGCCGTTCTCGCCAAGCACGGCGTGGATCTGGCCCGGCGCGACGCGCAGGCTCACCTGGTCGTTGGCCTTGACCGCGGGGTACTGCTTGCTGATGCCGATCAGCTCAAGGCGCGGCGCGGATTCCGAGTCGTTCATGTGTCGTCTCCGATGCACCGGAATCGTCGTCCCGACGCTTGTATTGGGTGCGTCCGGCCACCAGCGTGGTGACCAGTGCGCGATCGTCGGCCAGCATCATCCATGCAAACAGCCGCTCGTGCAGATCGCGTGCCAGCCGGTCGCGGTGCGCGGCGACCATGCCGCGGTCCCACTCCCAGACCGCCACGTCGGCCATGCGGCCCGGCTCCAGGCTGCCGATCTCGCGCTCGAGGCCGAGCGCGTCGGCGGCGCCGCGCGTGGCCGCGTGCAGCGCCTTGAAGGCATTGAGCTTCTCGCCGCGCAGCGCCTGCACCTTGTAGGCATCGGCCAGCGTGCGCTGCATCGACAACCCGGTGCCGCCGCCCACGTCACTCGCGATCGACACGCGCACGCCGGCGTCCTGCATCGCGCGCCAGTCGAACAGGCCGCTGCCGAGGAACAGGTTCGAGCTCGGGCTGTGCGCGATCTGCGCGCCGGTATCGGCCAGGCGCCGGCGATCCTCGGCATCGAGCCAGATGCCGTGCGCCAGCAGCGCGCGCTCGTTGAGTAGGTTGAACCCGTCGTAGACGTCGAGATAACTGCGCGCCTTCGGAAACAGCTCGGCGATCCACGCCACCTCGGCCTTGTTCTCGGCCACGTGGGTCTGCATGTAGAGCCCGCGGTGGCGGTGCAGCAGCGTGCCGGCCATGCACAGCTGCTCCGGCGTGCTGGTCGCCGCGAAGCGTGGCGTCACCGCATAGGCCAGGCGGTCCACGCCGTGCCAGCGCGCGATCAGCGCCTCGCATTCGGCCTCGGCGCCGGCGACGTCGTCGCGCAGGTCGGCCGGCGCGTGTCGATCCATCAGCACCTTGCCGGCGATGAGGCGCATGCCGCGGCTGCGCGCCGCGCCGAACACCGCGTCGACCGATGCGGTGTGCACCGTCGGGAACACCACTGCCGCCGTGGTGCCGTGGGCCAGCAGCGCATCGACGAAGGCCTCGGCCTGCAGCCGCGCGTGCGCCGCATCGGCATGGCGCGCCTCGGCCGGAAAGGTGTAGCGCTCGAGCCAGTCGAGCAGTTCGGTGCCGAACGACGCGATCACGTCGAGCTGCGCGCTGTGCACGTGCGTGTCGATGAAGCCCGGCATCAGCAGGCGGCCGCCGTGGTCCTCGCGCGACCAGTCAGGGCCCGGCGGCTGTGCACCCGGCAGCACGCCGGCGATGCGGCCATCCTCGTCGATCAGCAGCCAATGGTCCGGCCGATAACGCACCGCCTGTTCGTCGGGCGCGCCGAGGCCCGGATCGGCGGCGAAGTCGAGCAGGTCGGCGCGCAGTGCGCGGCGGGTGCGGACGGAGCCCGGCATGGCGTGTAAAGCGTCCACCGAGTCAGCCGCGTGCTCGCCGGCCGCGCTGCGGCAGGCCATGCCCGCCGAGCTCGCGCGCCACGTCGCGCACCTGCTCGCGCAGCCAGCGCTGCGCGGCCGAGTTGTGCGCGACCTCGTGCCACAGCTGGTAGTAGGTCAACGGCGGGAACTCGATCGGGCAGCGCACGATGCGCACCGGCAGCGCATCGACATAGCGGCTGCAGAACTGGCGGCCGGTCGTCAGCACCAGCAGGCTCTGCGCCACCATCAGCGGGATCAGTCCGAAGTGCGCGCTGCGCACGCTGATCGGCCGCGTCAACCCCTGCGCCGCCAGGTGCTGGTCGATCACGCCGACCGCGCCCGGGTGCAGCTCGGACGGCGCGACGTGGTCGCAGGCGAGGTACTTGGCCACGCTCCAGTCGCGGCTGCGCACGGCCGGGTGGTCCTCGGCGACGAGGCAGACCACCTCGTCGGCCATCAGGCGGCCCAGGTGCAGCTCGCCCGGCGGCTCGAGCCAGTTGCCGACCACGAGATCGATCTCGCCGGCGGCCAGGCTGCGCCGGTAGTCGAACTCGCGCGACAGCGGCTGGAACTCCACCGTGACGGCTGGCGCGCGCTCTTTCAGGCGCATCACCAGCTCGGGCAGGAACAGCGGGTCGAGGTAGTCGCTCGCGGCGATGCGAAACACCGTGCGGCTGGTGGCCGGCTCGAAGGCATGGCCACGTGCATGGCGGCTGAACAGGCGCTCGGCCTGCTGCAGCAGGTCGGCCGCGGGTTGCACCAGCGCCAGCGCCGTCTCGGTCGGCGCCATCGCCGGGCCGGCGCGCACGAGCAACGCGTCACCGGTGAGTTCACGCAGCCGCTTCAGCTGGGCGCTGACGACCGGCTGGGTGCTCTGCAGGCGCAAGGCGGCGCGCGAGACGCTGCGTTCGGTGATCACGGTGTGCAAGACCCTGACGAGATGAAGCTCGATCTTGTCGAATTCCTCGCGGCGCGCCATATCGCCGGCAATATAGTCGCCATTGGGTTGTGCGTATACCCACGCCGGCCGACCCGCAGTACCTTCGGGTTTCCACTCTCAGCACACCGCGACCCACCGATGCCCACGCGCCCGATCCGCTTTCATCACCGCGGCCAGATCGTGCAGGTGCACGACGCCGCGCCCACGCGCACCGTACTGCAATGGCTGCGCGAGGACGCCCGCTGCACCGGCACCAAGGAAGGCTGCGCCGAGGGCGACTGCGGCGCCTGCACCGTGATCGTCGGCGAGCCGGCCGGCGATCGGCTGCAGTTGCACGCGGTGAATGCCTGCATCCGCTTCCTGCCCACGCTGGACGGCAAGGCGCTGTTCACGGTGGAAGACCTCAAGGCGGCTGCCGGCGACGGCGCGCTGCACCCGGTGCAGCAGGCGCTGGTCGACCATCATGGGTCGCAGTGCGGGTTCTGCACGCCGGGCTTCGCGATGTCGATGACCGCCTGCTACGAACGCCACTGCGAGGCCGGCACGCGGCCGACCCGCCAGCAGCTCGCCGACGAGCTGGCCGGCAATCTGTGCCGCTGCACCGGCTACCGGCCAATCCTCGATGCCGGCGAACGCATGTTCGACGCGCCCGCCGTGCGCCTTCGGCTGAGCGACGCGTTCGAGGCGCTGCGCGCGCTGCCCGACGAGCCGCTCGAGTACCGCGCGCCGAGCGCAGCCGCGCCGGGCCGCAGCGACACCTTCCACGCGCCGCGCACGCTGGCGGCGCTGGCCGCGCTGCGCCTCGCGCACCCGCAGGCGCGCCTGCTGGCCGGCGCCACCGACATCGGCCTGTGGGTCAACAAGCAGTTCCGCGACCTCGGCGACATCGTCTACCTCGGCGAGGTGGCCGAGCTGCGCCGCATCGAGACGGACACCAGCGCGGGCGTGCTGCGCATCGGTGCCGGCGCTTCGCTCGAGGACGCCTGGAGCGCCCTCACCGCGCGCCACCCGGTGCTTGAGGAAGCCTGGCTGCGTTTTGCCTCGCCGCCGATCCGCCATGCCGGCACGCTGGGCGGCAATGTCGCCAACGGCTCGCCGATCGGCGACAGCGCGCCGGTGCTGATCGCGCTCGACGCGCAACTGGTGCTGCGCAAGGGCGAGCGCAATCGGCGGCTGCCGCTGGAGCAGTTCTACGTCGACTACATGGTCAACCGGCTCGAGCCCGGCGAGTTCCTGCAGGCGATCGAGCTGCCGCTCAACGCCGTCGCGGAGCGCCTGCGTGCCTACAAGATCTCCAAGCGCTTCGACAGTGACATCTCGGCGGTGTTCGGCGCCTTCCGCGTCGTGCTCGACGGCGACCGCGTGCGCGAGGCACGGCTGGTGTTCGGCGGCATGGCAGCCACCGTTCGTCGCGCCGCACACGCCGAAGCGGCCTTGATCGGCCAGCGCTGGGGCGAGGCCGCCGCCGAGGCCGCCGCCGCCGCGCTGGCAGGCGACTTCAAGCCGCTGACCGACATGCGCGCGAGCGCTGCCTATCGCCTGCGCGTGGCGGGCAACCTGTTGCGCCGCTATGCGCTCGAAACGCGGCCGGCCGACCCGTTGCCGGCGGCTGCGCTGTCGGTGTGGGCGCGCGAGACCGTTTGAGGCCCTCCGCATGAACAAGCCGCTCGAACCCGCCGTGCTGAATGTGCCGGCTGCCGCCGCGGCGGCAACTCCAACACCATCGGCCAGCGCCGTCGGCGCGCCGATGGCCCACGACTCGGCCCACCTGCACGTGGCCGGCGAGGCGACCTATGTCGACGACATCGCCGAGGTCGCCGGCACGCTGCACGCCGCACTCGGCCTGTCGCCGGTGGCGCATGGCCGCATCCGCGACGTGGCGCTCGACGCGATCCGCGCGCTGCCCGACGTGGTCGACGTGTTCACCGCGGCCGACATCCCCGGCACCAACGACTGCGGGCCGATCGTGCACGACGACCCCATCCTGGCCGACGGCGTGGTGCACTACCTCGGCCAGCCGGTGTTCGCGGTGATCGCACGCACCCGCGAGGCGGCTCGCCGTGCCGCCGCGCGCGCAAGGCAGGCGGTCCAGGTCGACGCGCTGCCCGCCGTCCTGACGCCTCGCGAGGCGCACCGGCTGCAGCAGTACGTGATCCCGCCGATGCACCTGGCGCGTGGCGATGCGCGCCGCGCGATCGACGCGGCGCCGCGGCGGCTGCGCGGGTCGCTGTCGGTCGGCGGCCAGGAGCAGTTCTACCTCGAGGGGCAGATCGCCTATGCGATCCCGCAGGAGGACGGCTGCCTGCGCGTGCACTGCTCGACGCAGCACCCGAGCGAAATGCAGCAGGTGGTCGCGCATGCGCTGAACCTGCGTGCGCACGACGTGCAGGTGGAGTGCCGCCGCATGGGTGGCGGGTTCGGCGGCAAGGAGTCGCAGTCGGCTCTCTTCGCCTGCGTGGCGGCGGTGGCGGCGCGGCGCACCGGCTGCGCGGTGAAGCTGCGGCCCGACCGCGACGACGACTTCCTCGTCACCGGCCGGCGCCACGGCTTCGAGTACGACTACGAGGTCGGTTTCGACGACGAGGGCCGCCTGCTCGGCGCCGAGGTCACGCTGATCAGCAACGCCGGCTTCTCGGCCGACCTGTCGGGGCCGGTGATGACGCGGGCGCTGTGCCACTTCGACAACGCCTACTGGCTGGCCGACGTGTCGCTGCACGGCTACTCGGCGAAGACGAACACGCAGAGCAACACCGCGTTCCGCGGCTTCGGCGGCCCGCAGGGCGCGATCGCGGTGGAAGCCATCCTCGACACGATCGCCCGCACGCTGGGGCGCGATCCGCTGGCCGTGCGGCGGGTCAACTTCTACGGCACCGGGGAACGCAACGTCACGCCGTACCGCCAGACCGTCGAGGACAACGTGATCCACGAACTGGTCGATCGGCTGGTCGCGACCAGCGACTATGCGCGGCGGCGCGGCGAGATCGCGGCGTTCAATGCCACCAGCCCGGTGCTCAAGCGCGGCCTCGCGCTCACACCGGTCAAGTTCGGCATCTCGTTCAACGTGGCCCATTTCAACCAGGCCGGCGCGCTGGTGCACGTGTACGCCGACGGCTCGGTGCTGGTCAACCACGGCGGCACCGAGATGGGCCAGGGACTGAACACCAAGGTCGCGCAGGTCGTGGCGCACGAGCTCGGCATCGCGCTCGACAACGTGCGCTGCACCGCCACCGACACGCACAAGGTGGCCAACACCTCGGCCACCGCCGCCTCCACCGGTGCCGACCTGAACGGCAAGGCGGCGCAGGACGCCGCGCGCCAGATCCGCGAGCGGCTGGCCGCCTTTGCCGCCGAGCGCTTCGGCGTCGCCGTCGACGCGGTGCACTTCGCCGACGATGCGGTGCACGCCGGCGCGCACACGATGGCGTTCTGCGAGCTGGTGACGCAGGCCTACATGGCCCGCGTGCAGCTGTGGAGCGACGGCTTCTACGCCACGCCGGGCCTGCACTGGAACCGCGACACGCTGCAGGGCAAGCCGTTCTTCTACGTCGCCTACGGCGCGGCGGTCAGCGAGGTGGTCGTCGACACGCTGACCGGCGAGTCGCGCCTGCTGCGCGCCGACGTGCTGCACGACGTCGGCCGCTCGCTCAACCCGGCGATCGACATCGGCCAGGTCGAAGGCGCGTTCATCCAGGGCATGGGCTGGCTGACCACCGAGGAGCTGGTCTGGCACCCGCAGACCGGCCTGCT
>JBGAMU010000147.1:0-9576 GCA_044222685.1 Burkholderiaceae bacterium
TGCGATAGGCCGAGAACGGCTGCGCCTGCGGCACGATGCCGAGCTCGTGCGCCAGCTCCTGCAGGCGCTCCAGCAGGTACAGCCCGCGCGGCGCCCCGGCGCCGGCGACCGCGGCGCGCAGCGCGTCGAGCCACTCGCCGGTCTCGGTCGGGTCGCTGTCGGTGGGCGGGAGCGACGACGTGGGCGGCCGCTTCACGGTTCGCGCGGCGCGGCGAACAGCTGGTTCAGCGTGGCGCCCGACGCCGCGTCGGCGAAGCCGTCGAAGCGGCCGTGCTGCGCGAGCTGCGTCGCCGCCTTCATGAAGCCACCCCAGGCGCAGCGCGCCAGCGCGCCGCCGACGCTGACGCGGCGCACGCCGAGCGCGGCGATGTCGTCCATCGTCATGTCGCTGGCGCTGAAGACCAGCAGGTTGAACGGTTTCGGCGCCACCGCCTTCACCACGGCTGCGATCTGCTCGCGCGTGCGCAAGGCCGGCGCGTACAGGCAGTCGGCGCCGGCGTTCGCGTACGCCTTCAGCCGCGTGATCGTCTCGTCGAGGTCGGGTCGGCCGACCAGGAAACACTCGGCGCGGCCGACCAGCAGCGTGTCGCCGCCGGCACGGTCGATGGCCTGGCGTGCGGCGCGCAGGCGCGCGACGGCCTCGTCGAGCGCATACAGCGGCTCGGCGGCGCGGCCGGTCGAGTCCTCGATCGACAGACCGGCGACGCCGGTCTCGACGGCCATCGTGACATGACGCGCCACGCCGGCGGCGTCGGCGGCATAGCCGGCTTCGAAGTCGGCGTTGATCGGCACGTCGGTGGCGGCCACCAGCTCGCGCAGGTGCGTGAGCACGGCCTGCAGCGGCGCCGCGCTGTCGGCGCGGCCCTGGGTCCAGGCGAAGCCGGAGCTGGTGCTGGCCAGCGCCGGGAAGCCCAGGCTCTGCAGATACAGCGCGCTGCCGACGTCCCATGGGTTGGGGATCACGAAGCAACCGCTGGCATGCAGCTCGTGGAAGCGGCGGCGTTTGTCGGCGATGCTGGGGCGGGTGGTCGAAGTCGTCATCGAAGTTCTCCGCGGCGGGGCGGCCATTTCAACATGGCTGCGCCCGGCCCTGCCGCGCGTCAGCCGCGGCGCGTGAGCAGGCGATCGCGCAGCAGCCGATGCTGGATCTTGCCGGTCGCCGTGCGCGGCATCTCGTGCTCGGCCAGGAAGACGATCGAACGCGGCCGCTTGTAGCCGGCGATGCGGTCGCGGCACCAGTCGAGCAGGTCGGCTTCGCTGACGGGCGGGCCCGGCTGCAGCACCACCACCGCCTGCACGGCCTCGCCCCACTTGTCGTCGGGCACGCCGATCACCGCGACGTCCTGCACCTGCGGGTGCGAGGCGAGCAGCGACTCCACCTCCGACGGGTAGATGTTCTCGCCGCCGCTGATGATCATGTTGCTCTTGCGGTCGACCAGATGGATGAACCCGTCGGCGTCGCGGCGCGCCATGTCGCCGACCGAGCACCAGGCACCGGAGAACGCCTCGGCGGTTTTCTCGGGGTTCTTCCAGTAGCCGCTGAACACGTAGGCGGTGCGCGAGTAGAGCTCGCCGACCTCGCCGTCGGGCACCTCGCGGCCGTCGGCATCGAGCAGCCTGATCGCGCCCGAGCCGCTCCACTCGCGGCCGACCGAGCCGAGCCGGTCGATCTGCTCGTCGGGCCGCAGCACCGTCACCCAGCCGGCCTCGGTGGAGCCGTACAGCTCGAACAGCTTGCCGTTGGGAAACAGCTGCAGGATCGCCAGCTTGGTGTCCTTGCGCGCCGGCGCCGACGAGATCAGCAGCTTGCCGACCGCGCGCACGTCGTAGCGTGCCTTCACCGCGTCGGGCAGGCTCAGCATCATGATGTAGTGCGTCGGCACCAGCGACGTGAAGGTGACGTGCTCGTGCGCCAGCTTGGCCAGCAGCGCCTCGGGGTCGAAGCTCTTGCGGTCGTCGACGACGATGGTCGCGCCCAGCATCGCGAAGGTGACGCCGAAGTACAGCGAGTTGGCGTGGCACAGCGGCATCACCAGCAGCGCCGTGTCGTCGCGGCCGAGGCCGAACTCGAGCGCGGTGGCCAGCGCGATCAGCGCATTGCCTTCGTGGCTGCGCATCGCGCCCTTGGGCCGCCCGGTGGTGCCCGAGGTGTACATCAGGGCGAACAGGTCCTCGGGCTTGACCGTGACCGACGGTGCCTCGGGCGTTGCGGCGGCGATCAGCGCCTCGTAGGCCTGCCAGCCGGGCGCCGCGCTGCCGGCACCGAACAGCACGTAGCGCGCTGCGTCGATCGGCAGCTCGGCGCGGATGCGATCGACCAGCGGTCGCAGGTCGTCCTGCACGACGAACGCGCGCGCCTCGCTGTGCTGCACGATGTAGGCGATCTCGGGGCCGACCAGACGGAAGTTGATCGGCACTGCGACCAGCCCGGCGCGCGCCAGCGCCACGTAGATCTCGAGCCACTCGATCGCGTTGTAGGCCAGCAGCGCGACGCGGTCGCCCGGCTGCAGGCCGAGGCCGAGCAGCCCCTGCGCGAGCCGGCTCGCGCGCGCATCCCACTCGGCATAGCTGAGCGCACGGCGCGAATCGCGCACGCCGATCTTGCGCGGCTGCGTGCGCGCGTGCGCCGCCACGGACTCGGAGAGTGTCAACAGTTGACTCATTCGCTCCTCCAAGCGCACACCGCGGATCCGGCTCCGCCGGGCCGCTGGTGTGGCCCCCTTGAGGGGGAGGCGGCCGCCAGGCCGCTACGGGGGTGGTTCATTTCCGCCGCGCTTGTTCAGCTTCGTCCCAGGCGGTGAGTGCCTGCCGGTCGGGCACCCAGCCCAGGCCCTTGCCGGCGTCGGAGCTCAGCGCGTCCTGCGTCACCACCACGTCGATCAGCGCCGGTGCCTTGGCGAAGGCCTCCTCGATCGCGCCCTTCAGCCGTGCCGGGTCGGTCACGCGCTCGGCGTGCAGGCCGAAGGCGCGCGCCATCGCGGCGTAGTCGCTCCAGGCCAGCGTGGTGCCGACGACGCGGCCACCGTAGTTCATCTCCTGGTCGAGCCGCTCGATGTTCCAGGCCGCGTTGTTCGACACGATGAACACGCATTGGGCGCCGTGGCGCTTGGCCGAGTCGATCTCCATCGCGTTGATGCCGAAGGCGCCGTCGCCGGTGATCGCCACCACCTGCCGCCCCGGGTGCAGCAGCGACGCCGCCACCGCGTACGGCGTGCCGACGCCCAGGCAGCCGAAGGCGCCGGCATCGAGGTAGTGGCGCGTCTCTAGCCCCATGCGGGCAAAACTCAGCAGGTCGCCGCCGTCGGCGATGGTGATCGCGTCGGGCTTCAGCACCTGGCGCAGCGCGCCGAAGATGCGGTTCGGGTGCATGTGGCCGTCGCGCCCGGGCTCGGCGCGATTGAGACCCTCGGCGTAACGCGTCGAGCGCTTCACGTGCTCGTCGCGCAGCGCCTTCGTCCAGGCGGTGTCGAGTGTGGGCGAGGGCTTGCCGACGGCGTCGGCCAGCGCCTGCACGGCGAGCGCCGCGTCGGCGAGGATCTCGACCTCGCCGCGGCGGTTGTCGCGCAGCTCGTCGGCATGGTCGGCGATGCGCAGGAAGGTCGCCGCCTTGAACACCGCCGGCGAGCCGTAGGCCATCTGGTAGTCGAGCTTGCGGCCGACCACCAGCACGCAGTCGGCCTCCTGCATCGCGCGTGCGCGCACCGCGCCGACCACCGACGCATGCGCGGCGTCGACCAGGCCGCGGCTTTCCTGCGTATCGAGGTAGACGGCGCCGCTGGCATCGAGCAGCCGCGTCAGCGCCGCGCCGGCACCGCGCGCGCCGCGCCCGGTGACGACCAGCGGGCGCGGCGCCGCGCGCAGCCGCTCGGCGGCGCGTGCCACCTCGGCGGCGTCGGGCTTGATCACGCGGCGCGGGCGGGCGCGCAGGTGCTCGTCGAGCACCACCGCGTTCGGCACCGTCTCGCGCAGCACGTTGGTCGGGATCTCCAGGTACACCGGGCCCGGCGGATTACCGTCGCCGTCGGCCATCGCCCACGCCTTGTCGAGGTCGCGTGCGATCTGGTCGGCGGTGCGCAGCGTGCGGGCGCTGCGCGTCACCGGCTGCAGGATGGCCACATGGTCGATGCCCTGTAGCGGGCCGAGGTCGTCTTGCGGCACCGGCGGGCAGCCGCCGATCAGCAGCACCGGCACGCGCTCGAGATGCGCGTTGGTCATCGCCGTCACGCAGTTGGTGACGCCGGGGCCGGCGGTGGCCATCGCGATGCCCACCTGCCCCGACAACACGGCGTGCGCGTGCGCCATGTGCACCGCGGCGCCTTCGTCGCGCACGTCGACGATGCGCACGCCCAGTTGCGCGAGGTGATCCCAGATCGGCTGGATGTGGCCACCCTGCAGGCCGAAGATGCGGTCGACGCCGCGGGCGACGAGGAAGCGGGCGACGATCTCGGCGACCGTGCGGTGCGGGGAGGCGGGCATGGTGGAGTCCTCTCGTGTCGGGGCGCGCCGTGGCAGGGCTGCTCGCCGAGCGAGGCAGGCGCGCCGGGACACCACTGTAGTCATGCGTTCGCGGCCCCGGCAAGAGGGTTGTCGCCACTGCGCCCGACCGGCCCGCCCGGCGGACAATCCGTCCGCATGATTGACCACCTCGACCACCTGGTGCTGACCACCGTCGACCGCGAGGCCTGCGTGGACTTCTATACGCGCGTGCTCGGCATGGAGCTGCAGACCTTCGGCACGGGCCGGCTCGCCTTTCGCTTCGGCGCGCAGAAGATCAACCTGCACGAGCGCGGCCGCGAGTTCGAGCCCAAGGCGCACCTGCCGGTGCCCGGTGCGCTGGACCTGTGCTTCATCGCCGACCGCCCGCTGAGCGCGGTGATCGAGCACCTGCGCGCCTGCGCCTGGCCGATCATCGAGGGCCCGGTCGAGCGCACCGGTGCGACCGGGCGGCTGCGCTCGGTGTACGTGCGCGACCCGGATCTCAACCTGATCGAGATTTCCGAGCTGCTTTGACAACGACTCCAGGAGACACACGATGAAACGAGCATCCTTCTTCCGCCGCATCGTGCTGGCCGCCGCGTGGCTGTTGGCGGCGCCGCTCGCGCTGGCGCAGGCGTATCCGAACCGCAGCATCACGCTGGTGGTGCCGTTCGCCGCAGGCGGGCCCACCGACGTGGTGGCGCGCTCGCTCGCCGCGGTGATGGGCAAGTCGCTCGGCCAGACCATGGTGGTGGAGAACAAGCTCGGTGCTGGCGGCACGCTGGCCGCCGGCGCGGTGGCCAAGGCCGCGCCCGACGGCTACACGCTGCTGATCCACCACAACGGCATGGCCACCGCGCCGGGCCTGTACCGCAAGCTGGCCTACAACCCGTTGACCGACTTCGAATACGTCGGCCAGGTGATCGACGTACCGATGACGCTGCTGGGCCGCAAGGACCTGCCGGCCAACACCGCCGCCGAGCTGTTCGCCTGGGTCAAGGCCCAGGGCGGCAAGGCCAACCTCGCGCACGCGGGTCTGGGCGCGGTGTCGCAGCTATGCGGCATGCTGTTCCAGCAGGCGATGGGCGTGGAGATGGGCACGATCCCGTTCCAGGGTACGGCGCCGGCGCTCAATGCGCTGCTCGGCGGGCAGGTCGACATCCTGTGCGACCAGACCACGCAGACGCTGCCGCACATCAAGGCCGGCACCGTCAAGCTGTACGGCGTGACCACGCGCGAGCGCATCCAGTCGCTGCCCAACGTGGCCACGCTGGAGGAGTCGGGCCTCAAGGGCTTCGAGGTCAAGGTCTGGCACGGCATCTACGCGCCCAAGGGCACGCCGGCGGCGGCCATCGACCGCGTCAACGCCGCGCTGCGCGCCGCACTGAAGGACCCGGCGATCGTGTCGCGCATGACCGACCTCGGCGCCGAGATCGTGCCCGAGGCCAAGCAGACGCCCGATGGCCTGCGCAGCTGGCTCAAGCCCGAGATCGACAAGTGGGGCGCACTGATCCGCGCAGCGGGCACCTACGCAGACTGATCCGCGCAGCGGGCAGGCGCCTACGCCGACTGTGCCATCGGCGCCGGCATCGCCACGCGCGGTGCCGGCACGGGGCTGCGCACCAGGTAGTCGAACGCCGACAACGCGGCCTTGGCGCCTTCGCCGCTGGCCACGATGATCTGCTTGTAGGGCACGGTCGTCGCGTCGCCGGCGGCATAGATGCCGGGCACGCTGGTCGCGCAGCGCTCGTCGATCACGATCTCGCCGTACTTCGACAGCTCGACCGTGCCGCGCAGCCACTCGGTGTTGGGCACCAGGCCGATCTGCACGAACACGCCGGCCAGCTCGATCGTGCGCTCGGTGCCGCCTTCGCGCTCGCGATAACTCAGCGCGTTCACCTGCTTGCCGTCACCTGCGATCTCGGTGGTCTGCACGTTCGTCAGCACGCGCACGTTGGGCAGGCTCTTCAGCCTGGCCACCAGCACCGCGTCGGCCTTCAGCGCCGGCGCGAACTCGAGCAGCGTCACGTGGGCGACGATGCCTGCCAGGTCGATCGCCGCCTCGACGCCCGAGTTGCCGCCGCCGATCACCGCCACCGCCTTGCCCTTGAACAGCGGCCCGTCGCAGTGCGGGCAGTAGGCGACGCCACGGTTGCGGTACTCGGCTTCACCGGGCACGTTCACGGGGCGCCAGCGGGCGCCTGGAGCGACGATCACCGCGCGGCCTTGCAAGGCCGCGCCGTTTTCCAGGATCACGGTAGCCAGTCCACCCGGCTCGGCCGCCGGCTCGAGCGCCGCCACGCGCTGGCCGTTCATGATGTCGACGTCGTAGGCCGACGCGTGGGCCCGCAGCGCCGCGGCGAATTGCGGGCCCTCGGTGTGCGGCACCGAGATGAAGTTGTCGATGCCCAGCGTGTCGAGCGTCTGGCCGCCGAAGCGCTCGGCCACGACGCCGGTGCGGATGCCCTTGCGCGCCGCGTACACCGCCGCCGCTGCGCCGGCCGGTCCACCGCCGACGATCAGCACGTCGAACGGTTCCTGCGCGGTGAGCCGCGCCGCGTCGCGCGCTGACGCGCCGGTGTCGATCCTGGCCAGGATCTCGTGCAGTTCCATGCGGCCGGCGCCGAACGGCTGGCCGTTGAGCATGACGGTCGGCACCGCCATGATCTCGCGCTCGACCACCTCGCCCTGGAACAGCGCGCCGTCGATCGCGACGTGGCGGATGCGCGGGTTCAGCACCGCCATCAGGTTGAGCGCCTGCACCACGTCCGGGCAGTTGTGGCAGCTCAAGGACATGTAGGTCTCGAAGCGGAAGTCGCCGTCGAGCGCGCGGATCTGCTCGATCACCGCGGGCTCCACCTTGGGCGGGTGGCCGCCGGCCTGCAGCAGCGCGAGCACCAGCGAGGTGAACTCGTGGCCGAGCGGGATCGCCGCGAAGCCAAGGTGCATCTCGCGGCCCTCGCCGCTGATCGTGAACGACGGCCGTCGTGCGTCGGTGCCGTCGAAGCGCACCTGCACCAGCGGCGACAGCGCGCCGATTTCGTCGAGCAGCGTGCGCAGCTCGGCCGAGGCCTCACGCTCGTCGAGCGAGGCGACCAGCTCCACCGGCCGCTGCAGGCGCTGCAGGTAGGCGGCGAGCTGGGTCTTGAGGGTGTTGTCCAACATGGTCGTCTCTAGTGCTTGTCGGTGGAGGCTGAATCCGGTCTAACCGAGCGACCGCCGCGGATCCGGCTTCGCCGGGCCGCTGGCGGTGCCCCCTGGGGGGAGGCGCCGAAGGCGCTCCGGGGGGTGCGTTAGATCTTGCCGACGAGGTCCAAGGAAGGCGTCAGCGTCTTCGCGCCTTCCTGCCACTTGGCCGGGCACACCTGGCCGGGGTTCTTGGCGACGTACTGCGCGGCCTTCAGCTTGCGCAGCGTCTCGCCCACGTCGCGCGCGATCGCGTTGTCGTGGATCTCCACCGTCTTGATCACGCCGTCGGGGTTGACCACGAAGGTGCCGCGCAGCGCCAGCCCTTCCTCATCGATGTGCACGCCGAAGGCCCGCGTCAGCTGGTGGGTCGGGTCGCCGACGAGCGGGAAGCGTGCCTTGCCGACGGCCGGGCTGGTTTCGTGCCACACCTTGTGCGCGAAGTGCGTGTCGGTGGTGACCACGTAGACCTCGGCACCGAGATCCTTGAAGGTCGGGTAGTGGTCGGCCGCGTCTTCCACTTCGGTCGGGCAGTTGAAGGTGAACGCCGCCGGCATGAAGATCAGCACCGACCACTTGCCCTTCAGCGACTGCTCGGTGACTTCGACGAACTTGCCGTTGTGGAAGGCCTGGGTCTTGAACGGCTGGACGGTGGTGTTGATCAGTGACATGGAGGACTCCTGGGATGGGTTGGTTGAAACGATGAATCGAATTGTGCAACCCGATAGATTTCTTGTGGGTTGATTGGTTCCATCCCGGCGATTGCCTTTGGCTATGTCCGAATGACCGCCCCAATGAAGAAAGCCCGCGCGAGCGGGCTTCCAAGGGGTGCGGGCGCGAGGCTCAGCGCGTCGTCGACGCCGGCGGCTGCCAGCCGCCTCCGAGCGCGCGGAACACGTTGGCCTGCGCGGCCGTGAGCGCACGCGCGGCGTCGGCGTTCTGCGCCTGCGCGGCGAGCGCCAGGCGCTCGGCGTTGATCACGTCGAGCCGGCTCGACTCGCCGCCGTTGAAGCGCAGCCGCGTCAGCTCGGCGGCGCGCGTCAGCGCCTGCGCGCGGCGCGTGCCGCTCTGCAGCGTGAGGTCGGCCTCGCCGTACTGGCCGAGCGCGTCGCGCACTTCCTTGAACGCGGTGACCACGCTGTCGCGGTAGTCGAGTTCGATCTGCGTGCGGCGCGCCTGCGCGGCGTCGTACTGCGCGCCGATGCGCCCGCCGTCCCAGATCGGCTGCGTCAGCGCGGCCGCCACGCTCCAGATGCGCGACGGGGCGTCGACCAGGTTCGACAGGTCGGTGCTCTCGCGGCCGAGCGCGGCCGTCAGCGTGATGCCGGGAAAGTACGCCGCACGCGCCGCGTCGATGCGCGCGCCGGCGGCGCGCAGCCGCGCCTCGGCCGCCTGCACGTCGGGCCGGCGCAGCAGCAGGTCCGACGGCAGGCCGGCGGGCACGCCGCTGGCGCGCAGCGTGGCCGTCTCCTTGCGTGCCACGCCTTGCTCGACCAGCGCCTTCGGCGAGCGGCCGAGCACCAGCGCGAGCGCGCGTTCGGCCTCGCCACGGGCGCGGTCCAGCTTGGGCAGCTGCGCCTCGTTGTCGAGCAGCTCGGCCTCGAGCTGCTGCACGTCGAGCTCGGAGATGTCGCCCGAGCGAAAGCGCAGCTGCTGCAGCCCGAGGCTGTCGCGCTGCGCCTGCACCGCCTGGCCATAGAGGCGCACCTGCGCGTCGAGCGACTGCAGCGCCGCGTACGACTGCACCACCTGCGCCGCCAGCGCGGTGCGCAGCGTCTCGCGCCCGTACTCGCTGGCCAGCAGCTCGGCCCGCGCCGCCGCGTTCAGGTTGGCCGCGCGCGACCACAGGTCGACCTCGTAGGCCACGTTCAGCGTGGCGCGGTAGTCGCTGAACGTCACCGACGTGCCGGGCAC
>JBGAMU010000148.1:0-6530 GCA_044222685.1 Burkholderiaceae bacterium
GGCGGTGGCGGTGGCGGTGGCGGTGGCGGCGGCGCGGGAGGCGTCGGCGCCGGTGCTGGCGAAGGTGCCGGTGTCGGTGCGGGCGCGGGCGAGGGTGTCGGTGCCGTCGGCGGCGACGCGGCCGGCTGCGGTGCCGAGTCGCCGCTGCCGCCGCCGCAACTGGCGACCATCAAGGTCAGGAATGACAGCGCGACGGCGACGCGGCGTGGCAGATGAGGCTGCGGGCCCGGAGGGCGTGGCGCCGGCGTGGGCGTCGTCGGCGCGGAGGCGCGCGTGGAGAAGGACGTGACGGCGTGCGATCGGGCGGACCGGCGCATGGGCGCTTCCTTCGCGCGCACCCCGGCGCGCTGACGCCTGCCGTTTGGCAAACGATGTGCCGAATGCCCATATCTGTAACACTCGATCAGAAGTCCGCACGGTCGCTGGGCCGAGGCCCGTGCGCCGGGCGGTCAATCGGCGGACCGCGGCTCGAGATCGCTGAGGATGCGATCCAGCGCGTCGACGTCGATCGGCTTCACGAAGTGCCAGTCGAAACCCGCCTCGAGCGTGCGCGCGCGATCACTGTCCTGGCCCCAGCCGGTGAGGGCCGCGAGGCGCAATTGCCCGCCGCCGGGCAGCGCCCGCAGCTTGCGGGCGGCTTCGATGCCGCCCAGCAGCGGCATGCCGAGATCGAGCACCACCAGATCCGGACGCAGCAGCTGCACTTGCGCCAATGCGGCCAGGCCATCGTGCACCACGCGGCACTCGTGGCCCAGCGCGCCGAGCAGCTGCGCGAGCGAGCTGGCGGCGTCGACGTTGTCGTCGGCGATCAGCACGCGGCGACGCGTCGTCGCAGTGTCGCGGTCGGACGCGGTGCCGGGCACGGTCGATCGCCCATGCAGCCGCTGCTCCGACGGGCCGTCGGCAGCCAAGGCCGGCAGCCGCACGGTGAAGGTACTGCCGTGTCCGATGCCGCCGCTGTGCGCCTGCACGCTGCCGCCGTGCATCTCGACCAGCTTCTTCACCAGCGACAGGCCGATGCCCAGCCCGCCGGCGGCCAGGCCCTGGTGCTGCCGCACCTGCGAGAAGAGATCGAACACGCCGTGCAGTTCGTCGGGCGGAATGCCCACACCGTTGTCGATGACCTGCACCACCTCGGCGTCCTGTTCGCGCCGCAACGTCAGCCGGATGCGCCCGCCGGGGTTGGAGTACTTCGCCGCGTTGGTCAGCAGGTTGGTGAACACCTGGGTCAGCCGGTCCGCGTCGCCCACCACGCGGCCCGAGGTCGGGTCGATGTCGACCACCAGGTCGTGCTCGCGCGACTCGATCGTCGCGCGCGACGACTCGATGCTGCCGGCGAGCACCTCGCTGAGTCGCAGGGGTACGCGGTGCAGCTCGAGCTTGCCCGAACTGATGCGCCCCACGTCCATCAGGTCGTCGACCAGTCGCACCAGATGCGCCAGCTGGCGATCCATCATGTTGATGGTGCGTGCAAGTCGCGCATCGGCGTGGCCCGACAGTCGCGCGATGTGCAGGCCGTTGCGCAGGGGCGCCAACGGGTTGCGCAGCTCATGCGCCAGCGTCGCGAGGAACTCGTCCTTGCGCCGGTCGGCCAGCCACAGCGCCTCCTCGGCGCGCCGCCGCTCGCTCAGGTCGCGGCTGATGTGGGTGAAGCCGAGCAGCGCGCCATCGGCCGCGCGCATGGCGGTCGAGATCTCGTTCACCCACAGCCGCTCACCATCCTTGCGCAGCCGCCAGCCTTCGTGCTCGGCTCGGCCGGTGCGACCGGCCTCGGCGATCACGCGCTCGACCGCGCCGGCGTCCTGCGGCAGGTGGAACATCGACGCATGGCGGCCGAGCACTTCGCCCGGCTGGTAACCCAGCACGCGGCTCGCGCCGTCGGTCCATTCGACCACACGCCCGGCCGGGTCGAGCATGTAGATCGCATAGTCACTGATGTTCTGCACCAGCGTTCGGTAGCGCGACTCGCTGGCCTTCAGCGCGGTCTCGGCGCGCGAGCGCTCCACCGCGTCCCAGGTGCGCGCGGCCACCGACTCGATCAGGGCGATGTCAGCGGCGCTCCAGCGGCGGGGCCGCGAGCTCTGCGCGTAGAGCAGCGCCCGCAGCCGCCGCCCACGCACCAGCGGCACGACGACCATGGCGGCGATCTGCAGCCCGCGGTAGGTCGCCTGCTGCGCGGGCGAGATCGTCGCGTCGGCGGCGATGTCGTGGCGCACGAAGGTGCGGCCGGCCATGAAGTCGGCCGCAGCGTCGCCGAAGTCGGCATAACGATAGTGACTCGCCAGCGGCGCCGCATCGAGCGCGCAGTAGTGGCGCGTGACGGCGAGCTGTCCGCTGCCGATGTCCTCGGCGTAGCCGACGCGCCAGGCGTCGAGCACCACGCCGAGCCGGGACGCCGCCTCGAACAGCATGTCCTCCGGCGCGGACAGCTGGCGCAGCCTGTCGTTCAGCTCGAGCTTGAAGGTCTGCCGGGCCTCGCTGTCGCGCAACGCGCGCTGCAGCTCGTTGCGCTCGGTGACGTCGACGTTCATGCCGACCCATTCGACCAATGTGCCGTGCTCGTCATGGATCGGGAAGGCCTGCGCCTGCAGCCAGCGCCACTGGCCATCGTGGCGCCGGACCCGGAATTCGGCGAAGAAGCGCGCCTGGCGCGCCACCGCATCCATCCAACTGCGCGCCGCGTGCTCGCGGTCGTCGGGATGCACGGCATCGGCCCAGCCCGTGCCGAGCACCTGATCGGCCGACTGGCCGGTGAACTGCATCCACCGTTGCGGCGGCCTGTCCTGGATGCCGTCGGGCGGCGAGAACCACGAGGCGACGGTGGTGCCTTCGACGAGCGCGCGATAACGCAGCTCGCTGTGCTGCAGCTGCGCTTCCAGATGCTTGCGTTCACTCAGATCGTAGAAGTGGCACAACACGCCCTGCCGGCCGTCGGGCAGCACGATGCGCGTGATGCACCAGTCGAAGGCGCCGGCGCCGGCGACATCGGCGCGCTGCTCCACCGTCACGGGCGAGGCAAACGGCTCGCCGGTGGCCAGCGTATGCCGGAAGCGCTCGATCACCTCGCTGGCGAACGGCTCGGTCCACACGGCGCGCACGACCTCCGCGAAATCGCGGCCGACCAGCGGGTGCACGTTCTCGAACGCCTTCTGTGCACCACGGCTCATGTGGCGCATCCGGAAGTCTGCATCGACGACATAGACGCCGAACGGGTTGTGCTCGATCAGGCTGGCGAAGGTCTGCGCGTTGTCGTGCAGCAGGTCCTCGGCGTGGCGGCGCTGCGTCTCGTCGGTGATGGTGCCGAGCACGGTGACGGGCAGGCCCGCCTCGTCGTAGCGGGCGCGGCCGCGGTTGGACACGGGCACCACCGTGCCGTCGGGCCGCACGATGCGGAAGTCGCATTGATAGAGCGTGCGTTGCGCGATCGCCGTGCGCACGGTGTCCTCGACGCGTGCCCGATCTTCCGGGTGCACGAGCTCGAAGAACGCCGCGGCCGTACCCTTGAAGTCGGCCGGTCGCACGGCGTGGATGCGAAAGGTCTCCGATGACCAGGCGACCGCGTCGGTACGCAGGTCCCAGGTCCACAGGCCGGTGCTGGTGGCTTCCAGGGCCAGGTTGAGCGCCGCTTCGAGATCGAAGCGCGCTTGCGCAGCGTTCGTGGGTTCGGTGGTGGTGGTGGCCATGCGGATGGACGACACGAGCGCGCCTCAGGCGCAACTTGTCCGCTCGATGGACAAGTTTAGGGATCGGCAACGGCGCTCGAAAATGCCTGACACGCCGTGAGGGGCAAAGGCGTGCGTCGGGTAGTCCGGCGGTGCCATGCCCGTGCCGGCGATGAAGCGACTGTACGCCTGGCGGAGTGCGTATCATCCGGGCGCGGACCGGGTGGCCCGTTCTCGAGCGTTCGGGGGCGACGATGTCGACCATGAAGTCATGGATGGTTTGCGCGCTCGGCCTGTGGCTCGGCTGCGCCGCGTGGGCGCAGGAGCGGGTGGCCCGCGTCGGCTACCTCAGCTGGCAGGACCACGGCAGCTACTACGAGGCCACGCTGAAGGGCTTCGTCGACGGCCTGCGCAGCGAGGGCTTCGTCGAGGGCAAGAACCTCGAGCTGCTGCGCCGCTCGGCCTCCAACGACGCGGGCCGTTTCAAGCCGCTGGCACGCGAGCTGGCGGCGGCCAAGGTCGACCTCTTCTTCGCGCCGGCCACGCCGATGGCCACCGCCGCGTGGTACGCCGACAAGCAGGTGCCGATCGTGATCGCGACGATCATGGATCCGGTGGAGCTCAAGTTCGTCAACTCGCTGGCGCGGCCCGGCACCCGCGTCACCGGCGTGACGACGATGAACAACGAGCTCACCGTCAAGCGCTTCCAGCTGCTGATGGAGATGGTGCCGGGCCTCAAGCGCGTCGGCGTCGTCATCGACGAGGCGATGCGCGAGGCCTGCACACAGGAGCTCGACCATGCGCAGCAGTCGGCGCGCCAGCTCGGCCTGACGCTGGTGACCGTGCACGTCGACCGGCCCGACCGGCTCGAGGCGGCGTTTCGCCAGCTGCTCGATGCCAAGGTGCAGGCGGTGACGAGCACGCTGCTGTCGACCCGCAACGACCTCGAGCGCGACTACGCGCAGGCCGCGCTCAAGCACAAGCTGCCGTCGATGTTCGAGCTCGACGTCGGCGCCCGCGAGGGCGGGCTGATGAGCTACGGACCCGACTTCGAGGACATCTATCGCCGCGCCGGCCGTTACGCCGGGCGGGTGCTGAAGGGCGCGCGCCCGGGCGAGATGGCGATGGAGGAGCCGCGCCAGTTCCGCCTGGTGCTCAACCTGAAGACGGCGCGCGAGATCGGCCTGGCCGTACCCGCCGCGGTGCGCCTGCGCGCCGACGAGGTGATCGAATAACCGCGCACCGGCGCGACGGCGCCGCCGCTCACCAGCTGGCGCGCCGCTCCAGCGCGCGCCGCAGCGCCCAGGTGCCGACGACCAGCGCGCCGCCGGCCGCCACCAGCGTGCCGGTGGGCCAGGCCCGCGCACTGTTGACGGCAATCTCGCCGGCGTGCGGCAGCGTCAGCTGCATGCGGCGCCGGGTCATGCGTGCGCCCAGCTCGTCGAGCTGTTCGGCCAATTGACGCTCGGCCGCCGGCAGCAGCACGGTCTCCTCGTCGGCAACATGGTGGATGACGCTGCGCATCAGCTCGTGAAACGTGTCGTCGAACGCGGGGTCGCCGGCGCGCAGGCTGCGCAACTCGGCGATCGCCTGGCGCATGTGGTCGTGCTCCGGCACGCTCTTGGCCAGCACCTCGCCATCGACGACGTTGGCACGCAGGGCCGGGTAGAAGATCTCTTCCTCGAGCTGGGCGTGCACCTCGAGCGCCAGGCAGGCGGTGTTGACGATGGCCTGCTTGGTGGCGTTCGAGGCATCGGCCGTGAAACGGTGGAAGACGGCGAGCACGTGCGTGTGGTCGGCGCGGATCTGCTGGGTCGCCGTCGGCGACAGTTGGCGGGCAACGCGGTTCATGATGAAGATGTCCATTCCGGGATCGTCGGGAACGGTGGAGCGAGCAAGCGCTGTGCCCCACGCGGCCGCGCGCCGATCCGGGCGCCCCGATTGCTAGCGGGTCAGTCCGGAAGACCTCGCATGACTTGGCCCTTGCAGCGACAGCATCGAACAGGCGGCACCGGTGGCTGACATCGGGCCGCCGCCGGCCGTGAGCGCTCGTCCCCTGCGGCCGGCGCGACCGGTCCTGTGGGCCAGCGCGGCGACCATCTTTCTCAGTGCGTTCCTGCTGTTCCTGGTGCAGCCGATCATCGCCAAGCTGATCCTGCCGCGCTTCGGCGGCGGGGTGGCGGTGTGGGCCACCTGCCTGGTCTTCTTCCAGGCGGCGCTGCTGCTGGGTTATGCCTATGCGCACCAGCTGCACCGGCGCGACCGTTCGGGCCGGCTCGGTTACCTGCACATCGCGCTGCTGGTCGCGAGCCTCGCCATCCTGCCGATCATCCCGGACCACGGCGCTGCGACGGCCAGCGCCGGCGCGCCGGCGCTGCAGATCGTGGCTCTGCTGCTGGTGACGATCGGGCTGCCGTTCAGCCTGCTGGCCACCACCAGCCCGTTGCTGCAGGCCTGGGTCGCGCGGGCGCGCGAAGGCCGCGACCCGTACCGCCTGTTCGTCGTGTCGAACCTGGCCTCGCTGGCGGCGCTGCTGGCCTACCCGTGGCTGATCGAACCCTGGCTCGGCACGGCTGCGCAGGCACGGGCCTGGTCGGCGCTGTACGCCGCCTACGTGGTGCTCGCCGCCGGCGTGGCGTGGCGCAGCGCGCGGCGGGCGCGATCGACCGCCGCACGATCGTCGTCGGCGCCCTTGCAGCCGCACGACACCGCCGCCGCGGTCGCGGGCCCGGTGCCGTGGCACCGGCGCCTGGCGTGGATCGCGCTGGCCGCGCTGGCCAGCTACGAGCTGGTGGCGGTGACCAACCACCTGACGCAGAACGTGCCGTCGGTGCCGATGATGTGGACGGTGCCGCTGGTGGTGTACCT
>JBGAMU010000148.1:6573-16134 GCA_044222685.1 Burkholderiaceae bacterium
ACCTTCAGCCTGTGCTTCGACGGCGAGCGCTGGTACCGCCCGCGCGCGCTGCAGGGCGCCACGCTGGTCGCCGTGCTGGCGATGTGCTGGGCGCTGTGGGATGCGAGCGTGGCGGCCGACATCGTGGTGCAGTCGCTGGTCTTCGTCGTCGGCCTGTTCGTCGCCTGCATGGTGTGCCACGGCGAGCTGGCGCGCAGCCGGCCGCCGCCGGCGCGGCTGACGGGCTTCTACCTGTGCGTGTCGCTCGGCGGCGTGCTCGGCGGCGCCGTCGTCGGGCTGGCGGCGCCCACGCTGCTGCCGGGCTACTTCGAGATCGAGATCGGCATCGTGCTGGTGGCGCTGATCGTGCTGTGGCGCTCGTGGCGCGCCGGCTCCGCCTGGGCCGCGGCCGGCACCGCCGTGGTCCTGTGCGCCACGGCCACCGCCGCGCATCGCATCGACCGCGCCGACGACGGCGTGATCGCGCAGAGCCGCAACTTCTACGGCGTCGTGCGGGTGCGTGAACATGGCGACGCCGGCGACCCGCCGAGCTGGGAACGGCGCCTGATGCACGGCAGCATCCTGCACGGCCAGCAGTACCTCGACGACGCGCTGCGGCGGCGGCCGACGAGCTACTACGTCGAGTCGTCGGGCATCGGCCGCTTGCTCGGCACGCTGGCCGACCGGCCGCTGGCGGTCGGCGTGGTCGGGCTCGGTGCTGGCACCATCGCGGCCTACGGCAAACCGGGCGACTCGTACCGCTTCTTCGAGATCGATCCGGCGGTGATCGGTGTTGCGCAGCGCTACTTCAGCTTCATCGCCGATTCCGAGGCACAGGTCGACGTGGTGCTCGGCGATGGCCGCCTGACGCTGCAGCGTGATCCCGACGCGCGACGCTTCGACGTGCTGGCGGTCGACGCGTTCTCCGGCGACTCGATTCCGGTCCACCTGCTCACGCGTGAGGCCGTCGCGCTGTACCTCGATCGGCTGACGCCGCAGGGCGTGATCGCGCTGCACGTCAGCAACCGCTACCTCGACCTGCGGCCGGTGGTGACCCGCATCGCCGCCGACCTCGGCTTGCAGGTCGCCTACGTCGAAGACCTCGAGAACGACGACGACGGTCCGCAGAAGGCTTCGTCCGACTGGCTGCTGCTGGCGCGCAGCCGCGACATCCTCGACCTGCCGGGCATCGCCGATGGCGCGCGCACGCCACCCGTGGTGCGCCCCGCCCGAGCCTGGACCGACGACTACAGCAACATCGCGCAGGTGCTGTCGCTGAGCAGCGTGCTGGTCGATTGAGCGAGCGGCGCGACGCTGTCCGCTGGCACGCTCTGCCGATCAGCCCACAACCACCGTGGCTAGCAAGCCCACGATGCCCAGGCCCAGCGCGGCCAGCGCATCGCCGGCGATCAGGCCGCCGCCGACCAGCGACACCGCGCTCATGTCGGGCGGCAGGCCTTCGTCCTCGGGCCGGCGGCCGCGGCGGCCGTTGATCGTCTCGGTCACTGCCGCCACCACGCTGCCGGCCGCCAGCCAGGCCGAGGTGGCGATGCCGAAGAAGGTGCCGAACGAATAGGCATAGGGCGAAGGCAGCAGCACCGCGTCGAGCACGAAGTCGCCGGCCTGCGTGGCGGTGCTGCGCTCGCGCCAGCGGCGGTAGGCGGCGTGCTCGAACAGCGTGACGCGCAGCGCCTGCACGACGAAGCCGATCACCACGCCGACCACCATGGCCGTGCGCTGATAGGGCTTGTCGTCGGTCAGGCTGCGCAGCGCGCCGACGAACTTGAAGGTCATCGCCGACACCCACTGCGCCGGCTGCTCGCTGGCCGACATCACCGTCTGGTCCAGCCGCAGCACCGGATACGCGCGCAAAAACAGCTCGGCGAAGCCGACCGTCGCCACCGCGCCGACCACCAGCCCCATCACCTGGAAACGGAACTGCAGCGTGCGCGGCGTGCCCAGCCGCCAGCCGGTGGAGCGGTCCTGCTGCATGTCGCCGGCCACGCTGGTGGCGATCAGCAGCACGCTGCCGGTGACCAGGCCCACCGTCGGGTCCTTCAGCCCCATCGCGGCCATCAGCACCACCGCCACCACGAAGGCCGACGAGATCGGGTTGGTGTCGCTGACGCCCAGCGAGATGCCGTTGACCAGCGTGACCACCAGTGTCAGCAGTACGACGAAGACCATGAAGAAGAGCGGCTGCTGCAGCGACGTGACGCCCAGCCACACCACCACCGCACCCCAGCCCACGGTCCACGCCAGCAGGCGCGGCGTGCTGGTTCGCTTCCAGTCCTCCGCCTCGGACGCGCTGGCCACGACGGGCGCCGACGCGCGCCAGCGCGCCAGCGCCTCGAGCAGGATGCGGCCGACGTCGAGCAGCGCCGCGCCGAGGATCAGCCCGAGGCCGATCAGAAAGGTGATCTTGCGAAACGGCGCCTCCGGCTCCAGCCAGCCGATCGAGACGAACCACGGCACCAGCGCCGCACCGGTCAACCCGGCCAGCAGCGCCGGGATGCCGATGCGCGCGCCGACCAGCATGCCGGCGCCGAAGGTCGAGGTCGACAGCTCCAGCGCACCGAGCCACGCCAGCTTGCTGCTGGCGAGGCCACCGGCCAGGCCGAGCCCGATGCCGCTGGCCAGCCGTTTGACCGCCAGCCGCAGCAGCACCGGGTCGGTGAGCGCGCGCAGGATGTTGGCCACCGCCAGCCCGGACGGGAAGGTCAGGCGCAGCCGGTCGACCAGGATCGGCGTGTAGAGCATGCCGACGCCGGCGCCGAACATGCCGATCGCGCCCATGTAGAGCATCAGCTCCCACATCGGCGGGCGCTGCAGCCCCATCCAGTCCATCGCCTGCAGCAGCACGCCCATGCCGGCCATGCCGGCCACCGACGCCGCCGCCGTCTGCATGTAGTTGGCGCCGTGCTTGCCCTCGGGGCCGTAGCCGAGCGTCACCACCGACCCCAGGATGCCGGCGAGCACCTGGCCGCCGACGAAGAAGCCGATCGAGAAGTTCATGTACGACGCCGTCACGCCGCCCAGCGGCCCCAGCACCAGGCTGCCGAGCAGCGCGAGCAGCGCGTAGTAGCGCCAGCTGCCGATCGGCGGCAGCCAGCGCCAGCGCGTCGGGCCCTGCGGGCCGGCGTCGACGGAGCTCAAAGGGCGGCGAGTGGTGGCATCGAGCGGCCATTGTGGGCGACGTCGGGGCGCACCCGGCCGTCGACAGGCGGACTTCCTGTGGGCCCGCCGTGCGGGCATCTACCGAAGGCTTTCGGTCCGGCCCGACGCCATAGTGCGAGCTCGTTCTCCACAAGGATCGCGTGATGCCGAACCTGCGCCGTCGAGGGCTGATTCCCGTGCTGGTCGCGGCTGCGCTGCTGCTGGCCGCCTGTGCGTCGCCGCGTCCTGCGCCGCCACCCCCGGTGGTGTTCGTGCACGGCAACGGCGACAGCGCCGCGCTGTGGCTGACGACGATCTGGCGCTTCGAGTCCAACGGCTGGCCGCGGGCGCGGCTTCATGCCATCGACCTGCCGCTGCCCACCGCGCGCAGCGACGACGCCGTGCCGCAGGCCGGCCGCAGCAGCGCGGATGACCATGCCCGCTACCTGGCTGCCAGCGTGGACCGCCTGCTCGCCCGCACCGGTGCGCGCCAGGTGGTGCTGGTGGGCAACTCGCGCGGCGGTTATGCGATCCGCCACTACATCCAGAACCTCGGCGGCGCCGCCAAGGTGTCGCATGCGGTGCTCGGCGGCGTGCCCAACCACGGCGTGTGGGCCAATCCGGCGTTCCAGCCGGGCAGCGAGTTCAACGGTGCCGGCGCTTTTCTCACCGGCCTCAATGCGCCGAAGGGCCCGAACGGCGACGAGGTGACGCCGGGCCCGCGCTGGCTGACGCTGCGCTCGGACAACAACGACAAGTACGCGCAGCCCGACGGCGTGTGGATCGGCGCCCGCGGCACGCCGACGAACGTGACCTTCGACGGCCCGGCGCTGAAGGGCGCGACCAACGAAGTGCTGCCCGGGCGCGACCATCGCGAGGTGAGCTTCCATCCGGAGGCGTTCGCCCGCACCTACGCGTTCATCACCGGCACGCCGCCGCGCACGCCGGACATCCGGCCCGAGGAGCGGCCCACGCTCGACGGCGTGGTCAGCGGCATCGGCGCCGGCGGGCCGAACAACGAGCCGCTGCCCGGCGCGACGGTGGAAGTCTTTGCCGTCAACCCGGACACCGGCGAGCGCCGCGGCGCCAACCCGGTCCACCGCCGCACGGTCGGCAGCGACGGCCGCTGGGGCCCGTTCGCTGCCGATTCGACGCAGTCCTACGAATTCGTCATTGCCGCGCCGGGTTACGCCACCTCGCATGTCTACCGCTCGCCTTTCCTGCGGACGAGTGAGGTCGTCCACTGGCGCGCCGAGCGGCTGGTCGACGCCGACAAGGCAGCCGCCAGCGTGGTGGTGCTGACCCGTCCGCGCGGCTACTTCGGGCTGCCGCGCGACCGCATCAGCCTCGACGGCCAGCCGCCGCCCGGTGTGCCCACCGGCGTGGCGGGGGTGTCGTCGTCGCGGCTGCGACTGGCCGACAGCGGCCGCGCGGTGGTCGGTGAATTCCAGTCCGGCGTGATCCGCGAGCGCATCGTCGGCCGGGCCTGGCCGGCGGCGGAAAACCGGCTGGTGGTGCTCGAACTGCACCACTGAGACGACGAAGACGGGCAAACCCTGACGCCAAGGCGGGCATTGCGCTTGCCGCGGGATGCGCTTGACGTGATTCCCGCGACCTGCGGGTCGACCCTTTCATGGCCTTCATTTCCGCGCCTTCGGCGCCACCGCACACGCCCGCACCGCTGATCAGCATCGGCATGCCGGTCTTCAACGCCGGGCGCTGGCTCGCGCAGGCCATCGAGTCCGCGCTGGCGCAGACCTGCAGCGACTTCGAGCTGCTGATCTCCGACAACGGATCGACCGACGACACGCCGGCGATCATCCAACACTATCTTCGCGCGGACGATCGGATCCGCTGGCACCGGTTCCACAGCAACCAGGGGCTGACGGCCAACTGGAACATCGTCGCGCGCGAGGCGCGCGGCCGCTACTTCAAGTGGCTGTCCGGCACCGACCGCATGGCGCCGGACCTGCTGGCGCGCGGCGCGGCGGTGCTCGAAGCCCGGCCCGAGGTGGTGCTGGTGTTCGGCCGCACGCGCTGGATCGACGAGGTCGGCCACCCGATGTCGCTGTGCGAGCTCGACTTCGCGGTCGGCGACGTGCGGCCATGCGACCGTTTCCTGCGACAGGCCGCCAACCTGTCGGTGAACAACCAGATCAACGCCGGCCTGATCCGCATGCCGTCGTTGCGCCGCACCCGTCTGCTGGCCGACTACCCGAGCAGCGATCTGGTGCTGATGGCCGAGCTCGCACTGCAGGGGCCGTTCGTGCTGCTGCCCGACGAGCTGTTCCAGCGCCGCGCCGGCCGCGACTTCTCCACGCCCGACCGCACGCCGCTGCAGATCGAGCGCATGTACAACCCGCATGCGCTGCGGCCGCGCCGCGGCCAGGCGCTGCGCAAGCACGCCGGCCGCTTTGCCGCCTGCTGGCGCGCACCGATCGCGCCGGCCGACCGGATGCGGGCCACGATGGCGGCCACACACCTGGCCCTGCAGGCGCTGCGCCGGCGCGCGGTTTCGCTGCTGGGGGGGGTGCAGAGTCCGGCGGTGTAAGGCTGTTGTCGTCTTTACGCCGACTGCGGGGGAGCGAGCGGGCAAGGCTGCGGGCGGCACGTGCGACTCGACAAACCGCCTGCCGCGATGCGCACTGCTCGTTTAGCGATCGTTGACGTCGGCGCCGGTCAGCGCCGCAGCAACACCGCCTGCGCCGCCACCGCACACAGCGTGAAGCCGAGCATCAACAGCGCCAGGTTCACCTGGCCGTCGTGCGTCACCCAGCCGACCGTCACGCCGCCGAACGCGCCCATCACCTGCTGCATCACGCCGGCCACGGCGGCGGCGGATCCAGCCAGCGCCGGCAGCACGCTGACCGTGCGCGCCAGGCAGGCCGGCATCAGCAGGCCGTGACCGATGCCGAGCAGCATCAGCGGCATCGAGAACGCGAGCGGCTCGCGCGTGCCGGCCAGCCCCAGCGCCAGCAGGACAGCGATGCCGGCGACGCTGAGCGACTGGCCGCTCCACATCAGCCAGCGCTCGCCGCGGCGGTGCGCGATGCGGCTGGTGGCGAAGTTGCCGGCGATGTACGACAGCGGCACCATCATGATGTAGAAGCCCACCTGCGCCGGCCCGACGCCGTAGCTGCGCAGCACCAGCGGTGCGCCGCTGAGGAAGGCGTAGAACGCGGCCACGGTGATCGACAGCACCAGCACGTTGAGCACGAAGGCGCTCTCGCGCAGCAGCCGCGCATAGGCACTGCCCATCGCACGCAGCCAGTGCGTGTCGCGCGCGCCGTCGCGCGCGGCGCGCGCGGTCGACTCGGGCAGCCCGCGCCAGGCGGCGACCAGCAGCACGATGGCGAGCACGGCCATCAGCACGAAGTTGGATTGCCAGCCCAGGCGCACGTGCAGCTGGCCGCCGACCACGGTGGCCAGCGGCGGGATCAGCCCCATCGCCATGCCCACGTAGGCCATCACGCGCGTGCGCTGCGGGCCGGCGAAGAGGTCCTGCACGCTGGCGCGGCCGGCCACCATGCCGGCCGCGCTGCCCGCGCCCTGCAGCGCACGCGCGGCGATCAGCGCCGTGATGTCGCCGGCCCACGCGGCCAGCAGCGAGCCGATGCCGGCCAGCAGCAGCCCGGCCATCAGCACGCGGCGCCGGCCGTGCCGGTCGGACAGCGGCCCGTAGACCAGCTGCAGCGCGCCGTAGGTCAGCACATAGGCGCTGAAGGTCCATTGCACGGCGGCCTGCGAGGTGCCGAAGATGGCGCTCCACTCCTGCATCGACGGCAGGCAGATCGTCATCGCGAGCAGGCCGAAGCCGATCTGCGCCACCACGTTGGCCACCCGCCACAGGCTGGGCGGAGCCGGCTGCGCGTCGGCCGTCATGCGGCGGGTGGGCGCCGGGCGTCGAGCAGATGCAGCGCGGCACGCACGATCGCCGCCGCATCGACACCGAAGAATCCGCGCAGCTGCTGCCGCGTGTCGCTGCGGCCGAAGCCGTCGGTGCCGAGCGTGAGGTAGGGCGCGTCGATGTACTCGGCGATCAGCTGTGGCCAGGCACGCACGTAGTCGGTGGCGGCCAGCACCGGCGTGTCGCCGCCGAGCAGCCGCTGCACGTGGCAGGTTTCGCCCGCCGCAGCGCCGCCGGAAAGGGCGCGCTGCTGCAGCGCGCGCGCATCACGCGCGAGTTCGCTGAAGCTGGTGGCGCTGAACACTTCGCAGGCCACGCCATGCTCGCCGGCCAGCACGTCGGCGGCGCGCTGCACCTCGCGCAGGATCGCACCCGAGCCGAGCAGGCGGATCGCGCGCCCGCCGGCACGGCCCGCCACGCTGCGCACGCGGTACAGGCCACGCAGCAGGTCGTCGCGCACAGCGCCGTCGGCCAGGCTCGGCATCGGGTAGCTCTCGTTCATCAGCGTGAGGTAGTGGAACTCGTCGCGCTGCTCGACCAGCATGCGCGTGAGGCCGTGTTCGAGGATCACCGCCACCTCGCCGGCATAGGCCGGGTCCCAGGCCACGCAGTTGGGCACCATCGATGCCATCACCACGCTGGAGCCGTCCTGGTGCTGCAGGCCCTCGCCGCCGAGCGTGGTGCGCCCGGCCGTGGCGCCGAACAGGAAGCCGCGCGCGCGCTGGTCGGCGGCGGCCCAGATCAGGTCGCCGACACGCTGGAAGCCGAACATCGAGTAGTAGATGTAGACCGGCAGCATCGGCAGCCCGTGCACCGCGTAGCTGGTGGCGGCGGCGATCCACGAACTCAGCGCGCCGGCTTCGTTGATGCCTTCCTCGAGCAGCTGGCCGTCGGCGGCCTCGCGGTAGTACAGCATCGAGCCGGCGTCCTCGGGCTCGTAGAGCTGGCCCTCGGGGCTGTAGATGCCGACCTGGCGGAACAGGCTCGCCATGCCGAAGGTGCGCGCCTCGTCGGCGACGATCGGCACGATGCGCGGGCCCAGCGTGGGATCCTTCAGCAGCCCGGCCAGCAGGCGCACCGCCGCCATCGTGGTGCTCATCTCCTTGCCGTCGGCGGCCAGCGCGAAGGCGCCCCAGCCCTGCACCGGCGGCACCGGCAGCACCGGCGCGCGCGCATTGCGCAGCGGCAGCGCACCGCCGAGCGCGGCACGGCGCTCGCGCAGGTATCGCAGCTCGGCGCTGCCTTCGGCGGGGCGATGGAAGCTCAGGCGCGCCACCTCGTCGTCCGACAGCGGCAGCGCGAAGCGGTCGCGAAACGCGCGCAGCGCGTCGACATCCAGCTTCTTGGCCTGGTGCGAGGTCATGCGGCTCTCGCCGGCGCCGCCCATGCCGAAGCCCTTCTTGGTCTTGGCCAGGATCACCGTCGGCCGCCCGGCGTGCGCCTTGGCCTCGGCGAACGCGGCGTACAGCTTGCGGAAGTCGTGCCCGCCGCGGTGCAGCGCGTCGATCTCGGCCTCGCTCATGTGCGACACCAGCGCCTGCACGGCCGGGTCCTGGCGGAAGAAGTGCTCGATGTTGTAGGCGCCGTCGTTGGCGCCCAGCGTCTGGTACTGGCCGTCGACGGTGCGCGACAGCGCGCGCAGCAGCACGTGGTCGGTGTCGCGCGCGAAGAGGGCGTCCCAGTCGGAGCCCCACAGCACCTTGATCACGTTCCAGCCGGCACCGGTGAACAGGGCCTCGAGCTCCTGGATGATCTGGCCGTTGCCGCGCACCGGGCCGTCCAGGCGCTGCAGGTTGCAGTTGATGATGAAGGTCAGGTTGTCGAGCCGCTCGCGCGCGGCCAGCGTGAGGCCGGCGATCGACTCGGGCTCGTCCATCTCGCCGTCGCCGAATACGCCCCACACGTGACGACCCGCCGTGTCGACCAGGCCACGCGCAGCCAGGTAGCGCATGAAGCGCGCCTGGTACACCGCGTTCAGCGGGCCCAGGCCCATCGAGCCGGTGGGGAACTGCCAGAACTCGGGCATCAGCCAGGGGTGCGGGTACGAGCACAGCCCGCCGCCCGCCACCTCCTGCCGGTAGCGCGCCAGGTGCTCCTCGCTGAGCCGCCCTTCGAGGAAGGCACGCGCATAGACCCCCGGCGCCGAATGCGGCTGGAAGAACACCAGGTCGCTGTGCTGCCCGTCGGCGCTGCCACGGAAGAAGTGGTTGAAGCCGAGCTCGAAGATCTCAGCGGCCGACGCGTAGCTCGCGATGTGGCCGCCCAGCTCGCCGTAGGCCTGGTTGGCGCGCACCACCATCGCCAGCGCGTTCCAACGCATCAGCGCGGTCAGCCGCTCCTCGATGCGCAGGTCGCCAGGGTAGCTGCCCTGGCGCTCGAGCGGAATGGTGTTGCGATAGGCCGAGAACGGCTGCGCCTGCGGCACGATGCCGAGCTCGTGCGCCAGCTCCTGCAGGCGCTCCAGCAGGTACAGCCCGCGCGGCGCCCCGGCGCCGGCGACCGCGGCGCGCAGCGCGTCG
>JBGAMU010000149.1:0-9344 GCA_044222685.1 Burkholderiaceae bacterium
CGCGGCGCGTGAAGAGCTCGGGCGCGCGTTGCTGGATGTCGGCCTGGATGCGCAGCTTAATCGGCCGCGGCGGCGTGTGGGGAATGGCGGCGAACAGCGCAGGGAAGAGCTCGGCCAGCCGCGCCGCGCACTCGGCGGGCGAGAGGTCGGGCACGCGCGGCGCCGGTGCCACCGGTGCCTGTGCATCGGCAGACACCTGTGCCTCGCCATGCACCGGCGCTGCTTCGGGCGGCGCTGCAACCGCGGTCGCGGGTGTAACCACCGGCGCCACGGCCGGCAAGGGCGGTGGCGCGACAGGATCGTCAGGCAAGGGCGGTGGTGTATCGGACACGTTGAGGGAATCGTTCGATCGAGCGGGCAAGGGCGGCATTGTCGCCGCGTCGGCGCCAAACGAAAAACGCCGGACGCAGAGGTCCGGCGTGTACGTCGTCGTCAGGCCGCGCCAGCGGCCGCGGCGTCGGTCTGGCGTCAGTCCTCCAACTCGATCTCCTGGTTCCAGCTGATGCTGTTGCCGCTGAGCGTGCCGCGCACCTTGATCAGCTTGCCGGGCGCTGCCGCCGCAAAGAACGCGGTGCGACCGATGATCGCGTCGTTCACGTCCTTGAAGTTGTTGTTCGAGATCGGCGTGGTGTCGACCACGATGCCGAGCATCGTGATGTTGGGCGCCGCCACCGCCGAGGCCACCGCCTGGAAGCGCACGTCGGTATCGCCGTTGCCGCGGTCTTCGACCTCGGTGGCGATCACCGTGTTGCCGCTGCCAGGACGGCCACGGACGCGCAGGTTGTTGCCCACGGCCAGCGCAGCGAACGACGTGTTCTTGAACTGCGTCAGCGTATTCGTCTCGATCGTGATGCCCGGCAGCCCGGCCAGCGTGAACGAGGTGGCGCCCTTGGTGGCGAGGTTGGCCTCGAAGCGGATGTTCTCGCGGAAAGACACCTTGGTCGCGGTGAGGATGCCGCCGCTGAGCGAGCCCTCGACCTCGAGCTTGGTGGTCAGCACGATCTCGTTCTGCAGGCCGCCCTGGAACACCGTGGACCCGGTGGTCACGACGCGCTGGCTGCCGACGGTGAAGTCGCTGGTGCTGGTGAGCGCGGTGACGAAACCCTCGACCTCGATCCTCGACACATCGCCCTGCACGCCTTCGGGCTCGACCTTGGTCGCCGTCAACGTGCCGCACACGTTGGTCGCGGGCGGATTGCCGGCGCAGGCTGTGCCCTTCACCTCGGCCAGGATGCCGTTCCATGAACCACCCGGCATGTCGTTGATCGTCGCGCCGTTGGCGAGCGTGACGTTCAGCGCACCGACCTGGAAGCTGGTGCCGCCGGCGGCGTGGCCCTTGACGAAGCCCTTCACCACGAACGGAGGTGTGGCCTGCGTCGTCTTGCGCTCGGCGAAGCTGGCCTGAATGCGACCGTCGGAGACCACCTGCCCGTGCACTTCGACGTACTGACCGGCGGCGATGGGACCATTGCTGATGGTGGTGCTGGCATCGGTGAGCACGGTCTGGCCCATCACGACCATGCTGCCGGTGGCGACGGATTCGACGTAGCCCTTGACCGCGCTGGTCACGCTGATCGTGCTGGCGCTGGCACCGGAGATCGAACCGTTGACGCGGGCGATCATGCCGACGCGCAGGTCGGACTCGCTCTTGGGGTTGTCGTCGATGTTGATCGTCGCACTGCCCGACTGGAATTCCACGCCGTTGACCCACACGCTGCCGAACGCCGTGATGGTGCCGATCGACACGTCGCTGGCGAGTCCGCCGCCGCCGCCGCCGGTGCCGCCGATGCCGCCATCGCCGCCGCCGCCGCAGGCCACCAGGGCCGCGGCGACAGCGCTGTGGACCAGCGCGCGCAGTTTCGAGAAGTTCATGTCATTCCTCCTTGGGAGCGTCGGTCTCGAGCGTCTGCTCGAAGTAGTAGATGCCCATGCCCACGCGGGCGCGCGGCAGCTGGGGTTGATCGGGTGGGTTCGGTGCGCTGTGCTCGGCCAGCCATTTGTCCAGCTGTTCGAGCAGGCGCTGGGCCTGTTCCCCACTGAGATTCCTGAAGTCCTTCAGAGCAGCCACCGGCACGCTGCGATACATGACCTTGCGCTGGAAGCGCGGGTCGCTGTCGCCGTGCTCGATGTTGTGGTCGATGGTCTCGATCAGGTCAGACACGTCGGTGCCCAGGATCTCGAGCTTGTCGACGGCGCTGCGCTGCGGCACATAGGCGCGCACCACCAGTTGAAGGCGCCCGTCCTCGCCGTACTTCACCGCGCCCACGCGCAGCAGTTCGTCGAGCACGGCGCGCACCGGCACGTCGCCGCTGTGGCGGCGCACCAGCTCGGCAAAGCTGGCGCGGCCCTCGTGCGGGTCCAGCGGAAGCGGCTCGCCGCGGCGGTCGACGAATTCAGGGTCGCGCGTCCAGGCCGTCAGCACGCGGGCGGCACGGTTGTACTGCTCGCCGTCGACCACCAGCGATTCGGCCGGCTCGGACATCAGGCGCTGCACTTCCTTGCGGGTCATGCCCGAGAGGATCGACGCGCGCGAGATCGACGGCTTCTTGCCCGGGATGCCGAAGTCGCGGACCACGACGTCGATGTAGGCGCGCTTGGCCAGCTCTTCGAAGGCGCCGAACGACACGTGGTGGCGCAGCAGCACGCGAAAGAGCGGGCGCAACACCTGGGTGATCGCCGCGTTCAGCGTTCGGTGAAGCTTGTTCTGCGCATCCATTTGGGAAATTTTGCCCAAATTTTGGGATGACGTCAACCCAGGCTGTTCACCAACGGCAGTGCGGCCGCTTCAGGATGTTTGCGCTAACTTAACGTCTGTTGACTCCCTTGAGATGCCTTGCGCTCTGGCGCTCTGGCGCTCTGGCGCCTGGCTAACGGGTACTGCGGCGTCGACCAGGTGTCGAAGCCGGCGCCGCCGCCACCGGCAGCCGCACTTCGCTCTTCACCTCCTTCAGCACGATGCTCGAGCGCACGTGCGTGATGCCCGGCAGCTTGAAGATCGTGTCGTGCAGGAACTGCTCGTAGGCCTTGATGTCGGCGATCAGCACGGTGAGGATGTAGTCGGCTTGGCCGGTGGTGCTGACGCAGCGCACGATCTGCGGGCTGGCCGCCACGGCGCGCTCGAACTTGCGCACCAGCTCCTCGGTGTGCTCGCTCAGGTTGGCCTCGATCACCACGTGCAGGCCGAGGCCGACGCGCTCGCGGTCGACCAGCGCGGTGTAGCCGCGGATCACGCCGGCGGCCTCCATCTCCTTGATGCGGCGCCAGCACGGCGTGGGCGACAGGCCCACCGCCTCGGACAGCTGCTGCACCGTCTGCCGCGCATCGCGCTGCAGTTCGGCCAGGATCTGCAGGCTGTGCCGGTCGAGAGAAACCTTCTCGCTCATGCTGGATCCTGAGGTGGATATGCTCGAAATGTAGCGCCAGCGAGTCGATTCAGAAAACCTCGTCTCGAAACGGCGGCCTATGCTGCGCGCTCACGATCGAAGGAGTGCGCCATGGCGGCCGACAGCGTTCTCGAGCCTTCGCCCATCGTCCGGCCGGACTACCGGCTCGAGCACAACCTGTGGGCCGAGCGCGGCACCGTGTTCCTCACCGGCACGCAGGCGCTGGTGCGGCTGCTGCTGATGCAGCGCGCGTGCGATGCGGCGCTCGGCCTGAACACGCAGGGCTTCGTCAGCGGCTACCGCGGTTCGCCGCTGGGCATGGTGGACCAGGCGATCTGGAAGGCCGGGCCGCGGTTCAAGGATGCCGGCATCCGCTTCGTGCCGGCGATCAACGAGGAGCTAGGCGCCACGCATGTGCTGGGCACGCAACGCGTCGAGTCCGACCCCGAACGCACCGTCGATGGTGTATTCGCATTGTGGTACGGCAAGGGCCCGGGGGTCGACCGCGCCGGCGACGCGCTCAAGCACGGCAATGCCTACGGCAGCTCGCCGCACGGCGGCGTGCTGGTGGTGGCCGGCGACGACCACGGCTGCGTGTCGTCGTCGATGCCGCACCAGAGCGACCAGCTGTTCCAGGCTTTCCACATGCCGGTGGTGTCGCCGGCCAACGTGGCCGAGTACCTGGAGTTCGGCCTCTATGGCTGGGCGCTGTCGCGCTACAGCGGCCACTGGGTCGCGATGACGGCGCTGTCGGAGGTGGTGGAAAGCGGCGCCACCGTCGACCTGGATGCCATCGCCACGCGCACCGCCGCCTGGCGCGATGCCGACGGCGTGCGCGCCGCCTCCGGCCACACGCCACCGGCCGACGGGCTGCACTACCGCTGGCCCGACCTGCCGTCGCTGCGCATCGAGACGCGCCTCGTCGACAAGCTGGCCGCGGTGGCCGCGTTCGCGCAGGTCAATTCGATCGACCGCGACGTGATCGTCTCACCGCGGGCCACGGTGGGCATCGTCACCTGCGGCAAGGCGCACTACGACCTGATGGAGGTGCTGCGGCGGCTGGAGATCAGCCCGCAGATGCTGGCCGACGCGGGTGTGCGCCTGTACAAGGTGGGTCTGTCGTTTCCGCTCGAGACCACGCGGATGCGGCGCTTCGCGCAGGGGCTGAAGGAGCTGCTGGTCATCGAGGAGAAGGGCGCGGTCGTCGAGACGCAGCTGCGCGACCTGTTCTACAACGCGCCGGCGGCCGAACGGCCGGTCATCGTCGGCAAGCGCGACGCGGCGGGCGCACCGCTGGTGTCGGCGGTCGGCGAGCTGCGGCCGTCGCGGCTGATCGAGATCGTCGCGCACTGGATCGAGCGCCACTTCCCGGCCCACCGCGCGCTCGGCGACCACCTGCAGCACGTGCGCGACTTCACGCCGCCCGAGCTGCTTTCGAACGCCGGCGACAGCGTCAGAAGAGTGCCGTACTTCTGTGCCGGCTGCCCGCACAGCACCAGCACACGCGTGCCCGAGGGCTCGCGTGCGCAGGCCGGCATCGGCTGCCACTTCATGGCCTCGTGGATGGACCGCGACACGCAGGGGCTGATCCAGATGGGCGGCGAGGGCGTCGACTGGGTCAGCCACTCGATGTTCACCAAGGTGCCGCACGTGTTCCAGAACCTCGGCGACGGCACCTACTTCCACTCGGGCTATCTCGCGATCCGCCAGGCGGTGGCGTCGAAGGCGACCATCACCTACAAGATCCTGTTCAACGACGCGGTCGCGATGACCGGCGGCCAGCCGGTGGACGGCCCGATCAGCGTCGACGCGATCGCGCGACAGGTCGAGAGCGAGGGCGTCAAGCAGGTCGTCGTGGTCAGCGACGACATCGCCAAGTACGACGCGCTGCACGGCCGCTTCCCGCCGGGCACCACCTTCCACCCGCGCGAGGAGCTCGACGGGGTGCAGCGCCGCCTGCGCGAGATCGCCGGCGTCACCGTGCTGATCTACGAGCAGACCTGCGCGGCGGAGAAGCGGCGCCGGCGCAAGAAGGGCGAGCTCGTCGACCCGGCGCGGCGCCTGTTCATCAACGATCTGGTCTGCGAGGGCTGCGGCGACTGCTCGGTGCAGAGCAACTGCGTCGCCGTGTTGCCGCTGGAGACGCCGCTCGGCCGCAAGCGCCGCATCGACCAGAGCAGCTGCAACAAGGACTACTCGTGCGCCAAGGGCTTCTGCCCCAGCTTCGTCGGCGTGCTGGGCGGCACGCTGCGCAAGAAGTCGGGCGCGCTCGAGTCGGGGCGCGAGCGTTTCGATCGCCTCGTCGCCGCGCTGCCGCAACCGGCGCCGCACGTGTGGACCGGCCCCTACGACCTGCTCGTCACCGGCGTCGGCGGCACCGGTGTCGTCACCGTCGGTGCGGTGATCGCGATGGCCGCGCACCTGGAAGGCAAGGCGGCCAGCGTGCTCGACTTCATGGGCTTCGCGCAGAAGGGCGGCTCGGTGCTCAGCTTCGTGCGCTGGGCCGACCGGCCGGAACGGCTGAACCAGGTGCGCATCGACACCCAGCAGGCCGACGCGATCCTGGCCTGCGACCTGGTGGTCGGCGCCTCGCCCGAGGCGCTGCAGACCGTGCGCCACGGCCGCACGAAGGTGCTCGCCAACGTGCACGAGGTGCCGGTGGCCGAGTCGCTGAAGAATCCCGATGCGAGCCTGCGGGTCGATGCGCTGCTGGCCAAGCTGCACTTCGCCGCCGGCGCCGAGCGCGTCGAGACCTTCGATGCGCAGACGCTGGCCGAGGACTTTCTCGGCGACACCATCGTCGCCAACATCCTGGCGCTCGGCTTCGCCTGGCAGCGCGGCCTGGTGCCGGTGAGCCTGGCCGCGCTGCAGCGGGCGATCGAGCTCAACGGCGTGGCGGTGCAGAACAACCTGCTCGCGTTCTCGCTCGGCCGGCTGGCGGCGGCCGACCCGGCGGCGCTCGAGGCTCTGATGCAGGGCCCGGCGCACCCGGCGGTTGGCGGTGTCGAGGCCCTCGACACCGTGATCGCACGCGCGGTCGAACACCTCACCGGCTACCAGGACGCCGCCTATGCGCGTCGTTATTCGGAGCGCGTGGAGCGCGTGCGCGAGCGCGAGGCGGCGCTCGGCGCCGACCCGGCGCTGCCGTTCACGCGCGCCGTCGCTGCCAGCCTGCTCAAGCTGATGGCCTTCAAGGACGAGTACGAGGTGGCGCGCCTGTACACCGACGGCCGCTTCCGGCGCGAAGTGGCGAAAGCGTTCGACGGCGAGCCGGTGCTCGAGTTCTACATGGCGCCGCCGCTGCTGGCCCGCCCGCGCCACGGCCAGCCGCCGCGCAAGTTGCGCCTGGGCGGCTGGATGATGCCGCTGATGCGGGTGCTGGCGGCCGGCCGGCGGCTGCGCGGCACGGCTCTCGACGTGTTCGGCCGCACCGACGAACGCCGTCTGGAACGCGAGCTGGTGCGCCAGTACGAGGCGCGCATCGATGCGCTGCTGCCGCAGTTGACGGCCGACAACGTTGCGTTGGCGACGCAGATCGCCGCGGTGCCGCAGACCATGCGCGGCTTCGGCCACGTGAAGATCGCCAACGTCGCACTCGCGCGGACGCGCGAGGCCGAGCTGCTGCATCGCTTCGATCCGCAGCGCCATCCGCGGCCGCCTGCCACCGCCCAGGCCGGCCAGCTGAAAGGCATTGCCGTCGTCACCCGGTAAGCAGGGGTTGCGTGCGGGCCGCGCGGCGGCCGAAGGCCGGCGCGCTTGTGGTAGAACCCGCGGGCCGCCCACCGCTTCTCTGTAGCCGCTGACGACGCATGCTCGGACAATTCAAACCCGTTGCCTTCGAACCCTACGGGCGCCGCCGCGCCAGCTACCGGCCGCCGCGCTGGCTGGTGCTGCTGCTGGCCGGCGCCGTCGCCGGCGTCGCCGGCGTGCTGCTGGTGCAGGAGAAGCTGTTGCCGCCGCGCCTGTCGGCCAGCGAATCGACCGCGCTGCGGGCCTCGCTGGCGCAGACCGAGGCCGAGCGCGCGCGCCTGGCCGTCGAGCTGGCCGGCACCAGCAAGCAGCTGCAGGCGGCACAGGCCGAGCGCGCCACCGCGGTGGCCGACCTGGCCGCCGACCGCGAGCGCACCAAGACGAGCCGCGCCGATATCGAGTTCCTGATCGGCTCGTTGCCGCCCGACCCGCGCGGCGGCGCGGTCGAGGTGCGCGCCGCCAAGCTGACGCGCCAGCGCGGCGCGCTCGGCTACGAGGTGCTGCTCACGCGCGGCAAGGGTGCGAACTCTCCCTTCGCCGGCGTGATGCAGTTCGTCGTCACCGGGTTGACCGGCGGCGTCGAGCGCAGTCTCACGCTGGAGCCGATCAAGGTGAACGTCGGCGCCCACCAGAGCCTGCGCGGCAGCCTCGCGCTGCCCGAGACCTTCACGCCCAAGCAGACGACGATCCAGGTGCTGGAGCGCGTCGGCGGCAAGTCGGTGGGCATGCGCGTGCTGTACGTGCAGTAGCGCCGCGCACGGCGGCCGCGCAGTTCGCCGCGCTCAGCGCGCCAGCTCGCGCGCCAGCCGGTCGTGCCGCTCGATCAGCGGGCCGAGGTCTACCGTGGCCAGCTGCCCGTCGCGCACCACGACGCGGCCGTTGACGATCGTGAACGCGGCCGGCGCGCTGGCGCACAGCAGCAGTGCGGCCACCGGATCGTGCACGGCGCCGCCGGCGAACGCCAGCGTGCGCAGGTCGTAGAGCGCCAGATCGGCAGCCATGCCGGGTGCGAGCTGGCCGATGTCGTCGCGACCCAGCACGGCGGCGCCGCCGCGGGTGGCCAGCGCCAGCGCATCGCGCGCCGTCATCTCGGCCGGGCCGGTGTCGCAGCCGTAGCGCAGGCGGCCGTCGGCCAGCGCCTCGGGCGCCGCGAGCGCGCGGCCCACGCGCGCGAGCAGCAGCGCCTGGCGTGCCTCGGCCAGCAGCTGGCCGCTGTCGTTGCTGGCGCTGCCGTCCACACCCAGCCCCACCGGCACGCCGGCGTCGAGCATGCGCCGCACCGGCGCGATGCCCGAGGCCAGCCGCATGTTGCTGCACGGGCAGTGGGCAACGCCGGTGCCGGTGGCGGCGAAGCGCGTGATGCCGGCCGCGTCGAGCTTGACGCAGTGGGCATGCCAGACGTCGGGGCCAAGCCAGCCGAGCGACTCGGCGTACTGCGCCGGCGTCATGCCGAAGTGCTGGCGGCTGTAGGCCACGTCGTGGTCGTTCTCGGCCAGGTGCGTGTGCAGCCGCGCGCCGAGTGATCGTGCCAGCACGGCCGTCTCGCGCATCAGGTCGCGGCTGACCGAGAACGGCGAGCACGGCGCCGCCACCACGCGCAGCATCGCGTAGCGGCCGCGGTCGTCGTGGCGCTCGATCAGCGCCTGCGTGTCGGCCAGGATCGTGCGCTCGTCCTCGACCAGGCTGTCCGGCGGCAGGCCGCCTGCGCTCTCGCCGACGCTCATGCTGCCGCGCGCGGCATGAAAGCGCATGCCGATGGCGGCGGCCGCCTCGATGCTGTCGGTCAGCCGCACGCCGTTGGGGAAGACATAGAGGTGGTCGCTGCTGGTGGTGCAGCCGGCGAGCAGCAGCTCAGCCATCGCGATCTGTGTCGACACCCGCACCATCTCGGGCGTCAGCCGCGCCCACAGCGGGTACAGCGTGCGCAGCCAGCCGAACAGCTCGGCGTCCTGCGCGGCCGGAATCACCCGCGTCAGCGACTGGAACATGTGGTGATGCGTGTTGACGAGGCCCGGCGTCACCAGATGGCCACGCGCGTCGATCACCTCGTCGGCCTCGGCGGCGATCGTCGCGGCCGGGCCGATCGCCTCGATCGCCGCGCCGCGCACCAGGATGCTGGTGCGCACAAGTTCGCGGCGCTGGTCGTCCATCGTGACGACGCAATCGGCGTCGCGGATCAGCAGCGTGCGGGCGTCGGCCATGCCCGATTGT
>JBGAMU010000029.1:0-41336 GCA_044222685.1 Burkholderiaceae bacterium
CGCGCGGTGAACACGGGTTGCCCACCGTCGGCGCCTGCGTGGCATGCGCCACGCCGCCGGTGGACAACCCTGCGCCCGCGCACTTCGAAAGGGCTGAGAACCTCAGCCCGTAACCGTCCGCGGAAGGCAGTCAACTCCATTCTGGATTTAGCGCTGCGTTCAATCGCGAGCGCAGACGCCCAAACTGAAACACCACGCATACCTTGCCGCGCGGACTGCCGTTGGCGTACTCGGTCCAGATGTGCGGCGAGTTCTCCAGCGAGAAGCAGCATGCGTAGGTGCGCGAGCGCGCCCGGTCGTAGTAGTCCGCGGCGGAAAAATACGGCGCCTTCAGGAAGCGGGCGCCGGCGTTCCCTGCGCGGTCCTGTGGCAGCTGCGCTCCGTCGTTAGCGTCCGCGCCCGGGAAGTCAGCGTAGCTATCGACGCGGTTGAAGTGCAGGTAGCTGCCGTCGACCGAAGCTAGCAGGTGCTCGTGCTTCATCATCTTGTACAGCAGCTGGTCTTCGGGCGGGGCGGTGAGCATGCGGGCGTGCGGCTCGATGGCGCCTAGCGGCATCGGCACCGCACCTTGGGTCTCTGCTGTGTCCATCGCGCTCACCTTCTCGAGGGTATGAGGTGCCGCGCCCTCGGCTTGTGCCATCGGTAGGGCCGACCGTGCGGTCACGTAGTCTTAGTCGGCGAGGGCCCTGAACGAACGGTTCTCGAAGCCGTTTAACAAGGGGTCATGCACCCCAATCATTCGATGACCCTCCCTTCTTCCGCCGGATTTTGGCTGGCCCCCCCATGCAAAGGAAGAGCGACGAACGCGTTTGCGGACGGCGCTTGAAGTCACCGGGGCAGTGGTGTCGCCGTTATGCGCAGCTTGTAGGAGCCCTTTGCCGGCGTGGTCGACAGCGTGGGCAGACGTGGGCAGAATGTTTCCTTATGGTGCTCGACGCGGCGCAAGCCAAATCAAGGACTTAGGAGGGCTCAGGACCCTCGGAGACCGCAAGGACAGGACTCATAATCCTTTGGTCGTTGGTTCGATCCCAACACGGCCTACCAAGTCACCGTGCCGGTGCCGTGTCCGCGGCGTGGTGCAGCGCCCGCCGCGCGCGCCGCAAGGCCCAGATCACGACCAGCGCGATCAACGGAATCGACAGTCCCACCGCCAGGTCGGGTTCGATCTTCATGCCGGCGGCCTTGGCGGCCTTGGCCCCATAGCCGACCAGGCCCACCACGTAGTAGACGATCGCGGCCACCGACAGGCCCTCGACGGTCTGCTGCAGGCGCAGCTGCAGCTTGGCGCGGCGGTCCATCGACGACAGCAGCGCCTGGTTCTGCCGTTCGCGCGCGATGTCCACGCGTGTCGAGAGCAGCGCGCTGGCTTGGGCGACGCGCTCCGACAGCTGATGCAGGCGTTGCGATGCGGTGAGGCAGGTCGCCACCGCCGGTGACAGCCGGCGCGCCATGAATTCCTCGATCGTCTGCACGCCGGGCAAGCGCTTCTCGCGCAGCTCGGCGATGCGTGTGGTCACGAGCTCGTGGTAGGCCCGGCACGCGCCGAAGCGGAACTGGCTGGCCGCGAGGCTGCTCTCCACCTCGGCGGCGAGTTTGGTCAGCTGCTGCAACAGCGCCTCGTCGTCGCCGCCGCCGGTGGCGATGCGCTCGGTCAGCGAGGCCAGCGCGTTCTCGATCGCCACCGTGCGCGGCGACAGGCTGCGCGCGATGGGCAGCGCCAGCAGCGCCATCATGCGATAGGCCTCGATCTCGAACAGCCGCTGCAGCATGCGCCCGGCCTGGCGCGGCGTGAAGCTGCGGTTGACCAGCACGAAACGGCCGAAGCCGTCGTCCTGGATGCGGAAGTCGGTGAAGGCGATGCCGGCACCTTCGCCGATCTCGGCGCCGACGACGATGGCGTTGCCGAAGCGCGCCACGAGCTGTGCGGGCTGCTCGGCCTGCGCATTTGCATCCACCAGCTCGGCATTCGCTGCCACCATGGTCTGCCCGGGCCACGCGGCGAGCCAGCCGGCCGGCAGCTGTGCGGCCGCGGTGTCGGCGAACGGCGTGGCACCCAGTCCCGGCAGGAACAGCGTGACGCCCGAGAACTCGCCGTGACGCTCCCACTTGATGCGCAGGTTGTCATCCAGCCGGGCGCTGAAGTGCGTGGCCTCGGCGGCCGGAGGGTCCACGCCGAAGCGCTGGCACAGTGCCGCCAGGTGCCCGTGCTCGGCCGCGCGCTGCTCGGGCTCGACCCGCAGGGCCACGTAGGAGGCACGCGTCGGCGTGGCCAATGGCTCGGGCGGGCGCGCATGCACCTCGTCGGCGAGGCTCCTGCGCAGTGGATGGTCGCTCGGCAGCATCGCTGGCGCGGCGCTCAGGGCGCCGTCAGCGTCACCAGGATCGGGTTGTGGTCGGACGATTTCACCTCGGGCGCATGCGCCTTCACGACGCGCAGCCCGCGCACGAACATGTGGTCCAGGTGGCGGCCGAACGTGCGCCGTCGGCCGTCGGGCACCAGCTCGATGGCGGTCATGCCCAGTCGCGCCGCGATCTCGTCGAGCACCATGTGCCGCTCGGCGCTCCAGGTGTTGAAGTCGCCTGCCAGGATGGCCGGGCCGGAGTGTGCGGCCAGCACGTCGGCCACATCCTCGAGCTGCGAGCGAAAGCTCTCCAGCCCGAGCGTGAAGTTGATGCCGTGCAGGTTGGCCACGGCCAGCGCCGCGTCGCCGCCGGCGAGGCGGAAACGCGCGACGATCGCCGACTTGGGCAGCCGCGCCAGCGGCTCGAAGGTGCGCAGCGTGCAGGCATCGATCGGCTGCGCGCGCGCGGCGACCATCACGCCGCGTTCTTCGCCGTTGTAGGCAAACGCGCCCGCCATGCGCCAGCCATGACCGCTGCGCTCGAGCACGCCGCGCACGGCCGGGCTGAGCACCGCCTCCTGCAGCAGCAGCAGGTCGTACTCGTCGGCAAAACGCGCGAGATCGGCTTGCCAGCCGTCGTCGACGCCCTTGTGCAGGTTCCACGACACGATGCGCAGCATGCGGGTGTCGAGCGCGTGGCCGGGCGCCATGCTGACCGGCACGGCGCGCGCGGGCGATGGTGCGGCCTGGCAGGGCTGCGTGGTGGCGCCGACCTGGCCGTCGGCCTGCAGCGACAGCAGCCGCTCGTCCTTCGGTACCGTGCCGCAGGCGGCCAGCAGCCCGACCAGCGCGAACGCGCCGGCGCGGCGCAGCCATCGGGCCGCGCCGGTTGTGGTGATCGAGGCGGGCCGGTCAGCCGCGCGGCGCATTGGCCGGCGCCTTCACGACACGCGCCTTGCCGCCGGTGGTGACGATGATCACCTGGTCGCCGACGTTGATGGCCTCCGCGCCCTTGGCCTGCACGATGGCCCGGCGCTCGCCGTTCTTCAGCTGCACCAGGATCTCGAGCGCTTCTTCCTTGGTGGCACTGCGCTCGATGGCATTGCCGGCCACGCCGCCGGCCACCGCGCCCAGCACGCCGACGATGGCCGATTCGCGCCGCCCGCCGACTGACGAGCCGGCGATGCCGCCGACCACGCCGCCGGCGACACCGCCGACGCCGCTCTGCGAGCCGTCGACGGTGACGGCCCGCGTGGACAGCACCACGCCGTCGAGCACGTTGGACATGCGCTGGGCGTCGTCGCGCTTGATCACGTCGGGGCTGGTGGTCGAACAGGCCGCCAGCGAGGCGACCAGGGCTGCTGCAAGAACGATGCGTTTCATGACGACTCCGGTAGACAAAGAGACGGAAAGCCGCGGCCGTGATCGCCGCGTCAGGCGTGCAGTCGGCTCGAGCGCGGCACGCTGGCCAGCAGGAACTCCATCTGGTCGGCCAGGATGCGCCGGCCGCGCAGGATCATGTCCTCATGCAGGCTCGGGATGTAGGGCAGGTACATCAGGCTCATGCGCGCCTCTTCGGGCAGGCGATTGCCCTTGCGGCCGTTGCAGGCGCGGCAGGCGGTGATGCAGTTCATCCAGGTGTCGCGACCGCCGCGCGAGATCGGCACGACGTGCTCGCGCGTCAGCGTGTCGAAGCCGAAGCGGCGTCCGCAGTACGCGCACACATGGCGGTCGCGCACGAACAGCTTCGAGTTGGTCAGCGCCGGCGTCTGCCGCCAGGCCCGCGTGGGCACCGCGCCCTTGACGGCGATGATCGGGTGCACCTCGATGCGCGACTGCAGGCCGGTGGTGCGCTGGATGCCGCCGCGCAGCACGCGAAAGGCACGGCCCAGCGTCCAGGCGACATCGTCGCTGGCGTACAGCACGGCTGCCTCGTTCGGCGAGATCCACGCCTGCGGGCGGCCGGACACATCGAGCTGAAGTACATCCACGGGTGGCGGCGCTCCTCAACACCCCAAGAGTATCAAAACCGCGTGACCGGCCCGAAACGGGCCGCCCGCGGCGGCGGCGAGCACGTCTAGAAGAACAAGCCTAGAAAAAGTGCCGACCTTGCGCCGACAGGGGCTCCCGCTTTGAGGTAAAAATAGAACGACCGTTCGTATTATTGCGACTGACCCGCCCCCTTATCCGTGCCGACGACCCCCACCGACGCCGCCGTCCGTCCTGCCCAGGCCCAGCCCAAGGGCCGGCAGACGCGTGCGGCGATCCTGGAGGCCGCGCTCGGCCTGGCCTCGCACATGGGGCTCGAGGGGCTGTCGATCGGCGCGCTGGCCGAGTTGATGCAGATGAGCAAGTCGGGCGTGTTCGCCCACTTCGGCTCGCGCGAGGAGCTGCAGATCTCGGTGATCCGCGAGTACCACGCGCGTTTCGAGGACGAGGTCTTTCGCCCGTCGATGGCCGAGCCACGTGGCCTGCCGCGGCTGCGCACCCTGTTCGAGCGCTGGATCCGCCGCGTGTCGGTGGAGATCGACTCGGGCTGCATCTACATCAGCGGCGCCGTCGAGTTCGACGACCGGCCCGGCGCCGTGCGCGACGCGCTGGCGGCCATGGTCAAGGCCTGGCATGCGGCGCTCGAGAAAGCTATCCGCCTGGCGGTCGACGAAGGCCATCTGCGCCCCGACACCGATGCGCACCAGATGCTGTTCGAGATCCACGGCCTGATCCTCTCGCTGCACCACGACGCGCGCTTCCTGCGCGTGCCCGGCGCGCTCGACCGCGCGCATCTCGCGTTCGACCGCATGTTGTCGCACTACCTGACCCACAACCCAGTGGCCCCGGCCGCTGCACCACCCGCCCGCCGAGCCGCGCCCCGCAAGGCGGCTCGCCGCTGACAACCGCTTTCCCTCGCACCAGGAGTTCCACGCCATGCCGCAATACACCCCGCCGCTGCGCGACATGCAGTTCGTGCTGCACGAGCTGCTTCACGTCACCGACGAGCTGAAGCTGCTGCCGCGCCATGCCGACGTCGACGTCGACACCATCAACGCGGTGCTCGAGGAGGGCGGCAAGTTCTGCGCCGAAGTGCTGGCACCACTCAACCAGCCCGGCGACGTCGAAGGCTGCACGCTCGATCGCGACACGCATGCGGTGCGCACGCCCAAGGGTTTCAAGGAGGCGTACGCCAGGTTCGTCGAGGGTGGCTGGCCCTCGTTGTCGTCGGATCCGGCCTTCGGCGGCCAGGGCCTGCCGCACGTGGTGAACCAGTGCTTCTACGAGATGCTCAATTCGGCCAACCAGGCCTGGACCATGTACCCGGGCCTGGCGCACGGCGCCTACGAGTGCCTGCATGCGCACGGCACGCCGGAGCAGCAGGCGCTGTACCTGCCCAAGCTGGTGAGCGGCCAGTGGATCGGCACCATGTGCCTGACCGAGGCGCACTGCGGCACCGACCTCGGCCTGCTGCGCAGCAAGGCCGAGCCGCAGGCCGACGGCAGCTACAAGCTCACCGGCAGCAAGATCTTCATCAGCGGCGGCGAGAACGACCTGGCCGAGAACATCGTCCACCTGGTGCTCGCGCGCCTGCCCGATGCGCCGTCGGGCAGCAAGGGCATCTCGCTGTTCGTGGTGCCCAAGTTCCTGCCCAAGGCCGACGGCTCGGTGGGTGATCGCAACCCGATCTTCTGCACCGGCCTGGAGCACAAGATGGGCATCAATGCCAGCGCCACCTGCCAGATCTCGCTCGACGGTGCCACCGGCTGGCTGGTGGGCGAGCCCAACAAGGGGCTGCCGGCGATGTTCGTGATGATGAATGCCGCGCGCATCGGCGTCGGCATGCAGGGCCTGGGCCTCACGCAGGTCGCCTACCAGAACGCGGTGGCCTATGCGAAGGACCGTCTGCAGATGCGCAGCCTGTCCGGCCCGAAGGCGAAGGACCTGCCGGCCGACCCGATCATCGTGCACCCCGACGTGCGCAAGATGCTGCTGACCGCGCGCGCCTACGCCGAGGGCGGCCGTGCGCTGGCGATGTTCACCACGCTGCTGATCGACAAGGCGCTGTCGAGCGACGACGAAGAGGTGCGCAAGGAAAGCGAAGACCTGGTCGCGCTGCTGACGCCGATCGTCAAGGCCTTCCTGACCGACAACGCGTGGATCTCGACCAGCCACTGCCAGCAGGTGTTCGGTGGCCACGGCTACATCAAGGAATGGGGCATGGAGCAGTTCGTGCGCGATTCGCGCATCAACATGATCTACGAGGGCACCAACACCATCCAGTCGCTCGACCTGCTGGGTCGCAAGGTGCTCGGCGACAACGGCGCCAAGCTGAAGAAGTTCGGCAAGCTCGTCAGCACCTTCATCGAGGACGAAGGCACAAACGAGGCGATGCAGGAGTTCGTCAACCCGCTGGCCGATCTGGGCGACAAGGTCACCAAGCTCACCACCGAGCTCGGCATGAAGGCCTTCGGCAACGCCGACGAGGTGGGCGCCGCGGCGGTGGACTACCTGCGCGTGTGCGGGCACCTCGTGTATGCCTACTTCTTCGCTCGCATGGCCAAGGTGGCGCTCGAGAAGCAGGGTTCGGGTGACCCGTTCTACACCGCCAAGCTGGCGACCGCGCGCTTCTACTTCGCCAAGCTGCTGCCCGAGACGGCCGGTCTGATCCGCAGCGCACGCGCCGGCCTGAAGCCGCTGATGGAGATGGACGAGGCCCTGTTCTGAACCTACAGTGACCCGCTCGACAGAACGAACCGCAAGGAGACCGACATGAAGAAGCTGATCGTGGCCGCGGCGCTCGTGGCCTGTGGCATGGCCTGGGCGCAGAACACGCCGGTGGGCCTGTGGAAGACGATCGACGACGACGGCAAGACCGAGAAGTCGCTGGTGCGCATCACAGACGGCGGTGGCGGCGTGCTGAGCGGCAAGATCGAGAAGATCTTCGACGCCGCCAAGCAGGACTCCAAGTGCGACAAGTGCACCGACGAGCGCAAGGACAAGCCGGTGCTCGGCATGGTGATCCTGCGCAACGCCAAGCAGGACGCCGACGACAAGGAAGCCTGGACCGGCGGCGAGATCCTCGACCCCAATAACGGCAAGACCTACAAGACGCGCCTGAAGCCCGTTGAAGGCGGCAAGCAACTGCAGATGCGTGGTTATATCGGCCCGTTCTTCCGCACCCAGGTGTGGCAGCGCGTCGAGTGAACGTGGACACGGCGCGCGCTGCGCGCGCCACCGAGTGGAGACAGACAACGTGAATCGATTCCCCGTGCGCAAGGTGGCCGTGCTCGGCGCCGGCGTGATGGGCGCGCAGATCGCCGCCCATCTGGTCAACGTGAAGGTGCCGGTCGTGCTGTTCGACCTGGCTGCAAAGGAAGGTCCCAAGAACGGGATCGTCACCAAGGCGCTCGACGGGCTGAAGAAGCTCAAGCCCTCGCCGATCGGCGTGACCGGCGACCTGGCGCTGATCCAGCCGGCCAATTACGACGAACACCTCGATCTGCTGAAGGGCTGCGACCTGGTGATCGAGGCGATCGCCGAGCGCATGGACTGGAAGCTCGATCTCTACCGGAAGATCGCGGCCCACATCGCGCCGCATGCGATCGTCGCCTCCAACACCTCGGGCCTGTCGATCACCAAGCTGTCGGAGGCGTTGCCCGCGGAGATCAAGCCGCGCTTCTGCGGCATCCACTTCTTCAACCCGCCGCGCTACATGGCGCTGGTGGAGCTGATCCCCACGCCGACCACGCGAGGCGAGATCCTCGACCAGCTGGAGACCTTCGTCACCACCGCGCTCGGCAAGAGCGTGGTGCGCGCCAAGGACACGCCGAACTTCATCGCCAACCGCGTCGGCATTGCCGGCATGCTGGCCACGATGGTCGAGGCCGAGAAGTTCGGTCTCTCCTACGACGTCGTCGACGACCTCACCGGCAAGAAGATGGGCCGCGCCAGCAGCGGCACCTTCCGCACTGCCGACGTGGTAGGCCTGGACACGATGGCCCACGTGGTCAAGACCATGCAGGACAACCTGCAGGCCGATCCGTTCTATCCGCACTTCGCCACACCCAAGGTGCTGGCCGGGCTGATCGAGAAGGGCGCACTGGGCCAGAAGACCGGCGCCGGCTTCTTCAAGAAGGTGGGCAAGGACATCCTGCGCCTGGACCCCGCGAAGGGCGACTACGTGCCCGCCGGCGGCAAGGCCGACCCGCTCGTCGAGCGCATGCTCAAGAAGCCGGCCGCCGAGCGGCTGAAGCTGCTGCGCGAGTCGACCAACCCGCAGGCGCAGTTCGTCTGGTCCATCGTGCGCGACGGTTTTCACTACGCCGCGGTGCACCTCGAAGCGGTCGCCGACACCGCGCGCGACGTCGACTTCGCGATGCGCTGGGGCTTCGGCATGAAGCAGGGCCCGTTCGAGCTCTGGCAGGAGGCCGGCTGGAAGCAGGTGGCGACGTGGATCGCCGACGACATTGCCGCGGGCAAGACGCTGAGCAACGCGCCGCTGCCGGCCTGGGTGACGGACGGCCGCGATGGCGTGCACACGCCAGAAGGCTCGTGGAGCCCGAGCCAGAAGCGCTACGTCCCCGGCAGCACACTGCCCGTCTACCAGCGCCAGCCCTTCCCCGAAAGCGTGCTGGGCTCCGGTGCTGCAGCGCCGCTGAAGAGCGGCACCGAGCTCTACAAGAACGAAGAGGTCCGCGTCTGGACGCACGACGGCGAGGTGGCGATCGCCAGCATCACCGCCAAGCTGCACCTGATCAGCCCGGCGGTGATCGAGGGCTTGAGCAAGGCGCTCGAGATCGCCGAGGAAAGGTTCAAGGGCCTGGTGATCTGGTCACCCGACGACGTGTTCTCGGCCGGCGCGAATCTCGAATCACTGATGCCTGTGTTCATGAAGATGGGCTCCAAGGGCATCAACCCCGAGGTGAAGAAGCTGCAGGACTTCATGCTGCGGCTGCGCTACGCGCAGGTGCCGGTGGTGAGCGCGATGCGCGGCATCGCGCTCGGCGGCGGCTGCGAGCTGGCGCTGTATTCGTCGCGCCGCGTCGCGCACATGGAAACCTACGTCGGCCTGGTCGAGGTGGGCGTCGGCCTGGTGCCGGCCGGTGGTGGCCTGGCTGCGATCGCGCGCCGCGCCGCCGAGCAGGCCGCTGCCGCGCCGGGCACCGACCTGCTGGCCTTCATCAAGGAGCCGTTCACCGCGGCCGCGATGGCCAAGGTGGGCACCAGCGCGATCGAGAGCCGCCAGTTCGGCTACCTGCTGTGGAGCGACGTGATCGTGCCGCACAAGGACGAGCTGCTCACAGTGGCCACCGCGCAGGTGCACGCGATGGCCGCCTCTGGCTGGCGCGCGCCGGCAAGAACGCTGATCCCGGTGGCCGGGCGTGACGGCATCGCGACCATCAAGGCCTCGTTGGTCGGCTTGCGTGATGGTGGGTTCGCCAGTGCGCACGACTTCCACATCGCCAGCCTGATTGCCGACGTGGTGTGCGGCGGCGAAGTCGATGCCGGCTCCCTGGTGACCGAGGAATACCTGATGACGCTGGAACGCAAGCACTTCTGCGCACTCCTGGATCACCCCAAGACACAAGAGCGGATCATGGGCATGCTGCAGACGGGCAAGCCAGTTCGAAACTGAAGGCGGAGATACACACATGAGCAAACAAGTGCAAGACGCCTACATCGTCGCTGCCACGCGCACGCCGATCGGCAAGTCCGGTCGCGGGGTGTTCCGCCACACACGGCCCGACGATCTGCTGGTGGCGGCCATCCAGGGCGCGCTGAAACAGGTGCCCTCGCTCGACCCGAAAGCGATCGAGGACGCGATCATCGGCTGCGCGATGCCCGAGGGCGAGCAGGGCCTGAACATGGCACGCGTCGCCGCGTTGCTGGCCGGGCTGCCGCACACGGTGGGCGGCGTCACGATCAACCGCTTCTGCGCGTCGGGCCTCACCGCGGTGCAGATGGCGGCCGACCGCATCCGCGTCGGCGAGGCCGACGTGATGGTCGCCGGCGGCGCCGAGAGCATGAGCCTGGTGCCGATGACCGGCAACAAGCCCTCGTTCAACGGCCACATCTTCGACCGCGACGAGAACATCGGCATCGCCTACGGCATGGGACTCACCGCCGAGAAGGTGGCCGAGCAGTGGAAGGTCAGCCGCGAAGCGCAGGATGCCTTCGCACTCGCCTCGCACCAGAAGGCACTGAAGGGCCAGGCCGCCGGCGAATTCGACGCCGAGACCACCGCGGTCGAGGTCGAGGACCGTTCGCCCGACCTTGCCAGCGGCGAAGTGCAGGTGAAGAAGCGCACCGTGGCGCGCGATGAAGGCGCGCGCGCCGACACCACGCTCGAGGCGCTGGCCAAGTTGAAGCCGGTGTTCGCCGCCAAGGGCAGCGTGACTGCCGGCAACTCGAGCCAGACCAGCGACGGCGCGGGCTGCCTCATCCTGGCCAGCGAGAAGGCGGTCAAGCAGTTCGGCCTCAAGCCGCTGGCGCGCTTCGTCAGCTTTGCCATCAAGGGCGTGCCGCCGCACATCATGGGCATCGGGCCGATCGAGGCGATCCCCGTCGCGCTCAGGTCCGCCGGCCTGAAGCTCGACGACATCGGCTGGATCGAGCTCAACGAGGCCTTCGCCGCGCAGTCGCTGGCGGTGATCAACAGCGTCGGGCTGGATCCGGCGAAGGTGAACCCGATCGGCGGCGCCATCGCGCTCGGCCATCCGCTCGGCGCTACCGGCGCCATCCGCTCGGCCACCGTGATCCACGCGCTGCACCGCCGCAACCTGCGCTACGGCATGGTCACCATGTGCGTCGGCACGGGGCAGGGCGCGGCGGGCATCTTCGAACGCGTGTAGCGTGGCCGAGCATCGTCTCGATCTGCCGGTGCCCGGCAGTGCGGCGACCATCGTCGCCCGCCGCTTCGATACCGAGGGCGCGCCGCGTGGCGCCGTGCTGATCGCCGGCGCGATGGGCGTCAAGCAGGCCTTCTATGGCGATCTGGCGCGCTGGCTGGCCGCACAAGGCTGGCAGGCGATGACCTTCGACTACCGCGGCATGGGCGAGTCGCGCCCGCCGCATGCGCGACGCAGCCTGCGCGGCTTTGCCGCCGACCTGTTCGACTGGGCGCGCGACACGGACGCTGCGCTCGCCGCGCTGGCCAGCGCGACACCAGGCGTGCCGCTGCTGGTGGTCGGCCACAGCCTGGGCGGCCAGCTCGCCGGCATGCTGCAGCACCGCGAACGCATCGCGGGCCTCGTGATGCTGGCCTCGGGCAGCGGCTACTGGCGCGACAACGCGCCACCGCTGAAGCGCAAGGTGCATTGGTTCTGGCACGTGATGGTGCCGATCGGCGTCGCGCTCACGGGCTACTTTCCGGGGCGGCGCCTCGGCGCGGTGGGCGACCTGCCGCGCGGCGTGGTACTGCAGTGGCGCCGCTGGTGCATGGACCCGCGTTATCACGTCGGCGCCGAGGGCGAGACGCTGCGGCGACAGTTCGCTAGCATGCGGTGCCCGGTGGTGGCGCTTTCGATCAGCGATGACGAGATGATGACCGAACGTGGCACCCGTGTGCTGCTCGACTGCTACGAGAACGCGCCGCGCGAGCTGCGGCGTATCACGCCGGGTGATGCCGGCGCCGCGCGCATCGGCCACTTCGGCTTCTTCCGCGGCGCATTCGAGTCCACGTTGTGGCCGCGGCTGCAAGGCACGCTGGCCACGATGGCCACATAGCCGCCGGGTGCGTAAGATGCCGCGCTGCTCTGGAGCGTGGCGATGACGACCGACAACCCCGACATCACGATCGATCCCACCGCCTGCCTGCCCGACGACGGCACGGCCGGCACGCTGGTCGGCCGCGCCTGGCTGCCCGGCGCGAACGCCGGCCCCGCGGTGGTGACGGTGCGCGCCGACGGCGTGTTCGATCTCGGCGAGCGCTTCGCGCTGATGAGCGATCTGCTCGACGAGGCCGATCCCGCGCGCGCGGTGAAGGCCACGCCCGGCCGGCGCATCGGCGCGTTGCCCGAGTTGCTGCGTCAGACGGGTCGCGCCAACCGCGAGGCGAATGTGCCGCACCTGCTGGCGCCGATCGACCTGCAGGTCATCAAGGCGGCCGGCGTGACCTTCGCGCTCAGCCTGCTCGAGCGCGTGATCGAGGAGCAGGCCAAGGGCGACCCGGCGCGCGCCGACGCCGTGCGCGCCGAGGTGCAGGGCGCCATCGGCGCCAGCCTGCGCGAGGTGAAACCCGGCTCGCCGCAGGCCGCCGCGTTGAAGGCGGCGTTGCAGGCCAAGGGGCTGTGGAGCCAGTACCTCGAGGTCGGCATCGGCCCCGACGCGGAGGTCTTCACCAAGGCGCCGGTGCTGTCGGCGCTCGGCACCGGCGTGGCCATCGGGGTGCGCGGCGACTCGGCCTGGAACAACCCCGAGCCCGAGGTCGTGCTGGCGGTGGACAGCCGGGCGCGGATCGTCGGCGCCACCCTCGGCAACGACGTCAACCTGCGTGACTTCGAGGGGCGCAGCGCGCTGCTGCTCGGCAAGAGCAAGGACAACAACGGATCGACCGCGATCGGCCCGTTCATCCGCCTGTTCGACGACACCTTCACGCTCGACGACGTGCGCCGCGCCGACCTCACGCTCACCGTGCACGGCGCCGACGGCTTCGTGCTCGAGGGCCGCAGCACGATGCGCGAGATCAGCCGCGACCCGCTCGACCTGGTGGCGCAGACGACCGCGATGCACCAGTACCCGGACGGCTTCGTGCTCTTCTGCGGCACGCTGTTCGCGCCGACGCAGGACCGCGGCGCGCCGGGCAGCGGCTTCACGCACCAGGTGGGCGACATCGTGCGCATCCGCAGCGGCCGGCTCGGCGAGCTGGTCAACCGCGTCGAGAAGAGCGAGGTGCTGGCGCCGTGGCGCTACGGCGTGCGCGAGCTGATGCGCCACCAATCCCGACGGGACCGATGAAGTAAGTGGCTAGCGGACGCCGCGGATCCGGCTCCGCCGGTCCGCCGGCGTCGCCCCCTGGGGGGTCGTCAGTTCAACCCCCCGCGCCCTTCCTTGGCGTGGAAGGCCTGCGACGTCTCCCAGGCCACCGCCTGCAGATGCGCCGCCACGTCGGCCGGCAGGCCGGCGGTGTACTTCAGGCCCACCGGGTTGGTCTTGTAGACCGAGGCCACCACCGTGCAGGCGGCCAGGTAGGTGCCCATCAGGCTCGGGTGGCGCTTGTCGGCCACGTACAGGTTGAGGTCCGGCCGCAGCGCGACCGACTGCGCGAAGGCCAGACCCGCCGGCACGACCAGCGCGTTGTTCTGCTTGCCGGCCTTGACGTACTCGGCCGCCAGCTGCGCGGTCATCTCGGGCTTGTCCTGGTAGGCCCACGACATGAACAGGATCGGCGCGGCGCCGTGCCGGCGCGCGGTGGCGCTGTGCTTGGCTGCGTATTCGTAGAAGATCGGCTGCAGCCGCGGATGGATGGGGCACTGGCTGCAGTCCATCATCATCACGCCGTCGAACGGCTTGTCGAAGGTGTTGAAGCGCACCTCGTTGTCGCCAACGAAGGAGTAGCTCGCCATGCCCTTGTTGAAGTAGCCCTCGACGTCGTGCCAGTCGATGCCCGAGCCGCTGATCGTCAGCGAAGTGCCGCGCATGCCGCGCGCGCCACTGGACGAGAGCAGTTGCCCGACGTGGCCGTGCATCGAGTTGTTGTAGTAGAAGAAGCTGTTGCCCACCCACAGCAGCGACTTGACCTCGGTGGAGACCGCCGGTGCCGGCTTGGCGGCGGGCACCGTCGTGCCGCAGCCGGTGAAGCCGGCGGCGGCCAGCACGACGAAAAGCGACGCGAGCAGTTTCATGGTGTCGGTGTCCGGTCAGTGAGGTCGGAAGACGCCGCAGGCGAGGGCTCCAGCGCGCCGACTCTACAGCGGTTCGTAGCGACCCAGGCGCACTTGGGTATTGCCGGGGCGCAGGTGGCCGAGTGATGGCATCACGAGCACGGTGTCGTCGTACGGCGCGCGCCAGACGTGGTCGCCGTCCTGTGCGATCGGCGTGCCGGCCTTCGGCACCACACCGAGCCCCTCGATGGGCACCAGGAAGCGGAAGTCCTTCGAGCGTGCCACCACCGCCTCCGTCACGCGCACCAGGCGTTGCACCGGCGGTGGCGTGAGCGCCGTGCGCGACAGCGCCCAGTCGCGGTCGACCACACCGGTGACCGCCAGGAAACGCATCAGCGTGTCCACCGCCACGTCGCGCGCCGCGCGCTCCCAGTGCTGGCCGCATTCGATCAGCAGCGCACGGCGGTCGCTGGCCGGGTCGCCGAAGCCGCCGCGTTCGATCATGCGCAGGCCCGCCGGATGGCCGGTGTCGATCAGCAGGTCGGCCGGAACGCCGAGTTCGCGCGCGAAGGCGGCATTCTTGTCGACGCGGCCGCACACCATGATCGGCCGGCAGGGCTCGTGCATCGAGTGGATGTCGAGCAGCAGGTCGGCCGCGTCGACGAACGGACGGAGCGCCCGCGCGCGGCGCAGCTCGGTCGAGTCGCGCGCGCCGAACATCGCCTCGTCGCCCCAGACACGGTTGTAGTCCTCGTCGACGAAGCGCGAGCGGTGCGGGTCGGCGGTATCGAAGCGCGCGAACGCCGCCACGTTGGCGAAGGCCAGCGTGAGGCTGCCGCGGCGGATCACCGGCATGTCGGCGAGCAGCGCCACCAGCGCCAGCGCGCCGCAGATCTCGTTGCCGTGGGTGAGTGCCTGCACCATCACCGCCGGCCCCGGGCGGCCGCTGTCGAAGCGGTGCACGTAGTCGACGCCGGTGTTGCCGGTCTTCCAGGGCGAGATGTCGGGCGCTTGCAGTTCGATCGCGGGCGTGTCGGACATGACTCAGGTCTTCGCAAAGGTGGCGACGATGCCGTCCAGCAGCTGCATCAGGCGGCGCTGCAGCGGCGCGAAGCCGTCGTGCGGCTGCAGCGTGGCCTCGTCCATGTAGAGCCGCTTGTTGATCTCGAGCTGCAGGCTGTGGCGGCCGGCAGCCGGGTCTGAGTAGGCCTTGACCAGCTCGACACCCTTGTACGGATCGTTGACCTTGACGTCATAGCCCCAGCCGGCCAGCGTGGCGCGCACGAACTCGGTGAATGCCGGCTCGCAGGTGGTGCCGTCGCGGTCGCCGAGCACGAAATCGGCGCGGGTTCGCCCGGCGCCGCCTTCGCCCATCGCGCCCGACACGGCGTTCATCGAATGGCAGTTGATGTGATACACGACGCCGAAGCGCGCGTGCGCGTCGTCGAGCAGCGTCTGCAGCTGGCGGTGATACGGCGCGTGGTAGTGCGCGATGCGACGCTGCACCTCGTCGACCGCGAGGCGGCGCGCGTAGATCGGCCGGCCGTCGTCGAGCGTGCGCCAGATCAGCGCCTTGCCGATGCGTGCCTTGCCGCTCGGCCGGTGTTCGTAGGGCCAGGCGCCGTCGATCAGCAGCTCGAGGTCCACGTCGGCGGCGTGGCGGTTCGGGTCGAGATAGGTGCGTGCAAACCCCGCCGCCAGCAGCGGAATCCCCCGCTCCGTGGCCGGGCGGTACAACGTGTCGATGAAGCAGTCCTCGCCCTCGCGCAGCTCGGCCGGCGTGAGCACCGAGCCGAAGTCGGCCGGCATCCCCGTGCCCGAATGCGGCGAGTCGAGCACCAGCGGGCACGCGGCTTGCGTCGGACCGTGCAAGGTGAGGATGTCGTCGTGCGTCAAGGGCGTGGGTGCAGGTGGTTTCGGGCAGGCAGTATCGGCCATCGCGCGCAGGCGGCGCGGCCTGCGGCCATGGCGTCGTGGTTGATACGATCGGCGCGCCATGTCGACCGACCCCTACGCCGACCCCGCGACGCAGCACCTTCGTATCCACCGCTTCGCCGCGGTAGAGAGCGGCCCGCGTCTGATCGTCACCGGCGCCGTGCATGGCAACGAAGTGGCCGGCACGCGCGGCATCGAGCAGGTGCTGCAGGAGATCGATTCGGGGCAGATCCACATCACACGCGGCACGGTCACCTTCGTGCCGGTGTGCAACCCGCTGGCCTACGCGCGCGGCGAGCGCTTCGGCCAGCGCAACCTCAATCGCCGCCTGCTGCCCAGCGCCGCGCCGCAGGACTTCGAGGATCGGGTGGCCAACGTGCTGTGCCCGCTGCTCGCCGATCACGACGTGCTGCTCGACCTGCACAGCTTCCGCTCGCCCGGCCAGCCCTTCGCGCTGCGCGGACCGGCCGACAACGTGGGCTCACTCGAGCCGTTTGGCCACGAGCACGCCGAGTCACGCCTGTGCGCGCACCTGGGCGTGCGGCGTGTCGTCGACGGCTGGATGCCGGCCTACGCCGCCGGGGTGGCCCTGCGCCGGCAACGTCAGCTGGCACCCGATACGGTGCAGGAGGATCCGGCCTACGGCATCGGCACCACCGAGTACATGCGATCGGTCGGCGGCTACGCGGTGACGCTCGAGTGCGGCCAGCACCAGGACCCGGCGGCGCCCGCCGTGGCGCGCCAGGCCATCCGGCAGACGCTGGCGCTGCTCGGCCTGGCGGCGCTGCCGCTGCAGCCGCCGCCCGCGGCGATCGAGTGCCTCACGCTGGCGCAGGTGGTCGATCGCCACGACGGCGGCGACCAGTTCGTCAAACCGTGGACCAGCTTCGACTTGCTGGCGCCAGGCGAGTTGATCGCACGGCGTGCCGACGGCAGCGAGCTGCGCGCCGCGAGTGCCGGCTACATCGTCTTCCCGGACCATGCGGCGAAGCCGGGCCACGAGTGGTTCTACCTCGCGCAGCCGAGTCTTCGACCGCTGTAACCAGGGCCACCCGCGTGCTGGGCCTGTCCGGGCAGAACCCGATGGCGGCACGGTGGCGGGTGGTTAGCATCGAATCATCCCGAGTAAACCCTGATCGGGCGGATGGTCTTCAAGAGGAGTTCTGAGCATGCAGGAAAAACAGTTGCGTCGATTGATCGAGGACGTCCGCGAAGGCCGCCTGCCGCGCCGTTCGTTCATCCAGCAAATGGTGGGTCTCGGCCTGACCGCCCCGATGGCATCGATGATGCTGATGCATGAGGGCGTGGCGCAGACCGCGCCGGTGATTCCCTACAAGCCGACCAAGCGCGGCGGCGGCGGCACGCTGCGGCTCATCTACTGGCAGGCCGCGGTGCACCTGAATCCGCATTACGCCGGCGGCACCAAGGACCAGGACGCGAGCCGCATCTTCTACGAGCCGCTCGCCGGCTGGGACACCGAAGGCAACCTGATCCCGTTCCTCGCGTCGGAGATCCCCACGCGCGCCAACGGCGGCCTGGCGGCCGACGGCAGGAGTGTGGTCTGGAAGCTCAAGCGCGGCGTCAAGTGGCACGACGGCAAGGACTTCACCGCCGACGACGTGGTGTTCACCGCGCAGTACGCCGGCGACCCGGCGGCGTCGATGCTCACGGTGGCGACCTACAAGGACATCAAGGTCACCAAGGTCGATTCGCATACCGTGCGCATCGAGTTCCCGCGGCCGACCCCGTTCTGGGCCGAGGCGCTGGTCGGCAGCGCCGGCCTGATCCTGCCCAAGCACGTGTTCGAGCCCTACAGCGGCGCCAAGTCGCGCGAGAACCCGGCCAACACCAAGCCGGTCGGCACGGGCCCGTACAAGATCGTCGACTTCAAGCCCGGTGACAGCCTGCGCGCCGAGGCCAACACGAACTACCACGTGCCCAACCAGCCGTTCTTCGACGCGCTCGAGGTCAAGGGCGGTGGCGACGCGACGAGCGCGGCGCGCGCAGTGCTGCAGACCGCCGAGTACGACGTGGGCTGGAACCTCGCCGTCGAGGACGAGATCCTCAAGCGCCTGGAGGGTGCCGGCAAGGGCAAGATGACCTTCCACGCCGGCAGCGACATCGAGTTCGTCGCGCTCAACGTCAGCGACCCGTGGAACGAGGTCGATGGCGAGCGCGCCAGTGCCAAGAGCAAACACCCGGCGTTCAGCGACAAGGCCGTGCGCGACGCGATGAGCCTGCTGATCGACCGCAAGGGCATCGCCGAGGTCATCTACGGCCGCGGCGCGATCACGACGGCCAACTTCTTGAACAACCCGCCGCGTTTTCGCAGCACGAACACCAAGTTCGAGTTCAACCCCGAGAAGGCCAACCAGGTGCTCGAGGCCGCGGGCTGGAAGAAGGGCGCCGACGGCATCCGCGCCAAGGGCAACGTCAAGCTCAAGTTCGTCTACCAGACGTCGGTGAGCGGGCCGCGCCAGAAGTGCCAGGCGATCATCAAGGACGCCTGCACCAAGGCCGGCGTCGACCTCGAACTCAAGAGCGTGGTGGCGGCGGTGTTCTTCGGCAGCGACTTCGCGAACCCGGACACCTACCAGAAGTTCTGGGCCGACATGCAGATGTTCACGACCACGATGACGCAGCCGGATCCGCAGTTCTTCATGGAGCAGTTCACCACCGAGCAGATCTCGCAGAAGGCCAACAAGTGGGCGAGCCGCAACCTGGTGCGCTGGAGCAACAAGGAGTACGACGAGACCTTCAAGGCCGCGCAGCAGGAGCTCGACCCGGTCAAGCGCGCGGGCATGTTCATCAAGCTGAACGACCTGGTCGTCAACGACGGGCACGTGGTGCCGCTGTTCGCGCGTCCGCGGCCGGTGGGTGTGGTCAACAAGATGGCCACCAGCATCTCGGCGTGGGACAACCTCACGTCGTTCATGAGCTACTGGTATAGGGAGGCCTGACCCCGTCGGCTCGTCTGGGGCGCCTCCTTGTTCAACTACATCCTCCGTCGCCTGCTGATCGCGTTGCCCAGCCTGCTGGGCATCAGCGTCGTGCTGTTCACGGTGCTGGCGCTCGCGCCGGGGGATCCGTTCGAAGACCTGGCCACCAACCCCAACGTGCCGCCCGAGGTGCGCATGGCACTGCGCGCCCAGTTCGGCCTCGATGACCCGGTGTGGCAGCGCTACCTGCACTGGCTGGGCAGCATGTTCAAGGGCGACTGGGGCTTCAGCTTCGTCAGCCGCATCAACGTCGACCAGCTGATCCTGCAGCGGCTGCCCACCACGATCGTGGTGATCGGCCTGTCGCAGGTGCTGGCCATCATGGTGGCGCTGCCGGTGGGCATCCTGGCCGCGGTGAAGCCCTATTCGTGGTTCGACCGCATCGCCAGCACCATCGCCTTCATCGGCTTCTCGCTGCCGACGTTCTTCACCGGGGTGATCTTCATCCTCTTCTTCAGCATCTACCTCGGCTGGCTGCCGTTCGTCTTCCGTGCCGACATCTCGGCCACCGGCTGGCAGTTCTGGTGGGAGCACTTCAAGCAGTCGATCATGCCGATCACGGTGCTGGGCCTGTTCCAGGCCGCCAGCGTGATGCGCTACGTGCGCTCGGCGGTGCTCGACGTGATTCGCCTCGACTACGTGACCACTGCACGAAGCAAGGGCCTGGCCGAACGCGTGGTCGTGCTCAAGCACGTGGTGCGCAATGCGCTGATCCCGGTGGTCACGCTGGTGGCGCTGCAGATGCCGGCCGTCTTTGGCGGCGCCATCGTCACCGAACAGATCTTTCGCATCCCGGGCATCGGCAGCCTGCTGATCGATGCCATCCTGCGCAACGACACGCCGGTGATCATGGCGGTGACCTTCGTGTTCAGCTGCCTGGTCGTGCTCTTCAACCTCATCGCTGACCTGCTCTATGGCTGGCTCGACCCGCGAATCAGTTATCGATAGCCGGGACCTTGGTTGATGCAAGAAGTCACCCAAATCATCACCGATCCGGGCATCGCCGCGCAGCGCGTGTCCGATGGCGGCGCGCTCGGGCCGGGTGGTGCGCCCACGCTCGGCAAGGCGCGGGCGAGCGTGTCACCGTGGCGCGAGGCCTGGCGCCGCTTCAAGCGCCATCGTCTGGCCTACTGGAGCCTGTGGCTGCTCGGCCTGATGGTGCTGGCGGTGCTGATCGGGCCGCTGTTCTACAAGGTCGGCATCAACGACGTCGACTTCAAGGCGCGCTTGGCCGACCCGAGCATGACGCATCTGTTCGGCACCGACGACCTCGGGCGCGACCTGCTGGCGCGCATGCTGTACGGCGGCCGCATCAGCCTGGCGGTGGGTCTGGCGGCGATGCTGATGGCCATCACGGTGGGCGTGCTCATCGGCGCCATCGCCGGCATGGCGCGCGGCTGGGTCGACATCGTGCTGATGTGGGTGACCGACCTGTTCCTCAGCCTGCCGCAGCTGCCGCTGCTGCTGTTGCTGATCTTCCTGTTCCGCGAGCCGTTGAAGCAGATGTTCGGCCTCGAGGTGGGCATCTTCATCCTGATCGTCGTGGTGATCGGGGGCTTCCGCTGGATGCCGGTGGCGCGGCTGGTGCGGGCGCAGTTCTTCAGCCTGCGCGAGAAGGAGTTCGTCGAAGCCGCCCGCGCGCTCGGTGCCAGCACCCAGCGCCAGGTGGTGCGGCACATCCTGCCCAACAGCCTGGGCCCGGTGATCGTGGCCGGCACCATCGACGTGGCCGCGGCGATCATCGCCGAGAGCACGCTGAGCTTCCTCGGCCTCGGCTTTCCGCCGGACATCCCCACCTGGGGGCGCATCCTCTACGACGGCCGCGACTACATGGACCTGGCGGTGCACTGGGCGCTGTTTCCCGGCATCGCGATCTTCCTCACCGTGCTGACGATCAACTTCGTCGGCGACGGGCTGCGCGACGCGCTCGACCCGAGAAGGGTTCTGTAGATGGCGTTGCTCGAGATCAAGGGGCTCAAGACCCACTTCAAGACCGACGACGGCTGGCTGCACGCGGTGGACGGCGTGGACCTCACCCTCGACGCCGGCGAGACGCTCGGCGTGGTGGGCGAGTCGGGCTGCGGCAAGAGCGTCACCGCCAAGACGGTGATGAAGCTGATCGACATGCCGCCGGGCAAGATCGTGGCGGGCCAGGTGCTCTGGAAAGGCCGCGACCTGGTGCCGCTGCCGCCCGACGAGATGAGAAAGATCCGCGCCAAGGAGATCTCGATCATCTTCCAGGAGCCGATGACCTCGCTGAACCCGGTGTACAGCGTCGGCGAGCAGATCGCCGAGAGCCTGCGCCTGCACGAGGGCTTGAGCCGCAAGGACGCGCTCGACCGCGCGGTCGAGCTGCTCAAGATGGTGCGCATTCCCACGCCCGAGCACCGCGTCAACGACTATCCGCACCAGTTCTCCGGCGGCATGCGCCAGCGCGTGATGATCGCCATCGCGCTGGCCTGCAAGCCGCAGCTGGTGATCGCCGATGAGCCGACTACCGCGCTCGACGTGACGATCCAGGCGCAGATCCTCGACCTGCTGGCCGAGCTGAAGAGCAGCATGGGCATGGCGGTGATGCTGATCACCCACGCGATGGGCGTGGTGGCCGAGGTGGCCCAGCGCGTCGTCGTCATGTACGCCGGCAAGGTGGTGGAGGAGGCCTCGGTCGAGGATCTCTTCGCGCATCCGCGGCACCCGTACACCCAGGGCCTGATCCGCTCGATCCCGCGCATCGACACCGCCGCGGTGCAGAAGGTGCGGCTCGAGGCGATCCCCGGCGTCGTGCCGCAGCTCATCGAGCCGGCCGAGGGCTGCCGCTTCGCGGCGCGCTGCAAGCACGCCGTCGCGGCCTGCATGAACGCCACACCGCCGCTGCGCGTGGTGGCGCCGGGCCACAAGGTGGCCTGCATACTGGATGTGGGGCTATGACCGAACCGCTGCTCAAGGTGCAGGGGCTTAAAAAGCACTTCCCGATCAAGGGCGGCCTGCTGCAGCGCGTGGTCGACAAGGTGCATGCCGTCGACGGCGTCAGCTTCGACCTGACGGCCGGCGAGACACTCGGCCTGGTCGGCGAGTCGGGCTGCGGCAAGAGCACCACCGGGCGCTGCATCCTGCGGCTGATCGAGCCCACGGCGGGCGAGGTGTGGTTCGAGGGCAAGGACGTCACCCGCGCCGGGCGCGACGAGCTGCGTGCGCTGGCGCGCGACATGCAGATCATCTTCCAGGATCCGTTCGCGTCGCTGAACCCGCGCATGACGGTGGGCGCGATCATCGGCGAGGGGCTGGTCATCCACAAGCTCGCCGCCAACGCGCAGGAGATCGAGCAACGCGTGGTCAAGCTGCTGCAGACGGTGGGCCTGTCGCCCGACCACATGCGGCGTTATCCGCACGAGTTCTCCGGCGGCCAGCGCCAGCGCATCGGCATCGCGCGCGCGCTGGCGGTGGACCCCAAGCTGATCGTCTGCGACGAGGCGGTGAGCGCGCTCGACGTGTCGATCCAGGCGCAGGTGATCAACCTGCTCGAGGACCTGCAGGCGCAGTTCAACCTCACATACATCTTCATCGCGCACGACCTGTCGGTGGTGGAGCACACCAGCGACCGCGTGGCGGTGATGTACCTCGGCCGCGTGGTCGAGCTGGCGCCGGCCAACGCGCTGTACACCAACCCGCTGCACCCCTACACCGAGGCGCTGCTGTCGGCGGTGCCGATCCCCGACCCGTCGATCAAGCGCAAGCGCGTGCGGCTGCAGGGCGATGTGCCGAGCCCCATCCGTCCGCCGCCGGGCTGCCACTTCCATACCCGCTGCCCGATCGCGCAGAAGCCGCTGTGCAACACCCAGTCGCCCGAGCTCAAGCAGAGCAGTTCCGGGCACTGGGTGGCCTGCCATCTGCGCGGTTGAGGCGCGCGCAACTAGAGTCGGCGCTCCAGGCGAAGGCCGGCGCCGCGCTGCGCTTCGGGGCATCATGCGAAGCCCGGCCCAAACAGGAGTGGTCATGACCATCAAGACCGCCACGCTCAACGGCGTGGCCACCATCGAGATCGCGCGGCCCGAGAAGAAGAACGCGCTCACCATCGCCATGTACCAGGCGATGGCCGACGCGCTGCACACCGCCGGCGCCGACAAGGCGGTGCGCGCGGTGCTCATCACGGGGCAGCCGGGTGTGTTCACCTCGGGCAACGACCTCGAGGACTTCATGCAGCGCCCGCCGCAGGGCGCCGACTCGCCGGTGTTCCGCTTCATGCGCGCGCTGCTCGAGTGCGACAAGCCCGTGGTCGCCGCCGTCACCGGCGCCGCCATCGGCATCGGCACCACGATGCTGCTGCATTGCGACTTCGTCTACGTGAGCGACGAGGCGCGGCTGGCCACGCCGTTCGTCAGCCTTGGCCTCGTGCCCGAGTACGCGTCGAGCCTGCTGATGCCGGCGCTGATGGGCCACCGCCGCGCCGCCGAGAAGCTGCTGCTGGGCGACCCCTTCACCGGCGAGATGGCGGTCGAGTGCGGCCTGGCCAACGCGGTGCTGCCAGCCGGCGAGGTGGTGAACCATGCGCGGCGCGTGGCCGAGCGCTTCAACGGCCTGCCGCCCGGCGCGGTGCGCGACAGCAAGCGGCTGATGCGCCAGCACAGCCACGCTGCCATCATTAGCAGCATGGCGGCCGAAGGCGAGATCTTCAGCGGCCGCCTGCGCAGCCCCGAGGCGCAAGAGGCGTTCCAGGCCTTCTTTCGGAAACGCAAACCCGACTTCTCGAAGTTCTGATCCGTCATGTCGCTGACCCTCAAGCTCGCATTGAGCCCGCTGCTGGTGGCGCAGGCGCTGCGCACGCGCGCGCGCGTGCCGCGCCTGCCCGAGGCCGCCGGCCCGCGCCGCGGCACGGTCGGCACCGGTGATGCATGCCTGCGCGTGCTGATCGTCGGTGACTCGTCGGCCGCCGGGGTGGGCGTGGCCACGCAGCGCGAGGCGCTGGCCGGCCAGCTGGCGGGCGAGCTGGCCACGCGCATCGCAGGCCGCGTGCAATGGCAGCTGCTCGCCCGCTCGGGCCTCACCACGGCGCAGACGCTCGCCTTGCTGCAGGCCGAGTCACCCACCGCGGCCGACGTGGCGATCGTGGTCACCGGCGTCAACGACGTGGTCGACCAGGTGCCGTCGTACCGCGCCACGCGTTCGCGCGAGCAGCTCGCCAACACCTTGCGCAATCGCATCGGCGTGCAGCACGTGGTGTTCTGCCCGCTGCCACCGATCCATCAATTCCCCGCGCTGCCGCAGCCGCTGCGCTGGGCCATGGGCGCCGACGCGCGGCGCCACAACCGCGTGCTGCACGAGTGGGTGCAGCACCGCGCCGCCACGCTGGGTGATGCCTCGTGCGCCGACATGAGCGACCTGCAGCTCAACCGCGCCGTGATGGCGCACGACGGCTTTCACCCCGGCGAGCGCGCGTATCGCCAGGTGGCGCATGCGCTGGCCCTGCACATCGCGGCGAACGTGTGGCCCCGGCTGACCAAGACCCAGAACCAGTAGGAGACGCCATGACATCGCCCCACACCAGCTTGAAGGGCAAGACCCTGTTCATCACCGGCGGCTCGCGCGGCATCGGCCTCGCGATCGCCGAGCGCGCCGCGCGCGACGGCGCGAATGTGGTGCTGGTGGCCAAGACCACCGAGCCCAACCCCAAGCTGCCGGGCACGCTGGTCACCGCCGCCGAGGCCGTGCGCAAGGCCGGCGGCGAGGCGCTGCCCGTGCCCACCGACATCCGCGACGAAGAGGCCGTGGCCGCCGCGGTGCAGGCCGCGGTGGCGCGCTTCGGCGGCATCGACATCCTGGTGAACAACGCCAGCGCCATCAGCCTGACGCCGACCGACGCCACGCCGATGAAGCGCTTCGACCTGATGTTCGGCGTGAACGTGCGCGGCACCTACTGCTGCACGCAGGCCTGCCTGCCCGAGCTGATCAAGAGCGCCAAGGCCGGCCGCAACCCGCACGTGCTGAACATGAGCCCGCCGCTGAGCATGAAGCCGCACTGGTTTCAGAACCACGTGGCGTACACGATGGCCAAGTACGGCATGAGCGAATGCACGCTCGGCCACGCCGCAGAGTTCAAGCGCCACGGCATCGCGGTGAACAGCCTGTGGCCACGCACCGCCATCGCCACCGCCGCGTTGCAGATGATCCCGGGCATCGACCTGAACAAGTGCCGCAAGCCCGAGATCCTGGCCGACGCGGCGCACATCATCCTCACGCGCGACGCGAAGCACTGCACCGGCAACTTCTTCATCGACGACACGCTGCTCGGCGAGCACGGCGTTAAGGACTTCGACCGCTATGCGGTGGTGGCGGGGACGAAGGATCTGATACCGGACTTCTTTGTGGATTGAGCAGAGACCGCTCACTGGGCCGGCGCGGCAGCGCAAGGGCCGCGGTTTCATCGCCGCGCGGTCTCTTCAGTGACCGTCGCGTCGCATGGCGTCCAGATCGCCGACCCACTCGAACTTGCCGCGCAGTCCTCTTAGAGCTTCTTGGCGCTTTGCGCGGCTGGAGTTTGCCACTCTGGCCTCACTGCGTTCGGCTTCGCGTGCGAGCACATCACAGACCCAATGGTTGAGGCTCTTGCCCGCTGCCTTAGCCGCACGATCAGCGCGTGCCTGCACGTTTGGGTCGATCGTCAGTCTGACGCGAACGACAGTTTGACGACGGGGTGAACTATCGAGGTCTGCACAATGGGCTAGGTACCGGTCGATTGCCTCGTGAAACGCGGCCTCCAACTCATCGACCGAAGCGCCGCGAAACCTGGGCACATCGCGGACACCGAAGACCTTGCCAATGAGTACGCGTTCGAGAGCGCTGAACGATATACGGGCGACGTAGCCCTTGTAGCTCATGGTGCTCATAGCATGGCTCCAGAAGGTTCAGGTTCGATACACGGCGGCGGCGAGAGCATATTCCAGTGCCGTTCAGTTGAACATCCGAACTGGGACTGTCATTGCAGTAAGGCCCGGAGGAGGCGAACGGCAGCTATAGACTGATTGGGGCCGGTCGCGAAGCATCCGCCGACTGACGGCTATCGACCCATTGGGAATGCTCGGTGTGCGCGGTTGCAACGTCGGCAATGCGCCAATCAACGGACCTCCAGCTTGTGCCAGCCTCGGACAAGACCCGGCCAGGAGCAGACCCCCGTGAACGGCCGGTTCGGAGCCGTGCGCATCTCGAAGTTTCGGTCTCGTCGAAGCTGTGGCGGAAGCGACTTGCATTCGCAGCTACCGACCGAAGAGTGGCGAGGCCTGCGTCAGTGCTATCACTGCCTTGGTCGGCCGGACAAATACGCGCTACCCTGCCATGACCAGCCGCTGCATCCAATCGAGCAACGCGGTCGGCAGCATCGATGGCTTCGCGAGCAAGGCGTACTGATTGGCCCCGAAGACGCCTGGCAGGTAACTGGCGGCGTACCGGTCCACAGTCAGGCAGAAGGGCGCGATGCCCTGGAGCTTGGCCTCGATGACGGCCCGCCGCATGTCTTCGACGCCGTAGCGGCCCTCGTAGACATCGACATCGTTGGGCTTGCCGTCTGACAGCACGAGCAGCAAACGCTGCGCGGCAGGCTCCCGCATGAGCGTTGCGCTGGCATGGCGGATCGCAGCGCCTGTGCGGGTGTATTCGTCGGGCTCGAGCGCCGCGATGCGCGTGGCGGCCTGGTTGCCGTAGGGCTCATCGAAGCGCTTGAGGGTGCGCACCGAGACCGACCGCGGACCGTGGCCGGAGAACGCCTGCACGGCGTACGGTTCGCCCATCGCACCCAGGGCGATGCACACCAGCAGCAGCGCCTCGCGTTCGACATCGATGACGCGCCTGCCGCTGGACACCCACCCGTCGGTCGAGCCGCTGACGTCGATCAGCAGCAGGATGGCCATGTCGCGCTTGGTTCGCTTCTGCGAGCGGTAGAGCGCCTGCGCCATCGGATGCCCCGCGTGCAGGTCGGCGCGCGCGTCGATGCAGGCTTCCAGATCGAGATCGTCCCCATCCAGTTGCCGACGCAGCGGCGTGCGCTGTCCGCGCAGCATCTCGAAACGCCGCCGTATCGCGTCCAGCATCGAGCGATGCTCGGCCAGCGTGTTGTCCACCCATTGCTGTGGGCCGTCGGCGGCCGGCAGTACGCGGACGATGGCGCCATGTTCGTTGTAGGCCTGTATTCGGTGGTCCCACTCGGGATAGCGGATGTGTTCCGAGCCGTCTGAGCCCTCGCCGCCGCCGTGTTTCGTCCGCGCTTCGGGTGGGTCGTCGGACAGCAGAACCTCTTTCGGTCGACCGGGTGTCCAAACGAGTCGTGCCTGCTCGAGTTCGGCGAGTGACTCGGCAAATTCGTCGGCTGCAGTCCGGGTATCCCGGTCGGTGGGACGCTGCAGTCCGAAGGGATCTTCAGCGACTTCATGCGGCGCCGAGGCCTGGATCATCCAGGCACCCTGTCGGGTGTCGTCTTCTTCGTCCGGTGCCTCACGCACCTTCGGTTGGCGCGCCAGGCGAGCGCTGCGAACGGGGTCCGCAGATGGGCCGGATACGCTGTCGCTGTCCTTGTCACTGCCGGCCGCCAGTCCCGACCCAGCGGCGGGCACAAGGAGTTCGCCTGTCCACCAGTCTTTGAACAAGGGCTGAGTGCTGGGCCCGCCGGAATTCGGTCCATTTCCCTGAAGCTTGCTCGCGATATCGCGCGCCAGCTGCTTGGATTTGACCGGTGAGGGGCTGTACAGGGGATAGGTACCCCGGCCCGAGATTGGTACGTCCATCAGCCGGCGCACCCAGGCTTCGAGCGGTTGGAGCTGGGTAGGGAAGTGCGACAAGGCGGGGCGCGCGCTCAGTGCGGCCGCCCGCACGGCCTGCAACGGCGCCCGCATGCCGGGCAGCAGTTGCGCCAGATCCATGTCAGCGGCATGGGCCTCAATCAGCAAGTAGAGATCACGCACCAACGGCGTGGCGTCGCCGCTAGCGCCTGCCGCGCTGCCCCGAGCCACACGCATCGCCTGCTGCAGCGCCACAGTGCGAAAACGCTCCAGCGCCAGCGCTGCATCGGTCAGACCGGTCTCGGCAGGCAACCAGATCTGCGCGCCGTCGGTGGCCGGGATCGCGCCTTGCACACGGGGGCGGTTCTGTCGCTGAAAGGTTCTCGCGAGGAGGGTCGCGCGAGTCGGCACCTGGGCCACACGCAAAGACCAGGCGCGACCGAACACGGCCACGATCAGTAGATCGAGACGTTGTGCAATGTCTGCCAGCGCCAGACTGGGAAGGCCGGGCGTATGGGCCCGGTGCCGGCGCCACATGCCCTGCACGAACTTTGTCGCATGCAGCGCCGCATCGGTGATGACGTCTTCGGCTTCAGCCATGCCCGTCCTTCCAAACGTTTGCGGCGTTCAGACGAAGGTGGCGTCGACCAGGTCGCGCATCGCGCCCACCAGCGATTCGTCGTCGGACAGGGGCGAGACGACGGCGCTGTAGCAAGCCTGACGCGGGCTGATGCCACTGGCCACCAAGCCTGCGGCGGCGATCAACAGCCGCGTGCTCGGCACCTCCGCCAGCCCCCTGTCGCGCAAACCGCGCAGCCGGCGACCCAAAGTGACTAGAGCCACCGCCATCGCGTGGTCGGAGGCCGCTTCCGCTTCGACGATCGCCGCTTCCTGCGGTGCCGGTGGGAAATCGAAATCCAGCGCAACGAACCGCTGTCGGGTGCTGGGCTTCAGGTCCTTCAGCATGCGCTGGTAGCCCGGGTTGTACGACACGATGAGCTGGAAGCCCGGTGCAGCGGTGATCGTCTCGCCAGTCTTGTCTATCGGCAGGAAGCGCCGGTGGTCCGTCAGCGAGTGCAGAACCACCATCGTGTCCTGACGCGCCTCGACGACCTCGTCCAGATAACACAGCGCGCCTTCGCGCACCGCACGCGTGAGCGGCCCGTCCTGCCAGGCCGTGCCGTCATGCCGGATGAGAAAGCGCCCGATCAGGTCACTGGCCGTCAGGTCGTCATGGCAGGAGATCGTCACCAGCGGGCGCTTCAGCCGCCAGGCCATGTGTTCAACGAAGCGTGTCTTGCCGCATCCGGTGGGGCCCTTCAACATTACCGACAAGCCGCGGCTGTGGCATTGCTGAAAGATCGAGATTTCGTCGCCGGCCGGCAGGTAGTACGGCTTGCTGTCCGGTGCAACCCAGTCGGTCACGCGGACACTGATCTCACGCCAGGCGCCAAACCGGGCCGCAGGGTCGACTTTGAGTCGTCCTCGACCTCGAAACGTGGCGCGTAGCGGAAGAAGTCGTAGATGAACAGGCCCACGCCGATGGCGAAGATCGATCCTGTGACGACCAGCATCACAAAGTGCACCTGGATCTTCAGCTGGGCGTCCAAGTACCCCATGCCGAGGATGCGTTCAAGGTAGACCTGCCCGATGCCGGCGGTAGCGAAGGACAAGGTCATGCCGAACATGCCACCGATCTGCAGCCAAAACGACCAATAGCCGATGCTGCTGCCTTGCTCGGATCGCCCGGGCGTCATCGACGGCAAGGCAAAGCTGATCATCGCCAGCGTGATCATCGCGTAGGCACCGTAGAACGCGGCGTGTCCGTGCATCGCGGTGATCAGCGTGCCGTGGGTCCACTTGTTGACGTCGGGGAAGGTGTGGGCTAGCCCCAGCAACCCGGCGCCGAACAGCGTGAACACGGCACTTCCTAGCGTCCAGTGCAGAGCCAGCGTGTTTGGGTGCGACATGCCGGATCGGCGCATGGCCGAATACGCGTAGATCGCCATACCCACCAGCGCGGCGGGCTCCAAAGCACTGAAGATACCGCCGATGGGCAGCCAGTACGACGGCACGCCGACCCAGTAGTAGTGGTGCGCCGTGCCCAAGATGCCGGCAATGAAGACCAGGCCGACGATGACGTACAGCCATTTCTCCATTACCTCTCGGTCCGCGCCCGACAGGCGGATCAGCAGGTAGGCCAGGAAGCCGCCCTGGATCATTTCCCAGACACCCTCGACCCACAGGTGGATGGTCCACCAGCGGTAGAAGATGGCCACGGTGTAGTTCTCGTATTCCAGCAGTGCCGGCAGGTACAAGACCGCCGCCAAGCCCAGGCCGAGGGTCAGCACGCCTTCGGTGGTGGTAAAGCGTTTGGACTTCCAGATCGTCATGCCGATGTTGTAGAGAAAGATCAGCATGCAGATCACGATGACGATCTTGTGCGGCAAGGGCTGTTCGAGCAGCTTGTTGCCGGTGCCGTAGCGGAACAGGTAACCCACCACCGCGGTCACGCCCATCAGCGTCCACAGCACCAGCTGCAGGTAGGCCAGCTTGGTGCTGTGCAGCTCGGTGCGCGATTCGTCGGGCACCAGCCAGTAGGTGGCGCCCATGAAGCCGGTCAGCACCCACACGATCAGCAGGTTGGTGTGAATGACCTTCGTGACATCGAAGGGCAGGATGTAGAGCAGCGGGTCCGGACCCAGGTACTTGGCGGCCGACAACAGGCCGAACACCAGCTGCAGCCCGAACAGCACCATCGCGACGGCGAAGTACCAGTAGGCAACCGATTGAGACCTGTAGCGCATGGCGGGTTCCTTGAAGCGTGCGCCGGACTACTTGAAGGTCGCCAGATAGGCGACCAGCTGATCGATCTGCTCGGGCGTCAGGTCCTTGCCATAGGTGGCGGGCATGAACGACACCCCGCTGGCCGAGTACATGGCACCGGCAACTGTGTGCGCACTGGGCTGAACGATGGACTCACGCAGATAGGCCGTCGCGTCTTTCGCCTGGCCCTTGTAGTCGGTCGATCCGATGGTCTGGTGTGCGCGTGTAGCCACGCCCGCCAGCGACGGCCCTGCCATCTGGGCGCCGGGCAGCAGTGAGTGGCAGGCAGCGCAGGCCGGCGTCGATGTCTTGAACACGATCTCGCCCAGCGCGATCGGGCTCTTGTCGCCAGCTGGTGTTGCGGCGCCTGGCGGCGGCGCAGAACCCGCTGTCCCTTCGATGGGCCGAGGCGCGCCCATCGGCCCGATGCCCGAGCCCGTGACCAGGATCGGCCTCGGTGGCCAGCCCTGGTTGTCCACCTTGCTCACCCAATCGAGGAACGACACCAGGTCGGCGATCTCGACGTCGGTCATGTCCTGCTTTGGCATGAGCCGGCGGTGGCGCTGTTCGTCGTAGAACTTTGACGGGTCCTTCAGGTAGGCTTGGAGGTAAGCCGCGCCACGGTGCTGCGCGATCTTGGTCAGGTCGGGCGCGTAGTAGGCCCCCTCGCCGAACAAGGTGTGGCAGTTGATGCAGTTGTTCTTGTGCCAGACATCCTTGCCGTGCGTTACGGCCGGCGTGATGTTCTGAGCGTTGGTCAGTTTGGGGAACTGTCGGTGGCTGTCGATGGTCAGCCCCAGAAAGACCAAGGCAGCCACGACGGTCGAACCGATTGCGAAGAGTCTGGCCTGTCGCTTGTTCATCGATAGGCCCGCAGCGTCAGACGCTGATGCCGGTCCAGTAGGTGACGGCGATGTAGGCGGCGTACACGATGCCCCCCAACATCAAGCCGAGCACGACATGGCTGAATATCCGGAAGCCCTGGTACGCACTCATGGGCGCGACATCACCGGACGCGACGGTGGAGATTGCGGCGGAGGGATGAAACGCTCATCTTTCGATGATGACCAACCACGCATCCGCCGTCCGTGCGGCACCGTACGAAGCGCAGGTTGCGAGATGCGGTTCCGAGCGAGGGAGATCAGACAGTACGTCGCACCATCATTTCCTTGATTTTTCCGATGGCCAGCGCCGGGTTCAGCCCCTTGGGGCAAACGTCTGTGCAGTTCAGGATCGTTCGGCATCGGAAAAGGCGGTAGGGATCCTGGAGATCGTCCAGCCGCTGGCCGCTGGCCTGATCGCGGCTGTCCACCAGAAAGCGGTAGGCCTGCAGCAGTCCCGCCGGCCCGACGTACTTGTCGGGGTTCCACCAGAAGCTTGGGCAGGCGCTGGAGCAGCAAGCGCACAGGATGCACTCGTAAAGGCCGTTGAGTTCATCGCGGGCCTCGGGCGACTGCAGTCGCTCGCGCTCCGGCGGCGGGTCATCGTTCACGAGCCAGGGCTTGATGGAGTGGTACTGCTTGAAGAAGCCGGTCATGTCGACAAACAGGTCGCGGATCACGGGCCGGCCGGGCAGCGGCTTCAGCACCACGGTGCTCGGCAGCGAGCGCATGTTGGTCACACACGCCAGGCCGTTCCTGCCGTTGATGTTCATGGCGTCCGAGCCGCAAACTCCTTCGCGGCAGGAGCGGCGGAAGCTCAAGCTCGGGTCAATCGCCTTCAGGCGAGTCAGCACGTCCAGCAGCATGCGGTCACCGGCGTCCACCTCCAGTTCGATCACCTGCATGCGAGGCTTCTCGTCTGCATCTGGGTTGTAGCGGTAGATGTGGAAACTGTGCATGGCGACGATCAGGGCATCGACGGGCGGAGGTAGCGGTCAGCCCGGTCGACCAAGCTCAACATCTCGTCGGCCGCTCGCAACGTGATCGGGTGAGGTGTAAAGCCGGCTCGCGGTGAGATGTAGCTCGCCATGCCTCGCGCGAGGGTCAGTTGTCGATTCGGTGCCTCGGCCAGCAGCGCGATGACCAGGTTCTCCAAGGCGATCACGCGGATGCGCAACTGCACCAGTTCCGCGTTCGTCAGTGGTGAGTCCGCAGATGCCTCCTCGTCCTGCCTCGTGGCGGGTGCGGAGTCCCCCTCAGCTTCGAGTCTGCGGGTCGTGGTCACTGGGCTGGTCATCGTCATCGTCAACGGGGCGGGCACTCCCCAGGACGCCCAGCCTACGCCCAAACAGATCCCGGCATCTGTACGGGAGCGCACTCAGGCGCGTATCCGAGCTCCGAGCGCCAGCGCGTTCAGTCCGTGGATGGCGCAACCCATCGCATGCGCGTACGCATGCGATCGATGCGGGCGCCCTCGATCTGGCGTTCGGCCCACATAAAGATCTCGGTGTAGACCGTTTGCGGGCAGGTGTAGCCGCACCACAGGCGGCCGGCCACCGCGGTGAAGAAGAACAGTGCCAGGGCCGACAACACCAGCAGCGCGGCCAGGAAGATCAGGTCCTGCGGATAGAGCAACAGGCCGAAGATGTAGAAGCGCTGCGCCTCCAGATCGAACAGCACGGCCTGGCGTCCGCCCCATTGCAGCCAAGGCAGGCCGTAAAACAGCAGCTACGTGAGCCGGACGAAGAACCAGCGCCAGGTGGCAAACCAGCCCTTCACCGCCCGCGGGTAGATCGTCGCCTGCTTCTGGTACATCGAGACGAACTGTGTGCCGTCGTCGCTCGCACCCGATACCGGCGTGATGGGGATGACCTTCCTGGAACTTGCCATGCTCAGGGCGCGCCGGCCAACGAGCGGTCACATCGCGTCCGGGTTGTCATCGCTTCAGCTCGCCCAGCTTGTGTTCGATCTTGCTCCAGGCTTCGGCATCCGGCAGCGCGAGCTTGGTTTTCGTGATGGGCTTCCATTCGCGCGACAGCTCGGCGTTCAGCGGCGTGAAATGCTGCTGGCCGGTGGGTACGTCTTCTTCGGCATAGATGGCATTCACCGGGCACTCGGGAACGCAGACCGCGCAATCGATGCACTCGTCCGGGTCGATGACCAGGAAGTTCGGCCCTTCGCGAAACGCGTCGACCGGACACACGTCCACGCAATCGGTGTACTTGCACCGGATGCAGGCTTCGGTGACGACGAAGGTCATCGCTGCGCGAGCGGGATGTCAACCGCAGCAGGCGCCGCCTGAGCAGCAGGAGTCGCCCTTGGCGCCTGCCGAAGGCGCGACGGCGTCAGCGATGCGGCTGATCTGGATGCGCCAGACCGACGGGCCGGCTTCCAGCGTGGCCCATTCGAACTGTCCGAGAGCGCGGTCCTCGAACTGATAGCGCAGGGGCTGCGGGTTGTGGTCGTTCACGAGTTGCAGCGCCTGGCCGGTGGCCAGGGCATCGAAGCGACCGAAGATCAGCGGGTGACGATCACGCGGCGAGATGGTCCGCAGGTCCAGCTCGAAGGTGGGTTGAATCAGGGTTGCAGTCATGGGAACCTTTCAGGGGTAAGTGAGCACCTGGGCGCGCGACAGGGCGTGCCGTGGGCGCGGGGAGGGAACGGGAACGCTCAGCCGTCCTTGCCATCGAGACGGCTGCTCAGCAGCCAAGGTGTGAAGACCCAGAGGTAGAGGGCGAAGGCCGCGGCCCAGGCGGCTGCGGCCACCACCAGCCCCTCGGCCGTGTGTGCCGGTGACACCAAGGGAAGCAGCACGCGGGCGACGGCGGCACCTGCCACCAGCAGGTAGGCGGCCACCTCCAGGCGCGACACCTTCAGCGGGCGACCGGTGTGGCCCCTGGCGGTGCGGGTGACCATGCCGACGATGAGCCCGGCTGTGGCACCCACCGCCAGGGCGTGGATGCCGGCAGAGGCGGCCACGCCACCCAGTTGCGCCCATGCCAGCAGCAGGAAGCCGACGGGCAACCATGCATAGGCTGCATGCAACACCCACAGGATGGGTCGCGACCGTGTACGCCACGGCTGCCAGTGCCACAAGCGTGCGGCATGCAGCAAGGCCGCCAAGGCAAAGCCAGCCGCCGTGACCAGGTTGGCGGGCAGCAGCACCCAGGCCGCCAGCGACAGCGCCGTCGCCGCCAGCGTGCTGCGCTCCAGCCAAGCTGGCACCTTCAGCTGTCGGCCCGGCAGCGCCGACATCGTGAACGCCGGAATCACCCGCCCTGCGATCACGCATTCGATCATCACGACCAGGGCCAACCCGGCGTGCAGCGCCCGCAGCGGATCGATGTCCAGCCAGCCCAGCACGGCAGCGTGAAAGGTGAGATTGGCTGTCGCCAGCAGCAGCACGATCGCGCCCAGTGGCAGGTTGCGGCGGTTGCCGGCTTTCAGCAGGACCTGGATCAACACGAAGGCCACCCAAGGCAGCAGCACCACGTCCAGAACGGCGTAAACCGCGTACGGCGCCCCCACGGCGGACAGCCGCGCTGCCAGCCACAGCCCCGCCATCACCGCCAGCGTGGCACCGCGCGGCGTGGCCAGGCCCGTCCAGGCCTTGCCGGCCGTCAGCAGGAAGCCGACGATCACTGCCACGGCAAAGCCGTAGAGCATCTCGTGGGCGTGCCAGAGCAGCGGCGGCATCGTCGAAGGCAGTGCCACCAGGCCCAGGAGGCCCGCGATCCAGTACGGCACCGCGAACAGGGCAAACGCGGCTGCCCCCAGGTAGAACGGCCGGAATCCGAGGCGAAACAGCGGCCAGCCGGGCAAAGGGAACTGCGCGCTCGACGTGGACGCCGCGGCGCCCTGCGGGGCACCCGTGGCGACCAGGGGGATGTCGGGTATGGGCTTCGTCATGACCGTGCGCACCATCTATGGGACCTGCGAATCTGGCTGTCGGACAAAAGATGCAGAATGCGTACATGTTAATGACTCGTTGCCCTCAAAGCAATACACTGCGTGCATCTTTAAGGATTGCCATGCGCCTGTCCGAATACACCGACTACACGCTGCGGGTGCTGATGTACTGCGCGGCGCACCGGGACCGCCTGGTGACGATCGGCGAACTGGCCGAGCACCACGGGCTGTCGAAGAACCACCTGATGAAGGTTGTCAACGACCTGGCCCGTCAAGGACTGCTCGAAACCACCCGGGGCCGCGGCGGTGGCTTGCGGCTGCTGGCCGAGCCCGAGACCATCCGCATCGGCGATGTGGTGCGCGCCACCGAGACCGACTTCAGGCTGGTGGAGTGTTTCGACGCCACCACCAACGCCTGCACGCTGACGCCGAGCTGCCGGCTGAAGCACCTCTTCGACGACGCGTTGGCGGGCTATTTCAAGGCGCTGGACGGCGCCACGCTGGCGGACATGACTCACGGCCAGTCAGCGACTAAGGGCAAGTCGCCCCTATCGCAGGCGGGCCGCAAGCTGCCTGCGGTGGTGGCCGCACCGATCCCGCGTCGCGCCGCGCGCCCGGGCAGCAGCGCCTGAAGGCCCACAGGAGCATTCCACCATGGCCCTGACCCTCCCCGGCCACAGCGCCCCTGCCGTTGGCTTCGAAGTCCCGCTTGAAATGCTGGCGGCCTGCCATGGGCGTGTGCAGCACCAGTGCGAAACCCTGCTGCGCCTGGTCACCCACCTGCAGACCCATGGCGCGGACCGCCCTGCGCAAGAAGCCGCGAGCGCCGTCATGCGCTACTTCGATACTGCCGCGCGCCACCACCACGAGGACGAGGAGCAGGATCTGTTTCCCGCCCTGCTGGAGTCCATGGCCGGCTCCGATGCGGTTTGCCTGCGCGAGCTGACCGCGTCGCTGTGCCGTGATCACCGTTTGCTGGAGCAGCGCTGGGCTTCCATGCGCCAGCGGTTGTTGCAAGTCGCCAAAGGCGCCGCTTCAACACTGGCCGACGCCGATGTACCGGGCTTCGTGCAGCTGTACGAGCAGCACATCGCCCGCGAGGAAGCCGAACTGCTGCCCATGGCGACCCGCTTGCTGAGCGATGTCGAACTGGATCGCATCGGCCTGGCCATGCGCAGCCGGCGCGGCGTCATCGCGACGACCGCAGCGACCGTGCCTCAGGCCTGATCCATCCGCCAGCCGCTGATGACGGCTGATGCTTCAGCCCCAGCCTTCGGATGCGCCGCGCGGACAGGACGGCCCGCGATGACCCAGTTGGCACGCCGTTCTCCCGGCCCGCACACCGTATCCACGGCTGGGTCGGACACCGAATCGCCGCTCAGCGCCTTGGCACCAACGCTCATCAGGTGCAGGACGTGTTGGCGCCAACCGAATTTTCCCCACCTCAGTTATCGTTCGGCGCCAACAAGCAGCGCGTCAACTACACCCGTTCGAAGAGGCGTTCGCGGACTCTGACTGGAGGAACTGGCACAGCATCAGTCGGAGGAAGGACGTCTTCCCTCGGGTGCGGAGTCAACTGCGGGCGGACTACTCCCACTTGCGCGTCCCAGGGAGTCACGGCGAGCGCGGTCGCGTTCGCTTTAAATGGCTTTTCCCGCCGCGCCTGACCGGCAAGTTTGCGGGAACCAACTCGAGGCGACGTATGACTCTTTCGGGGTCGCGGGCAGTCGAACAGGTCGGCAACATCGATGACCGGTTCAGTGCACATTGCCGACCTTGCCCGAGCTGCGCTCGATAGTTCCTTCATGGCCGCAAGCGGTCAGCCTCGGCAGCAGTTCAAGTGTCTGCAACCGCTGCATAGAGGACTTCGTCGGGCGACTGCCGCACGTCGGGAACGGGTCGCCCATGGTCGCATAAGGCCGCAAGAGGGCGTCCCAGGATCTTACGAACGGCCGGAGAGGCTCCCGAGGAACCGAGCCGCCTGGCCGCGCATGCCCTGCGAAATCTTGTCCCAGGTGCGAGGCGGATAGTCCTTCGGCAGCGCGCGGCTGATCTCATCCAGCGACGGCTCCACATGCTGAACGAGGCGCACCATCGCCTCCCACACGGGGGCACCTCCGTGCTTCATGGCCAGCGCCTGCCAATGCCGCGGCTCGATGCCGTGGAACTGCCAATGCACGTTCTTCGAGCGCAGCGCCATCGCCGGACCCACCTTGCGCCAGCGAAACTGATTCGCTCCGTCGCCCACGTACGGAAAGATCGAGATCACGTCGTAGAGAGGCGTGCTGATGTACGTGTCTCCCCGCTCCAGAAAGATCGAGTAGTTCTTGGCGTGGCCGTCGGTGGCACCCATCAGCCAGAAGGCCAGTTGCGTCAGGGCAAACGTCTGGCGGTCGCTGTGGTCGGCGCTGCCGGCCAGCAGGCGCATGCAATCGGCGATGCCCGGCCCGCCGTCCCTCTCGTATTTCTTGTCGGGCGCAACGCCCAGCGCCTGGCAGAAGTCCTCCTGCGGCAGGCGGGCAATCCAGGGCTGTCCGCGTTCACCTTTCTGCCACGACCGGTCGAACCGGGTCACGACCAGCGCCTTCTGGTCCTCGAAGCGCCACATCTCGGTCGGCGCGATCGGCAATCGCAGGTGATACAGGATCTGCGCACACAGCCACTCGTTCTCGACCGAATCGGCGAGGTCCACGCGCCGGCTTCCGCCCACGAGGCCCAGCGGCAGCTTCAGGATGTGCGTGGTGGGCGTGGCGCCAAGTGGCCGGTGCCAGCGCTTGTCGGTGAACAGCAGCGCCGTCTTTTCCTGGGCGCCGGCCAGCGAGATGCGAAAGAAGTCGTCGTCCGTGTGCTGGCCGAGCACCGGGTCCGAAGGCGTGGCGCGCAGCAGCTCGGCGACCTGGTGCTCAGTCAGGGGCTCGCCCGCGACCACATCCCAGCCGCGGGGTTCGATGTCTTCGGGCAGCAGCTGCACGGCACCCACGCAGTCGCGACCCACGGCCTGCAGAAGCTCGAAGACTTCGATCGACTTCGCCCGGTAGCGGCGCGCGATGCGTTCGCGGATCCTCTCGTTGTCGGGCAGCAGGTTGTCGAAGTAGTGGGCCACGACGGGACCACGGATCTCGAGCGCCGGTGTGATGGGAAGCGACAGCGAAAGCGACCGACGCCTGGGTGAGGCCAGCCAGGTCGTGTCGTAGCTCAGGCGATGCGAACCGCGGTCGACGCTCCAGGTTCCGACCCGCTCGCCATTCATCCAGATGGCCAGACGGGAGGTCACCAGCTGCCCTTCTTGATCCTGGTGGCTTGCGCGTTCGCGCGGGTGTCTGGCGCCGGGCTGGGCAATTGTCTGATGGGGGGCCGCTCATCCGCAGGCGAGTCGGGCTGGGGATCGCGCACCACGAGCCCGGCGCCCAGGGCATTGAGTACCTGCATGATCTGCTGCAGGTTCACGGCGCCCGGGTTGGCCTCGATCTCCACCACCCGCGCCTGGGTGACACCGAGCAGCGCCCCGAGCCCCGTCTGCGTCAGCTGGCGCTGCTTGCGCAGCGAACGAATCTGCTGGCGCAGTTGATCGGGGGTCTTGAGCGGGTAGTCCATGGCGGGTCCAGTCCGGCCCCGCAGAATACAAGCCAAAGCTAGTTTCGTCAAGAAACAGGCTGAGGATTATATTTTCTGAGAACAAGCTATGGCTTGTATCACTCCATCCAAGCGATGGTTGTGGCCGCTCAGAGCGCTCTCACCAGCGCAAGCACCTCCTGCGGCGGCGCCCCGGCTGCCACGGCCGGCCACCCCACCGCCTCGCACGGTCCGAACACCACCCACACCTTGCCGTCGCGCGGCGCAGATGCCGCGGCGATGTCCGGCGCCGCCGTCCAGCCGCGCGCCGTGCCCGGCTTCAACGCCGCAGCCGGCGCCTCGAGCCGCGCGGCGCCGGCGTCGCGCAGCCGCCGCGCCTCGACCTGGCAGGCGCCGTAGCTGCCCAAGCCACCCGTGAGCATGCGCATCGGCAGCTTCGGCGTGGCATAGCCGTCGTCGGGCAGCTCCACCACCCACAGCGAGCGCCGCACACCCGCCAGATCTGCCGCGTCGGTGATGCCTTCGTGCCGCAGGAACTCGGCCCACGCACCCACCGGCGTGTCGGCAAAGTAGTTGGCCGGGCCTTCGCCTTCGCCATGCCAGCGCGCCGCGGGTTGCGCGTCGCTTTGCCACAGGAAGGGCATGCGCGAGTCGCAGTGCCGAAAGCCCAGCCGCTTGGCCATGTGCGGGGTGCCTGCGGGCGCTGGCGTCAGGCCGCGAGCGGCTGTGCGCCGGTGAGCACGGCGGCCAGTGCGCGCACCTGCAACGCGGCCTTGGCATCGGGCGTCCACTTGGGCCCAAGCAGCGCGCGCGGGCTCTTGCCGCCCAGCTGCGTGCGCGGCCGCTCGAACCAGCGGCGCATGCCGAACTCGTTGTACGAACCGGCGAGGTCCGACACCACCATCGCCACCCAGTGCAGCCGCTCGGCGGTGGCCTGAGGCGTGGCGCGCTCGGCGGCGGCGTAGCGGCGCAGCGAGGCGGGCGCCACCGCCACCAGCTCGCCGAGCACGTCGTCGCCGAACACGGCGCGCATGGCGGCCCATTCGCTGGCGGGGGCGGGCGACTCGTCGAGCACGGCCACCAGCTGGTCCACGCTGTCGGCCATGCGTTCGGCCGTGGCGGCGTCGAGCCGCAACGGGCCCTGCCGCAGCAGCGGTGCCAGCGCCACGGGCGCCGCGCCGATGATGCCTTGGTTGTGCAGCGCGGCCAGAACGCGCGGCACCGCGGCGGCGTCGATCTGCGTGATGGCGGCGCCGGCCAGCACACCCATCGCCGAGGCACGCGTCAGCAGCACCAGCAGGCGCTCGTGCAGGCGTCGGTTCACCGTTGGAGCAAAATTGGGGTCGATCTGGATCTTGACCATGATCCGATCATAGTCCGTTTGTCGTCCGCTGCCAAACGGGCCGGGCGGCGGCCCCTACTGGGTGGCCGGCGCCACCGGCGGCATGGCCTGCGGCGGGTTGTCGGCGTCCGCGCCGCACTTCATGCAGTAGCGAAAGAACGCGTTCTTGCGCGAGCCGCAGCCGCCGCAGGCGTCGAAGAGTTTCAGGCCGCAGTGCACGCAGAAGTCGGCCTTCACGTCGCCGGTGGTCATCACCGGGCGCTCGCAGCCGGGGCACACGTTGGCGGCGAGCTTCTTCAGCGCGTCGTCGTTCGACAGCGCCTTGCGCCGCTCGGCCTCGGTCTGCTGCTCCACGGCCTTGCGGCGCTCGAGGTAGCGGCGCATCGCCTTGATCACGTAGTGGCCGGCGATGGTGGTGAGCGCGATGCCCACGCCGTAGCGCACATAGCCGCCGTAGCTGGGCAGGTAGGGCACCAGCTCGAAGAAGAAGGTGAACACCGCAAACAGCACGAAGCCGCGCATCAGCGGCCAGTAGTCGCTCTTGCGCTTGCGCGCCACCAGCCAGCCGGCGATGGCCAGCAACGGCAGCGTGAGCGCCAGCCGCGCGCCGAACACGCGCAGCTGCTGGGTAAAGAGCGCCTTGCGGTAGGCGCCATCGGCGGCATCCAGCAGGTCGGCCTCGGTGCGCTGCTGCACCACCAGCGCCTGGCGCGCGCCGAGCAGCCGGGCGTCGAGCGCCTCCACGGCCGCCTGCGCGTCGCGTTCGCGCGCTTTCAGCGTGTCGAGGTTGCGCGTGCGCTGGATCACCTCGGGGTCCTGCTGCGGGTCGGTGGTCGCGGTGCGGGTGGCCAGCCAGTTGCCGTAGGCCGAGCGAGCCGACTGGTACGCGATGGTCGCCGCCGTCAGCGCCAGCCGCGCGCGCGCCAGCTCGTCGTTGGCCTCGCGCTGCTCAAG
>JBGAMU010000150.1:0-9261 GCA_044222685.1 Burkholderiaceae bacterium
GGCTGCAATCACTGCAAGCATGGTCGGCGAGCTTCGCGCGAAGACCGATGCGCCGATGATGGAATGCAAGAAGGCGCTCACCGAGGCCGACGGCGACATGGTGCGCGCCGAGGAGATCCTGCGCGTCAAGCTCGGCAACAAGGCCGGCAAGGCTGCCTCGCGCATCACCGCCGAGGGCGTGGTCGCCGCTTCGGTGGAAGGCACGACCGGCGCGCTGGTCGAGGTCAACTGCGAGACCGACTTCGTGTCGAAGAACGATTCGTTCCTCGGCTTCGCGAAGTCGTGCGCCGAACTGGTGGCGGCGAAGAACCCGGCCGACGTGGCCGCGCTGGGCGCGTTGCCGCTGACGCAGGACGGCTTCGGCCCGACGGTGGAAGACGTGCGCAAGGGGCTCGTCGGCAAGATCGGCGAGAACATGTCGATCCGGCGCTTCAAGCGCTACGCCGGCGGCGGCCATCTGGCGCACTATCTGCACGGCACGCGCATCGGCGTGATCGTCGAGTTCACCGGCAGCGACGTCGCCGCCAAGGACACCGCGATGCACATCGCGGCGATGAAGCCGGTGGCGCTGTCGGCGGCCGACGTGCCGGCCGAACTGGTCGCCAAGGAGCGCAAGATCGCCACCGAGAAGGCCGCCGAGTCCGGCAAGCCGGCCGACATCGTCGCCAAGATGGTCGAGGGCTCGGTGCAGAAGTACCTCAAGGAGGTGTCGCTCGGCAACCAGCCGTTCGTGAAGAACGACAAGCAGACCGTCGAGCAGATGCTGAAGGCGGCCAACACCACCGTCAAGGCGTTCACCTTGTACGTCGTCGGCGAAGGCATCGAGAAACGCAGTGAAGACTTCGCCGCCGAGGTGGCGGCGCAGGTCGCGGCGGCCAAGGGTCAGTGAGGGTCTGTCCTGCGCGGCGGTGCCTGCGCGCCGCCGCGTAAACTCCGGCACACGCCAAGATTGCCTGGGAGACATGCCGGATGCCGGCCTACAAGCGAATCCTGCTCAAGCTGTCCGGTGAAGCGCTGATGGGCGACGACGCCTACGGCATCAACCGCTCGACCATCGTGCGCATGGTGCGCGAGTTGAAGGAGATCACCGAGCTGGGTGTCGAACTGGCCGTGGTGATCGGCGGCGGCAACATCTTTCGCGGTGTCGCCGGCGGATCGGTGGGCATGGACCGCGCGACGGCCGACTACATGGGCATGCTGGCCACGGTGATGAACTCGCTGGCGCTGGCCGACAGCATGCGCCAGGCCGGGCTGACCGCCCGCGTCATGTCGGCCATCGCGATCGAGCAGGTGGTCGAGCCCTACGTGCGGCCGAAGGCGCTGCAGTACCTCGAGGAAGGCAAGGTGGTGGTGTTCGCTGCCGGCACGGGCAACCCGTTCTTCACCACCGATACCGCTGCGGCGCTGCGCGGCGCCGAGATCGGCGCCGAGGTGGTGCTCAAGGCGACCAAGGTCGACGGCGTCTACAGCGCCGACCCCAACAAGGATCCGAGCGCGACGCGCTACACGACGATCAGCTTCGACGATGCGATCGCGCGCAACCTGCAGGTGATGGACGCCACCGCGTTCGCGCTGTGCCGCGACCAGAAGCTGCCGATCAAGGTGTTCTCGATCGTCAAGCCCGGCGCACTGAAGCGCGTGGTGCAGGGCGAAGACGAAGGCACGCTGGTGCATGTCTAGGACGCGCTAGGAGAATCTGTCAGATGAGCACGATGCCCGAGATCAAGAAGACGGCCGAGGCCAAGATGGCCAAGTCGGTCGAGGCCCTGAAGCACGAGTTGCAGAAGATCCGCACGGGTCGGGCGCACCCGGGCCTGCTCGACCAGGTGCATGTCGACTACTACGGCTCCATGGTGCCGATCAGCCAGGTGGCCAACGTGACCCTGCTCGATGCGCGCACGATCAGCGTGCAGCCGTGGGAGAAGGGCATGGGCGCGAAGATCGAGAAGGCCATCCGCGAAAGCGATCTCGGCCTCAACCCCGCCGCGCAGGGTGACCTGCTGCGCGTGCCGATGCCCGCGCTCACCGAGGAGCGACGGCGCGACCTGACCAAGGTCGTCCGCCATGCCGGCGAGGAAGCCAAGGTGGCGGTGCGCAACCTGCGTCGCGAGGCCAACGAGCATCTGAAGAAGCTGCTCAAGGACAAGCAGGTGGCCGAGGACGAGGAGCGCCGCGCGCAGGACGACGTGCAGAAGCTCACCGACCGCACGGTGGCCGAGATCGACAAGCTGGTGCACGGCAAGGAAGCCGAGATCCTGGCGGTCTAGGCGCGTTGCCGGACCGACGCCGCCCGAGACCAACAACCACACCACGTGCAGCGCGACCTCAACTCGATACCACGCCACGTGGCCATCGTGATGGACGGCAACGGCCGTTGGGCCAAGAAGCGATTCATGCCCCGCTTCTTCGGCCACAAGCAGGGCGTCGATGCCCTGGTGCGCTGCGTGCAAGCCTGCTCCGACCGCGGCATCGAGTACCTGACGGTGTTTGCCTTCTCGTCGGAGAACTGGAAGCGGCCCGAGGAGGAGATCACCGGGCTGCTCGGCTTGGTGCTGGTGGCGGTGTCGAAGTACCTCACCAAGCTGGCCGAGAAGGGCGTGCGCATCCGCATCGTCGGCGATCGCAGCGCGGTGACCGACAAGGTGCGGCTGGCGTGGGACGAGGCCGAGCGCGCCACGTCGCACAACACCGGCATCGTGCTGTCGGTGGCGTTCAACTACGGTGGCCGCTGGGACGTCGTGCAGGCCTGCCGCCAGCTGGTGGCGCAGGGCCTGCCGGCGGAGCGGATCGACGAGGCGCAGCTGTCCTCCCACATGGCCCTGGCGCATGCGCCGGACCCCGACCTGTTCATCCGTACCGGCGGCGAAGTGCGCATCAGCAACTTCCTGCTCTGGCAGGTGGCCTACTCCGAGCTGTACTTCACCGACTGCCTGTGGCCCGACTTCGACGAGGCGCAGCTCGACGCCGCGCTGGCCGCCTACGCGGCACGCGAGCGCCGCTTCGGCGACGTCAAGGCCCGCCTGCCTCAGGCAGCAGCGCCGGGTGGATAGGGATGCTGAAGCAGCGCGTCATCACGGCGTTGATCCTGGTGGCGCTGCTGTTGCCCACGCTGTGGGTGCGCAATCCGTGGCCGTTCGTGGTGCTCACGCTGGCCTTCATCAGCGCTGCTGCTTGGGAGTGGGGCCGGCTCAACGGCCAGCCGCAGGCGTTGTCGTGGGTCGGTGGCGCTGTGGTGGCCATTGGCGGAATGCTCGCCGTGGCCGGTTCGTGGCAGTTCGGCGATTCGCGCGCCCTGTGGTGGGCCTGTGCCGCCGTCTGGGTGATCGGCGGTGCGTTTGCGCTGCGTCTGGGGCCCGCGGGCTGGACGCGGTTGCCGTCGACATTGCGCTGGCTGCTCGGCCTGGGCCTGCTCTGGGTCGGCTGGTGGGCGCTGGCGCAGGCCCGCATCGTCGGCGTCAACTTCCTGCTGTCGGCGCTGTGCATCGTGTTCGCGGCCGACATCGCCGCCTATTTCGGCGGTCGCGCGTTCGGCCGCCGCAAGCTGGCGCCGAGCATCAGTCCCGGCAAGACGTGGGAGGGCGTCTGGAGCGGCATGCTGGGCGTTCTGGCGCTGGCCCTGTTCTGGATGGTGCTGGACAGCCGCATCGCGACCGACTCGGCCAGCGTGTTCAGCCAGCTGAAGCAACGCTACGGGGCCGTGCCGATGGCCCTCGCCGTGCTGCTGCTCACCGGGCTCAGCGTGGTGGGTGACCTGTTCGAGTCGCTGGTCAAGCGCGCCGCTGGCGCGAAGGACTCGAGCCGCCTGCTGCCGGGCCACGGCGGTGTGCTCGATCGCATCGACGCCCTGCTGCCCGTGCTGCCCTGCGCGATGGCGCTGGCCAGCCTGTGAACGCGATCGACATGAGCGACGCCCCCACCGCCAGGCAGCGTGTGTGCATCCTCGGCGCCACCGGCTCGGTGGGTCGCAGCACGCTCGAGGTGATCGCGCTGCACCCGTCGCGCTTCGAGGTGGTCGCGCTGACCGCGCATCAACGCGTCGACGAGCTGGCCGATCTGTGCCGGCAGTGGCGGCCGCGATTCGCGGCCATGTCGGACGCTGCGCAGGCCGGCGAGCTGCGTCGCCGTCTGGCGTCGGATGGCGTGCGCACCGAGGTCCTGCATGGCACACGTGCGCTCGAGGAGCTCGCCGCGCACCCCGACGTCGACAGCGTGATGGCCGCCATCGTCGGCGCCGCGGGCCTGGCGCCGTGTCTGGCTGCCGCCCGCGCCGGCAAGCGCCTGCTGCTGGCCAACAAGGAAGCGCTGGTGGTCGGCGGCGCGCTCTTCATGCGCGCGGTCGAGCAGGGCGGCGCGACGCTGCTGCCGATCGACAGCGAACACTCGGCGATCTTCCAGTGCCTGCCGGCCGATCGAGCGGCCTGGCATCGACGGGTCGACCACATCCTGCTCACGTCGTCGGGCGGGCCGTTTCGCAGCCGCGACCCCGAGACACTGCACGACGTGACGCCCGACATGGCCTGCGCGCATCCGAATTTCGCGATGGGTCGCAAGATCTCGGTCGACTCGGCGACGATGATGAACAAGGCGCTCGAGGTGATCGAGGCGCGCTGGCTGTTCGATCTGCAGCCCGAGCAGGTGCGCGTGCTGATCCATCCGCAGCAGATCATCCATTCGATGATCGTCTGCCGCGACAACTCGGTGCTGGCGCAGCTGGGCACGCCTGACATGAAGGTGCCGATCGCCTATGGCCTGTCGTGGCCCGAACGCATCGAGTCCGGCGCGGCGCAGCTCGACTTCGCCGCGCTCGGCGGACTGCACTTCGAGAACCCCGATCCGCGCCGGTTCCCCGGTCTCGGCCTCGCGTTCGACGCCTTGCGCGCCGCGCCCGGCGCGACCAATGTGCTAAATGCTGTCAACGAAGTGGCGGTGGGCGCGTTCCTTGCCGGCACGATCTCCTTCACCACGATCCATCGCGTCAATGCGCAAACCCTCGATTCGCTCGCCGGACGGTTCGGCCCGCAGGACACCCTGGATGATCTGCTGGCGCTCGACGCACGCGCCCGCGAGGCCGCGCAGCGGCAGGTGAGGGCGCTCGCGCGATGATCACGCTGCTCGCCTTCATCGTCACGCTGGCGACGCTGATCGTCATCCACGAATATGGCCACTACCGCGTGGCGGTGGCCTGCGGCGTGAAGGTGCTGCGCTTCTCGGTCGGCTTCGGCCGCGTGGTGTGGCGCCACGTGCGCGGCGAGACCGAGTTCGTGATCTGTGCGCTGCCGCTGGGCGGCTATGTGCGCATGCTCGACGAACGCGAGGGCGACGTGCCGGCACACGAGGCGCACCGCGCCTTCAACCGTCAGTCGCTGTGGAAGCGCACGGCCATCGTCGCCGCCGGTCCGCTGGCCAACCTGGTGCTCGCGGTCGTGCTGTACGCCAGCGCGCACTGGATCGGCGTCGACGAGCCCAAGGCCGTGCTCGGCTCGCCGGCGCCGGCCAGCCTGGCCGAGCGCGCGGGCCTGCGGTCCGGCGACTGGGTGCGCTCGTACGCGGCCGACGATGGCGACTGGGTCGAGCTCGACTCGCTGAGCGACCTGCGCTGGCAGGTCACGCAACGTGCGCTGGCCGGCCAGCCGTTGACGCTGTCGGTCACCGATGCGCGCGGCCGCAACCCGCGGCAAGTCACGCTCGAGCTGCAGCGCCTGCAAGCCCGCGAAGTCGACGCTGCGCTGGCGCGTCGCATCGGACTGGGCGGCCCCTACAGCGAAGCGGTGATGGGCGAGGTGAAGGCCGACGGGCCCGCGGCGCAGGCCGGCCTGCGCAAAGGCGATCGTGTGCTGCGGGTCGACGGCGTCACGGTGGCCGACGCGACCGAGCTTCGCGAGCGCATTCGCGAATCCGCCGCCGACGGCACGGGCCGTTCGATGCTCTGGTCCATCGAGCGTGCCGGCCAGAGCCTCGACATCAGCGTGCGGCCGCGTGCCACGCCCGAGGGCGCACGCAGCGTCGGCCGCATCGAGGCGTATGTCGGCGCACCGGCCGAGCTGGTCAAGGTGCGTCACGGCCCGATCGACGGCCTCGTCAAGGGCGCGCAGCGCACCTGGGACGTGTCGGCGCTGACGATCAAGATGCTCGGCCGCATGCTGATCGGCGAGGCGTCGGTGCGCAACCTGAGCGGGCCGCTGACGATCGCCGACTATGCCGGGCAGTCGGTGCAGCAGGGGCTCGCGTACTACCTCGGATTCCTGGCGCTGGTGAGCGTGAGTCTGGGTGTGCTGAACCTGCTGCCGCTGCCGATGCTCGATGGCGGACACCTGATGTATTATCTTTTCGAGGCCGTCACCGGGCGGCCCGTGTCGGACTTGTGGCTCGCGCGGCTCCAACGGGGCGGTGTCGCGATCCTGCTGCTGATGATGTCAGTGGCCCTCTACAACGACGTGGCCCGCCTGCTGGGCCTGCACTGACATCATCGATCTCGCATGTCCTTTCCTTTCGTGATGAGCCCGTTGCGACCCGTGGCGGCCGTGGCGGCGATGGCGGCTGCGCTGGCGCTGCCGGCATACGCGGTCGAGCCATTCGTGCTGAAGGACATCCGCGTCGAGGGGCTGCAGCGCACCGACGCCGGCACCGTGTTCGCGTCGCTGCCGTTTCGCATCGGCGACACCTACACCGACGACAAGGGCGCCACCGCGCTGCGCTCGTTGTTCGCCACCGGCCTGTTCAAGGACGTGCGCATCGAGATCGAGGGCACGGTGGCGGTGGTCGTCGTCGAGGAGCGGCCGATCATCCAGACGCTCAACTTCGTCGGCCTGAAGGAGTTCGACAAGGATCAGCTGATCAAGTCGCTCAAGGAGTCGGGCATCGGCGAGGGCCTGCCGTTCGATCGTGCGCTGGTCGACCGCGCGGAGCAGGAGATCAAGCGCCAGTACCTGTCGCGCAGCCTGTACGGCGCCGAGGTGGTGACGACGATCACTCCGGTGGAGCGCAACCGGGTCAACGTGAACTTCACGATGACCGAAGGCGACGCGGCGCGCATCGGCGAGATCCGCATCGTCGGCACGCGGGCCTTCTCCGAGGGCACGCTGCTCGGCCTGATGGATCTCACCACCAGCGGCTGGCTGACCTGGTACACGAAGAACGACCGCTACTCGCGCGCCAAGCTCAACGCCGACCTGGAAACGATCCGCTCGTACTACCTGAACCGCGGCTATCTCGAGTTCGCGATCGAGTCGACGCAGGTCACCATCTCGCCGGACAAGCAGGACATCTCGATCACCATCACGGTCAACGAAGGCCAGCCCTACACGGTGACCGGCGTGCGCCTGCAGGGCGAGTTCCTCGGCAAGGAGGAGGAGTTCCAGTCGCTGGTGCGCATCCGCCCCGGATCGCCATACCGCGCGGTCGATGCGACCGAGACGACCAAGGCCTTCACCGAGCGCTTCGGCGTCTACGGTTATGCCTTCGCGCGCGTCGAGGCGGTGCCCGAGATCGACCGCGCGACGGGGCAGGTGGCCATCACGATGCGCGCCGACCCGCAGCGCCGCGTCTATGTGCGACGACTCGATGTGGCAGGCAACACGCGCACGCGCGACGAAGTGATCCGCCGCGAGTTCCGCCAGTTCGAGTCGTCGTGGTACGACGGCCAGAAGATCAAGCTGTCGCGCGACCGGGTTGAGCGCCTGGGCTACTTCAAGGACGTCGGCGTCGACACCAACGAGGTGGCCGGCTCGCCCGATCAGGTGGACCTGCAGGTCAACGTGACCGAGAAGCCGACCGGCAACCTGGCGCTCGGCCTCACGTTCTCCAGCACCGAGAAGCTCGCGCTGTCGGCGTCGATCAAGCAGGACAACGTGTTCGGCTCAGGCAACTACCTGGGCTTCGAGGTCAACACCAGCAAGTATTCGCGCGCGTTGGTGCTCAGCACGGTGGATCCCTACTTCACGATCGACGGCGTGTCGCGCGCGATCGATGTCTTCTACCGTACGTCGCGGCCGCTCAACAGCCTGGGCGACGAGTACCAGCTGGCCACGCCCGGGGCGGCGGTGCGCCTGGGCGTGCCGTTCTCGGAGTTCGACACCGTCTTCGTCGGCATCGGCGCCGAACGCACCGAGATCCGCGGCACCAACTCGATCCCGAACGCGTACTTCATCTATCGCGATCTCTACGGTGCGAAGAGCAACGCATTTCCGCTCACGCTCGGCTGGGCCCGCGACCAGCGCGACAGCGTGCTGACGCCCACGGCCGGCCGCTACCAGCGCGTGAACCTCGAGTGGGGTGCGTTCGGCGACGTGCGCTACCTGAGGTCGAACTTCCAGTACCAGCAGTTCTTCGCGCTGACCACCCGGTTCAGCCTCGGCGTCAATGCGGAGCTCGGCATCGGCCAGGGACTCGGCAACCGGCCGTTCCCGATCTTCAAGAACTTCTACGGCGGCGGTCTCGGTTCGGTGCGGGTGTTCGAGCAAAGCTCGCTCGGCGTCATCGACCCTACCGGCGCTTACATCGGCGGAGCCAAGAAACTCAATCTCAATGCCGAGCTGTACTTCCCCGTACCCGGTACCGGCAACGACAAGTCGCTGCGCATCTTCGCCTTCACCGACGTCGGCAACGTCTGGCGCGAGGGCGAACCGATCCGTGGCGAGGACCTGCGCTCGTCGGCGGGGCTGGGCTTGTCGTGGATCTCCCCGGTGGGCCCGTTGAAGATGAGTTGGGGTAAACCCTTGAGAAGCAAGCCCACGGATAGAATCCAGCGTTTCCAATTCCAGATCGGGACTGCGTTCTGATGTTCACCTCCCTGCGCATCAAGCTGCTGGTTGCAGCATGTGGCCTGTGGCTGCTGGTGGGCGCGGCGCCTGCCCAAGAACTGAAGATCGGCTACGTCAACAGCGAACGCGTGCTGCGCGAGGCGGCACCCGCCAAGGCCGCGCAGGCCAAGCTCGAGACCGAATTCGGCAAGCGCGAGCGCGAGCTCAACGACCAGGGCACCAAGCTCAAGGCGGCGGCCGACAAGCTCGACAAGGACGCGCCCACGCTCGCCGAGACCGAGCGCAATCGCCGCCAGCGCGAGCTCGTCGAGCAAGACCGCGACCTGCAGCGCAAGCGCCGCGAGTTCCAGGAGGACCTGAACCAGCGCCGCAACGAGGAGCTGGCCGGCGTCGTCGAGCGCGCCAACCGCGTCATCAAGCAGATCTTCGAGGGCGAGAAGTACGACGTCATCCTGCAGGAAGTCGTGTTCGCCGGCCCGCGCGTCGACATCACCGACAAGGT
>JBGAMU010000151.1:0-9207 GCA_044222685.1 Burkholderiaceae bacterium
GGAGCACTTCGGCCACCGCATCGTCGTCGGACAGGTAGACCAGGTCGGGCTGCCACTGCTCGATCCACTCGCGCGCCAGGCGGCCGCGCTCGGCCTTGGCCGCCGGCTCGCGGTGGCGCTTGACGTCCATCTGGAACACGCGGTACTCGGCATCCGGTGCGGCCAGCGCCTGCTGAAAGCCGGCCAGCTGGCCATCGGTCCAGCGCCAGGGCAACTCGAAGCTCATCACGTGGGCGATGCGCCAGCGCTGAGGTGCAGCCCGCACACGCGACGCCGCGACCAGCCCTGCCGCGGCCGTCTGCGCGGCAGACTTCAGCCATGCCCTGCGCGTGCGCATGCCGACCGGTCGCGTGAAACGCGATCCGCGTTGGACCTGCATGTCCGAGCACCCCCCTCCGGGAACCTGACACACGGGCCATCCCCACGGGACAACCCGCGGCCATTATGGAACCAGCAGGCACACCGTTGAATCCGGGCCTGCCCGGTCGGCAACAACCCAGTCGGGAGCGCCGCGAGACCACGGGTATCCTCGTGCCCCATGTACGCGGAGCACTTCGGCCTCAAACGCGAGCCCTTCTCGATCGCGCCCGATCCGCGCTACCTGTTCATGAGCGAGCACCACCGCGAGGCGCTCGCCCACCTGCTGTACGGGGTGCGCGGCGGCGGCGGCTTCGTGCTGCTGACCGGCGAGATCGGCGCCGGCAAGACCACCGTGTGCCGCTGCTTCCTCGAGCAGGTGCCCAAGCGCAGCAACGTCGCCTACATCTTCAATCCGAAGCAGACCGTCATCGAGCTGATGAAGTCGGTGTGCGAGGAGTTCCACATCCCGCTCGACGAGGTGCACGCGCGCGGCGCCACGGTGAAGGACTTCGTCGACCCGCTCAACACGTTTCTGCTGCAGGCGCATGCCGCCGGGCAGAACAACGTGCTGATCATCGACGAGGCACAGAACCTGTCGACCGACGTGCTGGAACAGCTGCGCCTGCTGACCAACCTGGAGACCAACGAGCGCAAGCTGCTGCAGATCATCCTGATCGGCCAGCCCGAGCTGCGCGACATGCTGGCGCGGCCCGAGCTCGAGCAGCTGGCGCAGCGGGTGACGGCGCGCTTCCACCTCGAGCCACTCAACGAGAACGAGACCGCGCACTACATCAAGCACAGGCTGTCGGTGGCCGGCATGAGCGGGCTGATCCCGTTCGACCGCGAGGCGCGCAAGCGCATCCACGAGCTGGCGCGCGGCATCCCGCGGCGCATCAACCTGCTGTGCGACCGCGCGCTGCTGGGCGCCTACGCGACCGGGCGCGACCGCGTCGATCGGGCCATCGTCGACAAGGCGGCCGCCGAGGTGTTCGACGCGCGCGAGCTCGGCCTGCGGCGCGCGATGGCCTCGCCGCGCCGGCTGTGGCTGATCGGCGGCGGTGCCGTCGGCGCGATCGTCGTGCTCGGTGCGATGGCGTGGTGGGTCGCCGGCCGGGGCAAGCCGGTGGCATCACCGCCGGTCGCGGCATCGGCGCCGGCCAGAGCGCCCGCGGCCGCCGGCAGCGCCGTGCCGGTGGCGCCGGCCTCGTCGGCGGCGTCGGCCGCGCCCGCGACCGCTGCCGCGGCGAGTGCGGCCTCGGCGCCCGTGTCGCCAGCACCACGTGCCAGCGCACCGGCCACTGCGCGCCCATCCGGCGCTTCCGCACCGCGCCGATAGCGGGCCATCGGAGAACGCACCATGTCGTACATCCTCGATGCCCTGCGCCGCGCCGACAGCGAACGCGACCGCGAACGCGGCAAGGTGCCCGGCCTGAACGCGCAGCCGGTGCCGCCCGGTTCGCTCGATCTGCAGGACGGTCGACCGAGCAAGGCCTGGGTCTGGGTGGTGGTGGGCCTCACCCTCGGCCTGGCCGTGCCGCTGGCCTGGCGCTGGATGGCGTCCGGCGACGAGGCCGTCACGGCCGAACCGCCGCCGGGGGTGCGCGCACCGCTGTCGGGCCCGGTGACGCAGCCGCCGGCGCCGGCGCCTCCGCCGCAGGCCGCCATGCCGACGCCAGCGACACCCCCAACAACCACGCCGAGTGGACCCGGCTCGCCGCCGGTGGCCTCGCCGACGCCCGACGCGGGTCCCGCGCCGGCCGCCCCGCCAAGGCCGCCACCGAAGGCCGCGCCACCGACCGCAAAGGCCGAAGCCGGGCGCAACACGGCGCGCGCGCCGGCACCCTCGCCGGCTGCTCCGCCACCGGCCGTCGCGCCGACGACGGCCCCCAACGCGCCCACCGCCCCCACGCGGCGCGACGCCGCGGCGCCCCGATCAGCCGGCGTGCCGGCGCCCGCGCCGGCCGAGGCACCGGTGCCACGGCTGGCCGAACTGCCCGACGACGTGCGGCGCGAAGTCCCCGCGCTCGCGTTCGGCGGCTCGGTGTACTCCGAACTGCCGGCGCAACGCATGGTGATCCTGAACGGCCAGCTGTTGCGCGAGGGCGACTCGATCACCAACGAGCTGGCGGTCGAGCAGATCCGCCAGAAGTCGGCCATCCTGCGCATCAAGGGCCGGCGCTTCGAGCTGGTGTACTGAACGCGCGATGCACCTCGATACGCCTGCCGGTGCCCGCTGGCCCTATGCTGCGCGGCGCATGCTGAATCACACTTCTCCACTGCTTCGTCGCGTCGGCGCACTCGCCGCCGTGCTGCTGATCCACCCCCACGTCGCGCAGGCCGCGCCACCGTCGCGCGCCGAGTCGCTGGCCCGCTTCGACGCCGGGTATGCCCAGTGCGAGCAGCGGTTTCCCGAGATGCGCGGGCAGCGCGACAAGACCTACGCCGCGGTCTATCGCCTGCGCCTGGACGACGCGCTGGCCGGCGAGCTCAAGCGCACCCGGCAGAGCGCGCCGTACAAGAGCGAAAGCCGGCGTGCGACGCGTGCACTGGCGCGCAACGGCGCGGCGTCGGACGTGTCCAGGCGCCTCGACCAGCAGTGCCAGGGCCTGCAGCGCGAACTTGCACGCTAGAAGTAGACTCACGCCGCTCGTGGATGGGCGGCCGATGAGGGAGAGTGCGTCATGCAGATCGCTGCGAACGTGGTCGTCGCGCTGGTCGCGCTGATCCATGTGTACATCCTCGTGCTCGAGATGTTCCTGTGGACCAAGCCGGCCGGCCTGCGCGCCTTCGGCCTCACACCCGAAAAGGCCGCCGACTCCCGGGTGCTGGCCGCCAACCAGGGCCTGTACAACGGCTTCCTGGCCGCCGGCTTGCTGTGGGGATTGAGCCTCGGCGCCGCCGGCACCGGCGTGAAGGTGTTCTTCCTGCTGTGCGTGCTGGTCGCGGGCCTGTACGGCGCGGCCACCGCGAGCCGGCGCATCCTGTACGTGCAGGCGCTGCCGGCGGCCATCGGGCTGGCACTGATCGCGCTGTCGCGTTGACGCCAGCGCCGCGCCGGCGACACGTGATGATCGAACTGCTGCAGTTCCGTCATTCGCCGTACAACGAGAAAGTCCGCTGGGCGCTCGACCTGAAGCACGTGCCGCATCTGCGGCGCAGCCTGCTGCCGGGGCCGCACGTGGGTGTCGTGAAGCCGCTGACCGGCCGCACCGGCACGCCGGTGTTGCGCCACGACGGCGGCGTGATCGACGGCTCGGCGCGCATCGTCGAATGGCTCGATGCGCAGTTCCCGCAGCCGCGGCTGATCCCCGCCGACGCCGCGGCGCGTGACGAGGTACTGCGCATCCAGCGCTGGTTCGACGACGACCTGACGCCGCGCATCCGCTGCACCGTGCTCGACGCGCTGCTCGCCAACCCGGGCTATTTCTCGCGCGTGTTCTGCGACGGCCGCTCACGCGCGGTGCAAATCGCCTACGCGATGATCGTGCCGCTGGCCGCGCCGCTGGTGCGCAAGGGCAACGGCATCACCGGTGCCTTTGCCATCGAAGACGGCCACGCCGCCGCCCGGCAGGCGCTCGACTTCGTGGCCGAACGCACCGCCGGCACGGGGTATCTGGTGGGCGATGCGTTCACGCTGGCCGACATCACGGCGGCATCCACGCTCGCCGTGCTGGCGCGGCCGCAGGACTCGCCGATGGCTGCACCGCAACCGGTCGGCTCGACGTTTGGCGCGCTGATGGCGAGATACGCGACGCACCCGGGCGTGGCGTGGACGCGGGACATCTATGCGCGGCATCGCGTTGCCGCGAAGGACTTCGACGGACCGAGCGACCGGGCGTGACCGACGGGCCGGCGAGGTTTGAACGCTCAGCCACCGCGAGATGCCTGCCAGGCCGGCAGGCGCCAGTCCCATACGACCGCCGCCCCGCGCAAGCCGGTCGCCACCAGCGCGGCGAGGGTCAGCGAGACCCAGCTGGGCAGTGCGAACGATTGGGCGACGACGAGCACCCAACCGCCGGCGAACGAACAGATCGCATAGGGCCGGTGGTCATTGAAGGCGCGCGGGATCTCGTTGCAGACCACATCGCGCAGCACGCCGCCGAACACGGCCGTCACCATGCCCAGAAGCACGGCCACGATGGCGGGCGTCCCGCTGTCGAGCGCGATCTGCGTGCCGCTGGCCGAGAAGAGGCCCAGACCGACGGCGTCGGGCCACTGCATCGCGCGCTCCGTCGGTTCGAAGTGCCGGGCGCGCATGAAGACCATCGCCGCGATGCACAGCGCCAGCAGCGCCCACAGCCAGCCGGCATGTTCGATCCAGAAGAGCGGGCGGCGGTCCAGCACCACGTCGCGCACGGTGCCGCCACCGAACGCCGCCAGGCCACCGACCACGCAGATGCCGACGGCATCGAGGCGCTTGCGCGCACCCTCGATAACGCCCGACAGCGCAAACGCAATGGTGGCCATGGCTTCGGCGACCACCTGAACCTGACTCAGTACCCAGGGCGCACCGCCTGCCATCTTTGGCCTTCTCGACACGTCGACGTACGGATCGTAGCCAAGACGCCAACAAGCGCGCCAAACATCACGCTGCGCGCCGCGCGATTCATCGGCCTCAATGGCGCGCGCCCGACCTGGGCGAACATCGCCGCATGCTCGACCTGACCCGCACCACCGTCCGCCGCGCCCGGCAGGTGCGCCTGCCGCTGGTGGCGGCCAGCCTGACGCTGACGACCGCGTTGTCGCTCGCGCCGCTGGTGGCGGTGGCGTTCGCGCTCTTCAGGCACTTTCCGATCTTCCGGCCGCTCGAGCTGGCGATCGAGCAGCACATGGTCAAGAGCCTGCTGCCGGCCGACATCTCGCGCTCGGTGATGGCGCATCTGCATCAGTTCGCCGCCAACGCGAGCGGGCTCACGATGGTCGGCGCGCTGTGCGTGCTGGCCGCGGCGGTGATGATGCTGCTCACGGTGGAAGGGGCGCTCAACCAGATGTGGGGCGTCAAGAAGGCGCGGCCGCTGCAGCGGCGGCTGGGCCTGTATCTGCTGATGCTGGCGGCGGGCCCGCTGCTCGTGGGCGCCAGCCTGTGGGCCACGGCGAGCCTGCTCGGCGCCTCGATGGGGCTGATGCGCGGCCTGCCGCCGGCGCTCGCCTTCGCGCTCGACCTCGGCCCCGTCGCGCTGTGCAGCGTTGGCCTCGCCAGTGTGTTCCGGCTGCTGCCGAATGCGCCGGTGCGCTGGCGCGACGCCCTCGTCGGCGGCGTGCTGGGCAGCATCGCGCTCGAGCTGGGCAAGCGCGGCTTCGCCGCCTTTCTGATCCACGGGCCGATCTACCGCTCGCTCTACGGCGCCTTCGCGACGCTGCCGGTCTTTCTGCTGTGGTTGTACTTCTCGTGCCTGGTCACGCTGAGCGCGGCGCTGGTCACTGCTCACCTCGGCCGCTCGTCGGGACCGCGGGGCCGGCCGGCATCCACCGGTGTCAGGACGAGGCTCGGCCGCGCGCGCAGCTGAATGAAGACCGTCGGCTATTCCGGCTCGATCTTCGCCGCGCGGATCACCTCGCGCCAGCGGGCCGTCTCGCTGGCCAGCAGCGTGCGCAGCTCGTCCGGCGTGCCGGCGCGCAGGCGCAGGCCCAGCTTGCCGAGCTTGTCGCGCACCTCGGGCGTGGCCGCGGCGTCGCGCAACGCGCGGTTGAGCTGCTCGATCGCGACGGCCGGCGTGCCGGCCGGCACGGCCAGCGCGTTCCACGACGACACGGCGTAGCGCGCCACGCCGGCCTGCTGCACGGTGGGCACGTCGGGCAGCAGCGGATGGCGCTCGTCGCCGGTGACGGCCAGCGCGCGCACCACGCCGCCGCTCACCTGGCCAAGCATCGGGCCGACGATCTCGAACGCAAGATCCGCATCGCCAGCGCGCAGTGCACTCACCACTGCCGGCGATGTCTTGTACGGCACCACCAGCGCATCGATGCCGGCGGTGGTCTTGAAGAGCTCGGCCGCCAGGTGCTGCGTGCTGCCGACCGCGATGGTCGCGATGTTCAGCTTGCCGGGCTGCGCTCGCGCAAACGCCAGCGCATCGCCCAGCGTCTTGAAGCGCGAACTCGCCGGCACGAAGACGCCGAGATCGAAGCTGCCGATCAGCCCGACGGGCGCGAAGTCCTTTGCCGTGTCGTAGGGCAGCTTACGGAACAGCGACACCGACAGCGCATGGCTGTTGGTCACCATCAGCAGCGTGTGCCCGTCGGGCTTGGCCTGCGCGACGAGCTGCGAGGCGACGATGCTGCCCGCGCTGGGCCGGTTGTCGACCACCACCGCCTGGCCGAGCGTGCGCGCCATCGGCTCGGCCACCGCGCGCGCGGTGAGGTCGGCGATGCCGCCCGGCGCGAACGGCACCACCAGCGTCAACGCGCGGTTCGGGAACACGCCTTGGCCTTGCAGCGCCGGGGCCGCCACGAGCGCCGCGCCGCCGAGCAGCAAGGCGCGGCGGGGCAGGCGGCTGGTTTCGATCGGCATGCGCACGATGCTAGCCCAGCCGTGCGGCCGGGTCATCGCTGCACGCCGATTCAGTCGGTACCCAGCGTCAGCCGGTTCGGCTGACGCCGCTCGATCGCCCACTTCAGCAACGCCGCCGCGCGGTACACGCCGTGGGCGAACTTGCCGTACGGCATGGTGGCGAAGAACGCCATCACGACGCCGAGGTGCACCGCCAGCAGCAGCGCCATCGCCGCGGTCTCACGCCATAGCAGCAGGCCCAAGCCGGTGGCGCTGGTGAGGAACAGCAACGCGATGAAGGCGCGGTCCATCGGCCGCTGCGCCACGTCGCCGTGCGCTGGATGGCGGTGCACGTTCAGCCACCACAGGCCGGCCGGCCCGACCAGCAGGCCGATGCCCCCGGCGGTGCCCAGCAGCACCGGCAGGCTGGTCCACGGATACGGCGCGGGCCAGCCGAGTGCGTAGTGGTACAGCGTGGCAACGCAGGTCGACGCAAAGCACAACGCGAAGCCGTAGAAGGTGAAGTGATGGAACACCCGCCGCGCCGGCGTGAAGGCGTCGTCGGCCTCGTTGCAGCCCTGGCCATGGCCGCCGTCGAGGTACTTGAGTGTCAGCGCCTTGCGGACCGCGTCACCTACTGCAACAGCACTGGCCTCGCCAGGCGACACATCGCGCCAGAACCGCATCACGCCGACGCCCAGCGCCAGCAGCGCGAAGCCGAACACCGGCGCGAACAGCCACACCATCAGCTCGTGCGGAAACACGGCGTAGAAGTTTCCACTGCCCGGCGCGCCCCACAGGGTGCCCTTCAGCATCGAACCGAACGCCAGGAACAACGCCAGGCTCAAGGCCAGTACCAGCGCGACGACCAGACCGTTGCGCTCGTACAGGCGTCCGAACGGCGCTGGCCACGCGTAGTGGGCATAGGTGCGGCCGCGCACACGCGCCATCGCGCGCGGCACGTTGACGTCGAACTCGTGCGGGCTCGCGTACTGGCAGGCGTGCAGGCAGGCACCGCAGTTGTGGCACAGGTTGGCGAGGTAGTGGATGTCGGCGGCCGGGAACTCCAGGCGCCGCGTCATCGCCGGGAACACCGCGCAGAAGCCCTCGCAATAGCGACAGGCATTGCAGATCTGCAGCACGCGCGCCACCTCGGCAACGGGTGCGGATGCCGGCGACGCCGCGCCGCTGGCTTGGCGCACCAGCGCGTCAAGCGGCGTCATGCTGCACCTCGCGCTGAACGGCCTGCGCCGCGGCGGCGCCCGCGATGCGGCCGAAGACGGTGCCGATCGTCATGCCCACACCGGCGGTGTAGCCCTTGCCGAGCACGTTGCCGGCCATCACCTCGCCGGCGGCGAACAGGTTGGTGCTGGGCCGGCCGCCGAAGTGCACCGCGGCCCGTGCGTTCACCATCAGTCCGAGATACGTGAAGGTGACGCCGGGCTTGAGTGCGAAGCCGAAGTACGGCGGCGTGTCGATCGTCCGCGCCCAGTGCGTCTTGGCCGGCGCCAGCCCTTCGGTGTGGCAGTCGTCGAGCACCGCATGGTCGAAGCTGCCCTCGCGGCAGGCGGCGTTGAACTCGGCCACCGTGCGCTGCAGCGTACCCTCGTCGAGCTGCAGCTGGCGCGCCAGCGCAGCCAGCGTGTCGGCGCGCTCGCCGGGAAACACCGGTGGCATGAAGCGGCCGATCGCCTTGGCATCGATGATCGAGTACGCCAGTTGCCGCGGCTGCTGCGCGACCAGCCGGCCCCAGATGGCGTAGCGCTTGGGCCAGAAGTCCTCGCCCTCGTCGTAGAAGCGCTGGCCTTCGGTGTTGACCACGATGCCGAGCGACACGCAGTCCACCCGCGTGCAGATGCCGCCGTCGTACAACGGGGCACGCGCGTCGATCGCCACCATGTGTGCCTGCGTCGGATCGCCGATCGTTTCGGCGCCTTGTGCGATCAGGTGCTTCAGCAGCACGCCCTGATTGAAGCGTGTGCCGCGGATCGCGAAGGCTTCAGCGGGCCACTCGCCGCGCGCGTTGCGGCCCCAGGCCTCGCGCAGCCACGCCAGGTTGGACTCGAATCCGCCCGACGCGACGACGCAGCTTCTCGCCTCGAAACGCTGGGCGCCGGCGAACGCGGCGACGAACCGGCCGTCGCGCAGCTCGAGCCGGTCGACCGTGACGCCGTAGCGCACCTGCACGCCGAGCGCCTGGGCACTGCGGTAGTAGGCATTGACGAGCGCCTTGCCGCCGCCCATGAAGAACGCGTTGGTGCGGCTCAGGTGCAGCGTGCCCGACAGCGACGGCTGGAAGTGCACGCCGTGCCGACGCATCCAGCCGCGCACGTGGTGCGACTCGCGGATCACGAGCCGGG